>NZ_JBIVDZ010000006.1:514678-728527 GCF_044747345.1 Streptomyces sp. NPDC090088 | reverse complement strand
CTGGCGTTGACTTTTGGCACGCTGTTGAGTTCTCAAGGAACGGTCGCTTCCTTTGTACTCACCCTCTCGGGCTTTCCTCCGGGCTTCCCTTCGGTGTTTCCAACCTTACCAGATCCGTTTTCCGTTCCGTTTCCGGTCGGAATTCATTTCCGGTGGCCGTTGGAGGGCCTTTGCCTTTTCGGTTGCCTTCCGGCTCCCTTTCGGCGATTCCGACTTTATCAGAAGTTCTTGGCCGTTCTGACCGGCCGCTCATTTCTGAGTAAATCGGGAGTGGCTTCGATGTTCGGAGAGAAGTCTCCGTTATGAAGCAGATCGATTCTAACGATCAGCCCTGAACCTGTCCAATTCTAGGCAACTGTTTGAATCTACCTCCCCACCCGACCCGTGTCAACGGGTCTTCCGGGGCGAAGAGGAGACTAGCAGCTCACGGGAGGTCTCCGCACATCAGGCGGCCGTTGGGACGAACGCACTGCGCTCGGCCTCCTCCAGGTCGCCCGTCTCGCCGACGCGCGCGGCCCGTCCGCCGAGGACGAAGACGTACGCCAGGAAGGCCAGCTCCGCTGCCACCCCGATGCCTATGCGAGCCCAGGTGGGCAGGCCGGACGGGGTGACGAAGCCTTCGATGGCACCGGAGACGAACAGGACCAGGGCCAGGCCGATCGCCATGCCCACGGCTGCGCGCCCCTCCTCCGCCAGGGCCGCACGACGACTGCGCGGGCCCGGGTCTATCAGGGTCCAGCCGAGACGGAGTCCGGTGCCGGCGGCCACGTAGACCGCGGTGAGTTCGAGCAGCCCGTGCGGGAGGACCAGGCCGAGGAAGGTGTCGAGACGGCCGGCCGAGGACATCAGGCCGAAGCCGACGCCCAGGTTGAGCATGTTCTCGAAGAGGATCCAGAGGACCGGGAGGCCGAGGAAGACGCCCAGGACCAGGCACATCGCTGCGGCCCTGGCGTTGTTCGTCCACACCTGGGCAGCGAAGGAAGCCGCGGGGTGGCTCGAGTAGTAGGTCTCGTACTCGCCGCCGGGCCGGGTCAGCTCGCGGAGCTGGCTGGGGGCCGCGATGGTCGCCTGCACGTCCGGATGCGTGCCTATCCACCAGCCCAGGAGGATCGCGATGGCGGTCGAGAGGAGCGCGGTGGGGACCCACCAGTGACGGGAGCGGTAGACGGCGGCCGGGAATCCCTGCCCGAGGAAGCGGGCGACATCGCGCCAGGAGGCGCGGCGGGTGCCGGTCACCGCACTGCGCGCGCGTGCCACGAGCTGGCTGAGGCGTCCGACGAGCTGGGGATCGGGAGCGCTGGACTGGATCAGGGAGAGATGGGTGGCGGTGCGTTGGTAGAGGGCGACGAGTTCGTCGGCTTCGGTTCCGTTGAGGCGCCGCTGCCGGCGCAGGAGCGCGTCGAGGCGGTCCCACTCGGCTCGGTGTGCGGAGACGAAGACGTCGAGGTCCATCGGGTCTGCCTGCTCCTCGGCTGGTCGTCGACTGTCTGTCTTAGCTGTCAGCTTGTCGTACTGCGGCACGATGCGCCCTCAGCTTGGCAGACTTGCTCCGTACAGGGCAGACCAGGGGAAGGCGGCGGGCGTGAGTGAGCTGGTGACGGGCGAGGCGGTGGCGCTCGAACTGCGTCCCGCGAAAGTGCCCAGCAGGGCGCTGGCGGTGCTGCTCGACCTGATCGTGGCCATGATCGTGTACATCGGGGTGACGATCGGCCTGGTGGCGGCCACTGCTTCGCTCGATGAGGCCGCGCAGATCGCGCTGTCGATCGCCACCTTCCTGTTGCTGCTGGTGGGCGCGCCGATCGCGGTGGAGACACTGAGCCACGGGCGCTCGCTCGGGAAGATGGCCTGCGGACTGCGCGTCGTACGCGACGACGGCGGGCCGATCCGCTTCCGGCACGCGCTGGTGCGTGGTGCCCTCGGTGTGGTCGAGATTCTGATGACGTTCGGGGTCGTCGCCTGTATCTCCTCGCTGGTCTCGGCGCGTGGGCGGCGACTGGGCGACGTGTTCGCCGGGACGCTGGTCGTGCGGGAGCGGGTGCCCGTCGGGCAGGCCCGTTTCATTCCGCCGCCTCCGCCCTGGCTGGCCGGACGATTCGGTGAGCTGGACCTGTCGGCGGTGCCGGACGGGCTGTGGCTGGCCGTACGGCAGTACCTGACGCGGATGCAGCAGCTTGATCCGCAGGTCTCCTGGGCGATGGCGGAGCGGCTCGCGACCGATCTCGCGAACCGGACGGGGACGCCGGCTCCGCAGGGCATTCCGCCGGCCGCGTATCTGGCGGCGGTGGTGCAGGAGCGGCAGGCCCGTGAGGCCCGGCGGGCCTTCGCCGAGCATGCCGCCTCTTCCGCCCCCGGGGCACCCGGCACGTTCGCTCCGCCGGCGCCGACTGCTCCCCATGGGTACGGCCCCCCGGTGCCGGGTGCTCCGTACGGATACGGACAGGGCTACGTTCCCCCGGTTCCTCACCAGGGCTACGCCCCTCCGGTGCCGCTGGCCCCTGCGCCTCCCACCCCGTATCAGCCCGTACCGCCAGTGCCGACTGCGATGTATCCGCCGCCGGTGGAGCAGGCTCCGGCCCCAGCACCCGTCCCTCCGCCGACGCCGACGCCGACGACCGAGCGGCCGTCCACCGGTTTCGTACCGCCGGCGTAAGCACGACCCGGCACATCCAGCGCATCCACCACATCCGGTCCGTCCGGCCCTCCGGCGCGTCCGGCGTGGTCAGTCGTGGTCGGTGGTCAGTGGTCAGTGGTCAGTGGTCAGTCGTTGAAGACGGACGGTGGCGACTGCAGGTCCTCCAGCTCGATCCCGGGCGCTGCCAGGACCACGTCGCCGGCGAGGTGCACGGTGTGCTGTTCACCGGTGTCCAGGGCTGTGACCTGGTATTTGTCCACGGTCAGGGGGCCATTGTCAGTGGCGTGTGTTTCTCTTTCCAGCAAGGCCCAGGACTGGTCCACGGTGCGTGGGGCGAGGACCGGGGCCGTGAAGGCCACGAGGCGTACGCGGGTCGCGGCGGCGGAAGGGGTGAGGCGCAGGAGGCGGGCGGTGGCGATCAGGAACGCGGGGGACGTGCCGGTGAAGGCGTGCGCGCGCACATTGCCTTCGGTGGCTTGAGTGCCGGTGGGGTCCGTGCGGACCCAGGTGACGCCGTCGAGGGCGGCGGCGCGCACCTGCCAGCTCCCGGCGTGGAGTTCGAGGCGGATGGGGCGGCCGAGTTCGTCGAGGGCGAGATCGACGGAACCGGTCTGGTCACCGGAGGGGGTGGTCACTTGGGAGACATAACGCCAGCCGGAGGGGCCGGGGGCGCACTGGAAGTGTTCTTCGCCGAGGGGGGTGTGATCGTGCGGATCGTGGAGCGAATAGCGGCCGCGGGGCATGGGGGTCCTGGGGCTTGACGGGGGAAGGGTCCGGCGCCCGGTCCGGTCGTACGGCCGGAGGGGTGGTCGGCGGACCAATGGGACAGGCCCCCGGCACGGGGGTGCGGGGGCCTGTCCCGGTGGACCGGAGGACCTGCCTCCGGGGAGCGCGTCCGGTGCACGGGCGCGTTCCCCGGGGGTCGGGGCTCGGACTCGGTACCGGACTCAGTAGCGGTAGTGGTCCGACTTGTACGGACCCTCGACCTTCACGCCGATGTACGAGGCCTGCTCGGGGCGCAGCGTCGTGAGCTTCACGCCGAGCGAGTCCAGGTGCAGGCGGGCGACCTTCTCGTCGAGGTGCTTGGGCAGCGTGTAGACGCCGACCGGGTACTCGTCGGGCTTGGTGAACAGCTCGATCTGGGCCAGCGTCTGGTCCGCGAAGGAGTTGGACATCACGAACGACGGGTGGCCGGTGGCGTTGCCCAGGTTCAGCAGGCGGCCCTCGGAGAGGACGATGAGCACCTTGCCGTCGGGGAAGGTCCAGGTGTGGACCTGCGGCTTGACCTCGTCCTTGACGACGCCGGGGACCTTGGCGAGGCCGGCCATGTCGATCTCGTTGTCGAAGTGGCCGATGTTGCCGACGATGGCCTGGTGCTTCATCTTGGCCATGTCCGAGGCCATGATGATGTCCTTGTTGCCGGTCGTGGTGACGAAGATGTCGGCCTTGTCGATGACCTCGTCGAGGGTCGTGACCTGGTAGCCGTCCATGGCCGCCTGGAGCGCGCAGATCGGGTCGATCTCGGTGATGATCACCCGGGCGCCCTGGCCGCGCAGGGACTCCGCGCAGCCCTTGCCCACGTCGCCGTAGCCGCAGACGACGGCGGTCTTGCCGCCGATCAGGACGTCGGTGGCGCGGTTGATGCCGTCGATCAGGGAGTGGCGGCAGCCGTACTTGTTGTCGAACTTCGACTTGGTGACGGCGTCGTTGACGTTGATCGCCGGGAAGAGGAGGACGCCGTCGCGCTGCATCTCGTACAGGCGGTGGACGCCGGTCGTGGTCTCCTCGGTGACGCCGCGGATCTCGGAGGCCAGCTGGGTCCACTTCTGCGAGCCGTCCGTGATGGTGCGGTGCAGGAGTTCGAGGATGACGCGGTGCTCGTCGGACTCGGCGGTGTCGACGGACGGGACCTTGCCGTCCTTCTCGTACTCGACGCCCTTGTGGACGAGGAGGGTGGCGTCACCGCCGTCGTCGAGGATCATGTTGGGGCCGCCGGTGGGGCTGTCCGGCCAGGTCAGCGCCTGCTCGGTGCACCACCAGTACTCCTCCAGGGTCTCGCCCTTCCAGGCGAAGACCGGGACACCCTGCGGGTTGTCCACCGTGCCGTTCGGGCCGACGGCGATGGCGGCGGCCGCGTGGTCCTGGGTGGAGAAGATGTTGCAGGACGCCCAGCGGACCTGCGCGCCCAGGGCGACCAGGGTCTCGATCAGGACGGCGGTCTGCACGGTCATGTGCAGGGAGCCGGTGACGCGGGCGCCGGCCAGCGGCTGCGCGGCGGCGTACTCCTTGCGGATCGACATCAGGCCGGGCATCTCGTGCTCGGCGAGGGTGATCTCCTTGCGGCCGAACTCGGCCAGGGAGAGGTCGGCGACCTTGAAGTCCTGTCGGTTGTCGACAGTCGTCATTGCGAACTGCTCCTCGGGGTTGGGACGAGGGTGGGTACGGCTGGTCTGCGCGGCGGCGGACACAGGGTGCCCGAGAAGAGGACACAGGCATGCCCGCGTGCGCGCAGCGCAGTCCGTCGGAGGCCCTCTCTCCCTCGGCCGGTCCGTGTGGGACCGCCCGACCGCCATCAGCAGCGACGTCTGGCTCCGTCCCAAGCTACACCGGAGGAGCGGGCGGCCCCCAGTCCGCCTCCGAACAGTTCACGCCGTTCGAGGGGTGGGGACGGCGCGGAAGAGTGCGGGCCCGCCTCCCCGAGTGGGGAAGCGGGCCCGTGCTGTCGGCCAGGGATCAGTGGCCGGCCGGATGCGGGGTGGGGCCGCCCGGGGTGGCCTTCGGGTCGGGGCCCTTGGCGGCCTCGGCCTCGCTGTAGATGTCGGGTTCGAGGTAGATCACGCGGGCGATGGGGACGGCCTCGCGGATGCGGGCCTCGGCGGCGTTGATGGCCTTCGCGACCTCGGCGGCCGTGTCGTCGTGCTGGACGGCGATCTTGGCGGCGATCAGGAGTTCCTCGGGGCCGAGGTGGAGGGTGCGCATGTGGATGATGCCGGTGACCGTGTCGCCGTCGACGATCGCGGCCTCGATCTTCTTGACCTCCTCGACGCCGGCGGCCTCGCCGAGGAGGAGGGACTTGGTCTCGGCGGCGAGGACCAGGGCGATCAGGACGAGCAGCACGCCGATGCAGACCGTGCCGATGCCGTCCCAGACGCCGTCGCCGGTGAGCAGGGCGAGACCGACGCCGAAGAGGGCGAGGACGAGGCCGATGAGCGCGCCGAAGTCCTCCAGGAGGACGACGGGCAGCTCGGGGGCCTTGGCGCGGCGGATGAACTGGGACCAGGACAGCTTGCCCCGCAGTTCGTTGGACTCCTTGATGGCCGTGCGGAAGGAGAAGCCCTCGGCGATTATGGCGAAGACGAGGACGCCCACCGGCCAGTACCAGTGCTCCACCTCGTGCGGGTGGCTGATCTTCTCGTAGCCCTCGTAGATGGCGAACATGCCGCCGACCGAGAAGAGGACGATCGAGACGAGGAAGGCGTAGATGTACCGCTCGCGGCCGTAGCCGAAGGGGTGTTGCGGGGTCGCCTCGCGCTGGGCCTTCTTGCCGCCGATGAGCAGCAGGAACTGGTTGCCGGAGTCGGCGAGCGAGTGGACGCCCTCGGCGAGCATCGACGAGGAGCCGCTGAACGCGAACGCCACGAACTTCGATACCGCGATCGCGAGGTTGGCGCCGAGTGCCGCCACGATCGCCTTGGTGCCGCCTGACGCGCTCATGTGTTCGCGTTGTCCCTTCTCGTACTCGTCTTCGCCGGCTCTCGTCTTTGCCCGTGCTTTGCCGGTGGGCCATTCTTGCAGCCCTGTCCCGGGAGGGACGCGGGCCCCTCAGATGATCACCGTGGCACGGAAGACCGTGCCCGCGCCCGACACCTCGGCCTTCTCGCCCGCGGGAACGAACACCGACTGCCCGGGGGCGAGGTCGTACTCGCCCGTGCGGACCGTGCCGGCCGTGCAGAGCAGGATCTGCGGGGTGGGCAGGGTCAGGTCGTGGGCGGTGGTGCCCTCGGGCAGGACGTACCGGGAGAGCCGGAACTCGTCGATCGGCGTCTCGTAGACCTCCTCGCCGTCCGGGGCCGCCTCGGGGCGCAGCACACCGGCGTCGGCCGCCTCGAAGCGGACGATGCGCAGGAGTTCGGGGACGTCGACGTGCTTGGGGGTCAGGCCGCAGCGCAGGACGTTGTCGGAGTTGGCCATGATCTCGACGCCGAGGCCGTTGAGGTAGGCGTGCGGGATGCCGGCGCCGAGGAAGAGAGCCTCGCCGGGCTGCAGCCGGACGTAATTCAGGAGCATCGCGGCGATCACACCGGGGTCGCCCGGGTAGTGGTGCGCGATGTCGGCGTACGGCAGGTAGTCGCCGCCGAGGCGGGTGCAGGCGGCCGTCGACTCGGCGACCGTGTGGGCCATCTCCTCGCGGTCGGCGGTGAGGATCGCGGTGAGGACCTCGCGCAGGGCCGCTTCCTCGGGGTGGGCGCGCAGCAGGTCGACGTACGGCTTGAGGGAGTCGACGCCGAGGCCGTCGAGGAGTTCGGCCGCCTGCTCCGGAGCGCGGAAGCCGCACAGTCCGTCGAACTCGGTGAGCGCGCAGATCAGTTCGGGCTTGTGGTTGGCGTCCTTGTAGTTGCGGTGCGGGGCGTCCACCGGGATGCCGCGCCGCTCCTCGTCCTCGTAACCCTCCCTGGCCTGCTCCAGGTCGGGGTGGACCTGGAGGGAGAGCGGGGCGCCGGCGGCGAGGATCTTGAGCAGGAAGGGCAGGCGCGGGCCGAACCTGGCCACGGCCGCCTCGCCCAGCTCGGCCTTCGGGTTCGCGTCGATGATGTCGACGAGCGTGCCGCGCTCGGTGCGCGAGGGGGCGCCCGGGTGCGCGCCCATCCACATCTCCGCCTGCGGCTCGCCGCTCGGCTCGACCCCGAGCAGCTTCGGGATGGCGGTCGGGGAACCCCAGGCGTAGGGGCGGATGGTGTTGTCGAGGCGGTCCATGACTTCTCTCTGCGCTCTGCCGGTTCTGTCTGCGTAAGGCGCGGTACGGCGGCGAGTCACGTCGTGCGGCGTCGCGCGGCGATCGTGTTCACCTTGTGTTCCGCCACCGGTCCGCCCTGGTACGGCCCTCAGGCCGTCCTTCGTACGGCGGGCCCGGTGTCGGTGTCCACCTCAGGCCCCGGAAGCGAGCGTGAGGTAAACGGCGGCGAAATCGGTGACGGCGATCAGTTCCGCCAGGGTCTCCAGCTCGTCGCCCGCCTCGGGCTCCAGTTCGCTGATCGGGGTGTCGTGGCCGAGGGCGAGGTCGCGGGCGGCGGGCGCGGCGGTGAGTCCGCCGATGGGCCGGTCGCGGAGCAGCACCACGCGCGCGTGCAGCGCGGGCGCCTCCTCCACGCGGTCGCGGAAGAAGTCGTCGGGGTCGGCGCTGGCGGCGAGCGGACCCGCGAGCAGGGCGGTGTGGGCCGCCAGGGCCTCGGGGAGTTCCGCGACCAGGGCGGGGCGGCCGGCCAGTTCGGCGAGGGCCGCGGCGAAACGGCGGCCCGCGGGGCCGGCGGATTCGCCCTCCGTCCAGACCACGGGGAGCGCGTCGGCGAGTTCCGAGGCGAGGGTCTTGGCGGGGTTGCTGTAGGTCACGATGGCCGGGCCGCAGCGCTCGGCGATGTGGTCGAGGCGGTCGGCGACCTTCTCCAGGGACTCCGGCGGGGCGGTGAGCAGGCCGATGCGGTCGAGGAGCGCGAGCAGTGGGGTGAGCAGTGCCCACAGGACGCCCGGGGAGGAGCCGGCGAGGGGTTCGCCGTGGTCGTACGGTGCTGTCGCCATCGGCATGAACAGGCCGTGGGCGCCGGCCACCGCCTCGGCGAGCGGGGTGCCGGCGGGGGCGACGGCGGCGACCGAGCAGCCGCGCCGGTAGGCCTGGTCGGCGAGGAGGGAGAGGCTGGGTTCGGTGCCGTCCGGGGTGGCGATCAGCAGCAGGTCGACGGATCCTGCCCAGCCCGGGAGCTCCCAGCGCAGGGCGCCGGCGGCCGGGGCGACGCCGGTGGGGGCCAGGCGGGTGACGGGGCTGCCGGGGCCGGCCAGCGTGCCGAGGAGGTCGGCGGCGTGGGTGGCGGCGACTCCGGGGCCCGCGATCAGGACGGCGCGCGGGCGGCCGTCAGGCTTCAGCTCCTGGACACCGGCCTCGGTGGCGTGCCGGGCGGCCGTACGGACGCGGGCGCCGGCCTCGGCCGCACCGCGCAGCAGACCTCGGCGGTCGGCCTCGGCGAGGCCCTCCGGGGCGTCGAGCAGCGATTCGTCGAGCATGGGAGCGGCCTCCGGTTGCCGAGGTCCTTGTCCTGGTGTGGTGCGGTTGTGGGAATTGCTGCTGTGCTGCTTACGCCGGGCGGCGGGCCTCGTCGACGAGGAGGACGGGGATGCCGTCACGGACGGGGTACGCCAGGCCGCAGTCCTGACCGGTGCAGATCAGCTCGGCCTCCTGCTCCTTGAGGGGGGCGTGGCAGGCCGGGCAGGCGAGGATCTCCAGGAGGCCGGCTTCGAGCGGCATGGGGTTTCCCTTCGGGGGCGGGATGTTCGCGTGCGGTCAGGTTACCGCCGGTGGGGTGGGTTGGGCTGGCCACGGGTGACGGGTGACCGTCCGCCGGAGCGACCGCCCAGGGGGCTCAGCCCCTGATGATCGCCAGTACCTCGTCCCGCACCTTCGTCATCGTCGCCTCGTCCCTCGCCTCCGCGTTCAGGCGGAGCAGCGGTTCGGTGTTGGAGGGGCGGACGTTGAACCACCAGTCGGCGGCGGTGACGGTGAGGCCGTCGAGGTCGTCCAGGGTGAGGTCGTCGCGGTCTCCGTAGACCGCGCGGATCTCCGCGAGGCTGGCCCGCTGGTCGGCGACCGTGGAGTTGATCTCGCCGGAGCCGGTGTAGCGGTCGTACTGGGCGACGAGCGACGACAGGGGTGCCGTCTGGCCGCCGAGGGCCGCGAGGACGTGCAGGGCGGCCAGCATGCCCGTGTCGGCGTTCCAGAAGTCCTTGAAGTAGTAGTGGGCCGAGTGCTCGCCGCCGAAGATCGCGCCGGACTTCGCCATCTCGGCCTTGATGAAGGAGTGGCCGACCCGGGTGCGGACCGGGGTGCCGCCGTTCTCCCGGACCACCTCGGGGACGGTCCAGGACGTGATCAGGTTGTGGATGACCGTGCCCTTGCCCCCGTTCTTCGCCAGTTCGCGCGCGGCGACGAGGGCGGTGATCGCCGACGGGGAGACCGGCTCGCCGCGCTCGTCCACGACGAAGCAGCGGTCCGCGTCGCCGTCGAAGGCCAGGCCGAGGTCGGCGGACTCCTCGCGGACGCGCCGCTGAAGGTCGACGATGTTGGCGGGGTCGAGCGGGTTGGCCTCGTGGTTCGGGAAGGTGCCGTCCAGCTCGAAGTACATCGGGACCAGGGTCAGGGGCAGGCCCTCGAAGACCGTCGGGACCGTGTGGCCGCCCATGCCGTTGCCCGCGTCGACCACGACCTTCAGGGGGCGGATGGAGGCGAGGTCCACGAGGGAGCGCAGATAGGCCGCGTAGTCCGTCAACGTGTCGCGGGTGGTGATCGTTCCCGGCGTGGCGGCCGGTTCGGGGGCGCCCTCCTGCGACCAGCGCTCCGCCAGCTCCCGGATCTCCGCCAGGCCCGTGTCCTGGCCCACCGGCGCGGCGCTCGCGCGGCACATCTTGATGCCGTTGTACTGCGCCGGGTTGTGCGAGGCCGTGAACATCGCGCCGGGCAGGCCGAGGGCGCCCGAGGCGTAGTACAGCTGGTCGGTCGAGCACAGGCCGATCTCGGTGACGTCGACGCCGCGCGCCGCCGCGCCGCGCGCGAAGGCGCGGGTCAGACCGGGCGAGGAGGGTCGCATGTCATGGCCGACGACGATCGCGGCGGCGCCGGTCACCTGGACGAACGCGGCGCCGAACAGTTCGGCGAGCCCCTCGTCCCACTGGTCCGGGACCACCCCGCGCACGTCGTACGCCTTCACGATCTGCGACAGATCAGCAGCCACGGGCCAACCCTCCTGAATTCCCATCGGTCGCCCCAAACTACCTGGCCCGGGTAAGGGCCGGACGCGGATCCCCCGGCGGACTCCGGACCGACTTCCCGAGGACATCCCCCCGTGATCCGCGACGATCCGACACCGGTCCGGCTCGGTCCGAAACCTGCCCTGCACGGTCCGGTGTCCGCTCCATTCGGTCCGCCGTCCGCCCGATTCAGTCCGATGCGGTCCAACACGGTCGATGCGGCCCAACGCAATCGATGCGGTCCGAGGCGAACCGATGGCACAGCCCGACTCGCTCCGGCGCTGCCCGACTCACTCCGATGCTGCCCGACACACGCCGAGCCGCCCGGTGGCGCCCATACGCGCGCCACCGCGATTCAGACGCGATCGCACACGATCAGCCAGAACCAGCGACGCAACCCGGCGCGTTCCGGACCGCTGCCCGACGCACTCCGAGCCGTCTCGACGCGCTTCGAGCCGCCCCGAGCCGCCCCAAGGCACAGCAAGCCACCCCGATGCGCGCCGTCGCGATCAGGCGCAGCCGGCCAGGACCAGCCACGACTTGCCGCGACCGGACAAGACCGGCCCTCCCGAGGCCCGCCCCGTGCCCCTCGCCCCCAGCCTCACCCTCACCCTCACGGCAGCATCCACCCCAGCACCGGCGAACTCTGTCCCACCACGATCAGGCACATCACCAGGAGCAGGCCGAGGCTCCACGGCAGTACCTTGCGCAGCAGGTCGCCCTCGCGGCCGGCGAGGCCGACGGCGGCGCAGGCGATCGTGAGGTTCTGCGGGGAGATCATCTTGCCGAGGACGCCGCCGGAGCTGTTGGCGGCCGCGAGGAGTTCCGGTGAGAGGCCCGACTCGTGCGCGGCGCTCACCTGGAGGGCTCCGAAGAGGGCGTTGGCCGAGGTGTCGGAGCCGGAGACGGCGACGCCGAACCAGCCGAGGACCGGGGAGAGGAAGGCCAGACCCGCGCCGGCCGCCGCCACGAAGTGGCCGATGGTGGCCGCCTGTCCGGAGAGGTTCATGACGTAGGCGAGCGCGAGGACGGACGTCACGGTGAGGATCGCGAACCTCAACTCCCGTACCGTCGCCGCCCACTCCGTGACCGCCACGCGCGCGTGCACCCGCAGCACGGCCGCCGTGGCCACGCCGGCGAACAGGACGAGCGTGCCGCCCGTGGAGACGACCGGCCAGGTGAAGAGGTTTCCGCCGACCGGTTCGCCCTTCGGGTTGACGACGTCCAGGAAGGGCCAGTCGTAGACCTGGGTGGCCCGCGCCAGCCAGTCCTTGACGGCGGGGATCTGGGCGACGGAGAAGATCACGACGATGAGGGCGTACGGGGCGTAGGCGCGCAGGACTTCGGGGCGCGGGTCGGGTTCGTCGAGGTCCGCGCTGCGGGCGCCGGTGAGCACGGCCGCGCGGACCTCCTCCGTCGCGGGCACGCGCGCGTGCGGTACGGCGAGCAGGGCGGCCGTGCCGGCCAGGGCGGCGCAGATGTCGGCGAGTTGGGCGGAGAGGTAGTTGGAGGCGGCGAACTGGGCGACGGCGAAGGCGGTTCCGCACGCCAGGGCGGGGACCCACGTCTCACGCAGCCCGCGCGCGCCGTCGACCAGGCCGACCAGCACCAGCGGCACCACCAGGGCGAGCAGCGGCGTCTGGCGGCCCACCACCGAGGCGACCGAGTCCAGCGGCAGCCCGGTGACCTGGGCGAGTGTCACCACGGGAGTGCCCATCGCGCCGAAGGCGACCGGGGCCGTGTTGGCGACCAGGGAGACCACGGCCGCGCGGACCGGGTCGAAGCCGAGGGCGACGAGCATGACCGAGCAGATCGCGACCGGGGCGCCGAATCCGGCCAGTGCTTCGAGGAGGGCGCCGAAGCAGAAGGCGATCACCAGGGCCTGGACGCGCGGGTCGTCGGAGAGTCGCCCGAACGAGCGACGCAGCACGTCGAAGTGCCGGGTGCGGACCGTCATCCGGTACACCCACAGGGCGTTGACGACGATCCACAGGATCGGGAACAGGCCGAACGCGGCGCCCTGGGTGGCGCTGGAGAGCGTCTGGCCCAGGGGCATGCGGTAGACGAGCGTCGCGACGAGTACGGCCGCGAGAAGGCCGCACAGGCCCGCCAGGTGGGCTTTCGTACGGACACCGCCGAGCAGGACCAGGACGATCAGCAGCGGCAGGGCGGCGACGAGGGCGGACAGACCGAGCGAGCCGGCGACGGGTTCCAGTTCCTGGACGTACACGGGCGCCTCCCCGGATTCCGACATGCGGAAAGCGATTTCCCGCCGACGGTTACCCGGAATGGTCGTGTCCGTGACAAGCACACGTCAATGGGCGTGCGTCACTGAACGGAACGCGAGCAGAGGGGGATCGCAAGAGAAGGAACGATTCGCCACCCACAGGGGTGCCGACTGTTCCGAGGGGACGTCAGTTGTCCGGTGACCGCAGCACCCGCAGATGGCCGCGCCGCGCGACCTCCATCGGGTCCGCGCCGCGTCCGCCGCCGCCCGCCTGGGCCGCGCGCTCCTGCGGGCGGGCCGCCTCGCGCACCGCGTTCGCGAGCGCCTCCAGGTCGTCCCCGCTCGGCCGCGCGGGCGCGGAGCCGTCGAGGAGCCGGACGACCTCCCAGCCGCGCGGGGCGGTGAGGCGCTCGGAGTGCTCGGCGCACAGGTCGTAGCAGTGGGGTTCGGCGTAGGTGGCGAGCGGGCCGAGGACCGCGGTCGAGTCGGCGTAGACGTACGTCAGCGTCGCGACGGCGGGTCGGCCGCAGGCGGTTCGCGAACAGCGACGTACAGGGCTCACGACGTTGGACGGTACCGCACTCTTGAGCGGGCCGCGACGACTCTCCCCCAGGTCACTCCACCGTGTCGTGTTGTGAGACGCCCCACACACCCCTCCGGACACGCCTCGCTGACCTGGGTGGACGGTGCCGTTCGGGATCTCGGGCGGCACCGCATCCGGTCATGACTCGGTACAAACACCGTCAATTGCCTTGAGTTCGTCGGTCTCGTAGGGATACGGAAACGAGCCCAACCTTGGCTGGAATGGTCATCCTGCGACATGTCGCTCCGGGGGGTGTTGGCGCGCGGAGCGGCACGGCGGGAGCCCGCGAGGACTACGCTTCACCAGTGATGGAGAACCGTGTACCGCCCCGTGCCGCCGACCCCGGGCCTCGTCGACGCGATCGCCACGGTCGGGGAATGCGCGGGCCGATCGCGCCTCCTCAGGTGCCGCTGGCCGCGAGCCGCGCCGACGTGTTCGCGGACCTGGTGCAGGACTCCGTGGAGCGGCTGGAGCGGCGCTGGCCGCAGCTCGCCGACATCGATTTCCTGGTCCTCGAAGTGCCCCGGCTCCAGGACCGGCACGGGGAGAGCTGGAGCGACGAGGCGGTGCCGCTGGGCGGCATCATTCCCGCGCGCGAGGGACGGCGGGCGCGGGTGGTCGTCTACCGGCGGCCGGTCGAGATCCGCACCAAGGGACGCGACGAGCGGGCCGCGCTGGTGCACGAGGTCGTGGTGGAGCAGGTCGCCGAGCTGCTCGGACTCACCCCGGAGACGGTGGATCCCCGGTACGGCGAGGACTGAGCACCCGGCGCCCCCGCCCCGCATCACTTCTGCAGCACCGACACGTCCTGGTCCGCCTCCGGTACGGCCACCGTGCCCCGGTCGTCCGGGAGGGTCTGGATCGTGAAGCCCGGAACGCCCTCCTCGGTGGCCGCCAGGGTGCGGGCGCCGTAGACCGGGGCGCCGGAGAGCGGTTCCACGGTCAGGGCGTAGGTGCCCTTGAGGCCGGACGGGACCGGGGCGGCGATGTCCTGGGTGGTGCCGGACTTGATCGTGAACGTCTTGGACACCGCCGTGCCGCCCTCGCTGCCCGCCGACGCCGTGACCTTGACCTGTGCGGTGCCGGTGGGGGCGGTCAGGGAGAGGGTGGTGCCCTTGCCGCTGTTGTCGGCGGACGTCGCGCGCGTGCCGATCGGCGCGGTCGCCGGGATGTACGCCGTCTCCTGCTTGCCGGGCTTGCCGCGGGTGACGCGCAGGGCGGCGACCACCGGCACGGACTGGTCGGTGGGCGTGAGGATCAGCGAGCCCGCCTCGCCGCGCGTGACGTCACCGAGGTCGGCCGCGGTGGTCATGCCCGACTTCACGTGCAGCGTCTCGTTGCCGGCCGGGGTGATGGTGCCGTCCGGGGAGGCGAGGCGCACCTTAAGGTCCGCGTCGTTGTCGCCGGGGGTGAAGGCGATCAGCCGCACGTCCGTGGCGTCCTTGGGGATGCCGGGCAGCACCAGGCTGCCCGCCGGGTCGGCGGCGGCGGCCAGCCAGTCGCCGCCGGTCTTGTCGTCCAGGGCCTGCACGCTCGCCCCGACCCGGCCGCTGCGCACGTTCACGTGCACGGTCAGGTCGGTCTGCCGCTCGTCGGAGAGCGTGGACAGCAGGACCGGCTCGCTGGCGTTCGGCGGGACCGTGATGCCCTCCCCCACCGTGGACTTGAGCTGGCCGTCCTTGCCGTACAGCTCGATGTCGACGACGGCGGCGCTGTCGTCGGGGTTGGTGAGGTGCACGTAGTCGGTGCGGCTCGCGGCGGTGCTGGCGCCGGGGAACCAGAAGTCGGTGTCGGCCGGCGTGCAGTTGACCCCCTGGAGGCCGCGTCCGGTGCCCGCGGCGACCTCGGTGGTCTCCTGGACGGTCCAGCCGGACGCGTACTTGCCCTCGGCGGTGCCGACGTAGGCGGGCCCGTCGGCGCCGGAGGTGTCACCGGTGACCGGGGTGCCGGGCGCCTTCGGGGTGAGGACCGGCTTGGCGGCCTTCTTCTTGCCGCCGCCCGTCCCGTCCGCGGACTGCTCGGTGGCCGCCTGCAGCGCGGCCTTGCCGTCGCTCGCGGCGCCCTTGGTGACGGGCGTGAACGACGTGTACGAGGTGTCGGCGATGTCGGACAGGCTGGGCGCCGGGCACAGCAGCGTGGTGCGCTCCACGGGCAGCTGGGCGGCCGCCTCGGCGGTGTGCGCGGGGGTCGCGGCCGGCTGGTCGAGCGCGGCGAACCCGGTGACCGCCGCGAGGGCGGCCGTACCGGCGAACAGGGACAGGGTGGTGCGGTTCACTGCTGCTGGCTCCCGTCGTGGTGCTCGCCGCCGGTGCCGTGGTGCTGCTGGGCGGCCGGGTCATAGGCGGGGTCGTAGCCCTGCTGGTACGTCGGGTCGTACTGCGGCTGCCCCTGCTGCCCGCCGTAGGCGTACGGGTCGTACTGGCCGGTCTGGTAGGGGTCGTACGTCTGCTGGTCGTAGCCGCCGGTCTGGTACTGGCCGGTGCCCGGGTCCTGGTACTCGGCCGCGTAGGCGGCGTTGTATCCGTCGGCCGCCGGGTACGACGCCGGGTCCCACTCGTCGTACGACTGCTGGTGCGGGACCGCGACCGGGGGCTGGTCCCCCTCGGCGTCCGGAACGGGCACCGGGAAGTCGGTGCCGTCGTCCGGAGCCGTCTCCTCCTCGGCCTCCGCCTGGGCGCGCAGGCGGCGGGCGCGGCGGCCCTCGCCCTCGACGGCCTGGGCGGGGATCGGCTGCTCCTCGGGGAGGTCGTCGTCGACGTCGCGGCGGCGGCCCGGCAGGGCGAGGACGACCAGGACGACGGCGAGCGCGCCCTGCGCCCACAGCCAGGCGATGTGGGCGACCGGGGTGTCGTAGGTGACGTCGAGCTTCCCGCCGGAGGAGGGCAGCGCGAAGCCCTGGGCCCAGCCGTCCACGGTGGTGCGGGTGAGCGGCTTGCCGTCCAGGGTGGCGGTCCAGCCGGCCGCGGCCGAGTCGGCCAGGCGCAGGATCCGGCCGTCGGCGCCGGACGGGACGGTGGTGTGGATGTCGACGGGTCCGGCGGCGACGGAGACGGGCGTGCCGGAGCCGTTGGCGGAGACGATGGTCGCGCGGGAGACCTGCTGGTCGACGCGCCACAGGGCGCCGCCGTCCTGCTGGCTGAGCCGGCTCAGGCCGGGCGTGGCGTCCAGCACGCGCGTGACGTCACGGGGTGCGCCCTTGTGGACGAGCACGTAGCGCACCGCGAACCCGCCGAGCTGGTCGGCCTGGTCGGCGCCGGAGCCGGCGACCAGGTTGGCGACGACCTTGTCGAGCTGGGCGTTCTCGCCGTCGGCCGCGGCGGCCTCGGCGTCTCCCATGCGGGCGCCGGAGCCGCGCACCAGCATGTAGTCCACGTGGGCGGTGCTGTCGCTGTCGAGGACGAGGGTGCGGACCTGGTCGGTGGTGCCGCTGTCCTCGGCCACGAACGCGGGCACCTGGGTGGGGTCCCGGCGCTCGACCGGGCCGTCGGCGCCCGCGATCATCCAGCCGGCGGCGAGCAGCAGCGGGCCCGCGGCGGAGGCGAAGGCGATCAGGGCGGCGACCGGCTGGCGCCAGCCGAAGCTCTGCTCGGCGACCCGCGCGCGTGCCCCGTCGGCGCCGAGCGCTGCGGCGGACAGGATCGCGATGCCGTAGACGAGGGTCGCGGGGCCCGCCCAGGTGGAGCCGTTGGAGAGCACCGCGAAGACCAGGCCGATCAGGGCGACCACCCAGGCGGTGCGGACCGCCGACTGGCGCTCGGAGCGCAGCAGGGCGGCCAGCGCGGCCAGGACGACGCCGATCAGCATCAGCCCGTCCACCGTGCCGGGGCCGCCCGGGCTGGCGCCGAGCAGGTCCAGGGCGGAGGCGGCCGAGGCGCCGTACTCCAGTCCGGCCTCCTTGAAGAAGCCGGACGGCAGCAGGGTCAGCGACCAGGGCGCGAGGACCAGCAGCGGGGTGCCGAGCTGGACCAGCAGCCGCAGGCCGGAGGCGACCAGGTCGGTGCGGCGGATGGCCAGCACGGCGACGCCGAGGACCAGGGCGATCGGCCAGACGATCGGCGTGAACGCGGTGGTGATGGTCAGCAGCAGCGCGTACGCCCAGGTGGCGCGCCAACTGCCGCGCGCGCCGGAGGAGTTCGCGAGGCCGCCGGCCGCGACGCCCGCGCGGGCGATCAGCGGCAGCAGGATGGCCAGGACGGCGGTGCCGATGCGGCCGCCGGCGAGGGCGCCGGTGGCGGCGGGCAGGAAGGCGTAGGCGATGGCCGCCCAGGCGCGCAGCAGGCGCGAGGTGACCAGCGGCCGGGAGGCGAAGTAGGCGGTGAATCCGGCGAGCGGCACCGAGCAGACCAGCAGCACGGTGACCGCGAGCCCGGTCGAGCCGAACAGCAGGGAGGCGAACGAGGCGACGATCGCGAGATACGGCGGGGCGGACGGGGTGCCGCCGGCGCCGACCGCGTGCCAGGCGTCCAGGTAGCGGGACCACAGCTCGCCGGAGGTGCCCGGGGCAGGCAGCAGGGCGCCGCCCGCGAGCGCGCCGGTGCCGAGCAGGGCGCGGCAGGCGACCAGCGCGAACAGCAGCAGCACCAGGAAGAGCACCGGGCCCGGCTTGCGGGCGATGCGCTTGAGGCGGGCGAACTGCTCGATCTCCAGGAAGTCGGCGTCGTCGCCGCCGGGGCCGGACTCGACCGCGCCGCCGTGCCGGCCGGCCGCGGAGATCTCGTCGTCGCCGCCGAAGAAGTTGCCGGCGACCTGTTCGACGGTGGCCCGGACGGTGGCGCCGGGCGGCGGGAACAGCGGGCGCAGCTCGCCCTTGTCGAGCTGGGAGGGGCCGCGCCTGCGCCGTCCGGCGATGATCCGCTCGGGCCGCAGCAGGGTGCCGAGCAGACCGCGGATCTCGTCGAGGGCCTGTCCGGGGACCTTGCCGACGAGGTAGGCGACCGTGCGCAGCAGGGTGCCGAGGACCAGGCGGAACAGGATCCAGGGCAGCGCGGCCGTGCGGGCGTTGACCAGCAGGGTGTAGATCGCGCCGGCCTTGTCGACCTTGTGCGGGGAGGTGGCGGTGCGGCCGGCGCAGTCGACGGCGCGGCGCTCGCGGGAGGCGGCCTCGGCGTGCCGTACGAGCGCCTCGGGGGCGACCAGGACGCGGTGGCCGGCGTTGTGCGCGCGCCAGCACAGGTCGACGTCGTCGCGCATCAGGGGCAGCCTGCGGTCGAAGCCGCCGAGCTCCTCGAAGACGTCGCGGCGGACCAGCATGCCTGCGGTGGAGACGGACAGCACGGGGCGCACGTGGTCGTGCTGGCCCTGGTCCTGCTCGCGGCGGTCCAGGCCGGTCCAGCGGCGGCCGGAGTTGGCGATGGTGACGCCGACCTCGAGGAGCTGCCTGCGGTCGTACCAGCCGCGCAGCTTGGGGCCGACGATCGCCACGTCGTCGCGGCCCAGCTCCATCTCGTTGTCCACGACCCGCAGCAGCTGGGCCAGGGCGTCGGGTTCCGGGGCGCAGTCGTCGTGCAGCAGCCAGAGCCACTGGACGGGCTCGCCGTAGGGCAGTTCCGGCATGTCGTACGCCTCGTCGCGCCACTGGCGCGTCACGGGGTCCCAGCCGCTGGGCCGCTTCAGGTACGGCAGCTCGTCCGGGGTGAGGACGGGCGCGGTGCGGCTGACCTCCTCGACGGCCTGGCCGAAGCCGGTGCGGCGGGCGAGGTGCAGCACGTTGCCGTCGCCGAGGGACTCGGTGAGCAGCCGCGCGGAGTCGTCGGCGCTGCCGGTGTCGGCCGCCACCGCGTACTGGACGGGGCGCTCCTGGCCGAGCAGCCCGGCGAGCGCGTCGGGCAGCCAGCGGGCGCCGTCGTGGGAGACGAGGACCGCGGTCACCACATGACGCGGAAACTCTGGTGTGGCAGCGGTGTCTTGGGCTGCCGTGTGGCTGTGCACGGACATCGAGGTACGGGCCCCGGTTCGATGGACTGCGGTGGACTCCTGCGCCCGCTGGTGGCGGCGAGGCGTCTCGGACGAGCGACCACACTATCGGCTGGGCATGTCGACGGCCCGCCGCCTGTGGATAACCCACCGGCGACGGGCCGTTAGCGCAGATCAGATGTGTGCGTTGTGTGGACGCCCGCTTCACGCGCCCGCTTCAGACGGCGGCCTTCTTGAGCCGGCGGCGCTCCCGCTCGGACAGTCCGCCCCAGATGCCGAACCGTTCGTCGTTGGCGAGGGCGTACTCGAGGCACTCGGAGCGCACCTCGCAGGCGAGGCAGACCTTCTTGGCCTCTCTGGTGGAGCCGCCCTTCTCGGGGAAGAAGGACTCGGGGTCGGTCTGGGCGCACAGCGCGCGCTCCTGCCAGCCGAGTTCCTCGTCCGCGTCGTCGACCAGCAGTTGCTGCACCAGCTCGGTCATGTGCGCCCCTCGTCTGTCTTTCGCGTCCCCGTGCCTGGCCGTTACCGATTTCGGCTGAACGACACGAGTGAAATTACAAGTGTGCTGCTCCGGGCGAGTCAAGCCGAGATCTGCTATTGGGCCCGTTATTCACTCTGCGGAACCAAGGCCGAGCGGAAAGTGTTCAAATCGCCATAAACCTTGACATGCAGACGAGACCCATGAGGGCCCCCGACCCCATACAGAGGCTGTACGAAGAAGGACGCCCAGATGTTCGATCGCGTTCCGAGGTGGCTCGCGCGCCCGGTTGTGCGCCATGTGTCCCGGGTGGTTGATGAACAAACCTTTCGGCAGCCAGGTGAACCGGATGAGGTGAAACATGTCCCACATACCGGGCGTCGAGTTGACACGCGAGGTGTGAACCGATGTGCTTGTGGGCATGCTCGCGAACTTGGCGCTCACCTCGACCCGCACCGCCGGGTCCCACGGTGCTGCCCGTGCTCGCTGTAGCTGTTGCTGTTCCAGCTGTTGAGCCGTAGCCACACCCCGGCCGCTCCAGCTGCAGACCGAGTCCCCCGGACTCGGTTTTCGCATTTCGTTCCCCTCTGACCTTCTTCACTGAGGAACCACGCACCCCCATGAACAGCGACAACGACCTCCAGATCGCCGGCGACATCCTCGAAGTCCCGCACCTGCTGCAGCCCCCGCGCGAGCACCCGGTGACCGTGGCCGAGTTCGTCGGCCTCGCCCGGGCGATCGCCGCGGACCGCGCGCAGTGGGAGCACCTCGTCGAGTACGACGCGACCAGCCGCTGGTACCACCGGCTGCGCACCGGTCCCGGCTACGAGGTCTGGCTGCTGTCCTGGGTGCCCGGACAGGGCAGCGGACTCCACGACCACGGCCGCTCCTCCGGCGTGCTGACCGTCCTGGAGGGCACCCTGACCGAGCGCACCGAGCGGGGCACGCGCGCGTTGGGCGCCGGCGCGCAGCGGGTGTTCGCGCCGGGGTACGTGCACGAGGTGGTGAACGACGCGCTGGAGCCGGCGGTGAGCCTGCACGTCTACTACCCGGGCCTGACCGACATGCCCATGTACACCACGCAGAGCTGCGAGGCGCGTCCCGTGACTGCGTGACGCGTTGTCGGACCCGCCTGCAAGACTTGGCGCATGCGCATTGTGGTTCTGGCAGGCGGTATCGGCGGTGCCCGGTTCCTGCGCGGTCTGAAGCAGGCCGTGCCGGACGCCGACGTGACCGTCATCGGCAACACCGGGGACGACATCCACCTCTTCGGGCTGAAGGTCTGCCCGGACCTCGACACGGTGATGTACACGCTCGGTGGCGGCATCAACGAGGAGCAGGGCTGGGGGCGGGCCGAGGAGACCTTCCACCTCAAGGAGGAACTCGCCGCCTACGGGGTGGGCCCGGACTGGTTCGGGCTCGGCGACCGGGACTTCGCGACGCACATCGTGCGCACCCAGATGCTGGGAGCCGGATACCCGCTGAGCGCGGTGACCGAGGCGCTGTGCGACCGCTGGAAGCCGGGCGTCAGGCTGATCCCGATGACCGACGACCGGGTCGAGACCCATGTGGCCGTCGAGGTCGACGGCGAGCGCAGGGCCGTGCACTTCCAGGAGTACTGGGTACGGCTGCGGGCGTCCGTGCCCGCCCACGCGGTCGTGCCGGTCGGCGCCGAGCAGTCCAAGCCGGCGCCCGGCGTCCTGGAGGCCATCGCCGAGGCGGACGTGATCCTCTTCCCGCCATCCAACCCGGTGGTCTCCGTCGGCACGATCCTCGCGGTGCCCGGCGTCCGGGAGGCGATCGCGGGCGCCGGGGTGCCGGTGGTGGGCCTCTCCCCCATCGTCGGGGACGCGCCGGTGCGCGGAATGGCCGACAAGGTGCTCGCGGCGGTCGGCGTGGAGTCGACGGCCGCGGCGGTCGCCGAGCACTACGGCTCCGGACTGCTGGACGGCTGGCTCGTCGACACCGTGGACGCGGACAGCGTGGCGCGGATCGAGACGGCCGGCATCCGCTGCCGGGCCGTACCGCTGATGATGACCGACCTGGACGCGGCCGCGCAGATGGCGCGGGAGGCGCTGGCGCTGGCCGAGGAGGTGCGCGGGGTATGACCGACGCGACGACCGGGGGGACCGACGCGGTGCCCGGGTACCGGGTGTGGGCGCTGCCCGGGATCCCCGAGGTCCAGCAGGGCGACGACCTGGCGAAGCTGATCGCCGCGGCCGAGCCGGGTCTTGCCGACGGGGACGTGGTGATCGTCACCTCCAAGATCGTGTCCAAGGCGGAGGGGCGGATCGTCGAGGCGACCGACCGGGAGGCCGCCATCGACGCGGAGACCGTGCGGGTGGTGGCCCGGCGCGGGACCTTGCGGATCGTGGAGAACCGGCAGGGTCTGGTCATGGCGGCGGCCGGGGTGGACGCCTCCAACACCCCCTCCGGGACCGTGCTGTTGCTGCCGGAGGACCCCGACGCGTCCGCGCGCGCGATCCGCGCGGGGCTGCGGGACGCCCTCGGCGTCAACGTCGGGGTCGTCGTCACCGACACCTTCGGGCGACCCTGGCGCTCGGGGCTCACGGACGTCACCATCGGCGCCGCCGGGGTGCAGGTGCTGGACGATCTGCGCGGGGGCGTGGACGCGTACGGCAATCCGCTGGTCGCGACGGTCGTCGCCACGGCCGACGAGCTGGCCGCCGCCGGTGACCTGGTGAAGGGCAAGGCCACGGGGATGCCGGTGGCCGTGGTGCGCGGCCTCGGGCACATCGTCGCCGAGGACGGGGACCCGGGCGGGAGCGCACGCGCGCTGGTCCGGGACGCGGACAGCGACATGTTCCGGCTCGGCACGTCCGAGGCGGTCCGGGAAGCGGTGACGCTACGGCGCACGGTGCGGGCGTTCACCGACGATCCCGTCGACCCCGGGGCGGTACGGCGGGCGGTCGCCGCGGCCGTGACGGCGCCGGCGCCGCATCACACGACGCCGTGGCGGTTCGTGCTGCTGGAGTCGGAGGAGGCGCGCGTCCGGTTGCTGGACGCGATGCGGGACGCCTGGATCGCCGACCTGAGGAAGGACGGCAAGTCGGAGGAGTCCATCGCGAAGCGGGTACGGCGGGGGGACGTGCTGCGCAACGCGCCGTATCTGGTCGTGCCCTGCCTGGTGATGGACGGGTCCCACACGTACGGGGATCCGCGGCGGGACGCCGCCGAGCGGGAGATGTTCGTGGTCGCGGCGGGGGCCGGGGTGCAGAACCTGCTGGTGGCGCTGGCCGGGGAGCAGTTGGGGTCGGCGTGGGTGTCGTCGACGATGTTCTGCCGGGATGTCGTGCGGGATGCGCTCGCGCTTCCGGCCGAGTGGGAGCCGATGGGGGCGGTCGCGGTGGGGAAGGCCGCGGAGGCTCCGCGGGAGCGGCCGGTGCGGGAGGTCGGGGACTTTATCGAGGTGCGGTGAGTTGCTTGCGCCTGTGGGGGTGGGGGTGTTGTGAGTGGGCGAGTGCGGGTGGAGTGTGGCTGATCGCGCCCACGCGGCGGTAGCCGCATATCGGACACAGCCCCGCGCCCCCAAAAAGACGGGGCGCTTGAGGCCTAGGATTCTTTGAATGGCTGGTCGGTTTGCTCCTCGGCCCACGCGTGTGACTGTGCGGGGTGGGCAGGTTGTCGTGCCTGCCGGTGTGCCGAAGCAGGCGGTCGCGCCGGGGCGGGTACGGGTGTGGAAGCCGGGCGGGGCTCTTGATCTGGGGCTGGTGCTGGGGCCGCTGCGGCGTGGGCCCGGGGATCCGACGTTCCGGGCCACCCGGGACGGGTCGGTGTGGCGGGCCAGCCTGACGCCGGCCGGGCCGGGGACGCTGCGGGTCGCCGGGTACGGCGGTGAGGTGCGCGGGGAGGCCTGGGGGCCGGGGGCCGAGTGGCTGCTGGAACGGCTGCCGGAACTGCTCGGCTCGGCCGACGATCCTTCGCTCTTCGTACCCCGGCACCGGGTCGTGGCGGCCGCCCGGCACCGGCGGCCGGGGTTGCGGCTGACGCGGACCGGGCTGGTGCTGGAGTCGCTGATCCCGTCGGTCCTGGAGCAGAAGGTCACCACCGACGAGGCGTACCGGGCCTGGCGGTCGCTGGTGCGGAAGTTCGGGGAGCGGGCGCCCGGGCCCGCGGGGGTGGGCGAGCGGCCGATGTGGGTGATGCCGGCGCCGCGGACCTGGTCCTTGATTCCCTCCTGGGAGTGGCACAAGGCCGGCGTCGACGACAAGCGGGCCTCCACGATCCTGCGGGCGGTGCGGGTCGCCGCGCGGCTGGAGCAGGCGGTGGGGATGACGCCGGAGGCCGCCCAGGCACGGCTGGAGGTGGTGCCGGGGATCGGGCCGTGGACGTCCGCGGAGACCGTGCAGCGCAGTCATGGGGCGGCGGACGCGGTGACGGTCGGGGACCTGCATCTGCCGGGGATCGTGGGGTGGGTGCTGGCCGGGGACCGGTATGCCGATGACGCGGCGATGCTGCGGTTGCTGGAGCCGTATGCGGGGCAGCGGCATCGGGCGGCTCGGTTGATTCTGCTGAGCGGGCAGACGCCGGCACGGCGGGCGCCGAAGATGCCTCGCGGGGACATCGGGCGGTTGTGAAGTGCGGGTGGCTGGGGTGGGGGGTGTCGCTTACCGGCGCTGGCAGGGTGCCGCTGCGCCCACCCGTGCCGCCCTGCGGCACGCCTGCCCGCAGCTACGTAGCTGCGGCGAGTACAGCGCCCCGTATAGGGGCGCTGGGGGTCCCCCCGGCCGAAGGCTGGGGGGAGGAACTGCGCGACCAGCCCCCACGCGCCCGCAGACGTACGGCTACTGGTCCGAGGAGAACCGCACCGCCCCCGCCGGGATCCGGGCGTCGCACCACACCCGCGCGCCCTCCTTGAGTTCGTTGTCGGCGCCGATGACCGCGCCGTCGCCGATGACCGTGCCCGTGAGGACCGCGCGTTCGCCGACGCGGGCGCGGTTGCCGATGAGGGAGTCGGTGATGACCGCGCCGGTCTCGATGACGGCGCCCGGGAGGATCGTCGAGCCGAAGACCCGCGCGCCCTGCGCCACGAACGCGCCCTCGCCCACCACCGTGCCGCCGGTCAGCTTGGCGTCCGCCGCCACCCGTGCCGTGGGCAGGATCAGGCGGTCGCCGCAGCGGCCGGGGACGGCGGGGGACGGGGCACGGCCCAGCACGAGGTCGGCGGAGCCGCGGACGAAGGCCGCGGGCGTGCCGAGGTCCAGCCAGTAGGTCGAGTCGACCATGCCCTGGAGATGGGCGCCGGCCGCCAGCAGCTGCGGGAAGGTCTCCCGTTCCACCGACACCGGACGGCCCTGCGGGATCGTGTCGATGACCGAGCGGCGGAAGACGTACGCCCCCGCGTTGATCTGGTCGGTGACGATCTCCTCCGGCGTCTGCGGCTTCTCCAGGAACGCCAGGACCCGGCCGGTCCCGTCGGTGGGGACCAGCCCGTACGCGCGCGGGTCCGTCACCTTCGTGAGGTGGAGGGAGACATCGGCGGCCGTCGACTCGTGCGTGGCCACGAGGGCGCGGATGTCGAGCCCGGTCAGGATGTCGCCGTTGAAGATCAGCACCGGGTCGTCGGGGCCGGAGTGCAGCCGGGACGCCACGTTGCGGATCGCGCCGCCCGTGCCGAGCGGTTCCTCCTCGGTGACGTACTCGATGTGCAGGCCGAGTGCCGCGCCGTCGCCGAAGTACGGTTCGAAGACCTCCGCCAGGTAGCTCGTCGCGAGGACGATGTGGTCCACGCCCGCCGCTCTGGCTCTGGCCAGCTGGTGTGTCAGGAACGGCACGCCCGCCGCCGGGACCATCGGCTTGGGCGTGTGGACCGTGAGCGGGCGCAGCCGGGTGCCTTTGCCGCCGACCAGGAGGATCGCTTCTGTCACCTGTCGTCTCTGCTTCCTGCCGGGACCGGCCGAAACTCTGTGTCGGCCGGCCAGTGTATGCAGACCGTGCGACGGCGCCCTCGACGGCCGCGCGGAGGCGCGCGGTATCGGCATGCGGTTTTCCCCCGACTGTCCCCGACGGCGTTGAACGCGGCCCCCGTGCTCAGCGCCCCTGGAGGTGCGCGGAGCTGGTCCGGGCCGAGCCGAGCTTGGCGTAGAGCTTGGCGCCAGGACACTCGGTGGCGTACCCGTCCCTATGGCCGGAGATCACGTTCAGTCGTACGTTCTTCCCCTTTGGGTAGAGATTGCCACCTCCGGACTTCAGATATGTCTTTCCCTTGGGATTGGCCCCGAAGAGCCCGAGCTTCCACGCGGTGAGCTTGGCGACGGCGGTCACGGCGGCGGCGGACGGCTTGTGCGAGCCGTAGGTGCCGATCACCGCGATGCCCATGCTGTTGTTGTTGAAGCCCAGGGTGTGGGCGCCCCTGACGGCCTTCGCCACTCCCCCGGCACGGCCCTCGTAGATGGTTCCGCACTTGTCGACGAGGAAGTTGTAGCCGATGTCCCGCCAGCCCATGCTCACCACGTGGTAGCGGTAGATACTGCGGATGACCGACGGGGCCTGGGAGCACGTGTAGCCGTTCCCGGAGGCGGTGTGGTGGACGAAGGCCGCCTTGATCTTGCCCGTGTAGACGAACCCCCTCTCGCGCAGCGACTCGTCGGCTCCCCAGCCTCGGCGGGTGACGATCTTCGGGCGCGGTCCGATGTACGGCCTGGCGAGCAGGGCGTCGGTGTCGTTCAGTTCGGACAGTTCGCGTTCGGTGTCCTCGCGGCTCAGCGCGGGGATCTCGGTGGTGTCGACGTCCGTGAGGTCGGCGTTGACGGCCGCCGACGCGTCGTCCTCGGTGTTGGTGCGGGGGCCGTCGGCCGGCTCGTCGTAGGGCGGGGTGTCGTCGCCGGGGTCGACGAGTTCCAGGCGCAGTCCCGCGGGCAGCAGGTCGCGCCCGACGACGGACGCTCCGCCGGCCGGGCCCGAGGCGTCGTCGGCGTCGGCGTCGACTCCGTCCCCGTCCCGCTCTCCGGCGCGTACGCGTACGTCCACTCCGTTCGAGTCGCCGACCCACAGGGGTGCGGTGGCGCCGTGGACCCGGCCCGAGGCGGCTTCCGCGGTGCCCGGGTCGGCGCCGTGGTCGGCGTTGTGGGTCTCGACGTCCTGCCAGCCGGACCACCGGCCGGTGGCGGTGGACCGGGTGCGGACCTGGACCCGGCCGTCGAGTGCGGTCCCCGGGTTGTCCCAGACGACGCCGACGAGTGAGAAGGGCCGTACGTCGGCGCTGTACGCGCCCTGCTCGGGGGCCTGGCCGAGGACGCGTTCGCGGGTGCGGGGGGTGAGGGGCAGCGACTGGGTGCTGCCGCGGAGGGTGGTCGTGGTGGTCCGCTCTGCCGGTGCGGCGACGGCGGACGGCACGTTCAGCACGGCCGGCGGGAGGGTGAGGGCCGCCGCGCAGGTGACGCCGATCGAGGAAGTCAGGAGTCCACGCATGCCCCTGATATTGAACATAGTCATACATATCTGTCCATACGGGATCTGACGGCCCGTCGGGAACGGTTGCGCCGAACCGGTGGCCCCGCCGGCCGGTGCGGGCAGCGGGCGCGGCGTACGCTTGCGCGGGTGAACGCCACCGATCGCACCCCTGCCGACCTGCTGCGTTCCGCGCTCGCCGCGGATCCGGGACGCCCCCTGGTGACCTTCTACGACGACGCCACGGGCGAACGCGTCGAATTGTCCGTGGCCACCTTCGCCAATTGGGTGGCCAAGACCGCGAACCTGCTCCAGGGCGACCTGGCGGCTTCGCCGGGCGACCGGGTGGCCCTGCTGCTGCCGGCGCACTGGCAGACGGCGGTGTGGTTGCTGGCGTGCTCGTCGGTGGGTGCGGTGGCGGACGTCGCCGGCGACCCGGCCGCGGCCGACGTGGTGGTGAGCGGGCCGGACTCGCTGGAGGCGGCCCGGGCGTGCCGGGGCGAGCGGGTCGCGCTCGCGCTACGACCGCTGGGCGGACGCTTCCCGACGGTCCCGGACGGGTTCGTGGACTACGCGGTGGAGGTGCCGGGCCAGGGGGACCGGTTCGCGCCGTTCTCGCCCGTGGATCCCGAGGAGCCCGCGCTGATCGTGGCGGGCGCGGAGATGAGCGGCGCCGAGGTCGTGGAGCGCGCGCTCGGGGACACGGCGGGGCTGGATCTGACCGGGCCGGGGTCGCGGCTGCTGTCGGGGCTCGGTTTCGACACCTGGGAAGGGCTGAGCGCGGGGTTGTACGCGCCGCTCGCGGCCGGGGGGTCCGTGGTGCTCTGTCGGCACCTGGGGGAACTGGGCGAGGAAGGGATCGCGAAGCGGATCGAGAGCGAGCGGGTCACCGCTTCGGCGCGGTGAGGTCCTCGTTCACCTGCGGGCCCAGGTAGGTCCGGTCACCCGAGTGGAGTAGTTGCCGCCGCCTCCCAGGGCCGCCCCAGGGCACTGTTGAGGGGTGACCGACGTCGTAGGGGCATCCGCCACCGGGGACGGGCTTGCCCGGCGGCGGCGAAGGCGTTGGATACGGGGGACGGCTCTCGGAGCCGGTGTCGTGGTGGTCGCCGCGCTCGGGGGCGGCTGGGCGCTGTACGCGAAGCTGAGTCACAACATCACCGCCGACGACGCGGCCGCCGCGGAGCTCGCCCGGTACGAGCGGGAGCGGCCCACCGCGCTGGTGCGGGGCGCGCAGAACATCCTGGTGATCGGGTCGGACTCGCGGGCCGGTGAGGGCAACCGGCGCTACGGCAAGGACTCGGGCACCGAGCGGTCCGACACCGCGATCCTGCTGCATCTGGCCGCCGACCGGCACAGCGCCACGGCGGTGTCGCTGCCCCGGGACCTGATGGTGCACGTGCCCGGCTGCCTGCGCGGCGACGGGCGCCGGAGCGAGCCCTCCTTCACCCTGTTCAACTCGGCCTTCGAGGTGGGGGGTTCGGCCTGCACGGTCCGTACCGTGGAGAAGCTCACGGACATCCGCGTCGATCACTACGTGGTCGTCGACTTCAGCGGGTTCAAGAACATGGTCGACGCGATCGACGGGGTGCAGGTGTGCCTGAAGGAGCCGATCGACGACAAGGCGGCCAAGCTGCGGCTGCCCGCCGGGCGGGTCACGCTCGACGGGGAGCAGGCGCTGGGGTACGTACGGGCGCGCAAGTCGCTCGGGGACGGCAGTGACACCGAGCGGATGGACCGGCAGCAGCAGTTCCTGGGGGCGCTCGTCAACAAGGTGCAGAGCGGTGACGTACTGCTGAACCCGGCGAAGCTCTATCCGCTGCTGAACGCGGCGACCTCCGCCCTCACCACCGATCCGGAACTGGCCAGTCTGCGGGGTTTGTACCAGCTCGTTCGGGGGCTGCGGAACACCCCCACCGAACAGGTGCAGTTCCTCACCGTTCCGAGGGAGCCGTATGTGTACGACTCCAATCGTGACCAGCTCGTGGAGGGCCGGGCGGACGCGCTGTTCGCGCTGCTGCGGGCCGACCGGCCGGTGCCGGTGACCAAGAAGAACGCTTCCTCCGCCGAGGACTCCCGGTCGCCCGCGTTTCGCGGGAACACCGCCGCCGAGGACAGGTGCGAGTGAGGCACCCGCCAAGGCGGCGAACTTCCGCGCCGTTCATTGTCAGTTAAATGAGATGGATTGCCCGCTTGTAGGGAGGATGAATTTGTCACTGGCGTCACTCGACGCTGAACTGGGCGGATAGTGTGAGCGCTCCGGTGCACCCGGCCGCGAGGTCCGTCCTGGGGTCGTGCACCGCGAAACGTGACCGAGCGCCTTGATGGGGGGAAGGCGCCGCGTGGCCCCGACGGAGGATTCAGACAACCGTGGACGCGCAAGGCCGTGGGCGGGCGGACAACATCGATCCCGCAGACCAGTGGGTACTCAACCCGAACACCGGTGAATACGAACTGCGACTGACTCCTTCCGCACCGCAGTCGTCACCGCAGTCGTCGGTACCCGGACCGCGCAGACCGACGCCGTCGCGCCCGGCCGCGGGCGGGACGCGGGAGGCGGCGAGCCGGGAGACAGCGAACCGGGAGGTGCCCGGGCAGCGCCGGCGGCGCGCCGAGCCCGAGCCGCCGGCCGGCCGGCGTTCGCGACGGCCGGTGAAGAAGAAGTCGAAGGCCAAGAAGGCCCTGCTGTGGACCGGCGGCTCGATGGCCTTCGTGCTGGTCGCCGTCTCGGCCGCCGGCTACCTCTACATCAAGCACCTCAACGACAACATCACGTCCGTCTCCGACGACGGCGCGAGCACCGGTGGCTTCAGCAAGGACAAGGCGATCAACCTGCTGATCATCGGCACCGACAAGCGCACCGGCGCGGGCAACGAGGGCTACGGCGACACCGGCAGCGTCGGGCACGCCGACACCAACATCCTGCTGCACATCTCCAAGGACCGCTCCAACGCGACCGCGTTGAGCATCCCGCGCGACCTGATCGTGGACGTCCCGGACTGCCCGACCGAGCAGTCCGACGGCAGCCAGAAGGTCATCGCGGGCACGACCGACGTCCGCTTCAACACCAGCCTCGGCCAGGACGGCCGTACGGCCAGCTGCACCGTGCGCACGGTGACCGAGCTGACCGGGATCCAGCCGGACAACTTCATGGTCGCCGACTTCAACGCGGTCAAGACGCTGACCGACGCGGTCGGCGGGGTCGAGGTGTGTCTCGCCAAGGACATCGACGACAAGCAGTCGCATCTGAAGCTGTCCAAGGGCACCCACAACATCTCCGGCGAGACCGCGCTGGCCTTCGTGCGCACCCGGCACTCGGTCGGCTTCGGCGGCGACCTGAGCCGGATCCAGCTCCAGCAGCAGTTCCTGAGCGCGCTGATGCGCAAGCTCAGCTCCAACTCGACGCTCACCAGCCCGGGCAAGCTGCTGAAGCTGGCCGAGGTCGGCACCAAGGCGCTCACCGTCGACTCCAAGCTGGACAGCATCGGCAAGCTGAAGGACCTGGGCCTGGAGCTCGGCAAGCTCAACCCGAAGAACCTGACCTTCACCACCATCCCGGTGCTGGACAACCCGGCCGAGAAGGTGAAGGCGACCGTCGTGCTCAACGAGTCGAAGGCGCCCGCGGTCTTCCAGGCGATCAAGGAAGACGTGTCCTTCACCGCGGTCAAGAAGAAGCAGGCGAAGGCCAGCAAGGACGCGGCGGCCGCCCGGCTCAAGGGCACCAAGTCCGCGGCCTCCGAGGTGCGGGTGCGGATCCTCAACGGCGGGGCCCCGGCCGGCAGCGCCCAGGAGACGCTCAGCTGGCTGCAGAACGACAAGGGCGTCCTCAAGTCGGAGAACGCCGGCAACGCACCCGCCGAACTCAGCAAGACCACGCTGGAGTACGCCCCCGACCAGGCCGACCAGGCACGTGAACTGGCCAGTCTCATGGGGCTGTCCGGCTCGGCGATGAAGCCGGGCAAGAGCGTGACCAACTCCCAGGGCCTGCCCGCGATCACGCTGACACTGGGCAAGGACTTCCAGGGGGCAGGAGTGTCCCTCACCACACCGACAAAGGCGCCGGACGTGGACAGCAAGACGACGGCCGACAAGGTGACCTGCGCCAAGTAGTGACGAGCGGGCGCCCGGTAGCGGGGAGTTGCCCCCTCGCGACACCAAGTCATACCGAATAAGCAGGTAACCCTATGGGTCCGTCACGCGTCTAACCGGGCGCGGGGCGGACCCGTGTGGTCCGTGGTGCGTCCGACGGGGGGCGTTGGCGGCGGGCCTGTGTGCGCAGGGCGGGGAGGGCAGGGAGTTGACGCAGAGCGATGTGCGGGGGGAGGTGCCTGCGGTCGAGGACACGATGTCCCTCGCACCGAAGGCACCTGACACGCCGGGCGGATCCGGCGGCGGGCGTCGCAAGGACGGCTCGGGCGACGGCGCCGGCGGCGGCGCGAAGGGCGCCCGGCGCAAGCGCGCACGGCGTGCGCTGCGCTGGTCGGCGGCCGTGCTGTCGGTGGTGATCCTCGGTACGGCCGGTGCCGGTTACCTCTACTACCAGCACCTGAACGGCAACATTCAGAAGGGCCGGCGCGACATCGGCGACGCCAAGGCACGCAAGACCGCGGCCAACGCGGCCGGCCAGACTCCGCTGAACATCCTGCTGATCGGCTCCGACAGCCGTAACTCCGACGAGAACGTGAAGCTCGGCGGCGCCAAGTACGACCGGGGCAGCCCGCCGCTCGGCGACGTGCAGATGCTGATCCACCTGTCGGCGGACCGGAAGAGCGCGGCGATGGTGAGCATCCCCCGGGACACCCGCGTCGACATCCCCAAGTGCACCGACCCGAAGACCGGCAAGGTGTACCCGGCGACCAACACCATCATCAACGAGTCGCTGGCCCGGGGCGGCGCCGGCTGCACGCTGGCCACCTGGGAGAACCTCACCGGGGTCTACATCGACCACTGGATCACGATCGACTTCGCGGGCGTGGTGAACATGGCGGACGCGATCGGCGGGGTCGACGTCTGTGTGAAGCAGAACGTGTGGGACCGGCCGACGGCCGCGGTGCCCGGCGGCTCGGGGCTGAAGATGACGGCCGGCACGCACAAGGTGAAGGGTGAGAAGGCCCTGCAGTGGCTGCGCACCCGGCACGCCTGGGGCAGTGACCCGCTGCGGGCCAAGGCCCAGCACATGTACCTCAACTCGATGATCCGCACGCTCAAGGGGCAGAACGTCTTCACCGACACCGGCAGACTGATGGACCTGGCCGAGGCGGCCACCAAGTCGCTGACGGTCTCCGAGGAGATCGGCACCCCGAAGAAGCTCTACGACCTGGGCATGCAGCTCAAGTCGGTGCCGACGGACCGCATCACCTCGCTCACGATGCCGAACGTCCAGGACCCGCAGAACAAGGACCACCTCGTGCCGGACGGCACCAACGCCGACAAGATGTGGCAGATGCTCCGCGACGACGTGGCGTTCGACAAGAACGGCAGCGCCGAGGAGAGCAGGAAGAAGACCACGGCGAGTGCCGAGCCGGCCAAGGAGCCGTCCGTCTCCGCGGGCAGCCTCGGCGTGCTGGTGCGCAACGCCACCGGTTCCGCCACCGAGGCCGCGGTCCCCGGCCGGGCCCGGACGCTCTCCCAGGAGCTGGCCGCCAAGGGCTACACCAGGGCGGCGGCGGACACCTCGGGGGCCGCTGCGTCGGTGGAGAAGACGGTCGTCCAGTACCCGAGCGCGGACCTGCGGGGAGATGCCCAGGCGGTCGCCAAGGCGCTGGGGATCCCCATGAGCCAGGTGAAGCAGACCACCGATGTGTCGGGCGTCACGCTCGTCGTCGGTGCCGACTGGCGGGACGGCACGGCGTACCCGAAGCAGTCCGCGCCGAAGGCCGGTGACCTGCCCGACAACGCCGACGCCATCAACGGCTCGGACACCAAGCAGTGCATGGACGTGTACGCGCCCTATCGCTGGTGACGGGCACCATCGGGCGGTTCACACAGGTCCGCACAGGTACGCACAGGTGAGTCCTAGACGCCTGCATGACACTGCCGCCGTGCTCAGGAGCCCGGAGTCCCGGGCGCGGCGGCAGGTGTGAGCGGGAGGGCGGGCAGTGGTGCGCAGCAGTGTGCGGGGGGAGGTGTCGGATGTGGTGTCCGCGGTCGAGGACACGATGCCCCTCACGCCCCAGACCGACGGTGACGGGCAGGGCGGCGGCAGACGGCGCGGGGACGGCGACCGCGGACGCCGCAGACGCCGTGTCGTGCGCTGGACGGCCTCGGTCGTGGCCCTGGCCCTGGCCGGCACCGCCACCGCCGGGTACCTGTACTACGAGCACCTCAACGGCAACATCAAGAAGGAGACCCTGAACATCGGGGACTCCAAGGACCGCGCCACGAAGACCAAGGCGAACGCGGCCGGGCAGACCGCGCTGAACATCCTCCTGATCGGCTCCGACGCCCGCGACACCGCCGAGAACCAGAAGCTGGGCGGCGCCAAGGACATCGGCACCGCCGCCCGCGCCGACGTCCAGATGCTGCTGCACGTCTCGGCCGACCGCACCAACATGTCGGTGGTGTCGATGCCCCGCGACACCCTGGTCTCCATTCCGAAGTGCACCGACTCGAAGACCGGCAAGGTCTACGCGGCCACCGCCGACACCATGACCAACGCCTCCCTGGAGCGCGGCGGCCCCGGCTGCACGGTGGCCACCTGGGAGAAGCTCACCGACATCCACATCGACCACTTCATGATGGTCGACTTCTCGGGCGTGGTGTCCATGGCGGACGCGATCGGCGGGGTGCCGGTGTGCGTGGACGCCAACATCTACTCGCACACCTCCACCGGGCACGGCTCGGGCCTGAAGCTGAAGAAGGGCACCACCGCCGTCAAGGGCAAGCAGGCCCTGCAGTGGCTGCGCACCCGCTACGGCTTCGAGGACGGCAGCGACATAGCCCGTACCAAGGCCCAGCACATGTACATGAACTCGATGGTCCGCCAGCTGCGTTCCAACGCCACCCTCAGCAACCCCGACAAGCTCCTGGGGCTCGCCGAGACCGCCACCAAGGCGCTCACGGTAGACACCGGCCTCGGCACCGTCACCAAGCTCTACGACCTGAGCAAGGAGCTGAAGAAGGTCCCCACCAACCGCATCACCATGACGACGATGCCGTGGGTGTACTCCTCGGACGGCAACCGCGTCCTGCCCAAGCCCACCGACGCGGACAAGCTGTGGCGGCTGGTCCGCGAGGACATCGCGCTGGACGGCAAGGACAAGAAGAAGACGACGGCCACGACGAAGGTCACCGACAAGGCGGCGGCCGACGACAAGATCGCCGTACAGGTGCAGAACGGCACGAGGAGCAGCGGCGAGAGCGCGGTCACCGGCCGGGCCGCCGCCGTCACCGCGCTGCTGGTCGGCAAGGGATTCACCGAGGCGGCCGCCGACGCCTCGGCGCTGCTGAGCGAGGACCGGACGCTGGTGCGCTATCCGAGCGCGGACCTGGCGGGCGACGCCCAGCGGGTGGCGAAGGCGCTGGGCATCCCCACGAACCAGGTGAAGAAGTCCACGGACGTCTCCGGGGTCACGCTGGTGGTCGGCGCCGACTGGCGCTCGGGCAGCAAGTACACCGCCGACGACGACACCACCCCCGCCTCGGCGAGCGCCCTCAACGCCTCGGACACCAAGGCGTGCATGCACGTCGACCCGGACTACACCTGGTAGTCCGGGCCGTACGGGGGCCGGTGCTCAGCCGGTGGCCGAGCTGAGCACCGCGGGACGGCGGGAGGCGATGACCCGCTTCGCCAGTGACCTGGGGCTGGTCAGGAAGCCCCAGCCCCACGACATGTGCATGGTGGCGAGGGCGACGGGGATCCGCAGCCGGGCCTTGAGCGGCAGCCCCCTGCCGGCCGGGACGGACCCGGCGACGATCGCCGCGAGATAGCCGGCCGGGACGACGAAGGCCAGCGGGTGGAGCGTGGCCCCGATGAGGAGGCCGGAGACTATCGCGCACACCGCCAGCGGCGGGGCGAGGTAGCGCAGGTTGATGGAGCCCTCGTGGTAGCGGGCGACGACGTGCCGCCAGCGGCCGTAGTCCTTGTACTGCTTGGCGAGGGCCCGCACGCTCGGCCTGGGGCGGTACGACACCCTCAGCTCCGGCGAGAACCAGATCAGCCCGCCGGCCTCGCGGATCCGGAAGTTCAGCTCCCAGTCCTGGGCGCGGATGAACTCCTCGTTGTAGCCGCCCTGTTGCTCCAGGGCCTCGCGCCGGAAGACGCCGAGGTAGACGGTGTCGGCGGGGCCGGCCTCGCCGCCCGTGTGGAAGGCCGCGTTGCCGACGCCGATCTTCGAGGTCATGGCCGCGGCGACCGCGTGCTCCCAGTCGTTCTCGCCCTCGGCGTGCATGATGCCGCCGACGTTCTGGGCGCCGGTCTCCTCCAGGAGGCGGACGGCGGTGGCGATGTAGTTCGGGGAGAGCATGCCGTGGCCGTCGACACGGACCACGATCGGGTGCCGGGACGCCTTGATCGCGGCGTTCAGCGCGGCCGGGGTGCGGCCGGTCGGGTTCGGGACGGTGTGCACGCGGGCGTCTTCCGCCACGAGCTCGGCCGCGATCTCGTCCGTGCGGTCCTTGGACGGACCGAGGGCGATGACGACCTCCAGCTCGCCGGCGTACTCCTGCGCGAGGATCGCTTGGACGGCCCCGCGCAGATGCCGTTCCTCGTCGAGGACGGGCATGATCACGGAAACTGCGGGGTGCCGCACGTCGGGCTTGGCGTTCATAGGGGGCTCACGTTACCGCGAACGGGGGACACCGGTGCGCGCCGCCGGGGCCGTAGCGCGGGCTGAAGGTCGTATCGGCCTACCGTGCTCCTGGATCCCACGTACGGCCTCGTCCGGAGGTGTCCTTTGGCCGCCAGCCCGCCCCGGTCCCCCGCCCGGCCCGCCCGGCCGCAGCGCAGACCGCAGCCCACCCGTCAGGCCCCGCGGCCGCCGGTACGACCCATGAGGCCCCGGCGGCCGCGCTGGGCCATGCGGGCGGTGACCACACTCTCGGTGGTGGTGCTGGCGTCGGCCGGGATCGGGCACTCGGTGATGGCCAGCCTGGACGCGGACATCGCGCGGGTCGACCCGTTCAAGGACATGAAGAACCGTCCCGCCGCGGGTCACGGCATGAACGTGCTGCTGGTCGGCACCGACGGCCGCGACCAGGTCACGGAGCAGGAACGGCGCAGGTACCGCCTGGGCGGGGCGCCCTGCCACTGCACCGACACCATCATGATCGTGCACATCTCGGCGGACCGGGAGCGGGCGACGGTGGTCAGCCTGCCGCGCGACTCGTACGCCGAGGTTCCGCCGCACGTCGACGAGACGACGGGCCGGACGCACGCCGCGCATCCCATCAAGCTGAACGCGGCCTACGCGGAGGGCGGCCCGCAGCTGACGGTCCGCACGGTCGAGGACATGACCCATCTGAAGATCGACCACTATCTGGAGGTCGACTTCATCACGTTCATGCGGACCGTGGACGTGCTCGGCGGGGTCCGGATCTGCACCGCCCAGCCCCTGAAGGACTCCTACACCGGCCTCAACCTCTCCCCCGGCACGCACACCCTCAACGGCGGCCAGGCCCTGCAGTACGTCCGGGCCCGGCATGTCGACGGGGCGAGCGATCTGGGCCGGATGAAGCGGCAGCAGCGGTTCCTGGCCGCGCTGATCGAGCAGGTGTCGGCGAACGGGGTGCTGCTCAACCCGATCAAGTTCCGGGACGTGACCCGGGCGGTGCTCGGTTCGGTGCGGGCCGACACGGGGTTCGGCACGGACGAGCTGCTGGACCTCGGGCGGGCGATGCGGAACTTCTCCCCCTCCTCGTCCGAGTTCACGACCGTGCCCATCGGGCAGCTGGCGTACCCCGTGAAGGGCATCGGCTCGACGCTGAAGTGGGACCGGGCCCGGTCGGACCAGCTGTTCCGGTCCCTGCGCGACGACCGGCCGCTGGAGCCGGCGGCACCGCCGAATCCGAAGCCGCGCGGTCCGGTGCCGGCCACCGTGGAGGTGGCACCGGCCCAGATCCGGGTCCAGGTGGAGAACGGCACCGGGACGGCGGGGCTCGCGCGGCGGATGGACGCGGCGCTGGCGGCGACGGGCTTCGCGACGACCCACCAGCCGGTAACCGCGGCACGGCACGACGTACGACGGACGGTCATCTCCTACGACCCGCGCTGGGACCGTTCGGCGCGGTCGCTTGCAGCGGCTGTGCCGGGGAGTGAGGTGCGGGCGGTGAAGGGGATGGGACCGGTGCTGCGGGTGACCGTGGGGGCCGACTTCAATGGGGACGTGCGCAAGGTGCGGGCGGACGATCCGGCGCCGCAGGGGGAAGCGGCGGTTCTGCGGGGTGACGAAACGGTGTGCTGAGGATTGTGCTTCGGCTGCGGGTGAGTGGGGGCTGGTCGCGCAGTTCCCCGCGCCCCTAAAAGAGGGGCACTGCGGCGAGCGCCCCTTCAGGGGCGCGGGGAACTGCGCGAGCAACCACTACGGAACCCGCACCCGGACGACGGCGCTCGCTCAGTCCTCGAAGCCCTCGGCGATGCGGCGCTCGCGCAGTTCCCTGATCTCCCGCCGCCGCGCCAGCCGGTGCGTGCGCCTGATCTGAGCCTCCTGGTAGCGGCGGCGGTCCTTCTCGGTCTCGGGTACCACCGGCGGCACCCGGCGCGGCTTGCCGTCCGCGTCCACCGCCGCGAAGACCAGGTAGGCCGAGCCGACCTGGGTCGCCGGGGCCGACTCGTTCCAGCGCTCGGCCAGGACCCGCACGCCCACCTCCATGGAGGTCCGGCCGGTCCAGTTGACCTGGGCCTTGACATGGACCAGGTCGCCGACGCGGACCGGCTCCAGGAACGCCATCTCGTCCATGGACGCGGTGACGGCGGGACCGCCCGAGTGGCGGCCGGCGACCGCGCCCGCCGCGTCGTCGACGAGCTTCATGATCACACCGCCGTGCACCGTGCCGAGGAGGTTGGTGTCGTTGTGGGTCATGATGTGGCTGAGGGTGGTCCGGGACGCGGACGTCGGCTTGCCGGGTATGTCGAGTTCCGCCTCGGGGGCCTGGTCTGTCATGGCCCCCACCTTATGCCGAAGCGACATTCGCGGAATTTGTGTCGGGTTCGCAACAGCGGTGACCTGATTTTCCGACGACCCTTGTAACTGGCACTACCGCTGCCTGCACACTGGGGCCCATGAACGAATGGCCCCAGGAATGGTCGAACGACAGCCGCGGCAACCGGTACGGCCGCGGCAGCGCCGGCGCGCAGCCTGAGGGCGCCCGCGTGATGCGCCAGGTACGGCGCGGAGACCCGTCGGCACCGCCGTACGGCGCCCCTCAGCAGGGCGGCGGTTACGGCGGGGTCCCGCAGCAGCCGTCGTACGGCAACGCGGGCGGGTACGACGGCGGCGGGTACGACAACGGCGGCGGGTACAACGACGGCTACAACACCGGCCAGGTCTACGGCGGCGGCCCTGGGGGCGGGGGACCCGGCGGCGAGTACGAGCGTGGACCGCGGCGGGCTCCGAACTGGCGCAAGCGGATCAAGTGGACGGCGATCGTCGTCCTCAGTGTGGTGATCGTCACCTCCGTGTCGACCTACTTCTGGGCCGACTCCAAGCTGCACCGGGACGTCGACCTGTCGAAGGTGATCGACCGGCCCGCGGCCGGCGACGGCACCAACTACCTGATCGTCGGCTCGGACAGCCGCCAGGGCCTGTCCGACGCGCAGAAGAAGGAGCTGCACACGGGCTCCGCCGAGGGCAAGCGCACGGACTCGATGATGATCCTGCACGTCGGCGACAGCGGCGACACCCTGATCTCACTGCCGCGTGACTCGAACGTGGAGATCCCGTCGTACCAGGGATCGACGTCCGGCAAGGTCTACAAGGGCACCGGCCGGACCACGAAGCTGAACGCGGCGTACGCCGAGGACGGTCCGACCCTGCTGGTCCGCACGGTCGAGTACAACACCGGGCTGCACATCGACCACTACGTCGAGATCGGCTTCGCCGGCTTCGCGAACATCGTGGACGCGGTCGGCGGGGTGACCATCGACATCGACAAGGGCTTCAAGGACAAGTACTCGGGCGCGGACTTCAAGGCGGGCAAGCAGACCCTGAACGGCGAGGAGGCCCTCGCCTTCGTCCGCACCCGGCACGCCTTCGCCGCGTCGGACCTCCAGCGCACCAAGAACCAGCAGAAGTTCCTGGCGGCGCTGGCCCACCAGGTGGCCACCCCGGGGACGATCCTGAACCCCTTCAAGCTCTACCCGACCCTCGGCGCGGGCCTGGACTCCCTCACCGTCGACAAGGACATGTCCCTGTGGGACCTGGGCTCGATGTTCTTCGCGATGAAGGACGTCAACGGCGGTAACGGCGTCTCGATGAACATGCCGATCTCGGGCTCCACCGGCGGCAACCTCGTCTGGGACAAGGCGAAGGTGAAGACCCTGGTCGACGAGCTGAACAACGACCAGAAGGTCACCGTCTCCGGCAACTAGCGAACACCTAGGCCGTAGCGGCGGCGAGCAGTGCCACATGGGGAAGGGCCAGGCGCCCTTCCCCATCGGCGTATCCGGCGGCGAGCCGCTCGTACTCCTGCCTGATCCGTACGACCGTCCCCGCTTCCTGCGAGGTCAGCACCAGTCCGATGGTGGCCACCCCGCCGGCGGCCCCGCCCCACCACTCGTCGAGCCCGGCCCGGTGCTCCCACTCCAGTTCCGTGGCCTCGGCACGGCGGAACCCGGCCTCCGCCAGCAGCGCCGCCAGACCCTCGGCGGTGCGCGGGAAGTCCTCCGCCGGATCGAGGCGGGGCAGCCGCGCCGGCGGTACGGCACCGCCCGCCGCGCAGGCCTGCCCGAGCAGCTCCTGGCCCGCCCCGCGCCGGGCCGCCCAGGTCGTCACGGCGAGCCGGCCTCCCGGGCGCAGGACGCGGCGGAGCTCGGCGAGGGCGGCCCGGGGGCGGCCGAGGTGGTTGAGGACGAAGTTGCCCACGACGGCGTCGAAGGTGCCGGCGGGGAAGGGCAGTTCGGGCAGTACCGCGACCCGGGCGTCGACGCCGCGCCCGCGGGCCGCGGCCACCATGCCGGCGTCCGCGTCCACGGCGGTCACCCGGGCGCCGCGGGCCAGGGCCGACAGCGCCGCCGTGCCCGTTCCGGTGCCGACGTCGAGGAGCCGTGTCCCCCCGGTGACGCCCGCCGCGTCCAGCAGGGGGGTCACGGGGTGGGCGCACAGCCGGGCGAAGCTGTCGGCGTAGGCGGCGGCCCGGCCGGCCCACATGGCCCGCTCGGCGGCGTCGAAGGTGTCGGCGGTCATGGGGGCAAGCGTGCCGGGTCATACGTCAAGGGCACCCGGGCGGGGTGCCCTTGACGGGGTGGGGCGGGGTGTCACATGGAGACGCCCGCCATCGAGCGGCACATCTCGGCGCAGCGGCGACACGCCTCCGCGCAGCGCTTCATCTGCGGGTCGTCCGGCATGGTCATACACGCCTCGGCGCACATGTCGCAGGCCTTGGCGCACATCGCGCACATCTCGGGCGAGAGCGGCGAGCGCCGCATCATCATGTCGGCGCACATCCGGGTCATCTCGGAGCAGTCCATCAGCGCGCGCATGATCCGCATGTGGGCGGGGCCGCCCTCCATGGACATGCAGGAGCTCATGGTCTCCTCGCACATCGTGTGGGTGGCCATGCACATGTTGACGCATTCCTGCATCTGCTTGGACATGGCCGTCATGGGTCCGGTCTGGGTCATGGCTCCTCCAGGGGAGGGGGGGAGGGCCCGGGGCGGGCCCCGTTCGCTTTCGTTCCTAAGCCCGACCGGCCGGTAGTGCCATTCGGGGCGGCCATGGAAAAGGCGCCCCGAGGGGCGCCTCTTCGCCGGATCCCGGTGCGGTTACGGCAGATTGCGGGCCATGACGATCCGCTGGACCTGGTTGGTGCCCTCGTAGATCTGGGTGATCTTCGCGTCGCGCATCATGCGCTCGACGGGGTAGTCACGGGTGTAGCCGTAGCCGCCGAGCAGCTGGACGGCGTCCGTGGTGACCTCCATGGCGACGTCGGAGGCGAAGCACTTGGCCGCCGCGCCCTGGAAGGTGAGATCGGCGTCGCCGCGCTCGGAGGCGGCCGCGGCCTGGTAGGTGAGGGCGCGGGCGGCGGTGATCTTCATGGCCATGTCGGCGAGCATGAACTGGATGCCCTGGAAGTCGGCGATCGGCTTGCCGAACTGCTTGCGCTCCTGGACGTAGCCCTTGGCGTAGTCGAGGGCGCCCTGGGCGACACCGAGCGCCTGGGCGGCGATGGTGATCCGGGTGTGGTCGAGGGTCTTCATGGCGGTGGCGAAGCCGGTGCCCTCGGCGCCGATCATGCGGTCGGCGGGGATGCGGACGTTGTCGAGGTAGACCTCGCGGGTCGGCGAGCCCTTGATCCCGAGCTTCTTCTCCGGGGCGCCGAAGGAGACGCCCTCGTCGGCCTTCTCGACGACGAAGGCCGAGATCCCCTTGGTGCGCTTGTCCGGGTCCGTCACGGCCATCACCGTGTAGTAGTCGGAGACGCCCGCGTTGGTGATCCAGCGCTTCACGCCGTTGAGGACGTAGTGGTCGCCGTCGCGGACCGCCTTCGTCTTCATGCCGCCCGCGTCGGAGCCCGCGTCCGGCTCGGAGAGGGCGTACGAGAACATCGCGTCGCCCTTGGCGAGCGGGGTCAGGTACTTCTTCTTCAGGTCCTCCCCGCCGGAGAGGATCACCGGGAGCGAGCCCAGCTTGTTCACGGCCGGGATGAGGGAGGAGGAGACGCAGGCGCGCGCCACCTCCTCGATCACGATGACCGTGGCGAGCGCGTCGGCACCGGCCCCGCCGTACTCCTCGGGGACGTGCACCGCGTGCAGGTCGTTGGCGACCAGGGCGTCGAGCGCCTCCTGCGGAAAGCGGGCCTCCTCGTCGACCGCGGCGGCGTACGGGGCGATCTTCGCCTCGACCAGCGCGCGGACGACGTCACGGAGCATGTCGTGCTCCTCGGACGGGCGGTACAGGTCGAAGTCAGCCGATCCGGCCAAGGTCTCTCACTCCAGACGCAGTGGTGCTGACGCTAATTACTGTTAAGTAACTCAAAGTTTAGAACGCGGCCCACGGATAGGTCACGTGAGCTTGGCGACAGCGGGAAAGTTGCCCGGAAGACGGCCCGGTTATGCTCGGGCCGCAGCCCGCACCACCGTCCCCGAGCTGGAGCATCCATGAGCCTCAAGATCACTGTGATCGGCACCGGCTATCTCGGCGCCACCCATGCCGCGGCCATGGCCGAGCTGGGCTTCGAGGTGCTCGGTCTCGATGTCGTGCCCGAGAAGATCGCGATGCTGGAGCGCGGCGAGACCCCGATGTACGAGCCGGGCCTCGACGAGCTGCTGCGCAAGCACGTGGCCGGCTTCGAGGGCTCCAGCGGACGGCTGCGCTTCACCACCGACTGGGCCGAGGTCGGCGCCTTCGGCGATGTCCACTTCGTCTGTGTGAACACCCCGCAGAAGCACGGCGAGTACGCCTGCGACATGTCGTACGTCGACTCCGCGATCGCGTCGCTGGCCCCGCATCTCACGGAGCCCGCGCTGGTCGTCGGCAAGTCGACGGTGCCGGTCGGTTCGGCGGAGCGGCTGGCCGCGTACCTCGCCGAGCACGCGCCCGCCGGGGCCGATGCCGAGCTGGCCTGGAACCCGGAGTTCCTGCGTGAGGGCTTCGCCGTGAACGACACGCTGCACCCCGACCGGATCGTGGTCGGCGTGCGCGGCGAGCGTGCGGAGAAGCTGCTGCGGGAGGTGTACGCGACGCCGGTCGGCGAGGGGACGCCGTTCGTGGTGACCGACTTCCCGACGGCCGAGCTGGTGAAGACGTCCGCGAACTCCTTCCTCGCCACGAAGATCTCGTTCATCAACGCGATGGCGGAGGTGTGCGAGGCCGGCGGCGGTGACGTGGTGAAGCTGGCGGAGGCGATCGGGTACGACGACCGGATCGGGAAGAAGTTCCTGCGGGCCGGGATCGGGTTCGGCGGCGGCTGCCTGCCGAAGGACATCCGGGCGTTCATGGCACGCGCCGGTGAGCTCGGTGCCGACCAGGCGCTGACCTTCCTGCGCGAGATCGACTCCATCAACATGCGGCGCCGGGGGCAGATGGTCGAGATGGCCCGGGAGGCGCTGGGCGGGGGGTCGTTCCTCGGGAAGCGGGTCGCGGTGCTCGGCGCGACGTTCAAGCCGGACTCGGACGACGTGCGGGACTCGCCGGCGCTGAACGTCGCCGGGCAGATCCATCTGCAGGGCGGGCAGGTGACGGTGTACGACCCGAAGGGGATGGAGAACGCGCGGCGGCTGTTCCCGACACTTGGCTACGCCGTCAGCGCCGGGGAGTGTGTGCGGGGCGCCGATGTGGTGCTGCATCTGACGGAGTGGCGGGAGTTTCGGGAGCTGGATCCGGCGGCGCTGGGAGAGGTGGCCGCGGACAAGGTGATCCTTGACGGGCGTAATGCGCTGGATCCCGAGGTCTGGCGGCGAGTTGGATGGACCTATCGCGCCATGGGGCGTCCGACCGCGTAGGTCTGCGGGTGGGTGGGGGCTGGTCGCGCAGTTCCCCGCGCCCCTGACGGGGCGCTTCAGTGCGGGGCGCTTCATAGACATAGGGCCAGGCGACACCGGTTCGGCCGAGGCTCAGTCGGCCGAACCGGTGTCTTGTTGCATTCTGCACCACTGGGCACTCGCGTCGCGGGGGAACCGGCTGTGTGTTACGTGTCCTTGGCGCGGTAGCGGCGCATCTTGGCGCGGGCGCCGCACACCTGCATCGAGCACCAGCGGCCGCGGCCGGCGGGGCTGCGGTCGTAGTAGGCCCAGTGGCAGGTGTCGGCCTCGCAGGCCTTGAGGCGGGTCCAGGTGCCCTCGACCAGGGACGTGGCCACGGCGGCGGCGATCCGGGAGAGGAGCGGGGCCGCGTCGGCGGGGGTGAGGGTCGCCGAGCCGTCGAGGGGGTCGACGGCGAGGTACAGGGGGGCGTGGGCGAGGAGTTCGCCGAGCGGCGTGACCTCGCGGTGCGGGGGGTGGCCGGCGTGCGCGAGGAGCGTGGCGCGCAGGGACTCGCGCAGGTCGCGGGCGACGGGGAGGCCGGCCTCCGTGATGCCGAGGCGCGCCCGGCCGTCCGGCGTGTCGAGGGTGTCGGCGCCCGACTCCAGGTCCAGCGTGTTCACCAGGGCCTCGACCAGGGCCAGGCCGCCCGGCGCGGGCGATCTCTCACTCATCCCTGCAAGTTACCTCCGCAACTCGCTTGCGACGTTACCTCCACTGCGAGAGCATCAGGTAACCGTTACCGGTTACCTCTCTCTAAAGGTAACTCCCGATCGCGAGGAGGAAGTCATGGCTCTCGCCAAGCTCGGAGTCGTCGTCCTGGACTGTCCCGACCCGTCCGCGCTCGCCGGTTTCTACGCCGGGGTGCTGGGCGGCAGCGTCGAGGGGGACGGGGACTGGGTGGACCTGGCGGTGCCCGGCGGGCAGGCGCTGGCGTTCCAGCGGGCGCCCGGGTTCGTGGCGCCGCAGTGGCCCGCGCCCGACGACTCCCAGCAGTTCCATCTGGACCTGGTGGTGGAGGACCTGGACACGGCCGAGCAGGGGGTGCTGGAGCTGGGCGCCAAGCCGCTGGACGCGGCGGACCGGGAGCGCGGCTTCCGGGTCTACGCCGACCCGGCGGGGCATCCCTTCTGCCTGTGCCGGGCCTGACGACCGGCTGACCGGCCCGGTCAGGCGTCCGCGTCGGCCGGGCGGGGCGGCTGGTTGGGCTCCCTGCGGCGCTGGGTGGCGCGGGCGGTGAAGTCGGCGCTGCGCAGCACTCGCTGGACGTTTCCCCAGGTCAGCAGGGAGATTTCGGCCTCGGACCAGCTGCGCCGGAGCAGTTCGGTGATCAGGTGGGGGTAGCGGGAGGTGTCGGCGAGGTCGCGGGGGTGGGTGGCGCCGGAGTCGTAGGTGCCGGACAGGGCGACGCACTCGGGGCCGGCCACCACGCGGACGTGGTCGAGGTGGTCGGCGACGTCCGGGACGGTCGGCCCGGTCTGCTCGGCGGACAGCGGCACCATGCACAGGCCCCGCTGCTCCCCCAGCCGCACCAGCAGTTCGTCGGAGAGGTTGGCGGGGTGCGGGCGCAGGGACGCGGCGGCGGAGCGGGTGCACAGGACCGGCGTCTTGGAGAGGGCGAGGACCCGGGCGAGGGTGGCCTCGGGGGCGCCGGACAGGTCGGCGAGCACACCGAGCCGGTTCATCTCGCGGATCACCTCCTCGCCGAACCGGGTCAGCCCCTCCCGGCCCGCCCAGGCCACGTCGGTCAGGGTGAGCACGCGCAGCCCCAGGGACTGCAGGACGCGCAGGATGCCGAGGGAGTCGTCGAGGGCGGCGGCGGAGGCCGGGCCGAGCACCACGGCGACGCGGCCGCAGTTGCGGGCGTCGATGACCTGTCCGGCGGTCCGCACCAGACGCAGCCCCTCCGGATGCGTCTCGACGACCCGGCGCGCCAGGTCCAGCTGCTCCAGCGTGGCCCCCACGGCCCGGCCGCCGCGCTCCGCCTCCGGTACCCGCAACGACCAGAACAGCGCGCCCACATGACCCTCGCGCAGCCGGGGCACGTCCGTGTCCACGGCCGTCTCGCCCAGCTCCAGGTCGTACCAGGGCAGCGGGGCGAGCGCCCGGGGCAGCTCGCTGTAGCCGTCCGCGACCGGATGCACGGCCAGCAGGGCGTGGGCCCGCTCCAGGAGTTCGGCGCCGGACGCCGCCGGGAACGGGAACGGGTCGTCCGGGAGGCAGTCGTCCTCGCCGACCTCGGTCGTGGTGGGGATGTCGTGCTGGAGGTCGGCCATGAAGGGCTCCGTACGTCGTGGTGACCTACGTCGTGAAGGGGCTGTAGCCCACCGTCGCACGCCCGGCCGGGAGGGTTCCTGGTGGATGGTGCGTTCGGGGGTACGGGCCCCGCACGCGGCCCTCCGTACGCCGTCCCCGCACGCGGTTCCCCGCTCGGCTCTCCCGCGCGGCCCTGATGACCTCGTCCGGCGTCTCCCGGCCATCCGGGCGCTGTGCGGCCCGGCGGCGAACAGCTCCTGGATCCGTACCACCCGGTCGACGGCCGGCTCCGGACGGTCACGGTGCCCGCCGGATGTCCGGTCGGCCGTCAGCAGCCCCCGGCTGCGCCTCGGCGCGCCTCTCGACCCGGTGCGGGACCAGTACCTCGGGTACGTGGGCGGGGCGGCCGGGTACACCGACCACCCCGCCCTGAGCGGTCAGCCGTCGAGCTCGGACAGGGTCGCGTTCGACGGGCCGCGGGTGGCCTGAAGGCCGCGGGCCACGTCCTCCGCCGCGCCCAGCACCCGGACCGCGTTCTGCCAGGTGAGCTTCGCCAGGTCGGCGCGGGACCAGCCGCGGTCGAGGAGTTCGGCGATCAGGTTGGGGTAGCCGGAGACGTCGTTCAGGCCGTCCGGGGTGAAGGCCGTGCCGTCGTAGTCGCCGCCGATGCCGACGTGGTCGATGCCCGCCGCCTCGCGCATGTGGTCGAGGTGGTCGGCGACCGTGGCGGCCGTGGCGATCGGGCGGGGGTGGCTCTCCTCGAAGGCCCGGTGGACCTTCATCGCCTCCTCGGTGGTGTCGAGGTGGTGGAAGCCGTGCGCGCGCATGTTCTCGTCGGCCGCCGCCGTCCAGTCGACCGCCGCCTGGAGCACGAACTTCGGCACGAACGTCACCATCGCCATGCCGCCGTTGGCGGGGAGGCGTTCGAGGACGTCGTCCGGGACGTTGCGGGGGTGGTCGCAGACGGCCCGGGAGGAGGAGTGGGAGAAGATCACCGGGGCGGTGGTGGTGTCGAGGGCGGCGCGCATGGTGGTGGCCGCGACGTGGGACAGGTCCACCAGCATGCCCAGGCGGTTCATCTCCCGCACGACCTCCCGGCCGAACGCGGAGAGGCCGCCGACGTTCGGCTTGTCGGTCGCCGAGTCCGCCCAGTCGTTGTTGTCGTTGTGGGTGAGCGTCATGTAGCGCACGCCCAGCTCGTACAGACCGCGCAGGGTGCCCAGCGAGTTGTCGATCGAGTGACCGCCCTCCGCGCCCATGAGGGAGGCGATACGGCCCTCGGCGCGCGCCGCTTCCATGTCGGCGGCGGTCAGCGCGGCCCGCAGGTCGGCCGGGTAACGGGCGATCAACTGCCGTACGCAGTCGATCTGTTCGAGGGTGGCCGGGACCGCGCCCGGCAGGTCCGAGCGGACGTACACCGACCAGTACTGCGCACCGACCCCGCCCTCGCGCAGCCGCGGGATGTCGGTGTGCAGATGGGCGTTCTGGTGGCCGGCGATGTCTCGGGCGTCGAGGTCGTAGCGGACCTGCTCGCGCAGCGCGTACGGCAGGTCGTTGTGGCCGTCGACGACCGGGAACTCGCGCAGCAGGGACCGGGCTTCATCGAGGGACGTCATTGCGTATTGCTTCCCGGAGTCCTACTTGCCGAAGCCGAAGCCGTTCGAGCCCTCGGCCTTGGAACGCAGCCGCTTGCCCTTCTCGGTCGCCTGATCGTTGAGGTCCTGCTGGAACTCGCGCATCTTCTGCAGCAGGTCCTCGTCGTGCGCGGCCAGGATCCGGGCGGCCAGCAGACCGGCGTTGCGGGCGCCCGCGACCGAGACCGTGGCGACCGGCACGCCCGCCGGCATCTGCACGATGGAGAGCAGCGAGTCCATGCCGTCGAGGTACTTCAGCGGGACCGGGACGCCGATGACCGGGAGCGGGGTCACGGAGGCGAGCATGCCCGGGAGGTGGGCCGCTCCCCCGGCGCCCGCGATGATCGCCTTCAGTCCGCGGTCGGCGGCCTGCTCGCCGTACGTGATCATCTCGCGCGGCATCCGGTGCGCGGAGACGACATCGACCTCGTACTCGATCTCGAACTCGTCCAGGGCCTTGGCGGCGGCCTCCATCACGGGCCAGTCGGAGTCCGAACCCATGACGATGCCAACAACGGGGCTCATTCGGTGATCGTGCCTCTCAGGTAGCCGGCAGCGTGACGTGCGCGCTCGAGAACGTCGTCCAGGTCGTCGCCGTAGGTGTTGACGTGGCCGACCTTACGGCCGGGCTTCACGTCCTTGCCGTACATGTGGATCTTCAGTTTGGGGTCGCGGGCCATGCAGTGCAGGTACGCGGAGTACATGTCCGGGTAGTCGCCGCCCAGGACGTTGACCATCACCGTCCACTTCGCGCGGGGGCGCGGGTCGCCGAGCGGCAGGTCGAGGACCGCCCGTACGTGGTTCGCGAACTGGCTCGTGATCGCGCCGTCCTGGGTCCAGTGTCCGGAGTTGTGCGGGCGCATCGCCAGTTCGTTGACGAGGATGCGGCCGTCGCGGGTCTGGAACAGCTCGACGGCGAGGTGGCCGACGACCCCCAGCTCCTTGGCGATCCGCAGGGCCATCTCCTCGGCCTGCAGGGCGAGCGACTCCTCCAGCTCGGGGGCGGGCGCGATCACGGTGTCACAGACGCCGTTGACCTGCTGGGACTCCACCACCGGGTAGGCGACGGCCTGGCCGTGCGGGGAGCGTACGACGTTGGCGGCGAGCTCGCGGACGTAGTCGACCTTCTCCTCGGCGAGGACCGGCACACCGGCCCGGAAGGGGTCGGTGGCCTCCTCGGCGGTCTCGACGACCCACACGCCCTTGCCGTCGTAGCCGCCGCGCACGGTCTTCAGGACGACGGGGAAGCCGTCGCCCTCGGCCGCGAACCGGACCACGTCCTCCGCGTCGGCCACGATCCGGTGCCGGGGGCACGGGATGCCGATCGCGTCGAGCTTCGCCCGCATCACGCCCTTGTCCTGGGCGTGCACCAGCGCGTCGGGACCGGGGCGCACGGGGATGCCGTCCGCCTCCAGGGCCCGCAGATGCTCGGTGGGGACATGCTCGTGATCGAAGGTGATCACGTCGCAGCCGCGCGCGAACTCACGCAGCGTGTCCAGGTCGCGGTAGTCGCCGACGACGACATCGCTCACCACCTGGGCCGCGGAATCCTGAGGAGTGTCACTGAGGAGCTTGAACCTGATGCCCAGCGGGATGCCTGCCTCGTGCGTCATACGCGCGAGCTGACCACCGCCGACCATGCCGACTACCGGGAACGTCACGCCCCCAGGGTATCGGCCGCGCCGAGGTGGCCGGTTTCCCCTCTTGCGAACAGGGCTCTTACCTGACACTTCGGCGTCTCTTGCCCCGCTTTTCCGGTGCTCTTTCCAAGCCGTTTCCGACCTGTGTCGCCATCCACAGGCGTGGGACATACTGGGTCGTTAGCATGGCTGGGTCGCCAATACCTACGGACGGGAGCCCGCACAACCATGGAACGTGGTTCCTCGGGGCTGCAACGGCTCGTACGCGAGGTCGCCAAATTCGGCGCCGTCGGCGGGGCCGGCATTCTCGTCAATCTCGGCGTTTTCAACCTGGTCAGGCACGTCACCGAACTGCCGGTGGTGCGGGCGAGCGTCATAGCGACGGTCGTGGCCATTGTCTTCAATTACGTCGGCTTCCGCTACTGGACGTACCGGGACCGTGACAAGAACGGCCGCACCAAGGAACTCACCCTGTTCCTGCTGTTCAGCGCGGTCGGCCTGGTGATCGAGAACGGTCTGCTGTACCTGGCGACCTACGGATTCGGCTGGGACAGCCCGCTGCAGAGCAACGTCTTCAAGTTCGTCGGCATCGGCGTGGCGACCCTGTTCCGCTTCTGGTCGTACCGCAGCTGGGTCTTCAAGACCCTGCCGGCCCGCGAGACGGTCGCCGACGCGGAGGCCATCCTGGAGCAGGCGGCCGACACCGGGAAGCCCAGGCAGCGGGTCCGCCAGAACTCCCTCGCGGACTAGGACCGGGCCGGAGCAGATCGGGCCGGGCCGGGCTAGCGGACCATCGGCCGGTCCTCGTCCGCCGGCTTGTGCGCGGGCGGCGTGCGGGACAGGAACAGGCCGAACACCGGCGGCTGGGCCTGGAGCAGTTCGAGCCGGCCGCCGTCGGCCTCCGCGAGGTCACGGGCGACCGCGAGCCCGATCCCGGTGGAGTTCCGGCCGCTGATGGTCCGCTCGAAGATCCGGTTGCCGAGGTCGGCGGGCACCCCGGCCCCCTCGTCCGTCACCTCGACGACCGCCTGGTTGCCGGTGACCCTGGTCCGCAGCGCGACCGTGCCGCCCCCGTGCATCAGCGAGTTCTCGATCAGCGCCGCCAGCACCTGCGCCACCGCGCCCGGCGTGCCCACCGCGCGCAGATGCCGCTTGCCCGAGCTGACGATCGCCCGGCCCGCACTGCGGTAGGCGGGCCGCCACTCGGCGAGCTGCTGCTGGATGACCTCGTCCAGGTCGAAGGAGACGGCGGAGCCGGTCCGCGGGTCACGCGAGTTCGTCAGCAGCCGCTCGACGACGTCCGTCAGCCGCTCCACCTGCGTGAGCGCCACGTTCGCCTCCTCCTTCACGATGTCCGGGTCGTCGGTGAGGGTGATCTCCTCCAGACGCATGGACAGCGCGGTCAGCGGAGTGCGCAGCTGGTGCGAGGCGTCGGCGGCGAGGCGCCGCTCGGCGGTGAGCATCCGCCCGATCCGCTCGGCGGAGGAGTCCAGCACATCGGCGACCCGGTCCAGCTCCGGGACCCCGTACCGCTTGTGCCGCGGGCGCGGGTCGCCCGACCCCAGCCGTTCCGCGGTCTCGGCCAGGTCGGTCAGCGGCGACGCCAGCCGGTTGGCCTGCCGGATGGCCAGCAGCACGGCGGCGATCACCGCGAGCAGCGCGACGGCTCCGATGATCAGCAGCGTACGGCCGACCTCCCGGGTCACCGTCGACCGCGGCTCCTGGACGGTGACCGTCTCACCCTCCTCGCCGTCGGCCGTGTAGTGGATCACATCGCCCTCGGGCTTCGTCCCGAGCTCGATCGGCGGCTTCCCCGGGATCCGGATGACGGCGTACTGATCCTTGCCGACCTGACTGCGCAGTATCTCCGCGGTGATGTTCTCGTCCCCGAGAATCCGGCTGTCGACGATGCTGGCGAGCCGAAGCGCCTCGGAGTCGACCCGCTCCTGGGCGCTGTTGCTGATCGTCCGCGATTCGACGATCACCAGGGACACGCCGAAGACGGCGATGACGACGAGAACGACGGCGAGGGTGGACTGGATGAGCCGACGTCGCATTCAGCGCCCCTTCAGGGGCGCGGGGAACTGCGCGACCAGCCACACACAACGGTCAGTCGCGCACCCGTCCGAGCCACCCACGACGAATTGCACTTAACTCTTCTCGAACCGGAACCCGACACCACGCACCGTGGCGATGTACCGAGGGTTCGCCGCGTCGTCGCCCAGCTTCTTGCGCAGCCACGAGATGTGCATGTCGAGCGTCTTGGTCGACGACCACCACGTGGTGTCCCAGACCTCCCGCATCAACTGGTCCCTCGTCACCACGCGCCCGGCGTCCCGCACCAGCACCCGCAGCAGGTCGAACTCCTTCGCGGTGAGCTGGAGTTCCTCCTCGCCCATCCACGCGCGATGCGACTCCACGTCGATCCGCACCCCGTGCGTGGCCGGCGGCTGCGCGGGCTCCGCGGCACCGCGCCGCAGCAGAGCCCGCACCCGGGCGAGCAGTTCGGCGAGCCGGAACGGCTTGGTCACGTAGTCGTCGGCACCCGCGTCCAGGCCGACGACGGTGTCCACCTCGTCGGCCCGCGCGGTCAGGATGAGGATCGGCACGGCGTGGCCCTCGGCCCGCAGCCGGCGCGCGACCTCCAGGCCGTCCATGCCGGGCAGCCCGAGGTCCAGCACGACCAGATCGATGCCGCCCTGCATTCCGGCGTCGAGCGCGGTCGGTCCGTCCTCGCGCACCTCGACCTCGTAACCTTCCCGGCGCAGTGCGCGGGCCAGCGGCTCCGAGATGGACGCGTCGTCCTCGGCGAGCAGTACACGGGTCATGAGGTGATGGTAGTCCGCTTACGCGCAGTACTGGAGTGTGATCGGCACCCGGGATTCTTACCTTGGGGCACAGTGGTACGAACCTATGGGCGACAGGTGAGATCGTAGGACGGACCTTCGAAACCGCGCGCACGGTTCCCCCGACACCTGTGATCCGTGTCTCAAGTCCTTCCATATCCGGCAGTGTCCTGACGTACAGTGACGTGAACGCCTGTAGTACACCCGGGGACCTTTGGTGGTCATCTTGACGCTGAAGGTCTCTTTTGTGTGCGGGCTGGCCTGCCAGCCTCGAAAGGAATGACCTCTGGCCGGGCTCCGGACGCGACACAGCGTCACGGGGCGTGGATCCCGGTGGTCGCCGTCCGCCGCCCCGTGATCCGGGGCGGGCTCCCCCTGGGCGTGGGGTGGACGGTCCGACCCGCCGGTGCCGGCCGCTCCCCCCACGGGCGCGCACAGCCCCACCGCGCGCTCCGACCAGCAAGGAACGACCATGGCGTCCAGCCTGACGAAGGACTCGGTCCGACCGGGCACCCCCGGTTCCGAGAAGACCTTCTTCGGCCACCCCCGCGGACTGGCCACTCTCTTCATGACCGAGATGTGGGAGCGATTCTCCTACTACGGCATGAAGGCCCTGCTCCCGCTGTACCTGGTCGCTCCCGGCGGCCTGCACATGAGCGCGGCCACGGCGACGGCGATCTACTCCGTGTACCTGTCGCTCGTGTACCTGCTCGCCCTGCCGGGCGGCTGGTTCGCCGACCGTGTCCTCGGCCCCCGCAAGACGGTCGCCGTCGCGGGCGCGGTCATCATGCTCGGCCACCTGACGCTGGCACTGCCCAGCTCCGGCACCTTCTTCGCCGGCCTCGGCCTGGTCGCCATAGGTTCGGGTCTGCTGAAGGCCAACATCTCCACGATGGTCGGCCACCTGTACGACGGTCCGGACGACCCGCGCCGTGACGGTGGCTTCACGCTCTTCTACATCGGCATCAACCTGGGCGCGTTCGCCGCGCCGCTGGTCATCGGCACGGTCGGCGAGAACTACAACTGGCACCTCGGCTTCGCGCTGGCCGCGGTCGGCATGGCGCTGGGCCTCGCCCAGTTCCTGCTCGGCACCCGCCACCTGAGCTCGCGTTCGGACATCGTCCCCACCCCGCTGTCCGACGCGGAGAAGAAGGCGACGCTGACGAAGGCCGGCTTCTGGGCCGCCGTCGCCGCGGTCTTCTACGTCGTCGTCGGTGTCTCCGGCGTCTACACCCTGAACTGGCTGCTGGTCCCGATCACCATCGCCGGTCTGGTGATCCCGGTCGTCGTCATCGGCCGCATCAAGCGGGACAAGGACCTGGACCGCGCCGAGCAGTCCAAGATGAGCGCCTACATCTGGTTCTTCGTGGCCGCCGCCGTCTTCTGGATGATCTACGACCAGGGCGGTTCGACCGTCTCCCTGTTCGCCGACGCCTCCGCGAAGAACACGATCTTCGGCTGGAACTTCCCGGTCTCCTGGTACCAGTCCGTCAACCCGGTCATGATCATGGCGTTCGCGCCGGTCTTCGCCTGGGCGTGGCTGGCGATGGCCCGCCGGGGCAAGGAGCCGAGCACGGCCGTGAAGTTCGCCGGTGGTCTGGTGCTGATCGGTGCGTCGTTCTTCCTGTTCCTCGCGCCGCTGTCGATCGCCGACGGTGGTCACAAGGCCGCTGCGATGTGGCTGGTCGGGATCTACTTCGTGCAGACCGTGGGTGAGCTGATGCTGTCCCCGGTGGGCCTGTCGGTCACGACGAAGATGGCTCCCGCGAAGTACGCGTCCCAGATGATGGGCGTGTGGTTCCTCGCGGTCACCGCGGGTGACGCGACGACCGGGCTGCTGTCCATCGCGGGCGTCGACCTCAACAAGACGGGGATCGTGGCGTTCCAGGCGGTGCTGGCGGTGCTGGCCGGTGCGGCCGTGTGGATGTACCGGAAGAAGGTCCGGGAGCTCATGGGCGACGTTCACTGATCGTCTTCTGACGGAGGGCCACCGCATCTTTTGGATGGGGTGGCCCTCTTGCGTTTTCGGCAATCGGTTGTGTGTGGCTGGTCGCGCCCACGCGGCGGAGCCGCACATCAGATGCAGCCCCGCGCCCCTAGGGAACTACCTCGTCCTCTTTCGAGGCATGAAGGTGAAGACCGCGCCGCCCAGCAGGATGGCCGTTCCTGCCACCAGGCCCAGCGCCTTCAGGGCGCCGTTGCTGCTGTCACCGGTCTCCGCCAGGCCGCCGCTGCTCGATGACGACGAGCCGCCGGAGGTCGTCGTGCTGCCGGACGCGCCGCTCGCCTGTTCCGTGGTGTCGAGGGTCAGGGAGACCTCGGTCTTCGTCGGGGTGCAGGTCGTGGTCGTGCCCAGTGCCTCGACCGTCAGGACGCCCGGCGACAGCGTCGACTCGCCGCTCGCGCCCGGCTTGTACGTGCCCGTCAGGTCGGGGATCTTGATCGGGTCCCCGGTCTTGATCGCTTCGGAGTTCGTCGGGCCCTCCACGTGGACCGTGCCCGTGTCGGCGCCGCCCAGAACCACCTCCATCGACGGTTTCACCTTGTCCGCCGGGATGTCGGCGGGGCTGTCCATGACCGACCCGTTGAACTGCACGGTGAGGTCGAAACTGCCGCCGTCCTTCTTGGCGTTGATCTGCACCGGCGAGGTCGCGCTCTTGGGGCCGAGGGGCGTCTTGCAGGCGTAGGGGATCTTGACCTCCTTGCCCGTGAAGTCGGTCTGGCCGGTGCCGTCGGAGGCGGAGGCCGACGCGGAGGCCGACGCGGACGCGGAGGCGGAGGCCGAGTCGGAGGGGGAAGCGGACGCCGACGCCGACGCCGAGGTGCTGTCCGACGGGCTCGCCGAGTCGGTCGAACCGGTGCCGGTCACCTCGATCGTCGCCGCCTGCGGCACCGTCCCGGACGGGGTGCACACGGTGTCCGTCCCGTACGCGTTGACCGTGTACGCGTCCGGGGTGAGCGTCACCGAGCCCGGTGACGTCAGTTTCAGCGAGCCCGTCATGTCGGACAGCACCATGTCGCCGCCCTTGGGGATCGCCGGGTTCTCGCGCGGCCCCTGCATCGCGATGTCGGCGGTCTGGGCGCCGGCCGCCTTGACCGTGCCGGACGGCTGGACGGTGTTCGCGGGCAGGTCGATGATGTCCGGGTTCTTGGACGCGGCCTGCACGAACTTCCAGGTGATGTCGACCGTGTCACCGACCTTCGCGGTGGCGGGCGCGGTGATCTCGACCTTGGTGGTTCCGTCGATCGGATCGGCGACCCCGGCGGGCGGTACGCAGTGGGTGGCGTACGACACCTCGGCCGCCTGTGCGGTCCCGGCGGCCGCGCCGAGCAGGACGCCCGCCCCGCCGAGGACCAGCGCGGCCGCCGCCGCACCCGCTCTGACCGGTGTCACTCTCCTTCGCATGATCATGTGGGTCCCTTCGTGGTGGGAGTCGTAGGACTCGCCGGACTGTCGTCGTGCGGTGCGGAGAGCCGACCGGTGGCCGTGCCCGGATCGGTGTCGGGGGTGAACCACGGCAGGGTCGCGGTGGTGGCGGGGGCGGGCTCCGACGTGCGCAGGCGCGGCAGACGCAGGGTCGGGCGGTGCATCCCGCGATGGCGGATGCCGCCGGCGCGGGGCGGCCGTACCCGGTCCACCACCGCCATGCCGATGCGGAAGACCGCCGCCGGTACGACCACGCAGAGCAGGATCCAGAAGAGGGTCACGCCCCACGGGCGGCCGACGCCCCAGGGCTGCTCGGCGAGGACCTTGCCGTCGTACTTGAGGGAGACGTTGTAGTCGCCGTGCGCTCCGGCGGAGAGTTCGACGGGCAGTTCGACCCGCGCCTTCTTGCCGGGTGCGAGGGTGCCGCGCCACTGCTGCTCGTCCCACTGCGGGGCGAACACGCCGTGCGAGGTGCCGACTTGGAAGACGGGGTCCTTGAGGGTGCTCGACCCCGCGTTGCCGATGGTGAAGACGAGGGTCCGGGAGGGGGGTGCGCCGAACCAGGTCAGCAGGCCCGAGGAGCCGTCGAGGCGGGTGTCCGTGAGGATGGAGAGACGGCCGCCGGTGGACTCTTTGGGCAGTGCCTTCACGGGGTGTCCGGCGACCTGGAAGGCGGCGTCCGCGTCGGCGTTCGCCCCGGTCACGGTGGCCACGTGCACCACGCAGGGGCAGGGCACCGGGGGTTCGGCGACCGGGAGCCGCTTGCTGAAGTGGCCGTCGGCGTCGGTGGTGACGGCCCGGCCGTCGGCGTTGGCGCAGGAGTTGGTGCCGCCGATCACGCCCCGGGACGGGCTGGCCTGACCGCAGATCAGCATCATCAGCAGGGTGTGCGACCGCCAGCCGGTGCCGCTGACCGTGATCGAACCGCCGGTTCCGGCCTGGGACTCGGAGACCTTGACGGCCGGACCGCCGGCCGCCGCCGCCATGGGCGCCGCGGGCGCCAGCAGCAGCGCGCACACCGCCGCCAGTATCAGGACCGCACGCACTCTCACCTCGCCGCTCCCGTCAACTCGACGTCGGTGTCCGTGCCCGTCGTGGGCAGGGGTCCGGCCGGCCCGTCCCCGCGCCGCCCGCGCCGTTGTACGACCGTCACGGCCGCCCCCGCCGCCCCGGCCGTCAGCACGCCCGCGGTTCCGGCCACCGCACCCCAGGGCACGAACCGGGCGCTCGTGCCCGCGGTGTCGTGCGCGCCGCCCGCCGCCGTCGCCGTCAGCCGGACGTCGACCGCGTCCAGGGCCGGGTGGCCGGGCCAGGGTTCGCTGAGTTCGGTGCGGGTGCCGGGGGCGAGGCGGACCGGGAGGGCGCGCGGCGCCCGGTCCAGCAGGACCCGGCCGAGGAGGCCGTGGGCGCGCACCGCCAGCTTCGGTGCGAGCACGGTCGTACCCCTGTTGACCAGCTGGTACGTGATGCGGTCGCCGTGGACGGCGATGTGTTCGACGGTCAGCGCGGACAGGGTGGGGCCGCCGACCCTCAGGCGGATGCGGACGGTGGCGGTGCGGCCGTCGGTGTCCTTGGCGACCAGCGTGCCGGAGCGGTCGCCGGGGGCGGCGCCGGCCGGGACGGTCATCGTGAAGGGGACGTCGGCGCGGGTGCGGGCCGGGACGCGGATGTCCGGCTCGGCGAAGGTGAGGGGCACGCCGGTGCCCGACAGCCGTACCGTGACCGGCCGTCCGCCGGGGTTGCGCACCGACACGGTGTCCTGGAGGACCGTTCCGGGGGCGCCCTCGGCGTAGACGGACGGGCGGCCGGCGCCCGCGGGCGCGAGGGACCAGCCCTCGGCGGCCGCCGCGCGCGGGGTCGCGGCGAGCAGGGTCAGGACGGTGACGCCGAGGACACGGGCGGCGGACTGGGCGGACGGCATGGGCGGCTCCAGCGGTCGGACCCGGCGGGTCAGCGGCGTACGGTCTGGTTCCGCCGGGTCAGCCAGAGGGCGCCGGCCGCGCCCGCGAGCAGCACGGTGCCGCCGAGGGTGCCGAGGGCGACGAACGAGTCCTCGGGGCCGGTCTTGGGGAGGGTGCCCGCGGAGTCGGCGCCGGTGCCGCCGGAGGACGACGAGCCGGAACCGGTCGAACCGGATCCCGACGCGGTCACGTCCAGCGTCAGGGCGGGGCCGGGGTTGTTGGTGGGGTTGCAGGTCGTCGTCGTGCCGAGCGCCTTGATGATGAGCGTGCCCGGGGTGAAGGTCACCTTGCCGCTCTTCTCCGGCGTGTAGGTCCCGCTCAAGTCGTTGATCTTGATGGGGGTGTTGGCGGGGATCGCGGCCTGGTTGGGCGAGCCGGTCACGTTCATCGTGCCGCTGTCGGCGCCGCCGAGCTTGATGGTGGCGCTGGGGTTCATGGCGCCCTTGCCGAGTTCGACGGGGCTGGAGGAGACGCCCTTCTGCCAGGACATCGTGATCTTGTAGCCGCTGCCGCTCTTGACGCCCTTGATGTCGATCGGGGAGACGGCGCTCTTGTTGCCGATCGGCGTCTTGCAGGCGTAGTTGACGTCGACGACGGTGGCGTGCGCCGCCGGGGCGGCCAACAGCACCGCCGACCCGGCCAGCGCGGCGGCGGACACGAGCGCGGCGGTTCGCTTGGAGGACGGCACGACGGTCCACCTCATTCCTGACGGCGTATCAGATGGGCCGTCAAGGTACGCCGGGGCTCATGAGGAGGGAAGAGAAAGGGCGTGGCGGAAGTGTGGGGATGCCTGGCGCCCCGTAGGGGCGCGGGGAACTGCGCGCGCAACCACCCACCACCCGCAGCCGCGCACGAACACCAAGCCGCCGCCCCTTAGGCGGGTGCCCCCAACTCCGCCCAAACGGTCTTACCGGCCGCCCCCGGCGTCCGTACGACCCCCCAGTCCAGACACAGCCGCTGCACGATGAACATCCCGTGCCCACCCGGCCGCCCCGCCCGGTGCGGCGTCCGCGGCGCCGGCTGCCCGGTCCCCCGGTCCGACACCTCCACCCGGATCACCTTGTTGTCGCAGGCCAGGAACAACTCGTCCGGCCCCTCCGCATGGAGACACGCGTTGGTGACGAGTTCGGAGACCACGAGCAGCACATCCTCGGCGGCCGCCCGCCGGTCGGCGGTCGCCGCCGGCAGCCACCCCCACGCGTACAGCGCCTGCCGGGCGAAGTCGCGGGCGAGTGGAACGACCCCGCTCTCGCCGTCGAGACGGATCCTGCGGACCTGACGACCCCCCGACGAGGCGGACGGCGCCTCGGACGCCGTCCCCTCGGACATCCCGGAAGCGCCGCTGGGCTCCGGGCCGCGGTCGCCCGGCGGGTAAGGCCGGGTGGTGCTCATCAGCGCTTCACCTCACCGTTTCACCGGTTCACGATTCAAAGAGTTCGTGTGCTGCAGTGTCGTACGGACCCGTCGGCATGAGCCACTCAAGCGTGGCCGGGTGGGTCGCCGACAGATCCAGAATCTCTCCTGCCCGACCGATCCGCCGGAACACCCCCCGGTTCCGGACGCCGGGCCCGGGCTCAGCCCTTGTCGCCGGTTTCGTCGGCCAGGGCCGCCTCGACGGAGTCGTGGACGGTGAAGACCGCCTCGGCCCCGGTGATCTCGAAGACCCGGGCGACGACGGGCAGCATCCCGGCGAGGTGCACCCCGCCACCGGCGGCCTCGGCCCGCAGCCGGGCGCCGAGCAGCACGTTCAGCCCGGTGGAGTCGCAGAACTCAAGGCGTGAGCAGTCGACGACAAGGCGTGAGAAGCCTTTGCCGAGTAGATCGTCGAGCGGCTCGCGCAGCAGATCGGCGGTGTGGTGATCGAGCTCACCCGCCGGAATCACGACGGCGCTGGAGCCCTCTTCCCGCACCTCCACCAGCAGCCGGCCCGACTGTGCGCTGCCGACCGTCCCGTGGTCCATTGCCGTCTCTCTCCCGAGGTCGTGACCGCTTCTGCCACCGTCTGACCGATGTCTGACGATGCCCACCGATGTCCGCCGAACGCCGTGTCGACGCCCTCGAACATTACGCCTTCTGCACGCAACCCGACACCCGAACAACCTCTCAAATCCGGACACATACTAATAGAACGGACTTGCGAGTGGCTCGGCGGAGCGGGTAGGGCTAGTAGGGACACGCAAACCGACACGGCCGGCTTTGGAGGCGCCGCACACCGCAGTGCACGCACGGCTTCGGCAGCCTTATGCCGAGAACGATGGAGGACACCATGTCACCCCGGCTCGACGCATCGCATACCCGGACGGCGACGTCGACACCCCCACCGGAACAACTGGATGCCATCGAGGGCAGTGTCGCGGGGCTCGGACTCCCCGAGATCCCCCCGTACGACGAGGTCGGCGCGGTCGACGCGCGAGCCCTGTCCAAGACCCTCTTCGAGCGGCTGGAGTCGCTGGAGGAAGGCACGTACGAGTACGCGTACGTCCGCAACACCCTCGTCGAGCTGAACCTCGCGCTGGTCAAGTTCGCCGCCTCCCGCTTCCGCTCGCGCAGCGAGCCGATGGAGGACATCATCCAGGTCGGCACGATCGGCCTGATCAAGGCGATCGACCGCTTCGAGCTGTCCCGCGGTGTCGAGTTCCCCACCTTCGCGATGCCGACGATCATCGGCGAGATCAAGCGCTTCTTCCGCGACACGTCGTGGTCGGTACGGGTCCCGCGCCGCCTCCAGGAGCTCCGCCTCGACCTCGCGAAGGCGGGCGACGAACTGGCCCAGAAGCTGGACCGCGCGCCCACCGTCGCGGAGCTGGCCGAACGCCTCGGCCTCTCCGACGACGAGGTCGTCGAGGGCATGGCCGCCTCCAACGCGTACACCGCCTCCTCCCTGGACGCGCAGCCGGAGGAGGACGAGTCCGAGGGCGCCCTCGCGGACCGCATCGGCTACGAGGACCACGGCCTCGAAGGCATCGAGTACATCGAGTCCCTGAAGCCGCTGATCGCCGAACTCCCGCCCAGGGACCGGAAGATCCTCTCCCTGCGCTTCGTCGCGGGCATGACCCAGTCGGAGATCGGCGACGAACTCGGCATCTCCCAGATGCATGTGTCCCGGCTGCTCTCCCGGACGCTGGTACAGCTGCGCAAGGCGCTGACGCTGGAGGAGTGAGCCGGGTCGGCGGTCGCAGCGCCGGGGCGACGGGGGGACCCGCGCCCCGGCCCGCCACGTCTTTGGCCAAAGCTCCACGCGCAGCAGCACCCACGCCCCAAACTGGCCGGTACGTCAGCAAGGACGCCCGGCGACAAGGGGTGCACGATGGTCCAGGACAACCCGCCCTCGGACACGCGCCTGACCGAACTCCTGCGCACCCCCACCGCCACCGCGTACCCCGCGCTCCAGGAACTCCGCGGCCGCCACCACTCCGCGGTGCTCGCCTACGCCCGCCTCTGCACGGCCGGCGACGCGGCGGCCCGCCGGCTGACCGCGGACACCTTCACCACCGCCGCCCGGGAGATCGCGGGCGGCGCCGAGCCGGTCGTCCCGCTCCGCCACCATCTGCTCCTGCTGACCGCCCGGCTGGCCGCCGACTGGCCGCACGACGAGCGCTCGGCCGCCCTGGACCCCACCTTCCTCCTGGTCCTCAACTCCTCCGGCACCGGCGGCGCCCCGACCCCGCCCCTGCTGCCGGCGTTCCAGTCCCTGCCGTCCCGCGCCCAGGGCCTCATCTGGTACGACGTCGTGGACCGCGAGCCCCGCGCCCTGACCGTCGCCCACCTCGGCCTGACCCCCGAGGACGTCCGCCACGGCACCCCGCCCGCCCTGCACTCGCTGGCCCAGGCCTGCCTCCGCACCCGGCTGGCCGCCTCCGACGACCCCCGCTGCGCGGACTTCCGCCGCCTGATCGAGGAGTCGGTACGCCCGGAGAACCCCCGGTACAGCGCCGACCTGCACGCGCACATGGCGCACTGCCCGCACTGCACGGCGGCGTTCGAGGACCTCACCGCGCTGCGGGACACCCCGCGCGAGACGCTGGCGGAGGGGCTGCTGCCCTGGGCCGGAACCGCGTACGTACGACACGACACCCCGCCAGCGCCGCCCGCCGACCCCCTGCCGCCGCACCGGCGCCGGCCCCCGTCCCGCCGTCTCCTGCTGACCTCCACGGCCCTGGCCGCGGCCCTGATACCGCTGCTCCTCTACCTGCTGACCCGCCCGGACTCCCAGGCCCGGACCGGGGCGGCCGCGACACCACCGCCCGCGAGCCCCCAGGTGACCGTGACGGCGACGACGACTGTGTCTCCTACGGGGGCCGCGTCGCCGTCGCCGTCGCCGTCCCTCGTGTCCCCCACGTCCAGTGGTATGTCACACAGCACGTCCCCCACCCCGACCCCGTCCCCCACCCCGAAGCCCCCGGGCGCCGCCTACACCCAGGTCGTGAACGCCGCCACCGCCCGCTGCCTGGACGTCCTCGACGCCGACTTCGACAACGGCACCGACGTCGTCACGGCCCCCTGCTCCGGTTCCGCCACCCAGCGCTGGCGCGTCGACGAGTCCCGGGGCGTCCTGCAGTCCGCCGAGGACCCCGACTTCTGCCTGGACAGCCGGGGTGCGATCGACAAAGGCGTCGGCATCTGGCAGTGCTCCTCGATCGACGGCGACCACGGCATCAACCTCCGCTTCACCGTGACCCCCGACGGCGAGATCCGCCCGGCCATCGCCCTGGAGACGGCCCTCACCCCCGACGGCGACGACCAGCTCTCCCTGGACCGGGTGACCGACAGCACCCCCCAGCACTGGCGGGCGGGGGCGCGCTGACTCAGGCGCCGACCCGTACGCCCCGCCGCCACACCTCGCTGACCAGCGGAACGCCCGGGCGGTAGGCCAGGTGGACGTGGCTCGGGGCGTCGAGAAGGATCAGGTCGGCGTACGCGCCGGGGGTGAGGCGGCCGATGTCGTCCCTCCTCAGGGCCTTCGCGCCGCCCGCCGTCGCCGACCAGACCGCCTCGTCCGGGGTCATGCGCATGTCCCGTACGGCCAGGGCGATGCAGAAGGGGACGGAGGAGGTGAAGGAGGAGCCCGGGTTGCAGTCCGTGGAGAGGGCGACGGTGACGCCCGCGTCGAGGAGGCGGCGGGCGTCCGGCCACTCGGCCCGGGTGGAGAACTCGGCGCCCGGCAGGAGGGTGGCGACGGTCCGGCCGTGGGCGAGGGCGTCCACGTCGGCGTCCGTCAGGTGGGTGCAGTGGTCGGCGCTCGCCGCGTCCAGTTCGACGGCCAGCTGGACTCCGGGGCCGTAGGAGAGCTGGTTGGCGTGGATGCGCGGGGTCAGGCCCTTCGCCCGGCCCGCCGTGAGGATCGCGCGGGCCTGGTCGCCGTCGAAGGCGCCCTTCTCGCAGAAGACGTCGATCCAGCGGGCGTGGGGGGCGCAGGCGTCCAGCATCTCGCCGGTGACGAGGGAGACGTAGGCGGCCGGGTCGTCGGCATAGTCCGGGGAGACGATGTGGGCGCCGAGGTAGGTGACCTCGTCGGTGTGCTGTGCGGCGATGCGCAGGGCCCGTGCCTCGTCCTCGACCGTCAGGCCGTAGCCGGACTTGGTCTCGAAGGTGGTGGTGCCCTGGCGGAGGGCCTCGGCGAGGTAACGCGTGAGGTTCCGCTCCAGTTCCTCGTCCGTGGCCGCCCGGGTCGCCGCGACCGTCGTACGGATGCCGCCGGCCGTGTACGAGCGGCCGGACATGCGGGCGTTGAACTCCTGGGTGCGGTCGCCCGCGAAGACCAGGTGGGAGTGGGAGTCCACGAAGCCCGGCAGCACCGCCCGGCCGCCCGCGTCGACCCGGTTGTCAGTGGCGGGTGCTTTGCTGGATTCACCGGTCCACACGACCCGGTCGCCGTCGATGACGACGGCCGCGTCCTGGATCAGACCGAGAGGGGAGTTGTCACCGAGGGAGGGGTCGTTGGTGACCAGCGTGGCGATGTTGGTGATGACGGTGCTGCTGCTCATGGTGTCCTCGTGGGTGGTCGTCAGGCGCGAAGGGCTTCGACGGCCCGCGCGAGGGCCTGGGGCACATCGGGTACGAGGGTGTGCGCGCCGTCCCGTACGACGTGGCGGCCCGCGACGACCGTGTGCCGTACGTCCGCTGCCGTCGCCGCGAATACGGCCGTCTCGGCGCCGAGCCGCGGCACCGGTCCCGCTGTTCTGACCGAGTCGAGCGCGATCGTCGTGAGGTCGGCGAGCATGCCGGTCTCGATGGCGCCCGCGTCGTCCCAGCCGAGGGCGGCGTGGCCGTCGGCGGAGGCGGCGCGCAGCAGGGCGGCGGCCGTCCAGTGGCCCCGGGTGCGGGTGCGCAGCCGCTCGTTCAGCTCCATCGCGCGTGCCTCTTCGAGCAGGTCGATGACGGCGTGGCTGTCGGAGCCGAGGGAGAGCGGGGAGCCCGCGCGCTGGAGGGCGACGGCCGGTCCGATGCCGTCGGCCAGGTCGCGCTCGGTCGTCGGGCACATGCAGGTGCCGGTGCCGGAGCCGCCGAGCAGGGCGATGTCCTCGTCGGTGAGGTGGGTGTTGTGGACGCCGGTGGTGCGCGGGCCGAGGACTCCGTGGTCGGCGAGCAGCCGGGTGGGGGTGACTCCGTGGGCGGCCTGGCAGGCGTCGTTCTCCGCCGTCTGCTCGGACAGGTGCACGTGCAGCGGGGCGCGCCGCTCCTCGGCCCAGCGGGCCACGGTCGCCAGCTGGCCCGCGGGCACGGCCCGTACGGAGTGGATCGCCGCTCCGATCCGTGCGTGATCCCGTTCCTTGAGAACTGAACAGCGTTCTGCCCAGGCCTCCGCGCTGCCGTCGGAGAAGCGGAGTTGGTGGGCGTTGGGCGGCTCACCGCGGTGCTCATTCAAGATGGCCGCGGACAGATACGCGGTGTCGAGGAGGGTGATGCGGATACCGGCGTCGGCGGCGGCCGCGATCAGCGCCTCGCCCATGGCGTTGGGGTCGGCGTACCGGGTGCCGTCGGGGGCGTGGTGCACGTAGTGGAACTCGCCGACGCAGGCGATGCCCGCCAGCGCCATCTCGGCGTACACCGCGCGGGCGAGCGCGTGGTAGCTGTCCGGGGTCAGCCGGTCGGCGAAGGAGTACATCAGCTCGCGCCAGGTCCAGAAGGTCCCGGAGCCGACCTGGACGGTGGAGCGCAGGGCGCGGTGGAAGGCGTGCGAGTGGGCGTTCGCCAGGCCGGGGAGGGTGAGACCGCGCAGGATCTCGGCGCCCGGCGGCGGCGCGGGGACCTCCGTCCGCACGGCGGTGATGCGGCCGTCGGCCACCTCCACGGCGACGCCCGGCTCGACGTAGGTGTCCAGCCAGGCGTACTCCAACCAGTACGTCGTCCGTGTCGTCACGCGCGGGCCAGCCCTTCCAGTACGTCGGCGAGCGCGCTCACCCCGGCCACGCAGTCGTCCTCGGCCGCGAACTCGGCCGGGGAGTGCGAGACGCCGGTGGGGTTGCGCACGAACAGCATGGCGGTCGGGATGCTCCCCGAGAGGATCCCGGCGTCGTGTCCGGCACCGGTGCCCAGGACGGGCACGGTCAGACCGGTGTCCCGGCCGAGGACGCGGCCCAGTTCGTCGCGCAGGGCGTGGTCGAACTCGACGACCGGGGTGAAGGACTCCCGGACCACGTCGAGATCGATGCCGTGCGCCTCCGCGTACTCCCGGGCCGCCTTCTCGATGCCGCCGACGACGGTGTCGAGGGTGGCCTGGTCGGCGGCGCGGGAGTCGAGCCAGCCGCGCACCAGGGAGGGGATGGCGTTGACGCCGTTCGGCTCGACGGCGATCTTGCCGAAGGTGGCGACGGCACCGGCGAGTTCGGCCTCGCGGCGGGCGGCGAGCACGGTCTCGGCGTAGGACAGCATGGGGTCGCGGCGGTCGGCCAGCCGGGTGGTGCCGGCGTGGTTGGCCTCGCCCCGGAAGTCGAACCGCCAGCGTCCGTGCGGCCAGATGGCACTGGCGACGCCGACCCGGTCCCCGGACAGGTCCAGCGCCCGGCCCTGTTCGACATGGAGCTCGACGAAGGCGCCGATGCGGGCGAGCCGCTCGGGGTCGGCGCCGATGGCGTCGGGGTCGTATCCGGCGGCCTCCATGGCCCGGGGAAGACTGATCCCCTCACCGTCGGTCAGCCGGTGCGCCTGCTCGACGGTCAGCTGTCCCGCCGTCAGCCGCGATCCGACGCAGGCGAGCCCGAACCGGGCGCCCTCCTCGTCGCCGAAGTTGACGATGGCGAGGGGACGGGTGAACTCCGCCCCCCGCGCGCGGAGTTCGTCGAGCGCGGCGAAGGAGGACACGACGCCGAGCGGGCCGTCGAAGGCGCCGCCGTCCGGCACGGAGTCCAGGTGCGACCCGGTGACGACGGCGTTGCCGGCGGCGGGGTCACCGAGCCAGGCCCACTGGTTGCCGTTGCGGTCGACCTCGTAGGTCAGCCCGCGTGTCTCCGCCTGCTCCTGGAACCAGGCGCGGCAGTCGGTGTCGGCACCGGTCCAGGCGTAGCGCCGGTAGCCGCCGGAGGCGGAGCTGCGGCCGACCGGCAGCAGCTCCGCCCACATGCTGTGGAAGGTCACGCGTCGTCACCTTCACGCATCGGCACGCGCACGCCCCGCTCCTGCGCGACCGACTCCGCGATGTCGTACCCGGCGTCCACGTGCCGGATGACGCCCATCCCGGGGTCGTTGGTGAGCACGCGGCGGATCTTCTCGCCGGCCAGCTTCGTACCGTCGGCGACGGTCACCTGCCCGGCGTGGATGGAGCGGCCCATGCCGACCCCGCCGCCGTGGTGGATGGAGACCCAGGAGGCGCCGGAGGCCACGTTGACCATGGCGTTGAGCAGCGGCCAGTCGGCGATCGCGTCGCTGCCGTCGAGCATGGCCTCGGTCTCGCGGTAGGGGGAGGCCACCGAGCCGCAGTCGAGGTGGTCGCGGCCGATCGCCAGCGGTGCGGCCAGCTCGCCGCTCGCCACCATGTCGTTGAAGCGCTCGCCGGCCTTGTCCCGCTCGCCGTAGCCGAGCCAGCAGATGCGCGCGGGCAGGCCCTGGAAGTGGACCCGCTCCTGGGCCATCTTGATCCAGCGGCCGAGGGACTCGTTCTCCGGGAAGAGGTCGAGGATGGCCTTGTCGGTCTTGGCGATGTCGGAGGCCTCGCCGGACAGGGCGGCCCAGCGGAAGGGGCCCTTGCCCTCGCAGAAGAGGGGGCGGATGTAGGCCGGGACGAAGCCGGGGAAGGCGAACGCCCGCTCGTAGCCCGCGAGCTGTGCCTCGCCGCGGATGGAGTTGCCGTAGTCGAAGACCTCGGCGCCGGCGTCCATGAAGCCGACCATGGCCTCGACGTGCTTGGCCATGGACTCGCGGGCGCGGGTGGTGAAGCCCGCCGGGTCCTTGGCGGCGGCGTCGGCCATGTCCTCGAAGGCCACCCCGGTCGGCAGGTACGACAGCGGGTCGTGCGCGGAGGTCTGGTCGGTGACGATGTCGATCGGGGCGCCCTCGGCGAGCATCCGCGGGAGCAGCTCGGCCGCGTTGCCGAGCAGGCCGATGGAGAGCGGGCGGCGGGCGTCGCGGGCCTCGGTGGCCAGCTGGAGGGCGTGCTCCAGGCTGTCGGCCCGCACGTCCAGGTAGCGGTGCTCGATACGGCGCTCGATGGCGCGCGGGTCGCAGTCGATACAGATCGCGACGCCGTCGTTCATCGTCACGGCGAGCGGCTGGGCGCCGCCCATGCCGCCGAGACCGGCGGTGAGGGTGATGGTCCCGGCGAGGGTGCCGTTGAACTTCTTCGCGGCGACGGCGGCGAAGGTCTCGTAGGTGCCCTGGAGGATGCCCTGGGTGCCGATGTAGATCCAGGAGCCGGCGGTCATCTGGCCGTACATGGTCAGGCCGAGGGCCTCCAGGCGGCGGAACTCCTCCCAGTTGGCCCAGTCGCCGACCAGGTTGGAGTTGGCGATGAGGACGCGCGGGGCCCACTCGTGGGTCTGCATCACGCCGACCGGGCGGCCGGACTGGACCAGCATGGTCTCGTCCTGCTTGAGGGTGCGCAGGGTGCGGACCATCGCGTCGAAGGAGCGCCAGTCGCGGGCGGCCTTGCCGGTGCCGCCGTAGACGACGAGCTTGTCGGGGTGTTCGGCGACCTCGGGGTCGAGGTTGTTCTGCAGCATCCGCAGGGCGGCTTCCTGCTGCCATCCCAGGGCACTCAGTTCCGTACCGCGCGGCGCTCGTACGGGGCGGGGTCCTGACATGGTCTGCCTCCTGGTGTTCCTACGGTTATTCACATCCTGACCCGCTGAATAGAACTAGTCAATACATCCGTCCGCCAGCGTGCGCCCGATCCGGATGTTTGGCTGGACTTATGGGCCTTATCGGTGCGGACGACGACATGTCGGGGAGCGTCGTGGAAGCGAACGAAGAGATCGCAGAGATCAACGAGGTCGACGAGACCGAAGCGGGCGGGGACGACGGCGAGCGGGTCGTGCGGCGGGACGCCGCCGTGCGGGCGGCGGTGGAGCAGGGACTGCTGGGGCCGGACGCGCCGATCGTAGGCCTGTTGGACGTGACGGGCATCCGCGCCTCGGCCGCGGCGCTGCACCGGGCGTTCGAAGCGGTCGCGGCGCCGGGCACCGCCATCCTGCACGCCTTCGCGGTGAAGGCGAACCCGCTGGTGCCGGTGGTGCGGCTGCTGGCCGCGGAGGGCATCGGCGCCGAGGTGGCGAGCGCGGGCGAGCTGGCGCTGGCCAGGGCGGCCGGGGTGCCGGTGGCGCGGACGGTGTTCGACGCGCCCGCGAAGACCGAGGCGGAGCTGCGCGAGGCGCTGGCGCTGGGCGTGGCCGTGAACGCGGACAACCCGCAGGAGCTGCGGCGGATCGACGCCCTCGTCCGGGGCGGCGGCGCCACCCGCTCGGCGCTCGGGCTCCGGGTGAACCCGCAGATCGGGGCCGGCACCATCGGGGCCACCTCCACCGCCACCGCGACCTCGAAGTTCGGGGTGGGGCTGCGCGACGAGGGGGCCCGGGAGTGGGTGATCCAGGCGTTCGCGGACCGGCCGTGGCTGACGCGGCTGCACGCGCACATCGGCTCGCAGGGGATCTCGCTGTCGCTGCTGGCGCGGGGCGTGGCGGAGACGTACGCGCTGGCCGAGGAGATCAACGCGCGGACCGGGCGGCGGCAGGTCGACACCCTCGACATCGGGGGCGGACTCTCGGTCAACCTCGCCTCGGAGGTGACGGAGCCGACGTACGCGCAGTACGCGCGGCTGCTCGCGGAGGCGGTGCCGGGGCTGTTCGACGGGCGGTACGGGCTGGTGACGGAGTTCGGGCGGTCGCTGCTGGCCCGGCACGGGACGGTGGTGGCCCGGGTCGAGTACGCCAAGAGCTCCGGCGGGCGGCGGATCGCGGTGACGCACGCGGGGGTGCAGGTGGCGTCGCGGACGGTGTACGTGCCGGGGACCTGGCCGCTCAGGATCGCCGCGTACGACGACAAGGGGCGGCCCAAGGAGGGGCCGGCGGTGGTGCAGGACGTGGCGGGGCCGGCCTGTTTCTCCGGCGACCTGCTCGCCGAGGGACGCGCGCTGCCGCTGCTGGAGCAGGGGGACTTCGCCGTCGCGCTGGACACCGGGGCGTACTACTTCGGCACCCACTACTCCTACAACTCCCTTGCCCGGCCCGGAGTTTACGGCTTCGCACCGGACGGCGACGGGGGCCTGGCGTTCGCCGTCGTACGGGAGCCGCAGACGGTCGCCGAGGTCGTGGCCGATTCCGGAGGGGCGCACGCGGACGCGCTCACCACCCTGCGCGCTTCCGAGCGCCATTGAGACAGGAGGGACACAGGGATCAACTGGTGTGAAAAGCAGCCCAGTTGACCAACACTAGCCTGCCGGACGCACGTTCCACTGGAAAATGCCAAACGACTCACCCCTCCCGCACACGTTGCGTAGTGTCTGCGTCACTCAACCGGAGTCCCAGGGGGCGGGAGGGGAGCCACGGTGCCCGGAATCGACGAGTGCTTACTGGAAGCGATGCGTCTGCCCGGTGCCCGGGGGGCCGCGCTGGTGGACTGGACGAGCGGGCTGGCCCTGGGCACGGTCGGGGAGGCGCCGGGCGGTGACCACGAGACCACCGCCGCGGAGGCCGCCGAACTGGCCCGGCTGGCCGCCGAGCACGGGGCGTTCAGCACCGGGGACGACATCGACGTGAGTCCTCCGGTGGAGGACCTGATCGTCAGCAACCGGGACAGCTACCACCTGCTGCGGTTCGTGGTCACGTCCTTCGACGCCACGGTGTTCCTGCACCTGTGGCTGGCCCGCGAGGACGGCAACCTCGCCCTCGCCCGGATCCGGCTCGGCGAGATGGCCGAGCGGCTGGTGCTGGGATGACCGTGGTCGAAACACCTCCGCCGCTGCCGGTCCGGGACCGGACGGCCGCACCGGACCGGGCGCCCGGCGCGCTCTCCCCGATGCTGATTCGCCTCGCCGAGGAACGGGCCACCGGTGTCCTGATCCGCGAGCACGGCACCCTGCACCTGGCCGAGGGCCGCGTGGTGCACGCCGAGAGCCCGCTCGCCCCCGGCCTCGACGTGCTCCTCACGGCCCACGGCACGCTCGACCCGGCGGTCTGGCCGTGGACCGACGACATACCGGCCGCCGCGCACCGGCTGCTCGCCGCCGGTCTGCTGCCGAGGGGCGCGCTGGAGGTCGCCCGGCTCGGCGCGCTGTTCGACGCCGGGTACTTCGCGCTCGCGCCGAGCAGCACCCCGGGCCGGTTCCGGTACGGCGCCACCTCGGCGGCCGGACCGTTGCCCGCGATCCCCGTCACCGCCCTGGACCGCGAGACCCTGCGCCGGCGCGAGCTGCTGGACCGCCTGTGGCCCGACCCGGCGATGGACGGCGCCCCGCTGATCCGCGCCGACCCCCTCGCACCGCCGCCGGTCACCCTCCGGCAGCGGGCGGTCCTGGACCGGGTGGACGGTGTCCGCACGGCCCCGGAGATCGCCCGCGAGCTGGGCCGGCCGGCCTTCCACACGCTGGTGGACGTACGACGGCTGGCGGCGGCCGGGCTCCTCGTCAAGGGGCGTCCCGTGGCCGCCGCCCCGCCCCGGATCCCCCCGGTCACCGACCCCGACATCGCGCTGCTGAAGAGGCTCAGGGATGCGCTGGAGGCCCTTTGAACGGCACCGCCCCGCCGAGAGGAGACAGCTGATGGCGGCAGAAGCCGGCAGCTCCGACAGAGAAGCCGTCCTCGACGAACTGCGCCGGCTGCGCACCCGGATGCCCCAGCTCACCGGCGCGCTCGCGGCCGGCGTCGACGGCCTCGTCGTCGCCCATGACCTCCCCGGCGTCGACCCGGAGGGCCTGGCCGCGCTCACCGCGGCCGAGCTCGGCGTCGCCGTCCGCGTCTCCGACGCCACCGGCAAGGGCGAGCTCAGGGAACTGCTGGTGCGCGGCGAGGACGGCTATGTCGCCACCTACGCCGCCGGCCGCAGTGCCGTCCTCACCCTGCTCGCCGAGGACCGGGTGAACGTCGGCCGGCTGCACCTGGAGGGGCGGCGCGCCGCCGCCCGGATCGGCGAGCTGGTGGACGCGGCCGAGGACGCCGCCAAGGCCCTGCGGCCCGCCCGCGCCACCACCACACGGACCAGAACCACGCGCACGCCACGGACCAGCACCACCACCGACGCGCGCACCGCAACCGACAGTTGAGAGGAACCAGAAAGTCATGGCCAACACCGAAACCGCGCTGAAAGAGTGCCTGACCTCCATCGAGGGCGCCACCGGCGTGGCGCTCGTCGACTACACCAGCGGGATGGCGCTGGGCACGATGGGCGGCAGCAAGACCTTCGACCTGAACGTGGCCGCCGCCGGCAACACCGATGTGATCCGCGCCAAGATGCGCACCATGGAGCACCTCGGCCTCAAGGGCGACATCGAGGACATCCTGATCACGCTCTCCAACCAGTACCACCTGATCCGGCTGCTCAAGGGCCGCGGCGGCAACGGCCTCTTCCTCTACCTGGTCCTCGACCAGGCCCGCGCCAACCTGGCGATGGCCCGCCACCAGCTGAAGCGGATCGAGGAGGACCTGGAGGTCTAGAAGACCTTCAGACCAGCGCCGCGGTGCGCCGGCGGGACCCGCCCGGGGCCGCGTCGCCCGCCGCGATGCCGGTGCCGCGGTAGGCCTTGACGGTCTTGCCGGCCGGGCGGCCGCCGCGCTGGTCGAGCCAGTCGACGCGCAGCCACATCAGCTGCTCCTCGGTCTTCTCCCGGCGGCCCAGCCAGGCGGCCTTCAGCCGCAGCCCGGTGCCGGTCCCGGCGAGCAGCATGCCGCCCGCGGCGGGCACCGCGAAGGAGCTGCCGAGCGCGACGGCGAAGGCCAGCAGCAGCCACCAGCGGTGCCCCCGGCGCCAGTTGCGCACGGTCACCGCCCGGTCCTGGAGGACGTCGTGCTTCCCGGCCCGGGCGGCTCCGTGCAGCAGCGCGGTGTACCGCTTGCGGCGGGTGAGCGCCACGACGGCGGCGCCGACGAGGAACAGCGCGGCCCCGGCCAGCACCCCGATCCGCCGCCCGGTGATCCCCGGGGGCAGCACGCCGACGCCGGCCGCGAACACCCCGGACCACCACAGCGGGGCGGCCCCGGCCCGTACGACCACGGCCACCCGGGCCAGCCCCTGTCCGCCGCGCCCCTCTCGTCCCGCACGCGCCATGTCCGCTGCCTCCTCGCCGGTCTCGCCCCTGTCCGTGGGGTGGGACGCTAACCAGCGAACGTGAGACGAGTCTTAAAGCCGGGCCGGTCGCGGAGACTCACTCCACGAAGAGGCCCCGCGCCGCCGCCCGGGTGTCGAACTCCTCCAGGCGGGCCTGCGCGTCCGGCAGGTCGTCGCACATCGCCTCCAGCAGCACCCGGCCGAGCAGCATCGGCGCGCACGCGGTGTCGAAGGCGAGGCCGGTGCCGACGGCGGCGGGCAGCAGCAGGTCGGAGACCTTGGCCACCGGCGCGAACGCGGAGTCGGCGACGGTCACGACGGTCAGCCCGGCCTCCTTGGCATAGCCCAGGGTGTCCACGACCTCGCGCGGATGCCGGGGCAGCGCGAAGCACAGCAGCGCGGAGGCGCCGGCGAGGACGGCCGCGTCGATCCGGTCGTGGATCATCGTGCCGCCCTCGTTGAGCAGCCGGACGTCCGGGTGCACCTTGGCGGCGAAGTACGCGAAGCCGTACGCCTGGGAGGCGGCGGCGCGCAGCCCGAGGACCGGCAGCGGCCGGGAGGCGGCCAGCAGCCGTCCCGCCTGCTGCACCGGGCGCGGGTCGGCGAGCACCTCGGCCAGGTGCCGCAGGTTCTCGATCTCGGCCTCGACGGCCTGCTGGTACTCGTTGTACGACCCGTTGCCCACCGCCTGCTCGGGGGGCACGACCTCGCGCAGGTGCCTGCGCAGCGCCGGGTAGCCGTCGAAGCCGAGGGCGACCGCGAAGCGGGTGACGGAGGGCTGGCTGACCCCGGCGAGGTCGGCCAGCTCCACGCTGGACAGGAACGGCACGTCGGCGGCGCGCCGCACCATGCTGTGCGCGATGCGCCGCTGGGTCGGCGTGAGCCGGTGCCCCTCGAAGAGCGCCTGCAAGCGAGTCGCAGGGCTGTCGGTCACGTTCATGACGTGCTCCCCCTCCAGATGTCCGTGAACCGGTCGAGCAGCGCGGCCGCCGCCGTGACGTCGTCCGTGAGCGGCCGGTCGGCCGGGTCCGCCTCCAGCACCGCCTCGGCCAGCTCCAGCGCCCTGCCCGCCCCGAGCCCGGGTTCGGGCCTCAGTTCGCGCTGGCGCAGCGCCCGTACGGCGGCGACGAGTTCGCAGCCGACCACCAGACGGTACGCACGACAGGCGCGCAGCGTTTGACGGGCGGCGAGCGAGGCGAAACTGGCCTGCTCCTCGACGCCTCGGGAGAGTACAGCGTGCCCGAGGGAGGCGGGCGCGGAGAAGGCGCGCAGATCGCCGAGGGCGGCGCCGGCGGCGTACTCCAGGATCATCACGCCGGAGGAGGCGGGCTCCTGGTCGGCGAGGAAGGGGCGCAGGCGGGTGAAGGCGGGCTCGTTGAGGGAGGAGAGGCGGGACGTGGACAGGCGCGCGACCTGGGTGACCGCGAGCCGGAAGTGGTCCAGGGCGAGGGCGAGCTGGGCCTGGTAGAAGCCGCCGTGGTGGTAGGCGGCGAGGTCCTCGGCCGAGATGAGGGGGTTCTCGGCGGCGGCGTTGATCTCGATGGTGAGGACCTGCTCCAGGGCGTCGGCCGCGTCCTGGGCCGGGCCGTGGATCTGGGGCAGGCAGCGGAAGCCGTACGGGTCCTGGATCCGGCCGAGCGGCGGGGTCGGCCGGTCGGCCGCGCCGATCAGCTCCCGCATCCGGCGGGCGACCTCGGCGCTCCCCCGGTGCGGACGGGCCGCGTGCACCGGGGCCGCGAACGCCTCGTGGGAGCCGTCGACGGCCAGCAGAGACAGCGCCGCCACCACCTGGGTGGCCTCGATCAGCCCGCGCAGCTCGTGCAGGGCGAGCGCCGACTGGCCGAGGGTGAGGGCGTTGCTGCTGATCAGGGCGAGGGCGTCGTTGTTGTCGAGGAGCTGCGGCGGGGGTGCGCCTGCGCCCCTCCAGGGGTGCTCCCCGACCAGCGCGAGGCCCACCTGGGCCAGCGCCGCGATGTCCCCGGTGCCCACCGAGCCGAACTCGTTGACGGCCGGGTACGCGCCCGACTCCAGCGCCTCGCACAGCGCGGTGACCACGCTCGGCCGCAGGCCGGCGCCGCCCGCGAGCAGCTGGTTGGCCCGCACCGCGAGCATGGCGCGGACCTGCCGGGCGGGCAGTTCGTCGCCGATCGCCCCGGCGTGGCTGCGCAGCAGCCGCAGTCCGTGTCCGGCGGCGGCCTCGGTGGGCACGGTCTCGTTCCGGTTGGCGCCGACGCCGGTCGAGCGGCCGTAGACGCGGCCGGTCGCGGCGATCTGCCGGGCCGCGTCCCAGGACTCCTCGGCACGGCGCATCCCGTCCGTGCCGGGGACCGGCCGGGCGGTGCCGTCGGCGAGCCGGACGACGTCCTCGACACCCATGCCGATGCCGTCGAGGACCACCAGGCCAGAGTGTGCTGTTCCGAGAGTGTCCACGATACGAGACGACATCACGCCCAAACTCCCCTCAATCCGGACACTCGATCTTGCGTTGCGGTCATCCGTTACCTCGGATTAACGCCAGACCGTTGACAATCCATTCACTTACCGAGAACTCTGCATGACGTTATACAGCCGGGCAAGGGACATCTCATGATCCAGTTCGACGCGGTCCACAAGCGCTTCCCCAACGGCACGACAGCAGTCCATGATCTCTCTCTGGAGATGCCGGAGGGCGGGGTCACCGTCCTGGTCGGCTCCTCCGGTTGCGGCAAGACCACCACCCTGCGGATGATCAACCGGATGGTCGAACCGACCTCCGGCACGATCCAGGTGAACGGCAAGGACGTCACCGAGCAGGACGCCGCCGAACTGCGCCGCTCCATCGGGTACGTCATCCAGCAGGCCGGCCTCTTCCCGCACCGCACGGTGCTGGACAACGTCGCCACCGTCCCGCTGCTGCTCGGCTGGAACCGGAAGAAGGCCCGCGCCCGCGCCGCCGAACTCCTGGAGACCGTCGGCCTGGCCGCCGACGCCGGCAAGCGCTACCCGCACCAGCTCTCCGGCGGCCAGCAGCAGCGCGTCGGCGTGGCCCGGGCGCTCGCCGCCGACCCGCCCGTCCTGCTGATGGACGAGCCGTTCGGCGCCGTCGACCCGGTGGTCCGCACCCAGCTCCAGGACGAACTGCTGCGGCTCCAGAAGGAGTTGAACAAGACCATCGTCTTCGTCACCCACGACGTCGACGAGGCGGTCCGGCTGGGCGACCGGATCGCGATCTTCCGCACCGGCGGCCACCTGGTCCAGTGCGCCCCGCCCGCCGAACTCCTGGCCCGCCCGGCCGACGACTTCGTGGCGGACTTCCTCGGCGCCGAGCGCGGACTGAAGCTGCTCTCCCTGAAGACCCTCGCCGGGGTCCCGCAGGGCCCGGCCCCCGAGGGCGGCGCCTGGACCCTCGTACTCGACGCGGAGCGCAAGCCCCTGCACTGGGCGGCCGAGTCCGCGGACACGGAGACCGAACTCCCGGTACGGCCGCTGAAGGACGGCGACTCGCTGCTCTCGGCCCTCGACGAGTCGATCGCCTCCCCGACCGGGCTGGTCGCCCGGGTCGACGCGCAGGGCGTGCTGACCGGTGTCTCGTCCCGCGACGACATCCACGCGCACGCCGGCCAGGCCCACTCCGAGGCCCGGGCGGTGGCCGCATGACCATCGACTGGTCGTGGATAGGCGACCACACCGACGACCTCACCAGCCTCACCCTCTCGCACCTCCAGGCCGCGATGACCGCCGTCTTCTTCGGCCTGCTGATCTCGCTGCCGCTCGCGGTCCTCGCCCACCGGGTCCGCCCGCTGCGCGGCTTCCTGCTCGGCCTGTCGAACGTGCTCTTCACGATCCCCTCGATCGCGATCTTCGTCCTGCTGCTGCCGATCAGCGGCCTGACCCGGACCACGACCGTCATCGGCCTGACCGTGTACACGCTGGTCGTGCTGCTCCGGAACACGGTCGAGGGCCTGGACTCGGTCCCGGCGAAGACCAAGGAGGCGGCGAAGGCGATGGGGACACGCCCGCTGCGCACCCTCCTCACCGTCGAGCTCCCGCTCGCGCTCCCCGTGATCTTCGCGGGCATCCGGATCGCGACGGTCATGTCCATCTCGCTGGTCTCGGTCGCCACCTACATCGGCGACGGCGGTCTCGGCCAGCTCTTCACCGACGGCTTCCAGCGCGACTTCCCGACCCCGGTGATCGTGGGCGTGGTCCTCACGATCCTGCTCGCGGTGGTCGCGGACGCGCTGCTGGTGGCGCTCCAGTACGTACTGACCCCGTGGCGGCGGAGGCGAGCCTGACATGTTCGAACTCTTCAAGAACCTCGGCACCTGGCTGACCAGCGGCTCCAGTTGGGCCGGGTCCGACGGCATCGCCCACCGCCTCGCCGAGCACCTCCAGTACTCGCTGCTCGCCACCCTGATCGCCGCCGCGATCGGCCTGCCCCTCGGCCTGCTGATCGGCCACACCGGCAAGGGCGCGTTCCTCGCCATCAACCTGGCGTCCTTCGGCCGCGCGCTGCCGACCGTCGGCCTGGTGGTCCTGGTCTTCCTGGCGGGCGGGCTCTCGATGCTGCCGGTGTACGTGGCGCTGGTCGCCCTCGCGGTCCCGGCGATCGTCACCAACACCTACGCCGGGATGACGGCCGTCGACCCGGACGTGAAGGACGCGGCCCGCGGCCAGGGCATGCGCGGCCACCAGGTCCTCGTCCAGGTCGAGCTGCCCCTCGCGCTCCCCCTGATCATGACGGGCCTGCGCCTCGCCCTCATCCAGGTCGTGGCCACCGCCACCATCGCCGCGTACGTCTCCTTCGGCGGCCTCGGCCGCTACGTCTTCGACGGACTCGCCCAGCGCGACCTCGTCCAGGTGCTCGGCGGCGCGGTACTGGTCGCGCTCGTCGCCGTCGTCCTCGATCTGCTGCTGAGCAGCCTCCAGCGCTTCCTCTTCCGCCACCGCACTGCCTAGGGAACCCGAGATGAACCGTCGCACCCTCCTCGGTGGCCTGCTCGCCGCCGGTTCCGTCCCCGCCCTCGCCGCCTGCTCCAGCGGCATCACCTCCCTGAACGAGAGCAGCGGTTCGACCGCCGGCGGCGGCTCCAGCAAGGGCGGCATCACCATCGGCACCGCCAACTTCACCGAGAACCAGGTGCTCGGCTACCTCTACGCGGCCGTGCTCCAGAAGGCCGGTGTGAAGGTCAAGGTCCGCCCCAACCTCGGCACCCGGGAGATCGTGATCCCCGCGCTCAAGGCCGGCGACATCGACCTGCTCCCCGAGTACCAGGGCGCCCTCCTCAACTACCTGGCCCCGAAGGACGCCTCCGCCGAGCCGGGCACCATGCAGAACGCGCTCACCCTCGCGCTGCCCGCCGGGCTCCAGGTGCTGCCGTACGGGCAGGCCGCCGACTCCGACTGCTTCGTCGTCACCCGGGCGACCGCGCGGAAGTACGGCCTGACCTCGCTCGCCGACCTGGCCAAGCAGAACGGCAAGCTGGTCATCGGGGCCGCGCCCGAGGTCAAGAAGCGGCGGGTGGGCGCGGTCGGGCTGCAGGAGGTGTACGGGGTCGAGTTCAAGGAGTTCAAGTCGCTGGACTCCGACGGGCCGCTGGTCAAGGGCGCGCTGAAGAAGGGCGACGTCGACGTGGCGAACCTCTTCACCACCGACACCGACATCGCGGCCAACGACTGGGTGGTGCTGGCCGACCCCAAGAACCTGATCCCCAGCCAGCACATCGTCCCGCTGATCGCCGACCGCAAGGCCGACGACACCGTCCGCAAGGCCCTCGCCCGGCTGGGCAACGTCCTCACCACCGACCAGCTCACCCAGCTCAACAGCCAGGTCGACAACGACAAGAAGGACCCGGAGGACGTGGCGGCCGCGTACGCGAAGCAGCACGGGCTGGCCTGACCGGCACCGCGCGCGGCGGCCGATGATCTGCCGACGGAAGTGTCAAATATCCGCAAACAGGCACAGGGAGTAATCGGCCGACTGCCTACGGTGATGGGGCGTCATCGGCACCACACTCCTGAGGAAGCGTCATGGCCTCGAACCGCAGGGCCTTTCTGACCGCCACCGCCACTGTCACCGCGACCGTCACCGCCACCGCCGTCGGCGTCCTGGCCGCCGTCTCCGCCCCGGCGGCGGCCGGCACCGCACCCACCACGGCCGCCGCCGCGCTGGACGAACTCCTCGCCGGCAATCGCCGGTACGCGGCCGGCCGGCCCCGCCGCCCGCGCGACATCGCCGGCCACCGCCGCCGGCTCGCCGCCGGACAGCACCCGTTCGCGGTGGTCCTCGGCTGCATCGACAGCCGGGTCGTGCCCGAGCTGGTCTTCGACCAGGGCCTCGGGGACCTGCTGTGCATAAGGACGGCCGGGCAGGTGCTGGACGAGGCCGTGCTCGGCTCGATCCAGTACGGCGTGGCGGAGCTGCGGGTCCCGCTGGTCCTGGTCCTCGGCCACGAACGCTGCGGCGCCGTCGCCGCCACCCTGGACCATCTCCGCTCCGGCACGCCCGTCCCGGGCCATCTGGAACTCCTCGTCGCCGAGATCACCCCGGCCGCCCGCCGCACCAGGGCGCTGCCCGGCGACTGGGCCGAGCACACCGTGCGGGCGCACACCGCGTGGGTGCGGGACGCGATCCGGGCGGACTCCGCGTTCGCGGCGGCCTCGGTGGTCGCGGCACGGTTCGACCTGGACAGCGGGCTGGTGTCGCTGCTCCCGTGAAGGCGGACCCCCGCACGAACGCGGGGGATTACCCCAGTGCGGCGGGCGCCCCCGCTCTCTACCGTGGGCGGCATGACGGACGCGCGTGACACCGACCTGCAGAAGGACCTCGCCGCCACCCTGCACGCCCGCAGGGAGCTGGGGCCCGAGTACGAGTCGGAACTGGCCGACTCCTTCGTGGAGAAGCTCGACCAGCGCATCGACGGCGCGGTGGAGCGGCGGCTGCGCCGGGGCCTGGCCGAGCAGCAGATGCGGGTGGCCCGGGGGGTGCGGCGCCCGAAGGGCACCGACTCCTGGGGCGAGCGGTTCGGCTTCGGGATCGTCTCGCTGGTACTGGCGATCCCGCTGTCGGCGATCGGCGGTGCCTTCGGGGGCATGACGGGCCTGATCGCCACCTGGGTCGGCATCGCCGGTGTCAACGTGGCCCAGGCGGTCCGTCTCAACCCCGGTCTGTTCCGCCGGGGCGACCGCGAAGACTGAGCCCGGACACACGGGGTGGGGCCGGAAATGTAATGCGCGGGGACCGCCGCACCCCCGTTACCGGGGGGCGGGACGACGGCGGTCCCCGCGAGGGACGCGAGCCGGGTCAGGGCCGGGCTTGCGCGTCCGGGCGTCCATGGAGGTCCGGGAGCCGCTCCGGAGGTCCTTGGACGTTCGGTGCCGGCCGGGGCGGGGAGCCGCTCCCGCCCTGCCGACACCCACTAATCTGCCGGACCCGTGTTAAGCGTGTGCTGCGCGGACGTGACACGCTCGTACCACTTCCGCGAAGTCCACCACTCGGACGGGAAACCGTAAGTTCCCCGGCTTCACGGCCAGTTCACCGCACGTTCGCTACTGCTTGCCGCCCTTGGCGAGAAACGCCAGCAGGTCCTGCCGGCTGACCACACCGGTCGGCTTGCCCTCGACGAGGACGATCGCCGCGTCGGCCGCGCCCAGCACCGTCATCAGGTCCGCGACCGGCTCGCCGGAGCCGACCTGCGGCAGCGGCGCGCACATGTGCTTCTCCAGCGGGTCCTCCAGCGAGGCCCGCTTGCTGAACAGCGCGTCCAGCAGCTCGCGTTCGACGACCGAGCCGACGACCTCGGCGGCCATCACGTCCGGGTGGCCGGCGCCCGGCTTCACGACGGGCATCTGCGAGACGCCGTACTCGCGCAGCACCTCGATGGCCTGTCCGACGGTCTCGTCCGGGTGCATGTGGACGAGGGAGGGGATGATGCCGCCGGCCTTGTCGCTGAGCACGTCGCCGACGCGGGCGCTCGGGCCCTCGTCCTCCAGGAAGCCGTAGTCGGCCATCCACTCGTCGTTGAAGATCTTGCTGAGGTACCCACGGCCGCTGTCCGGGAGGAGTACGACGACCACGTCGTCCGGGCCGAGCCGCTCCGCCACCCGGAGCGCGGCCACGACCGCCATCCCGCAGGAGCCGCCGACGAGCAGCCCCTCCTCCTTGGCCAGCCGCCGGGTCATCTGGAAGGAGTCCTTGTCCGACACGGCGACGATCTCGTCGGCGACGGTCCGGTCGTAGGCGGTCGGCCAGAAGTCCTCCCCCACGCCCTCGACGAGGTACGGCCGCCCGGAGCCGCCGGAGTACACGGAGCCCTCCGGGTCGGCGCCGACCACCTGGACGCGGCCGTCACTGGCGTCCTTCAGGTAGCGGCCGGTGCCGGAGATCGTCCCGCCGGTGCCGACGCCCGCCACGAAATGGGTGATCTTCCCCGCCGTCTGCTCCCACAGCTCGGGGCCGGTCGAGTGATAGTGCGACAGGGGGTTGTTCGGGTTGGAGTACTGGTCCGGCTTCCAGGCGCCGGGCGTCTCGCGGACCAGCCGGTCGGAGACGTTGTAGTACGAGTCCGGGTGCTCCGGGTCCACGGCCGTCGGGCAGACCACGACCTCGGCGCCGTACGCGCGCAGCACGTTGATCTTGTCGGTGCTCACCTTGTCGGGGCACACGAAGATGCACTTGTACCCCTTCTGCTGGGCCACGATCGCCAGCCCCACCCCGGTGTTCCCGCTGGTCGGCTCGACGATCGTCCCGCCCGGCTGCAGCTCCCCGCTCTTCTCCGCCGCCTCGATCATCCGCAGCGCGATGCGGTCCTTCACGGACCCGCCCGGGTTGAAGTACTCGACCTTGGCGAGCACGGTGGCCCGGATGCCCTGGGTGACGCTGTTGAGTCTCACCAGCGGGGTGTTGCCGACGAGGCTGATCATCGAGTCGTGGAATCGCACCGTTGTCTCCGGTTGCTTGCAAAAGGTGTGGTCCTAGTGGTGTGGCCAGCCTAAGGCCCCGCTCCGGAGGTTCACTCCCCGTTGAGATTGACGCACGGGCTGTACGGGGCAAGGAGTGGATGAGCGGCAACGAGGAGGTGGCGGCGACGCATGACGAACATGTCGAGGGCGCGGGTGGCCCGGCGGATCGCGGCCGGGGCGGCGTACGGCGGCGGCGGGGTCGGGCTGGTCGGCGCGGCCGCGGTGGGCCTGGTGCTGGCCGAGGTGCGGATGGCCAGGACAGCGGTGGGCAACGGCAACAGCGGCGGACGGGTGCCGGCCGCCGACGGCCGTTACGGCGACGCGTACGACAGCGGTGAGCCTCCCCTGCGGCTGACGATGCTCGGCGACTCCACGGCGGCGGGGCAGGGCGTGCACCGGGGTGCCCAGACGCCCGGCGCGCTGCTGGCCTCCGGCCTCGCGGCCGTGGCCGAACGCCCGGTCGAGTTCAGCAACGTGGCGCAGCCCGGCGCCCAGTCCGACGACCTGGACCGCCAGGTGGCGCTCGTCCTGGGCACCGCCTCGCCGGTCCCCGACGTCTGCGTGATCATGATCGGCGCCAACGACGTCACCCGCCGGATGCCGCCGACCCGTTCCGTGCGCCACCTCTCGGCGGCGGTACGACGGCTGCGCACGGCGGGCGCCGAGGTCGTCGTCGGCACCTGCCCCGATCTGGGCACGATCGAGCCGGTACGGCAGCCGTTGCGCTGGCTGGCCCGGCGGGCCTCCCGGCAGCTGGCGGCGGCCCAGACGATCGGCACGGTGGAGCAGGGCGGCCGCACGGTGTCGCTGGGCGACCTGCTGGGCCCCGAGTTCGCGGCGAACCCCCGCGAGCTCTTCGGCCCCGACAACTACCACCCCTCGGCGGAGGGCTACGCCACGGCGGCGATGGCCGTCCTCCCCACGGTCTGCGCGGCCCTCGGCCTCTGGCCGGCGGACGAGGAGCGCCCCGACGTCACCCGCCGCGAGGGCTTCCTCCCGGTCGCCCGCGCGGCAGCGGAGGCCGCGGCCGAGCCCGGCACCGAGGTCACCGCGGCCATGCCGACGGGGCCGCGGGGACCGTGGGCCCTGCTGAAACGGCGCCGCCGCCAGCACGTGGAGGCCCTCCCGTCCGACCAGGCTTCCGAAGAGACGAGGTCGAGGGCGGGCACCACCGACTAGGGAGACGGCGGGCGAAGCGCCCCGTCAGGGGCGCGGGGCTGTATCGATGTGCGGCTACCGCCGCGTGGGCGCGACCAGCCCCCACGCACCCGCACCCGGCGACGCACCCCACCACATCAGCCAAGCAAGCGCTTAGAAAGTGCGGCCAGTGTCACACCCCGACACCGGTGACCGATGACATACGTACGGGTAACTTCCCAAGCACCCCTGCCAGTCCGTACAGACGTCAATGGAGCCGTGAGATGCCCGAAGCAGTCATCGTCTCGACCGCCCGTTCCCCGATCGGCCGCGCCGTCAAGGGCTCGCTGAAGGACCTGCGCCCTGACGACCTCACCGCGACGATCATCCAGGCCGCCCTCGCCAAGGTCCCCGAGCTGGACCCCAGGGACATCGACGACCTGATGCTCGGCTGCGGCCTCCCCGGCGGCGAGCAGGGCTACAACCTCGGCCGGATCGTCGCCGTGCAGATGGGCATGGACTTCCTGCCCGGCACCACGATCACCCGCTACTGTTCCTCGTCCCTGCAGACCAGCCGCATGGCCCTGCACGCCATCAAGGCCGGCGAGGGCGACGTCTTCATCTCGGCCGGTGTCGAGATGGTCTCCCGCTACGCCAAGGGCAGCTCGGACGGCCTCCCGGGCACCACGAACCCGCTCTTCGACGAGGCACAGGCCCGCACCGCCGCCACCGCCGCGTCCGAGGGCTCGACCTGGCACGACCCGCGCGAGGACGGCCTGCTCCCCGACCCGTACATCGCGATGGGCCAGACCGCGGAGAACCTGGCCCGGATCAAGGGCGTCACCCGCCAGGACATGGACGAGTTCGGCGTCCGCTCCCAGAACCTCGCCGAGGAAGCCATCAAGAACGGCTTCTGGGAGCGCGAGATCACCCCGGTGACCCTCCCCGACGGCACGGTCGTCAGCAAGGACGACGGCCCGCGCGCCGGCGTCACCCTGGAGGGCGTCTCCGGCCTGAAGCCGGTGTTCCGCCCCGACGGCCTGGTCACGGCCGGCAACTGCTGCCCGCTGAACGACGGCGCCGCCGCGGTCGTCATCATGAGCGACACCAAGGCCCGCGAGCTCGGCCTCACCCCGCTCGCCCGCATCGTGTCCACCGGCGTCACCGGCCTCTCCCCCGAGATCATGGGCCTCGGCCCGGTGGAGGCGAGCAAGCAGGCGCTCCAGCGCGCCGGTCTGACCATCGGCGACATCGACCTGGTCGAGATCAACGAGGCGTTCGCCGCGCAGGTGATCCCCTCCTACCGCGACCTGGACATCCCGCTGGAGAAGCTGAACGTGAACGGCGGCGCCATCGCCGTCGGCCACCCCTTCGGCATGACCGGCGCCCGCATCACCGGCACGCTCATCAACTCCCTCCAGTTCCACGACAAGCAGTTCGGCCTGGAGACGATGTGCGTGGGCGGCGGTCAGGGCATGGCGATGGTCATCGAGCGCCTCAGCTGATCCCCTGAGTGACCGTCACGGGACGCACCGTGACAACACGGCCCGATGTTCGAGAAAACCCCGAACATCGGGCCGATTTGTGATCCAATCTCCCTCAGGATGTGACCTATCTCCCTCTGCGGGGATATCGCCGCAGGTCAGCGCCACTGTCCGGGTAAACCCCAGGACCAAAGTCCTGTCCGTTTCGTGACGTTACGCACTGACAGCTGGATAGTCCACCCTTCAAGCTGATGTAGGAAGTCGGGGGTCGACTTTGAACCGGGAGTACGTCAGTGAGCGCCATGCCGATCGCCTTGCTGCTCACCACGGCCGCCACGGGCGCCGTGGGCGTCGCTGTCCTGCGCACCGTTCTGAAGCTGCGCCGTCAGGTCGCCGAGCTGCACACCCAGCTTGCCCAGAACCAGGCCGCGACGATGCGGGCCCTGCTGCCCGCCGCCCGCAGCCACGCCGACACGGACGAGATACGCGCCGCCGTGGCGGAGGCGCTGGCCGAGGAGCGGGAGCGGGAGCTGGCCGAGGCACGCGCCTTCTGGGCCGCGCAGGAGGCGCGTGACGTCTCCGACGCGCCGTCGCTGCTGGGTCTGGCGGACAACGAGCTGTTCCTGCCCCGGCAGAGCGACTTCGTGGGCCTGGAGCCGGTCGCCGAGCCGGCGACGGAGGCCGACGAGTTCGCCGGGGAGTCCCCGGAACTGTCCGCGGCCCGCCGCCGGCACCCGTCCCACCCGGACTTCGTACCGGTGCAGTCGCCGGTCGTGAACGACCACGAGCGGACGGTCGCGACGCTGGAGCAGCTGGCCGAGTCCCAGGTCGAACTCTCCGACGTGCGCCCCGGGCCGCTGGGCACGCTGGACGTCTATGTCTTCGCCGACGGCACGACCCTGTGCATGACGCCGGGGCACCGGGAGACCGCCGAGCGGCTGGCCGCGGCGCTGGGCGCCGGCGAGACGCCGTTCCTGCTGGGCGGCTCGGGGATCTCCGGCGCCTACACGCTGACGTTCGCGTGCGGCGAGGAGAACGTCTACATCCTGGCGGACCGGGTCATAGCGTCCCTGTGATGTGGCGGGGCGCCCAGGTGCTTCGTCGGGTGCGGGTGCGCTGTGGCTGGTCGCGCAGTTCCCCGCGCCCCTGAAGGGGCGCTCGTTGCAGCGCCCCTTCTTTTGCTTTTAGGGGCGCGGGGAACTGCGCGAGCAACCCCCACGCACCCGCACCCGACAACGCACCCCTCACACCCCCGCCCTCTTCTGCGCCTCCTCCACCAGGCGCACCGCGTCGCCGACCTCGGCGTCGCTCAGCAGCACCACCGCCAGGTCGTTCCCGGCCACGGTGATCTGGTCGGCGACCGCGAACATCCCCGCGTCCGGCATCTCGCGTGCCGCGGCGTCCGGTTCCTCGACGGTCCGCGCCCAGTCGGCCAACTGCCGGGCCAGCGCCAGCGCTTCCGCGGCGGCCCCCCGCTGCAGGCGGCTCTGCGGGGCCGCCCGCAACTTGTCGGCGAAGTGCTCCACGGCACGGGTCAGAGGCGTCGTATCAACCACGGCGTGAGCGTAACGCGTGCCGTCGGCTGTCCTGTCAGGACTGTTGCCAACACGCCAACACTCAGGCACGGTGACGTGAAGGACCGGCTACAACCCCCTTTGCGCACCGGAGGCGCCGATGTCCCAAGTCTTCTCCGAGGAGACCCATCGCAACATGCTCGCCCGCATCCCCCACTGCACCGGTCGTGAAGTGTCCGACTGGCTGCGTACCGTCGACGAAGGCCCGTCCCTCATCCGTTTCGAGGAGAAGGTCAGCTGGCTCCGCCATGAACACAACCTCGCGTACGGCCACGCGAAGGCGTTGATCCACGAGTACGACCTGAGGAGGGCCGCGCGCAAACTTCTCTAGGCGCGCACGCGCACAGACGGCGAAGGGCCCCGGGGTGACGACCCCGGGGCCCTTCTCAGCTCGTCTCGCGCGGCTAGTCGCTACTGCTGAAGATCGCCACCAGGCGCAGCATCTCGACGTAGATCCACACCAGCGTCATGGTGAGGCCGAACGCGGCCAGCCAGGCCTCGTTCTTCGGGGCGCCGTAGGCGATGCCGTCCTCGATCTGCTTGAAGTCGAGGGTCAGGAAGAACGCGCCGAGCAGGATCGCGATGATGCCGACGATCGCGCCGAGCGGGCCGAAGCTGCGCAGACCGCCGTCCTCGGCGACGCCGAAGGCGACCAGCAGCAGGTTGACCGCCATGACCACCACGAAGGCGATGGCGATGGCCATGCCGATGCGGGCGTAGCGGGCGGTGACCCGGATCCAGCCGGCCCGGTAGACCAGCAGGGTCGCGCCCGAGACCGCCATCGTGCCGAGCACCGCCTGGAACGGGGCACCGCTCCACTGGGTGTTGTACATCTCGCTGATGACGCCGAGGAAGACGCCCTCGAAGGCGGCGTATCCCAGGATCAGCGCGGGTACCGGGGTGCGCTTGAAGCTCTGGATCATGGCCAGGACGAACGCGACGATCGCGGAGCCGATGGCCAGGCCGTAGCTGGTGCTGGAGACCGGCAGCAGGGCCCAGGCGAGGACCGCGCCGACGGCGACCGTGCCGAGCGTCATCGCGGAGCGCGTGATGACGTCGTCCATGGTCATCCGGCCGGTGGTGGCCGGGGCCTGCGGCGGGGCGCCCTGCTGGACGTCCTGCTGCGCGTAGGGGTTGTTCGCGTACGGGTTCTGCGCGTACGGGTTGCCCTGTGCGTACCCGGCCTGCGGCGCGGTGTTGAAGCCCGCGTAGCCGTTGTCGCGGCTGAACCCCCGTCGCGAGAAGACCGGGTTGCTGCTCCTCATTTCACTCCTCCATGGCCACCTCGCGTGGCCTTGGCATCAAGAGTAATGGATTGGCAAAAGATTGACCCTACTACCTGCGGAGGATCTTTCCCTCACCGTGCTGCGCAACACGCTACGCGGAGCCTTGATTCCCGGCCATGGAGGGCTTCATTCCCACTTCATTCCAGCGGGAAGCCCGTGTACGCCTCCGCGAGGTCGGTCTCGGCGGCCCGGGAGGAGGTGATCCGGCCGAGCCGGGCTAGCTGGAGCCGGGCGTCGAAGGGGGTGTCGCCGGGGCCGGGGTGGAGCAGGGTCGTCATGTCGTACGAGAACCGCTCGGCCTGCCACACCCGGCGCAGGCAGGTCGCCGAGTAGGACTCCAGCAGGTCCGGGGAGCCCGTCTCCCGCTCGTGGGCCAGGGCGCGGGCGAGGGTGACGACGTCGCCGACCGCCAGGTTCAGCCCCTTGGCGCCGGTCGGCGGCACGATGTGGGCGGCGTCCCCGGCGAGCAGGACCCGGCCGTGCCGCATGGGCTCATGGACGTAGGACCGCATGGGGGTGACCGACTTCTGGGTGATCGGGCCGCGTTCCAGGCGCCAGTCGTCGTCGGTCTCGAAGCGCCGCTCCAGCTCGTCCCAGATCGCCTCGTCGGTCCAGGCCTCGGCGTCCGTGTCCGCCGGGACCTGGAGGTAGAGGCGGGAGACGGACGGGGAGCGCATGGACAGGAGGGCGAAGCCGCGCTCGTGGCGGGCGTAGACCAGTTCGTCGTGGGAGGGGGCGACATCGGCGAGGATGCCCAGCCAGGCGTAGGGGTACGTGCGTTCGAAGACCCGGGAGAGGGACTCGGGGAACGCGGTGCGGGCCACTCCCCAGAAGCCGTCGCAGCCGACGACGTAGTCGCACTCCAGGACGTCCTCCCGGCCCTCGTGCCGGAACCGGATGCGCGGCCGCTCGCTCTCCGCGTCCTCCACCGCCAGCGCCTCCGCCTCGAAGAGCAGCGGGCCGCCCTCCTTGAGCTGGAGGGCGATGAGGTCCTTGCAGACCTCGGTCTGGGCGTAGACCGTCACGGACCGGCCGCCGGTGAGACCGGGGAAGTCGACGCGATGGCGCTGCCGGGCGAAGCGCAGCTCGATGCCGTCGTGGCGCAGGCCCTCGCGGTCCATGCGCTCCCCGGCGCCGGCCGCGCGCAGCACGTCCACCGTGCCCTGCTCCAGGATCCCGGCGCGCTGGCGGTGCTCGACGTAGGAGCGGTCGCGGCTCTCCAGGACGACCGAGTCGATGCCCGCGTTGTGCAGCAGCCGCGCGAGGAGGAGCCCGGCGGGTCCGGCTCCGATGATGCCGACGGTGGTACGCATCGGTCGTTCCCTTCCCTGGACGGGGCGCCGTCGCCCCGCTCTGGCCGTGTGGTGCGTGGTGTTCGCGTGGTGAAATTTCCTTCACCATGTTCCTCCGAGTCTCCGCCGGGTCGTACTCCCTGTCAATGGACACGCCCGGCCGCCCGGCCCGCTGGAGGCGGTCGTGGGCCGGGCGGCCGGGAACGGAACGACGGGGCGGGGTCAGTGGCCCGGCCAGCCGTCCAGGTGGCGGTGCAGGGTGACGTCGGTCTTCGGGTCGCCCTTGGGGGCGTTCGCGACCGCGTCATGGAGGACGGCGGTGACCTCGGCGGCCAGTCCGTCGGCCCGCGTGCGCAGGTCGGCGGCGGGCAGGGTGGAGCGGGTCAGCTCGTCGAGCCGGCGGTGGATGTCGTCCAGCTTGCCGCGGGTGGCGGCGTCGAAGCGCAGCGCGGTCGGGGTGGAGACCACGAACTGGTAGGCGCCGGCCAGGGTCTGGCAGCCGGTGCACTCCTTGTTGGCGGCGTCGCTGAGGTTCACCGCGTTCAGGTGGGTGCGCTCCCCCGCGATCGTGACGATCTGGAAGGACAGCGCGACCGACCGGCAGTGGTCGTCCACCGAGCAGCCGGCCCCGACGGCGTTGGCCTGGTTGCGTGCCGTGGCCGCGTTCACCGTGCCGAACTGACGGACCGTGAAGGAGTCCCTGGCCTGGGTGTGGTGGCCCCGGTCGGCGTGGCTGAAGACATGGTCGGAGGCGAACGCGGCGTGCGGCGCGAGGGTGGCCGCCTGGGCCGGTACGGCGGTGGCCGCCCCGGCGACCCCGGCGGCGAACAGGCCGATCCGGAGGGCCCGCCGGGAGAGCGGACCTGTGGTGGTGCGTGGTTTTCGGTGACTGCTCATGGATTGCTCCTGCGGTAAGCGGTAAGCGATGAGTGGTGCGGTGACCGTGGGGCCGGCGGACCCGGTACGGCGGCGTGCGGCCGGCGGACCCGGTACGGCGGCCCGGTGCCGTGCGTCAGGACGTGGCCGGGGCCGGGCTCGGCGAGTCGCTGACCGGCGGCGAGGACGGGCTGGGCGTCGGGGACACCGGGACGCTCTCCGAGGGGGTGGGCGTCAGGGACGCCGGGACGCTCTCGGACGGCGAGGGCGTCGGCGCGGTGGCCGTCCCTCCGGTGGCCGGCGCCGGCGACTTGGTGGGCCCCTGGCCGGGGCCGCCGGGCACCGACGCGGACGGCGACGCCGAGGCGGAGGCGCCCCGCGAGGTCTGCTCGGCCGAGGGCCCCGCGCCGGCCCCGGCCGAGGGGGCCGGCTCGCCGGACACGGTGTCCGACGGGGCACCGGAGTCCTCCGGCTCGTCCGGGGTCGAGGCCTGCCGTGGCGGCGGTTCCTCGGTCGGCACCCCCGGCTGGAGGATCGGTGCGATCGGCGGCTGCTTGGGCAGCGGCTTCGGGGTCACCCCGGACATCCAGGCGTAGCTGAGCCCGGTGAGCCCGGCGAGAGCGAGGGCGCAGATCACCAGCCGGAGCCGGGGCCGGCCCGCGGTGGTGCGTTTCGCGGCCCGGATGATCCGCCCGCCGATCTTCACGGACAGGTAGACGACGCCGGCCATCGGGCAGAGCAGCATCACGCTGCCGATCGTCCCGACCAGGCCCTCGACGATCTTCCCGTCCACGAACGCCGAGCCGGTGCCGAGGAGTTGCTCGGTCAGCGAGCGGGTCATCGTGGTGAGGATCCGGGGCAGGTTCCACAGCGCGTAGCCGAGTTCGCCGATGATCAGCGGGACCATCGTCAGCACCCAGGTGGCGACGATGGCACGCGCCGACTTCTTCAGCCCGGCGACCTCCTCGCGGGCCTTGTCGCCCTTCGCCCCCGGCACCAGCGCGAGCAGGATCGGCTTGATCTTGCCGTACAGGTCCGGGACGCCGGCCAGGTCGCCGAGGATGTAGTAGCCGTCCAGCCGTACGGCCGGCATCAGCTGTTCCATGATCTCGAAGTGCCCGAGGTACACCGTGGCCAGGAAGAACTGGGCCCCGGTGGCGAAGTAGGCGCCGACCATCGCCAGCATGAAGACGACGTTGAAGTAGACACCGCCCAGGTCGGTGCGGAGCCGGCCGCCCCGTCCGATCCGGTAGACGTCGGTGACGTCGGTGTACATCGACGGCCAGATGAGGAAGAGCCCGCACCCGATGCAGCCGGGCCGGGCTCCGCCGTATCTGCACGCGGAGGCGTGGCCGAACTCGTGGAAGACGAGGGAGGCCACGGTGAGCACGAAGACGACGAGGATCAGGACCGGCTGGTCGAGCACCTCCAGGACGGGCTCGATCGCCCCGAAGAACCCGAACAGCCACACGTCCATGGCGACGGCCGAGCCCAGCACCAGCGCGACCACGGCCGGCCGGTGCAGCCACGCCAGCGAACGCGCGATCTTCGCCGTCCGCTTCTCGTTGAAGATGACCCGGTGGCCCTTGAGCGCGAGCAGCAGGTCGGAGCGCGGGGCGTCGACCTCGTCGTCCTCCTGGCCCTCCGGGACCGTCACCCCCAGCGGTTCCAGCTTCTTCTCGACGAGGAAGCGGATGTTCTCCCCGCTGACCTCGCGGCCGAAGCGGGCGCTGACCCGGTGGGCGATGGCCTCGGCATCGCGCACGCCGTCGACCGACGACGCCACCAGGTACAGCAGCCTGGACAGCTGGACGACCTGCCCGTCCCCCCGACGGGCGATGTACTTGGGCTCGGTGAAGCCCGACCCCTGGTACTCGCCGTGCAGCCGCAGTCCCGCGCTCAGCCTCGGAACCGGCGAGGCCGGGTCGACCACCGGCAGGTTGCCCGTCGCCACCTGCTCGTAGGTCACCGGCCAGCCGCCGGGTCCGGGCACCGGGCCCGTGTCGTACAGCGCGGCGGTCCCGTCTCCGAGCACCGTCATATGTGGTCTCCCCCCGGATCCCGCATGCACTTCCCCCCCCATGACGCGAGCGCCACCGCCGGGGCGACGGCGGTGGCGCTCCCGGGAACTACTGGGTGACGCTGATCGTCTGCGCGGCCGACGACTGGGCGGACGACCAGGCCGAGTGGTCGTTCAGCGCGGCGGACTGGTTGGACGCGTCGATGTTGGCGACGTGCTTGGTGACGTTGACCGTCTTGCCGAAGCTGAACTTCAGGCGGCCGAGGGCCTCGCGGCCCGGCAGCAGCTCGGCGGACTCGTTCTCCAGCTCGTTCATGTCCATGCTCATGACGGATGTCCTTTCGTTTCGTGTGCGATGAGGTCGATGCCGGTACCGGCGGTCCCGGCGCCGTGCGCGCCGGGGCGGTGTTACTGGGTGACGCTGATGGTCTGGGCGGCGCCGGAGTCGGCCACCGACCACGAGGAGTGGTCGTTCAGCGCGGCGGACTCGTTGTGGGCGCTGATGTTGGCGACGTGCTTGGTCACGTTGACCGTCTTGCCGAAGCCGAACTTCAGGCGGCCCAGGGCCTCGCGACCCGGCAGCAGCTCCGCGGACTCGGCCTCGAGCTCATGGGCGTCCATCATGATCTTTTCCCCCTCAGGGATAGACATTTCCGATCGGGACGGGTCAGGTTCCCCCCGGACTCCGTCCAATCTGGTCGGACGTGCTGTCCAACGAGATTGGACACTACGGGCTCGGGAACCCCTCGCGCAACCCCTTCGGAAAATCACCCCCTCGGCCTATCGGCTACCCGACCGTAGAATCGGGCCCGACATGGCGGACTCCGCCGGCGGCGAGCAGGAAGTGACGGTCAGTGGCCAACGCACTGCAGCAGTTGATCCGTGAGCACCTCGACCGCAAGGGCTGGTCCTACGGTGACGTAGCGCGCCGCGGCTCCATCCCCCGCTCCACCGTCCACCACCTGGCCACCACCGACCGCGTGGTCCGCATGCCCCAGACGACCACCCTGGAGGGCCTGGCCAAGGGGCTGGAGATCCCGCTGGAGACGGTGCGCCGCGCCGCCGCCGAGGCCTGCGGGATCCATGTGTACGACACCTCACCGGACGCGGATCCGAACACACCCGCCGCCGACCCCGAGGTCGCGCTGCTCATCGCGAGCGTCCAGAAGCTGTCGTCCGACGACCGCCGCCATGTCGCCGCGCTGGTCGAGTCCCTGCTGGACCGCGCCCCGCGGGAGAAGTGACCGCCCCGGACCGCCCCCGGCGGATCGCCACCGAACAACTTTCGTACGCGCTTCCGTCAAGTCGGAAAAAGAATCCGACTCCGCACGAAAGCGGGAAGATCCAGGGCTAGTCTCTCGTTCTGCCCGGGACGCGAGAGCCGCACGACCACGGGCTCTCAGGGGGAAAATGTGTTGTTCGTGCACGGCGGACCCGCAACGGCCGTGGTCCGAAACCCCGACGGCAAGTCCGTCGTCCTGCTGTCCGGAGAACTGCCCGAAGTACTCACCGACGCGTCGGTCGCCGAACTCCTGGACCTGGCCGCGGCCATCCTGGACGCCGGCGAACTGAGCCTCTTCGAGGAGTGCCTGGACGCCCTGCGCCGCAACGGAATGCGCGCGGGCCGCCGTATCGAGGTCGACGGCGCGGTCCTGACCGTCTACGAGGGATGAGCCGACGCCGAGGAGCGGGCCGGCGCCGAAGACTTGGCCGGCATCAGGGGCCGGCTCACTTGCCGGCTCACTTGCCGGCTCGGGCCGAGCAGGCCCTGACGGAGGCCCGCCCGGCCGAAGCGGGAGGCGCGCTGTCAGGGGGGCGTCTGCATGCCGCGCAGGCGGAGGCCCGGCGCGGGCATACCTCCGCCGAAATCAGCAGGTGGTAACGGGTCTTCCGGCCTGTATTGGCCCTGCACAACGCTGTTGTACTCACCTCCCCCGAGGTGGTCGAACAGCGGTACGGGAACGGACGGTACGGGAACGGTTGGTGCCGGAGCACCGCGCCGCCGGTCGCCGTTCCGCTCCGTCACCAGGGTGGTGAGGCGGCCGGAGGGCTCCACGCCGAGTTCGTCGACCAGCAGGGTACGAAAGCGCTGATATTCACGGTGGGCCTCGACGAGGTTGCCCTCGGCCAAGTGCACCAGGATGACGGCACGCCGCGCGCTCTCCCGCAGCGGGTCGCCGCGGACCGCCGCGAGTGCCGCGTCCAAGGCGGCCGCGTACTCCCCGCCCGTGCACAGTGCGGTGGCGGCCGCCTCCAGCGCGTGGAGGTGGAGTTGACGGAGCCGGTCCCGCTCGAAGACCACCCAGTCCTCGTACCATCCGGGCAGTAACTCGCGGATCCGCAGATTCGGCAGGGCCTGGCTCCCGCTGCCGGAATCGGTCGGCCGGTCGGTGACCCGGTGGGCGAACTCGGTCACGTCGGCGCTGACGAAGGCCGCCAGCGCCAACTGGCGGTGCTCTCCGGTGACCAGTCCTGGAACCAACTGGTTGATCCGCCACACCGTCGTCCGGAGACTGGCGAGCGCACGTTCCTCGGACACCTCCCCCCACAGAGTGCCCGCGACGGCTGTTCGCGGCGACGGCCCCTGGATGGCCAGATAGGCCAGCAGCCGCTGGGCGCTGTCGGCCAGGTGAATCCCGTCGTCCCCTATCTCCAAACGGAAGCCGTCCAACAGCTTCAGGTGTCCGCGCCTGGTCATGGGCGCATCGGGCTGCTTGGGCACGACACTCATGCCACTTGCTCCCCCCTCGAAACTTGTTTAATTGCGCAAGAAATATATAGACGCGGGTGTCACCGGAGTGCAGGTTTCGCGTTGTCTTCATCACGCGTCGCACACACGGTGCCACGAATGTGACGACCTTGTGACGGAGGTGGTCGTAGCCTCGCGACCGGCGAGCCACCGGCCGCCTGACCGTCCGGCCTTCGCGCGCGGCCCGCCGCGCCGACGGCCCGGAGAGGGGAGCACCGTGACCACCAGCACTCCCTACCCCGGCGTCTACGTCCAGGAGATCGCCAGCGGGGTGCGGACCATCACCGGCGTCGCGACCTCCATCACGGCGTTCGTCGGCAGGACCCGACGTGGCCCGGTGGACCAGGCCACGGTCGTCAACGGCTTCGCCGATTACCAGCGGATCTTCGGCGGGCTGTCGCCGGACAGTACGGTGAGTTCCGCGGTCCGCGACTTCTTCGCCAACGGCGGCGGTCAGGCTCTGGTGGTCCGGGTGTCCCCCGGCGCCGCCCAGGCGACCTTCGCCCGTCTCACCCGCCCGGCGGCGATGTTGGGCGCCAAGGACACCGGAAACGACAAGGACACCGGCAGCGACATCGCCGCCGGCACGGGCCTGGTGCTGGTGGCCGCCGAACCCGGTTCGTGGGCCAACCAGTTGACCGCCGCCGTCGTCTACGACAGCACAGTGGACCTGACCGAGGTGGCCACGAGGCTCGGCACGACGCCCGACCAACTGTTCAACCTCGTCGTCACGGACGGCAGCACCGGGCAGCAGGAGACCATCCGCAACGTCACCGTCACCGCCGGCGCCCGGCGGCTGGACCAGGTGCTGCAGGCCGAGTCACGGCTGGTGCGCGTGCCAGACCCGGCGGACCTGCCCCCGAAGCGCCCCCGGGAGACGGCGGCCGGCCAGCCGCTGGCCGTCGCCGAGGCCGACGCCGGCACGGACGGCGGCGATCTTACGGAGGACGACTACACCGCCCCCGCGCTGCAGGCCACCCACGGCGGACTGTACGCCCTGGACCAGGCCGACCTGTTCAACCTGCTCTGCATCCCGCCGCCCGTCGCCGGAGGCGACACCCCGCCGGGCGTCTACCAGGCGGCGCTCGCCTACTGCGTGCGGCGCCGTGCGGTGCTCATCGTCGACCCCCCGGGCGGGATGACCGTGGCGACCGCCGCCACCACTCTGTCCGGCCTCCAGCTCACCGGCCCGGACGCGCGCAACGCGGCGCTGTACTACCCCCGCCTCCTCCAGGCCGACCCGGCGGCGGGCGGTCGGCTCGGCACGTTCCCCGCATGCGGGGCGATCGCCGGGGTCATCGCCCGTACCGACGCCTCGCGCGGAGTGTGGAAGGCCCCCGCCGGACTGGACGCCGCCCTCTCCGGCACGGCCGATCTCGCGGTCGGTCTCACCGACGCGGAGACCGGCGAGCTCAATCCGCTGGGCATCAACTGCCTGCGGTCGTTCCCCGGCGCCGGACTGGTGGTCTGGGGCGCGCGGACGCTGCGCGGCGCGGACCAACTGGCCGACGAGTACAAGTACCTGCCCGTGCGGCGGCTGGCCCTCCACATCGAGGAGAGCCTGTACCGGGGCACGCAGTGGGCGGTCTTCGAGCCCAACGACGAGCCGCTGTGGGCGCAGATCCGGCTCAACCTGGGTGCGTTCATGCAGGGCCTGTTCCGGCAGGGGGCCTTCCAGGGCACCACCGCCCGCGACGCCTACTTCGTCAAGTGCGACCGCGAGACCACCACGGCGGACGACGTGAACCTCGGGCGCGTCAACGTCGTCGTCGGCTTCGCACCGCTGCGCCCGGCGGAGTTCGTGATCCTGCAGATCCAGCAGATCGCCCAGGCGTAGGCCGCACCGGGCACGAGGAGCAGACCATGGCCCAGTTCAGCGTGAACGCACAGCGCTTCGATCCGTACAAGAACTTCAAGTTCCGGGTGCGTTGGGACGGCCGCTATGTCGCGGGCGTCAGCAAGGTCGGAGCGCTCAACCGCACCACCGAGGTGGTCACCCACCGGGACGGCGGGGATCCCAGCAGCAGCCGCAAGTCGCCGGGCAGGACCGAGTACCAGGCCATCACGCTGGAGCGGGGCGTCACCCACGACACGGACTTCGAGACATGGGCGAACAAGGTCTGGACGCACGGCTCCGGTCTCGGCTCCGAGGTCTCCTTGCGGGACTTCCGCAAGGACATCGTGATCGAGGTCTACAACGAGGCCGGCCAACTCGCCCTCGCCTACAAGGTGTTCCGCTGCTGGGTCTCGGAGTACGAGGCGCTGCCCGAGCTCGACGCGAACGCCAACGCCGTAGCCATCCAGCACCTCAAGCTGGAGAACGAGGGCTGGGAACGCGACCTCGACGTACCCGAGCCGACCGAGCCGAGCTTCACCCCGCCCGGCGGGTGACGCGCGTGATGCGGCAGGCGGTGGACGCGGCGGACCCGTCGTGGACGCTCGCGGCCTGGGAACGCGGGCTGCGCGAGGACCCGTTGGACCGGGCCGTGACATTGCTGTCCGCGGTCACCGGACTGCGGCGCGAGGACGCCGAGCGCACCGAACTGGGCGCGCGGGACGCGACGTTGGCGACGGCGCTGGAGCGGCTCGCGGCGGGCACGGCCCTATGGGGCTGCGTGCGCTGCGGAAGGTGCGGCGAGCAGCTCGACGTACCGGTCCACCCGGCAGCCCTGCCCCGCGGGCCGCGGTACGACCCGACGCGGCCGCTGGCGGTGGAGGTCGCCGGCGTCCGCATCGCCTTCCGGCTGCCCGACACCGGTGACCTGCGGGCGCTGGCCGGCACCGACGATCCTCGGGCCGGCCGGTGGCTGCTGCTCGCGCGCTGCCTGCCGGACGGCGCGGACGGCGTCGACGAGGAGGCCGCGGCGGTGATCGAGGCCGCGATGGAGAAGGCCTCGCCGGGCGCCGCGGTGACCCTTGCCGTGGACTGCCCGGTGTGCGCGGCGTCGACGGTCGCGGCCCTGGACGTCCCCGCCCTGCTGTGGGCCGAGGTCCAGACCCGGGCTCTGGCACTGCTCCACGAGGTGCATGTGCTGGCCCGCGCCTACGGCTGGACCGAGCCGGACGTGCTCGCCCTCAGCCCGGCGCGCCGCGCCGCGTACCTGGAACTGGCCGCCGGATGAGCGGGCTGCTGACCGACCTCGTCGAGCGCGCCCTGGGCCTCGTACCGATGCTGGAACCGCGGCCGAGATCGCGGTTCGAACCCGTGGCCGAGGACGGTTTCGAGGTTGTCGTGCCCAAGCCCGTGGACGGCCTCCCGCGGGCGGACAGGGCGCCCCTGGACACGCGCCCGCCCGGCGCCGGCGCGGCATCCGCGCAGGCGCCGCCGCGGGGACAGCAGGGCGAGAAACCGGTTCCGGGACGACCGGAGCCGATCGCCCCGGAACCCGAGCCCGCTGACGGCGGCGCGGCATCCGCGCACGCCCCGCGGCGGGCACAGCGGGCCGGGCGACCCGTACCGGGGATCGTGCCGGTACGGCGAACCCCCGCCGGCGGCGCGGCACCCCCGCACGCCCCGCAACGGGCACAGCGGGCCGGGCGACCCGTACCGGCGCCGACGGGACCGAACGCCCCGGTGCGCGGGACCCCCGACGCCGACGCACCCCCGCACCCGCCCGCGCCGCTGCCCCTGTCCCCGCACCTGTCCGTAAGCGACGGGACGTCTCCGCAGGGAGAGCGGGCCGCCGCGCGGCCGGCACCCGCGCCGCCCCCGAACAGGCACCGGCCGGACGCGGAGGAGCCTGCTCTGCCGTCGCCCCGGGTGCGTGACGCCGCGGATCGCGACGTCCCCGAGGAGCCGCGCGCCGCCGTGGACAGGAGTCCGCGGCGCCGTTCCGGCCACGGGTCCGCCGCGTCGGAAGCGCCGACCGGAACCGACGCGGACACCTCCGGCCCCGGACGGGAGCCCGCCACCGCGTCCGGCGTGCCGGGCGGCGAACACGGCCGGCCGGTCAGCGGCCGGAAGGACGGTGGCGCGGCCGCTCCCCCGCCCGCCGGTGACACGCGCCCGGTCCCCGGACCCGTCCGCCCCCCGGGAGAGCCGGCCGGCCGGCCGGCTGACAACCCGGCCGCCGTCCGCGCCGTACTGCGGCGGGCCCTCCCCGTGCAACCAGCCGCGGCGGCCGGTCCCCCGGAGCCGCAGCGGGCCACCGCGGCGCCTCACATCACCGTCAACGTCGGCCGGGTGGAGCTGCGGACCGCGCCCCGGCCCGCCCCTTCCGGCACCACCCGGCCCGCCGGCCCCGGGCCGGGCCACGACCCGGCCGACGGCACCCGGCCGCTGTCGCTCTCCGACTACCTCGCGGGCCGCGGCCAGGGAAGTGACGCATGAGCAACCATCTCTCCGTAGCGATGGTCACCGCCGTGATCAGCCGGCTGCTGAGCGAGTCGCTGGCGGCGGCCGGGCCCGGCGGTGTGGAGAACGCCACCGTGACCACCCTGCGCCCGGGGACCCTCGCGGCTGCGGCGGACGACACCACGCACGGCATCAACGTCTACCTCTACCGGGTCGTCCCCAACGCGTCCTGGGCGGCGTCCACACTGCCGACCCGCCGTGCCGACGGCACCTTGGTGGACCACCCCAGGCAGGCGGTCGACCTGCACTACCTCCTGACCTTCTCGGGCGACGACTCCGCGCTGGAACCGCAGCGGCTGCTCGGGCTCGCGGTCACCACGCTCGCCGCGCGTCCGGTGCTCGGCCGCGAACTGGTGCGGTACGTGGTCCAGCAGGCGGCGCAGACGGACAAGGCGGGCTGGCAGCAGTACGCGGACCTGGACCAGCAGCCGGACGTGGTCCGCACGAGCCTGCTGCCGCTGGACGTGGAGGAGATGAGCAAACTGTGGTCGATGCTCTTCCACTCCCCCTACCGGCTCTCCCTCGCCTACCAGGCGACCGTGGTGCTGCTGGACGCCCAGGAGCCCCCGGCCGCACCGGCGCCCGCGGTGGTCACCCGGGTGGTGACGGTGCAGCCGTCGACCGCGGTTCCCGCAGGCGGCGGAGGCTGAGCGCCCGATGAGCGAACCCACCGAGCCCACCGAGCCCGCCGAACCCACCGACGCCTGGCTGTCGGCCAACCACCGCTACCTGGTCGCGGCTCTGGAGACCCTGCGCTGCCGGCTCGATGCCGACGACGATCCCGCGCCGCTGCGGAAGGCCCAGAGCACCCGCAACCGGGTGCGGCGTGCCATGTCCGAACCGCCCGCGCTGGACCGGATCGCGGACGGCTTCGGCCTGTCGCCGTTCGAGCGGGACGTGCTGCTGATGGCCGCGGGCCCCACGCTCGACACGCCCTTCGCACACGTCTGCGCGCAGGCGCAGGGCGACGGTGCGCGCACCTACGCGACCTTCGCCCTGGGCCTGGCCAAGCTGCCCGAGGCGCACTGGAGCGCCCTCAGCCCGGCGGGCCCGCTGCGCCGGACACCGCTGCTGCGGCTCGCCCATCCCGACATCCCCACGACGAGCGCGCTGTACGTCGAGGAACGGATCCTGCACGCGCTGACCGGTGTCTCCTACCTCGACCCCGAACTGGAACCGCACACCGCGCCGCTCGCCGAGCCCGAGGCGCTGTCCCCCGCCCTCCGGCAGGCCGCGCGGGCGGTGGCGGCGATCTGGTCGGCCGAAGGAGCGCCGGGGGCGGTGCCGGTGCTGGTGCACGGCCGTCAGCGGGCCGGTCTGCGGCACACCGCGGCCGCGGCATACCGGTCGGCGGGGCTGCGGCCGGTCTGCCTGCGGGCGGCCGACCTGCCGACCGAACCGGCGGCACGGGACCGGCTGGCGCGGCTGTGCGAACGGGAGTCGGTCCTGGGCGGGATCGGCTGGATCATCGACGTGGACGACGCGGTGCCCGAGTGCGGCCGGACGGCGATGGACCTGGCCGGCCGGCTGACGGCGCCCGTGGTGGTGACCGCATGTGAGCCCCTGGCCGGCCCCGGACCGCGCCGTCCCGTCCAGGTGGCGGTCGGCCGCGCCTCGGCGGACGAACTGCGCACCGTCTGGCGGCAGGCCCTGGGCCCGGCCGCCGCGGGCCTGGACCGCTGGATCGACATGGCCGCCGGTCAGTTCGACCTGGACCCCGACGCCGTGGCCGCCGTGGCCGGGCAGGTTCCGCCACCGGCCGACGGTACGGCGGCCGACCCGGACGAGACCGGGGCGCGGTTGTGGGACGCCTGCCGCCGTCAGGCCCGGCCCGCCCTGAGCGGCCTGGCGGAACGGATCGAGCCCCGCGCCCGCTGGGAGGACCTGGTGCTGCCGGAGGTCCAGGTACGGGTGCTGCGGCAGATCGCCGCCCACGTACGGCATCGGCTCACCGTCTGGGAGGACTGGGGCTTCGCCGCCCGCAGCGGCCGGGGCCTGGGCACCGCCGCGCTGTTCTCCGGGCCCAGCGGCACCGGCAAGACGCTGGCCGCCGAGGTGATCGCGGGCGCGTTACGGCTCGACCTGTACCGCATCGACCTGAGCCAGGTGGTCGACAAGTACATCGGCGAGACCGAGAAGAACCTCAGCCGGGTCTTCGACGCCGCCGAAGCCGGCGGCGCCGTCCTGCTCTTCGACGAGGCCGACGCGCTCTTCGGCAAGCGCAGCGAGGTCAAGGACAGCCACGACCGGCACGCCAACATCGAGGTGGGCTATCTGCTCCAGCGCATCGAGGCCTACCGGGGGCTGGCCGTCCTGACCACCAACCTCAAGGACACCCTCGACCCGGCGTTCCTGCGCAGGCTGCGCTTCACGGTCCCCTTCCCGTTCCCGGACGCGCCCGCCCGCGAGGAGATCTGGCAGCGCGTCTTCCCCGAGCGGACACCCGCCGAGGGCCTCGACCCGGCGGCCCTGGCCCGGCTGTCCGTCTCCGGCGGCACCATCCGCAACATCGCCCTCGGCGCAGCCTTCCTGGCCGCCGACGCGGGCCGCCCGCTGGGCATGGACCACCTGCTGGCCGCCGCCCGCACCGAGTACGCCAAGTTGGAACGCCCTTTGACCGGTGCGGAGTTGACCGGTTGGACGGTGCGGTGAGCGGAGGGGGTCGCTGATGCCCGGGACACCTGGCGAGAGCCCGGCCACATCCGTATCGGCTGGGCCGTCGTCGCGGCACATGTTCAAAATCCAGGGCGAGGCCGCCAAAACGGTGTCGCCGGCGACGTCCTCGGCGGCGTCAGCGACGTCAGCGGCAGCTCTCACGAAAGCCGGGCCCCCGCCCGCGCCAGGTAACGGAGGCATGGCCATTGCGGCGGCCTCTCCCAGACCGGCCCCGAAGAAGCGCGGCCTGAACGACGCCCCTGGGCGGGGCAAGAGGGCACGGACCGAGGGGTCGGACCCACACCCGTCCGGCGGCAGCGGCAAGGAAGAAAAGAAGTACGACGACAAGGACCGGGACGCGGACGGAGACCGGTCTGCCGGTGACGACATGCAGCTGGTGACGCAAGATGAGGAGAAGAACGACGACGACGGCGACTTCATGGCGCACATCGCGGTCACCTGGCGGGGAACCCGTTCGGCCGACGGCCTCTACCCGCTCGACGGTGTGGCCGTACGCAGTCTGCTGATCAGCGACACCGATCGTGGCCCCACGCGCTTCGGAAAGAAGACGCAGAACAAGAAGGCGCAGAGGTCGCATACCACCGCGTGGACCCTGTTGCGCGAGGCACTCGCCAACCTGGCGGGACGCCCCGCGAACGTCCTGGTCGACTACCTGCGCAACCGGCTCCGCGAACTGAGTGACACCGCCAAGGGCTGGGAAGAGCAGCCTGGCGCCTGGGACAGGGCGCGGGTCTTCGCGGAAGCGCAACTTTCGTCGGCCGGAGGCCAGTTGCCCCTGAACCGCTGGGCGGAGGTGCTGACGCGGCTTCTGCGGGCCTATGTGAGTGCCTACCAGCTCAGCCCCATCGCGACCTACGCCGACGGCCAAGCAACTGGGCACGGTGAGCCGGATGCGATGGTGACGCTGCGTCAGCTGGAGAACGGGCTCCAGTCCGGCGGGCAGCTGGACGATACCGACAGGAAGAAGGCAGCAACGGCGGCGCAGACGCTTGTCGACGTCAAGCGCGGCGAAAGTCTGGGCCAGAACTACGCCCATGCCGTCGACCATTTCTGGATGACCCTCGCCACGGCCTTCCCGCTCGTGACCCGACAGCTGATCGCGCTGCGGGGTGACGATAAGGTATCGCCCGCCTACACGCCGAAGTACGGCCCGGTGCTCGACTCGGTGGTAGAGACTTTTGCGCAGCCGCACGTCGCACAGCCCTCGGTGACCGACACGGGCGTCCCCGTCCAGCTTGTTCTGGACGAGCTGGAGACAGGGTTCCTCGCAGACGTCCGAGTCGCCCCTGTGGCGACCGGCGGTGCTGAGGCGTCGGCGTACGCGATGAACGAGGTGAAGCTGCGCCAGGTGACCCTCAGCACCAAGGAACGGCCCAGGACCGCGTTCATCGAGGGACAGGGCTCGCATCGCATCTCCTTCGCGCTGGGCAAGCGTGCTCTGGAGTCGCTGGCGGGCCACTCCGTGGCCGATGCGGTGGAGTGGCTGTCCCGAGCCGGTGGGCAGATCGCCGACCACCCGCCGGTGCATCGGCGGAGCGCCTGGGTCCACCTGCGCGAGCAGCAGGGGAAGCTGCTGGCGTTCGCCCGAACGGCCCACCTGCCCACCCATGAGTGGTCCGAGCTGCTGAGCGCGCTCGTGAGGGGCTACTCGATCCTGCACAACGCACACCTACTGGCAGTCGGCGGAGGTGGCGCCAAGGATCTCGGCAGTGCCTTCGGACACGGTGAGGCCGCTCACCTCCGCGCGCTCGCGGAGGCAGCCGCCGCCTACCGGGCCGCTCTCCACACCGCCGAGACGGCAAGCAACCGCGCTGCCCGCTCGAAGGCTTCGGCCAAGGCCACGGCCGTGGCCCGCGGTGCGATCAGCCCGGCTCTGGGACTGCTGGATGTGACGTCCCTACGGGACGGGATCATCCAGAAGAACAAAGTTCATCTGCTCAGTCAGGACAGCGGGAAGGCGACTTCCAAGTACCAGGCCCTCCTGCCGGAGGACCGGACGGTCCCGGCGAGCCGCTGGTCATCGTATTGGAGGGCGGCCTGGAAGGCGGCCGAGGAGGACATCGCGAAGGCCGACGAGGAGTACGCCGCGGTCAGGGGGTCGAGCGAGAGGAAGGTCGTCAAAGCCGCCGGTGACATTGTGGACGCCACGCGAATCACCCGGGAACAGCTCGGCAGCCTCCGGTCGACGTGGGAGCCCGGGGTGGTCGTGGACCAGTGGGTGGAACTGCTCGAGCGGCCGTACCGCCCGCTCTTCAGCGACGAGGCGTCCCGCGAGGCTCTGCGGGACGCCGCATATGAGCAACTGCGGGGCGGTCTCTCCGCAGAGGAGCAACGAGTGGTCGTGATCTCCGGGAACAGGACCGGCGACCAGCACGGTTCCCCCAGCCAGCAGGCACAGCCCAGTCTGAAGCGGGCCCGTGAGCAGGCGCCGTCCCAGGACAGGACGCTGGCGCTGCTGCTGCGCAATCTGCAGAAAGAGCACGCCGAAGGGCGGGGTACTCCGATTGGCGGGAGCTCCCTCTACCATGCGGTGCAGGGCGGATCAACGAGCGATGACGACGCCGCTGCGCTCCGTGCCAACCTGGTCGATTGGATACTCGCCCCCGAGAACCTGGGACGTGTCGCACGAGATGCGATCGAACACGAGGTGCACTTGTGGGTCCTGCCCGACGCCATCGACCACCCTGAACGATGGGCCGGCGATCCGCTCGACCCGACGCCCAGGCTTCTCGCTTCGTACCTCTGGACAACGCTGAACATCAGCCGAGGAGGGAAAGCCGTGAAGACCGTGGTACCGCTCGGTGCCGCGACCGCGACCGGGATCCCTGCTGTGCACGTCGACCTCGCAAAGGGCCGTTACAGCTTCGACCACGCGGTGACGGCGTCCATCTCGTCCTCCAGTTCATCGTCCGCCGGCGTGATCGCGGAACCCGCCAAGAAGAAGCGCAAAAGGTAGTAATCGGGTGGCACGCTTCAGGGCCGGGCACGCGGAGCACCGCACACAGTTCGGCCGGGATTCCCAGAATGATCCGCTGCCACCGGGACCGGAGGGACGACACGTGACCACCGAAGTGACCGTCGCCATCGACACCCTCGTCGTCGAGGTGGACGAGACGACCGCGCGCGCCGTCGCCGAGGGCCGTGTCGAGGCCCTGGTGCCGGCGCTGCTGGACACGCTGCGCGACCACCCGGCGTTCGCGGACGCCGTCCGGCGGGTCAGCTGGGGACGCGGGCGCCCAGCCGGATGACCCACAGTGTCGGTGCGCGCAGGGACGCAGACACTGTGTTGGAGCAGGTGGCCGTGAGTTGCACGGTGTGACTGCCTGCGGGCACCTGGACGGTGCCGATCGCGGTGACCGGTACCCATGTGCCCTCCTGAACGGCCAGATAGCCGGATCCCCAATCGTTGGCGCCCTCGCTGTTGGTGGCTACCCCGTCAACCACGATGCGCATGGTCAGTGCTTCGCTCACGCTCGGGGTGGTGCCGTGGCCGTGGCCGATGAGCAGCAGGGTGGTGTCCGTCTGGAACTGGATCTGTTGACTGATCATCGTGGCCATGCCACGCCAGGCGATCCCGATGTTGTCGAAATTCACCTGCCCGTTGTCCGGCTTCAGCAGTTGCACGCCGAGGGACTGAGGTGCGGTCAGCCCGCCCTGCACCGTGAGCGAGCCGGTCACCGTGCCGCCCGAGATGTCGAGCTTGTCCGTCTCGTGCCGCAGTACGGCCGCCGCGAGGTCGTTCCAGTCGGCGGACCGGACCGGGTCGCCGGGGGCCTTGTTGGCCGTGTTCTTGTCGAGTGTCATCGCCGTGTCTCCTCGTCGGCTCGCTGCCATCGGCAGATCACTGGAAAAACCCCTGGTCGAACAAGGATTTGTCGAACACCGCGGGATCGCGGGAAAGCTGCACCCAGAACCAGCAGGTGAAGTCGGCGCCGCGCACGTCGTCCACGGTCGGCAGCACCAGGTCGGTGCCACCGTCCTCGGGGCGGACCCGGGGAAGCGCCAGCCCGTTGAGGACCCGGTCGGGGTGGTCCGCGTGGATCACGGCACGTCCGCTGACGGTGAGACGGCAGTAGAGCCGGTAGGCCGGCGCGCTCTCGAGCAGCCGGCTCGCCAGCTGGTCCAGCCAGCCGTGGAGTGGGTCGGCCGGTTCCCAGGTGAGCTGCTGGCCGACGACGGCGGTGCGGCCGGCCAGCGTCAGCGGCTGGGTGCCCAGGACGGTGCCGGCCGGCAGGGGCCAGTCGGTGCGGTCGGCGGACGACAGCGGAAACGGCAGGTCCATGGTGACCGTGAGCACCGGGCTGCCGGCGGTCACCGGGACGGGCGGGCCGTCCAGTGCCACGGCCAGGCCGCCCAGCAGGTCGGTCTGGCTGATCCCGGTGTCGTTGCGCAGCTCGCGGCCGGCGCCCGTCAGCAGCACCTGCACGACGTGCAGGCCGGGGGCGAAGGGCGGCGTGGACGGGTCGGGGCGTGTCTCGGCCAGCGGGGCGAACAGCGCTCGGCAGTCGTATGCCGTGGTCCAGGCACCGTCTTTGAGGTCCAGCAGGGCGATGGCGGCGGTGTGGTGCTCGATGCCGTCCGGGGGCCGGAACACCGGTGTGCCGTCGGGGTCGCGAGGCCATTCCACGGTGCCGGCGAGATCCGGGTCGAGGTCGGTGTCGTCCCAGACGGCGGTCCTGGCCGGGATCAGCCAGTAGTCGCCGGTGCGGTGCCAACGGTAGTCCTCGAACTGGATCTGTACGCCGTCCTCCAGGCCGACCCATCCGTCGCGGACGGGTAGGGCGCCGGGCGAGTCCCAGCGCCGTACGACGACCGGGTCGGCGAGGTCCCCGTCGGCCGGGGCGGGGCCGCTCCATTCCGTCACGCGCAGCGTGGTGCCGTCGGCCTCGTCGAGGCGGCCCAGGAAGCCCTGTTCGCCGCGCCGGGTGCGGGCCAGGTCGCAGACCTCCACCCAGTCGCCCTTGGCGAAGCCGAGCCGTTCGTCGCGGGCGGGGGTGTCGATCGCCAGAGTGGTGGCGGTCCCGTCGGTGGTCAGGCGTACCACCAGGGCGGCCACCGAGCCGTTGTCCCGCGACCACACGAACGACGGGACGCCGTCGTCGCTTTCGCGGATCTCGACCCGGTACAGCTGGTTCTCCAGGCGGCGGTAGCCGGCGGAGGGCGGGATGACGCACGGCGTGCCGGCGGTGGGGTCGGGCTCGGCGCGGGCCCGCAGCCGCCCGGACGGCCGGCTGCCGCTCGGTACCCATGGCGCGGCGACGTCGGCGGGCACCGCCTCGGGGCCGGGGGCCGGTTCCAGCCGCACCTGCCAGACGGTACGGCTCCTGGTGCCGGTGTCGGGGCCGCCGAGGGCGACCTCGCGCAGTTCCGGGCGCTCCAGGGCGGTGAGGTGTTCGCGCCACACGTCGAGGTAGGCGACGTAGCGGCCCGGGTCGGTGGGCAGCGGGACGCCGGGCAGCTCGGGCTGGGCGGCGAGCGGCACCGGGGTCTCGATCTCGCACAGCACGCCGTTGACGTAGTACCGCCCGGTGGACAGCGTCAGGTCCGCGCCGGGACTGGCGGCCGGGGTGCCGCCTTCGGGAGTGGTGATCGCGAAACCGGCCGCGTCCTTGGGCCCGCCGTGGACGCCGACGGCGTCCCGGGCGGTGGTCTCGTCCAGGTGCAGCTGGATGTCCAGCTGCTCGTTCCAGTCGGCGTCGAGCGCGACCCGGCCCTGTTGCAGCAGCACGCCGCGGTAGTGGTTGCCGGGACGGAACGTCCGCCGGGTGAAGTCGCCCTTCATCGCTGTACCTCCGCCATCGTGTAAGCCCGCTCAGCCCGCTCAGCCCGCTCAGTCCGCTCAGTGCGCTCAGTGCGCTCAGTCCGCAAGGAAGACACCCGCCTCCAGGCCGAACCGCAGGTGGTCGTCGAGGCGGCCGGCCAGGTCGGCCAGCCGCCCGGGTTGCCGCAGGAAGCGGTACGCGCCCATCTCCTCGCCGTTCTCCGCGCCTTCGGCGATCTCCGCGGGGCAGCGCGCGGCGAGCCGCCCGAAGCCGGGCGCGGCCGGGTCGAGGGCGTCGAAGGCCGGGGCGACGCGGCCGGCCGCCGTGTCGTCGGCGGGCTGGCAGCGGTAGCGGCGCGGGACGCGGGAGTCCGGTGGCGCGTAGCTGAACCGCAGGTAGCCCTGCTGGCGCCAGACGACCTCGGCGCGGTCGCGCAGGATGCTGTCGCTGACCGTCAGGCTGCGGGCGGTGGTGCGGCCCAGCACGGTGCTCGCCTCGATCCCGGTGTCCGCCGACTGCGCGTCGAGGGCGAGCCCGTCGGCGCGGGGACCGAGGATGCTGTCGGCCAGATCCAGTGTGGGGACGTCGCTCAGCCGGACTCCGGCGCAGACGGTGCGCCGCAGCCGTACGGCCAGTCGCGGATTGGCGTCGGCCGAGATCAGGCCGCCGTCGGGGAGGGCGGCGGCGCGGTCGCCGGCCAGGGTGCAGCCGGAGACGACGAGGCTGTCGAGGTTCCCGGGCGCGACGGTGATCCGGCCTTCGACCGACAGGCCGTCCAGGACCAGTTGGGAGGGCTGCGCCACCTGGCCGCCGGGGGCGGCCGCCTCGATGGTGCCGGTCAGGTGCGGCCGCAGGCCGAAGGCGCCCAGGGCGGCGGGATACCCGCCGGCGGCCAGGACGATCAGCCGGTTGCCCGGCGGGATCAGGATGCGCCGGGGACCGGTGAGGTCCTCGTCGTAGGTGGCGCTGTCCTGGACGGCGATGACGCCGACCTGTCCGGGGCGCGGGTCGGGGCGCTCGTTCCAGGCGGTGACGGCGGCGCCGAGGGTGGTGACGGTGGGCACGGACGAGGGCGCGGACGGGTCTCCGGAGCCGGCGGGGTCGCGGCTTACGGCGATCTGCCAGTCGGGCGCGTCGGGCCAGGGGGTGCCGGCGGCGGCGAGCGCGGTCATCAGGGTGGCCCGGCGGTCGTACGGGCCGGCGCCGAGGTCGCCCGGGGAGCCGTAGGAGTAGGCGACGCGCACCCGCTCCGGCGCGATGCCGGGCGGCAGGGTGAGCCGGCCGAGTGCCGGGTCGACGGCGACCTGCGGGGCGGCGCCGTCGGACGGTGCGGGCGGGCGGTCCCAGTCGGTGAGGTCGGCGCAGATCAGCCGGGCGGGCTCGACCGGGCCGTCGGGCAGCGTCACCGTCAGCAGCGGGTCGGGGCCGTCGAGCAGCCCGGACGGGGATCCGGTGCGGAGCGCCGTCAGTTCCTGATGGAGCCTCAGGCGGCGTAGCGGGGCCGGGACTTCCGTCTCTTCCGTGGGGGGCGTGGCCGAACGGGGCCGGCTGAACAGCGGCAGGTCGCGCCCGGCCGGGTCGAACGTCCAGCGGCCGGCCGCCGCGTCCACCGCCCGGGCGTCCACGCCGGTGCAGGGATGGGCGGTGAGCCGCCACAGGTGCAGGCCGACCACGCCGATGTTGTGCCGGCCGCGCCGGCGGTCGGCGTGGCGGACGTCCACGGTGTGGGAGTTCCGGTCGAAGGGGGTGCCGACGAGGGCCAGCCGGGCGGTGTCCCGCAGGTCGGGGGTGCGGACGTCGCCGGGGCGCGGATGGTTGACGTTCTGGGTGGTGCCCAGCAGTGGGAAGTACTCCACGACCCGGACCGGCCAGCCGGTGATGTCCCGGGCGGCCTCCTCCAGCGCGCCGGGGGTGCCCTTGCGCCGCCGGTTGGCGAGGGTGTGGGCGACCAGGGCGCGGCGCGGGACCGTGCCGCCGGGGCCGCCGGTGAGGTCTCCGGGCCCCAGCAGGTCGGCGAGGTAGGGCAGCACCCATGCGGCACAGGTCTCGACGAACCAGTTGTCGTAGAGCCCGTCGATGTCCTCGCGCAGGCGCAGAAGTTCCTCCTCGACCACCTCCAGCAGGGACCGCAGGGGGTGGCCGAGTTCGGCGTCGCGGCTGCGGTGGACCTCGGGCAGCAGCCGGTAGACGGGACGGTCGGGTTCGGCGGGGGTCACGGCACCAGCTCCGTCACGGTGATCCGGCCGGGGTCGGCCAGCAGCAGTTCGGCGGGGAGCACCCCGGTACGGCCGAGGCGGGCGGGGTGCGCGACGAGCACCTCGGCGACGGTGTCGCCGTCGGGGGCGTCGCCGAGGTGCAGCGCGCGTACGGTGGCGGCCAGCACGCCGGGCACCTGCTGGACCAGGGTGAGCACGCCGGAGGCGGGCACGGGCCGGGCGAAGTCGCCCCGGTCGAAGGAGTAGGCCGTGCGCAGCGCCTCCCGCACGGCGTCGGCGACCTGTTCCCGTTCCCGGTCGGGGGCGGCCAGGACAGCGACGGTGACGGCGAAGGACAGCGGCCGGTAGGTGTCCAGGCCGAGCCGGCCGGGGGGCCGTCCGGCCGCGTCCAGCGCGGCGCGCAGGGCAGCAAGGGTGTCCGCGGGCACGTCCGCCCCGCCGGGGCCGGCCACGGTGAGGTGCACGAAGGGGTGGCGCGCGCCCGGCAGGGCCGTGGCCGTGGCCTTGGCGATACCGGCGAAGGCGCGGGCGAAGTCCTGGTGGTCGTCGAGGGAGACGACCCGGTCGAAGGTGCGCACCGACAGGGGTGCGGCGGTCCTGCCGTCCTCCGGCCCTTCGGGGGCGGTGCCGCCGGTGGCGGGCACGGGGTTGGTCACGTCCCGGATGCCCAGTGGCCGGACCGAGAGCAGGGAGAGCGCCCCGGCGGCCACGTTGCCCGCCGGACCGGTGCCGCTGCGGTAGTCGGCCCGGACGTTGTCCTGCCCGGACGGCAGGCGGGCACCGCGCTCGCCGTCGCCGAACAGCACGCCGACGGAACCGTCGTCGCCGATCCTGACCACGTACCCGCGGTCGTGTGGGCCCAGCTCGTACAGCGAGGCGGCCTCGGTCCACTCGACGTCGTCGACCCGGACGCTCAGCGAGTCGCGCACCCCGCCGGGCACCGCCGCGGTGGTGTGGGTGAGGTCCCCGCGCAGCAGGGTGAAGCTCTGGTTGGCGGTCGCGCCGTCGCCGCTGCCGAGGACCTCGTCGGTGACGCTCTCCCCGGCGGTGGCGGCGACGACGTTGCCGAGCACCCGTACCGAGGCCGGATCGAGCGGCAGTGCCGGCGGCTCGGCGAGGGTGAGCCGGGTGCCGTCGGCGGTGGCGGCGCTGTCGGCGACGGTCACGGGCCGGGTGGTGGAGCGGCCGTCCGGGGTGCTGCCGGTCACCACCACGGTGCTGCCGGGGGTCAGCTCCACTGGCCGGTCCAGCAGCAGGTCGGTGCCGGTCACCGGTTCGGTGACCGGTTCCTCGGCCGGCTGGAGGCGCTCGCTTCGGGCGTACACCGTCGTGGTGCGGCGGTCGAAGGGGGCGATCGGACCGGAGCCGCGCAGCAGCAGCCGGGTGGTGGTGGCGGTCAGGCCGAAGTCGGCGACGGCGGACAGGTCCGCCGTCACCACCTCGTACAGCTCCGTCAGGCCCGGGGCGCGCAGCACCAGCCAGGAGCCGGGCAGCACCTCGGGGTAGGGCGCGTCGAGGTCGAGGACCGGCTCGCCGCCGTCGGCGGGGTCGGCGAGCGCGAACCCCGGCCACTGGGCGGGCAGTGGGGTCGTGTCACCGCCGTCCCCGGTGCCGGAGGGCATGTAGTTGCGCCGGACGGTGTCGGGCATGATCCGCCAGTCCGGGGCGTTGTGGCCGAAGACCGCCGCCCGCTGCCGGAACGCGTGCACCTCCACCGGTGCGGGAACGGACTCGCCGGCGGCCGGGTCGGTCAGGTCCAGCGGCTCGTCCCAGCGGACCACGGTGGTCGCCGGGTTTCCGGAGGCGTCGGCGGGGTGTGGCTCGACCTCGGTCAGCACCCGCAGTTGCCAGGGCCGCCGGCCGTCGGAGCGGCGGACGAGCAGCGGGTCGCCGGGGCGCAGGCCGGTGGTGACCCCGGCGAGCAGCACCTGGGTGGCGCCGGTGGTGACCAGCTGCGTGCGGCTCAGGCGCAGCCGCATCGCGTTGCGCTCGGCGCGGGCGGTCAGCTCCTCGGCCGTCTCGAAGGTCTGCGGCAGTTCGCCCTGGCCGGGGATGCTCTGTACCCGGGTGCCGGCCGGGACGACGGCCTGGGCGGCGGGATCGACGGCGTCCTCGACGGTGAAGGACAGCCAGGTGGCGGCCGCGACGCCGGGAGCGAGTTCATAGCCGATCGTCCGGGCGAGTTCGAGCACCGACCGGCGCTCGGTGGCGGTGCGCAGAAAGCCCTCGCTCGCGATCCGCTCCTGGTAGAAGGTGACGATGTCGGCCACCGTGGCCCAGGCGTCGAGCAGGGCGGCCGCGGGGTCGTCCGCGTCCGGCGCGGTCAGGGCGGGCAGCCGCAGGCGCAGGGCGGTCAGGGCGCGGTCCAGCACCTCGGCGTGGGTGCCGGCGCGGTAGGACAGGCCGGTGCGGCCGGCGGGCGCCGCGGTGTCGTCGGGGCTCACGCGCCGCCCTCCGTCAGGAAGTCGATCCGTCCGTGCTCCGGCCGAGTGGGGTCGTTCAGGCAGCGGGCGACCTCATGGCGGCCCATGGCGATCAGCCCGGCCGCCCGCTCGCCCGCGGCCGGCCGTCCCCAGCGCTGGAAGCGGTTGGGGCCGGGCGGGGTGTCGTCGGTGTCGATCCAGAGCACGCCGGGGACGCCCGAGGCGGCCGCGACCACGTGACTGAGATAGACCGGTTGCCCGAAGGCGAGGCGCGCGGGGTGGAAGAAGCCGGGGGTGCCGTCGGTCCGCAGCCCGGCGGTGAACACCTCCAGCAGGTCCTGTCGCACGTCGCTGCCCGGATGTCCGGGCGCCACGTGCACCGTCAGGACGATGTCCAGCGCCACCGGCACGACCGCGGTCACCCGTACGTCCCCGCCGGCCATCCGGTAGTCCTCCAGGTGCGCGGCGGCCCGGGCCCGGAACGCACGGTCCGCCGGCAGGCTGTCGGCGCGCTCCACGGTGACCGTCTCGGTGTGCCACGAGCCGGTCCAGCGACGGTCGGCGACGGCCTGCCGCACCTCTGGCAGACGGCCCGTCACCTCGGCGTAGTCGGCGTCGGTGACGGCCCGCTGCCGGACCCGGAAGGCCTCCGGCGCCCATTGCCTGACCTGCTCGACCGGTTCCGGGTCGGTGCCGCCCGCGGCCGGCAGCGGATTGCCGACGCGGACACCGGTGACCGGTACGGACAGCCGGGTGAGGGTGTCGCGACCGACGTTGCCCGCCGTGCCGCCGCCGGTCCGGTAGGCGGCGGTGAAGGCCGTCCCCGGGACGGGGGCACGGCCGCCGTCCCCGTCGCCGAAGCGCAGGAAGGCCCGTCCGTCGTCCTCGGTCTCCACGACGCACTGCGCGGCGTACGGGCTCGCGTCCAGCAGGTCGCGCACCGCGGTCCAGGGTCCCGTCCCGTCGTGCAGCGCGGCCAGCGCGGGGAGCGCCAGCGCGGGGTCGACGGCGAGAGCCTCGGCGGCCGGCCCGCCGAGCGCCTGCCGGTGGTCGTAGGGCACGGCGTGGGCGAGGCCAGGGCGGGCGAGCCGGGGCCGGTAGCGGCCGCGCACGGGGACCTCGGCCGGGACCAGCGGCTCGGGGCCGACCAGGGCGCCGTGCTCGGCCAGCACCACGTTGGCCCGGGCCACCGTGGCCCCCACGGTGCCGGAGTCGCCGTCCGGGAAGCGCCACAGCCGCAGCGGGAACGGCGGCGCGTCCTGCCGGAACCAGCTCACCCGCACCAGCTCGGTGCCGGTCAGCGGGTCGGTGTCCGCGACCGGGTCCGCGTCCAGCCGTACCGCCTGGCGCCGCGCCGGGTCCGCCGTCCCGGCGCCTCCGTCGTCGCCGAGCACCTCCTGGAGGACCAGCACGTCGCCTGCCGTCAGGCCGAGCCCGGCAGGGGTGCCGACCAGGGTCGCCCCGGTGGCGCCGGCCGGCAGCCAGGCGCGGTCCTCGCCCCAGGCGTACAGGTCGACGGCGTTGCGGGCGGTGCGGGCGGTCAGCGGGTGCAGGGTGTGGAAGACGGCATCGGTGCCGCCGTCCGCCGCGCCGGTCTCCGTGCCGGCCGGGAACGCGGTGCCGTCCGCGCCCGGGTCGGCGTCCAGGGCGAGCCAGACCCGGGCGGCGGCCCCGTCGTGCATCGGGTAGTCCAGCAGCCGGGCGTGGCGGCGCACCGACACCCGGCGGCGTGCGGTGCCGAGGTAGGCCTCGGTGGCCACCGCGTCCTGGGCGTAGGCGAGCTGGTCGCCGAGGTAGGCGAGGATCTCCATGACCGTGATGCCGAGGTCGGCCGGGCTGCGGTCGCTCCAGCCGGGCAGCCGCAGTGACAGCCGGTCCAGCAGGAGCCGGCGCAGCCCGGCGTAGTCGCGGCTGAGGTAGTCGGCGGCCGGCACGGGCGCGGGCACCGCCGGGACGGTGCGCGGCGGGCGCGGGTCGAAGTCGGCCGGGCAGTCCACCTTGAAGGTGAACGGCACCCGGGAGAGCCGCGGGTCGAAGCCGTACCGCTGCGGGTCGGCGAGCACCAGGGCGTACGGGGAGAAGTCGCCGGAGGAGCCGGTGCGCACCACCAGCAGCCGGTCGGGGTCGGGCAGTGTCGCGAAGGCCGCCACGTCGCCGGCGGTGACCCGGTCGGGGTGGGCGAGCCCGTCGTCACCGGCGGCCCGGGCGGCGGCGAGGCCGCTCGCGGGCAGCGCCCACACCACCGGCACCGGGTTGAGCGTCCGGTCCCCGCGAACGCCGCCCACCACCGTGAGCGAGCCGGCGTCGAGACCGGCCGGCACCGGGCGCAGGCAGCGCACCAGCAGGGTCCGCTGGGGCGGCACCTGCGGCGGATGCCCGTCGTCCACCTCCAGGCCCTCGAACGCGTTGAGCCTGCCGTCCGCGCGAACCGCCGCGAGCCGCGGCAGCGTCGCCTCGCCGGACCCGCCGGGGGCGCCGTACACCGGGGTGGCCATGTCGGACGCCATGTCAGACCGCCCGGCTGACGACGGCGGTGACGGGCGCGGGCGCGCTGCGGGTGCGGTACTGCACGGTGACGCGGACGGTGGCGTCGTCGGCGACGACGTCGACGGTCTGCACCTGGATCTCGGCTCCCAGCCACTGCTGCAGCGCCGCCTGCACCAGCGCCCGGGTGGCCGTGGCCAGTTCCCCGGAGGCGGGTTGGAACAGCAGCTGGCGCAGGCCGCTGCCGAAGTCCGGCCGGTTGACGCGTTCGCCGGGCGCGGTGAACAGCACCTGCTCGATCAGCCCGCGGACGTACTCCTCGTCGTCGGGGCTCACGGTGCGGCCGCGGTGGTCGACGCGGAAGGGGAAGCCGATGTGCACGGGTCAGACCCCCTGTACGCGGATCTGGACGACCGCCACGGTCAGCGGGGTGCCGGTGGGCACGCACGCCGACTGACTGCGGGACAGCAGCACCGGCAGGCGGCCGGCCTGCACCCGGGTCGCGCCGGTCCACTCCGCGCCGAGGCACGGCACGGCGTCCGGATCCTCGGACAGCGTGCAGCGGTCGACGGTGTACGGCGCGGCGACGGCCACCGGGAACCCGTTGACCTTGACGCGGGCATCGGTCCGGGTCGGCTTCGCGTCGCCGGCGTGCGCGCAGGTCACGATGGCATCGTCGTGCAGCAGGTAGCCGGGCATCAGCTGACCTCCAGGGCACCGTCGTTGATCGAGACCTTGTCCAGGGTGAGCTTCACGCTGCCGCTGCCGTTGGTCAGCGCGATGGCGTCGGCGGTCAGGGCCAGCCGCAGCTCCGTGGAGACCAGCGGCGGGGAGACCACGACGGTCAGCCCGCCGGAACCGGACACGTCGTCCACGGTCACGGTCACCCCGTCGGTGCGGAACACCTTCTTCTGCGCGACCGCCGGTGTGACGGGCAGCTGGCCCGTGCTCCAGAAGCAGCCCGCCCAGATCGGGTAGTGCGGATCGCCGCCCTCGAACTCCACCCACACGTCGGCGCCCACCGGCGGCAGCGCGAACAGCCCGACCCCGGGCCCGGCGTAGGGCACGCAGGGCATCGCCCAGACCGGGTTGCCGTCCCCCAGGACGGCCGGGCAGCCGACCTGCACCCGGCCGAGCTGCCTGGGGTCGGCGTTGTCGGTCACCTTCCCCCGGTACTTGCCGTAGAAGGGGTTCATCGCGCACCTTTCCGCGTTCGGCCGGCGGTCCTGCCGCCGTGGGTCCTGTCCCGCTTCCGGGTCGTCGCGGTCACCGCCTCACCGCCCCGCCCCGGATGTCGGTGGCAGCAGCGGCACGGTGCTCCCGGTGCCCTCGCGGGACAGCGTGAACTGCTGGGTGTACCGGCCGCGGGCGATGGCGTGGGTGACCTGCCGCACGTAGTACAGCCCGTCGTGCTCCCACCCCGCCCCGCGTACGCCCACCAGGCCGCCAGCGGTGAGCAGCGCCCCGTAGCGCGCGGTGTCCAGCGTCCCGGTGGCCACCAGCGCGTCGTTGGACGCCTCGGCCGTGCCCTGGGCACGGGCGGCCGCCTGCACCGCGCTCGGTCCGCTCTCGCGGAAGGCGACCGTGCGCACGTGGGACCGGTTCACCGCCCAGTCGGGCTCGGTCGCCAGCGGCGGCCGCACACTGCCGGCCCCGCGCACCGGCAGCACGGTGTCGCTGAGCGGGTCGAGAACGGATCCGGAGACCTGGACCGGGGCCAGCGCGTCGCTCCGGAAGGTGACCTGCCGCACGTTGGCGGCCGGACCGGCGGCGACCGACAGGGCGGGGGCCGGCGGTCCGACGCGCTGGGGAGGCCCCCAGTAGGCGGTGTTGACCAGCGGCGCCGGACCCGGGGTGACGTGGAAGACGTAGCCGAACCGCCGGGCCATCGCGGTCAGGTACGCCAGGTCGGTGCCCTGCTGTACCGGGATCCGGTCGATCGGCAGCGGCGGGTCGACCACCGGCGGCGGGATCACCCGCGGCACCAGTCCGTACCGGGCGTAGCCGAGGATGAGCCGGGCCGCGATGGCCGCCTCGTCCTGGGCGGGGTAGGCGGCCGACTTCTCCTCCAGGTCCATCATCACGCTGACGTCCTCGCCGGTGACCGTGAGCCGGGTCGAGCCCGGGACGCTGCCCGGCGTCAGCTCGCGGTGAGTCACCACTCCGTCCATCAGGACCACCGGCCGGCCGTCCGTCGTGACGATCAGGACCACGCGGTGGAACGCCTGGAGCCAGCCGCCGCTCAGCTGCGGGAAGTCGGTCAGTCCGGTAGCGCGGTCCCGTCCGGCGCCCAGCACCAGCTGGAAGCCGGACCGCGCGTCGGCGGAGGACGTCACCTGGACCTCCTCGATGCACCGCACCAGCTGCGCGGGAGCGGGAACGGGCACCGACGGCCCGAGAAGCACGGTCAGCGTCGTCCTGCCCGACAGCATGCCCGGCCCTCCCCTCGTGCGGGCCGCCGTCCGCGGATCACGGCTGCGGGAAGGGGACGCGGACGGTCCCGCCGATCCGGTCGTCGGCGGTGAGTTCGTCCGGGTGGATGACGAGGGCGGCGTCGCACACCCGCCAGAACAGCGTGGGATCGCCGAGGTACGCGGCCGCCACCAGGTCCGGCCGGTCACCGCGGGCCACCGTGTGCAGCGCGAGCGTCTGCGGGCCGCCGGGCGGCGGCAGGAACCTGCGGCGCAGACAGCGCACCTCGCGGGTGCCGCCGGAGGGGTCGGGAACCCGGGCCGTCGCGATCTCGGTGGTGGCGTAGCGGCTCGTGGGATCGATCACCGTGCCGCTCCCGCGGTGCTGCCGCCGGTCGCCGCTGCCCCGGCCGCCGAGGCTCCCAGCCGCAGGGGCACCGAGACGCTGCCGAGCACGGCCAGCGCCTCCTTCGCGACCTGATGGACGAGAAACAGGTGATAGCCCGGGTCGGTGACCGGCAGATCGTTGTAGGACAGCACCCGCAGCTCCAGATCCACCCGGGCGCGCAGCGGGGTCAGATCGGCGTCGTAGGCCTGCTCCACGATGGAGAAGTCGCTCAGCCGCACCGGCAGCACCCGGCCGGGCCCCCAGACGAACAGCGTCAGCGGCGCCCGCGGCGGCACCACCTCGATCGTTCCCAGCAGTTCGAGCGCGTTGTTCGCGAGGACGGTCGCGCTCTTCGGGTACAGCATCGTCTCCAGAGCCGAGAGCTGCGGATACACCCCCAGCAGCGCGGCCGCCGGATCCTCCGCGGCCGCCCGGTCGTTGGCGTCCAGTTCCACGGCGAGCGAGATCGTCTCGATCGGCGCGCCCTCCAGCCGCAGCGCCTCGTCGCGGGCCCCGCCGTACGGGTCGCCGTCCGCCCCGGCGGCCGATCGCGCCCGCAACCGGCGGGTCATCTCCTCCGGGTTGTACTGGAACACCACCGTGGAGGCCACGGGGTTGCTCTCGTCCACCGCGACCAGCGCGCCCCGCAGGGCTCGCGGGGCATCCGTCACCCCCGTCATCGGCACCCACCGCACTTCCCACCCCGGATACGCATGCGGCGATGGTGACCTGGCCCCGTCACGCCGACGTCACAGTGCCGTCACGGCCCTCGTCGCCCGGCCTGGCAGCGGTGCCGGGTTCACCGGAGCCGTACGGGATCAACGTGGTTCTTCAGGACCCCGCACGACAGCGGAGCGAGCGCGAGCGGACCCTCGCACCGCGGGAGGAGCACCGCTCCCGTCGAGTGCGGTTCGTCCGGAGCCACTCGGCCGTGGCGGATCCGCGGACAGAGAAGGGGTGCGCCACCGGTGCGCCGGCGACCCGCACGGGGGACAATGCCGACCGGCCTCATCGGCAGTTGAACCGCAGTGGCAGCGTAAGTGCCCGGAACCGGACTTGAACCGGTACGCCCGCGAGGGGCAGCGAGGTTTAAGCTCGCCGTGTCTGCATTCCACCATCCGGGCAGGCCATGGGCTCCGCTACGAGGCTCCGACCCTATCGGGAGGCGTCCCCCGAACAGCGGACGGACGACCCGATGTTGTCTTATTTTATTGACGTCTGAGGGAGCATCAGCACCCGGAACGAGCCATCCGCACTTGCCAATAGCGTTACGCGCGGTGGGTGTGTGCGTACGTGGAATGACGGAATTTCACCGTCCGAACAAGGGGGCTCCACCTGTTCTCGACGACTGGGAGCGGCCCGCTCCGCATCCGGGTCTCGGGGTCGCCGTCATCCCCAGGTATGACGCGGCACCCCCGCGGTCCGTCCTCGGTCGCCCCCCGGAACCGGAACAGCGGCTGACTACACGGGCCGCGACGGCCGAGACGATGGTGCGGTCGCCATGAACACCACCGTCCCGACAGGAGCGCCCTCCGTGTCCACCACACCCATCGCCGACCGGCGGACCACCTCCGTGGCCGCTCGCGCCACGGACCTCTCCAAGATCTACGGCCAGGGCGAGACCCAGGTGGTCGCCCTGGACCGGGTCACCGTCGAGTTCCGGCAGGCCGAGTTCACCGCGATCATGGGGCCGTCCGGCTCCGGCAAGTCCACGCTGATGCACTGCGTGGCCGGCCTCGACACCTTCTCCTCCGGTTCGGTCCGGATCGGTGACACCGAGCTGGGCTCCCTGAAGGACCGGCAGCTGACCAAGCTGCGCCGGGACAAGATCGGGTTCATCTTCCAGGCGTTCAACCTGCTGCCGACGCTGACCGCCCTGGAGAACATCACGCTGCCCATGGACATCGCCGGGCGGAAGCCGGACCAGGCGTGGCTGGACAGCGTGATCCAGATGGTCGGTCTCAAGGACCGGCTCCGCCACCGCCCCGCGCAGCTCTCCGGCGGCCAGCAGCAGCGCGTCGCCGTGGCCCGCGCCCTCGCCTCCCGGCCGGAGATCATCTTCGGTGACGAGCCGACCGGAAACCTCGACTCCCGCTCCGGCGCCGAGGTCCTCGGCTTCCTGCGCAACTCGGTGCGGGAGCTGGGCCAGACGGTGGTCATGGTGACCCACGACCCGGTCGCCGCCGCCTACGCGGACCGCGTGGTCTTCCTCGCGGACGGCCGGATCGTGGACGAGATGTACCGGCCGACCGCCGAGACGGTCCTGGACTTCATGAAGCAGTTCGACGCGAAGGGCCGGACCAGCTGATGTTCCGCACCGCCCTGCACAACGTACTCGCGCACAAGGCCCGGCTGCTGATGACCGTGCTCGCCGTCATGCTCGGCGTCGCGTTCGTCTCCGGCACCCTGGTCTTCACCAACACCATCTCGGACGCCTACCAGAACAGCTCCGCCAAGGGCTTCGACGGCGTCGACGTGGCCGTCCAGGCCAAGTACCAGGACTCCAAGGGCGACCAGGTCGGCAAGGTCCCCGACCTCACCCAGGCCCTGCTCGACAAGGCCGCGAAGGTCCCCGGGGCGGCCTCCGTCACCGGCGTCGTCTCCGGCTTCACCGCGATCGCCGACAAGGACGGCAAGCTGATCGGCGGCGGCTGGCAGTCCGAGGGCGGCAACTACTGGGGCGCCAAGGACGCCCGCTACCCGCTGGTCAGCGGCCACGCGCCCAGCGGGAAGAACGAGGTCCTGATCGACTCCAGGACCGCCGAGCGGGCCGGCTACCAGGTCGGCGACACCGTGCGCATCTCGGTCGACGGCCCGGTCCTCAAGCCCACCGTCGCCGGCATCTTCACCACCGACGACGGCAACGTCGCGGCCGGCGGCAGCCTCGCCCTGTTCGACACGGCGACCGCGCAGCAGCTGTTCGGCAAGAAGGGCGCGTACGACGAGATCGACGTGACCGCGAAGGCGGGCACCGGCCAGGCCGCCCTCAAGTCCCAGCTGGACGCGGCCCTTCCGAAGAAGCTCGTGGAGACCACCACGGGCCAGAAGCTCGCCGACGACCAGGCGGAGCAGATCTCCAGCAGCATGAGCGGGCTGCGCCAGGGCCTGCTGGTCTTCGCCGGCATCGCCCTGTTCGTCGGCACGTTCATCATCGCCAACACCTTCACCATGCTGGTCGCCCAGCGCACCAAGGAACTCGCGCTGCTGCGGGCGGTGGGTGCCTCCCGCCGCCAGGTCACCCGCTCGGTGCTGATCGAGGCGTTCGTGGTCGGCGCGGTGGCCGGGGTGACCGGTCTGGTCGCCGGAATCGGCATCGGCGCGGGGCTGCGCTCGCTGCTGGGCTCGATCGGCGCGACCGTGCCGGACGGCCCGCTGGTCGTCACCCCCGGCACGGTCGCCGCGGCCCTCGCCGTCGGTGTCGTCATCACCATGCTGGCCGCCTGGCTGCCCGGCCGCCGTGCCGCGAAGATCCCGCCGGTCGCCGCGATGAGCGCGCTGCACTCGGCCCCGACCACCAAGTCGCTGGTGCTGCGCAACACGATCGGCGCGCTGTTCTCGGCGGCGGGCGCGACGGTGATCGTGGCGGCCACGACGATGAGCGGCTCGGACGGCCAGGCACCGATGGGCCTGGGCGCCGTCCTCCTCATCGTCGGCGTCTTCGTCCTCACCCCGCTGCTGTCCCGCCCGCTGATCGCGGCCGCCGCCCCGCTGCTGCGCGCCTTCGGTGTCTCCGGGAAGCTCGCGCGGCAGAACTCGGTGCGCAACCCGCGCCGTACCGCCGCCACCGCCTCGGCGCTGATGATCGGGCTGACCCTGATCACCGGTATGACGGTGATGGCGGGCAGCCTGCAGAAGTCCATCGACAAGATGGCGAGCTCGGCGATCCGCGCGGACTACGTCGTCTCGATGGCCAACGGCAACGCGCTCTCCCCGGACGTGGCGAAGAAGGTCGCGGCCACGGACGGGGTCACCGCCTCCAGCCCGCTGCGCAACGCGCCCTCCCGGATCGACGGCGACACCGAGTTCCTGACCGGCGTCGACGGCGCGGCGATCGGCAAGCTGACCGACCTCACGGTGGACAGCGGCTCCTTCAAGGTCGGCGGCTCGGACGTCGTCGTGGACGACGACACCGCCACGTCGCACGGCTGGAAGGCCGGTTCCACCTTCACCGTCCACTACGAGGACGGGAAGTCGCAGAGGATGACGGTCGCCGCGGTCTACCAGGGCAACCAGGTGATCAACGGGATCATGATCGACAACGCCGTCCTCACCCCGCACGTGACCGACCCCGCCGACATGCAGGTCATGGCGAAGACGGCGGACGGCGCGTCGAGCGCGACCAAGGACCGGCTGGAGAAGGCGCTCGGCTCCAACCCGGCGATCAAGGTCCAGGACAAGCAGGACCTGTCGAACTCCATCGCGCAGGCGTTCACGCTGATCCTGAACATGGTCTACGGCCTGCTCGCGATGGCGGTGATCGTCGCGGTCCTCGGCGTCATCAACACCCTGGCCATGTCGGTCTTCGAGCGTTCCCAGGAGATCGGCATGCTCCGCGCGATCGGCCTGGACCGCAAGGCGGTCAAGCGGATGGTCCGCCTGGAGTCCCTGGTCATCTCGCTCTTCGGCGGGGTGCTGGGCCTCGGCCTGGGCGTGTTCTTCGGCTGGGCGGCCGGTCAGCTGGTCGGCGCGAAGATGCCGACGTACGAACTGGTCCTGCCCTGGGCCCGGATGGCCCTCTTCCTCCTGCTGGCCGGCGCGGTCGGCGTCCTGGCCGCCCTGTGGCCGGCCCGGCGCGCGGCGAAGCTGAACATGCTGTCGGCGATCAAGTCCGAGTAGCGCCACGCGGTACCCGGTAGGTACGCGAAGGGGCCCCACACGCGCCGTGGGGCCCCTCTCGTATGCGTCGTCAGTTCCAGGTACGGGTCCGCAGCGGCAGCCCGGAGGCGCCCGACTCAGGGGTCCGGACGGCCAGCACCTGGTTGACGCCGATGCGGTTGTGCTCGAAGGCGAGGGCGGAGGCGGCCATGTACAGCCGCCAGACGCGGGCCCGCCCCGGGCTGGTCAGCCGCATGGCCCGCGCCCAGTCGCCCTCCAGGTTGAGCACCCACCGGCGCAGGGTGCGGGCGTAGTGCTCGCGGATCGACTCCACGTCCCGCACCTCGAACCCGGCCCGCTCCAGCTGGGTGACGGTGGTGCCGATCGGGGCCAGCTCGCCGTCCGGGAAGACGTAGGCGTCGATGAAGCCGTCCACGTCGTACGCCGACTCGTCGCGCTGCGGCCGCCGGGCGATCTGGTGGTTGAGCAGCCGCCCGCCGGGCTTCAGCAGCCCGTACAGGCTCCGCGCGTACTCCAGGTACCGCTCCGCGCCCACGTGCTCGGCCATCCCGATCGACGAGATCGCGTCGTACGGCCCGTCCCTGACGTCCCGGTAGTCCTGGACCCTGATCTCCACCCGGTCCGTCAGACCCTCGTCAGCGACCCGTTTACGGGCGTACGCGGCCTGTTCCTGGGAGAGGGTGACCCCGACGACGCTCACCCCGTGCTCGCGGGCCGCGTGGATCGCCATCGAGCCCCAGCCGCAGCCGACGTCGAGCAGCCGCCGACCGGGGGTCAGACCGAGCTTCGCGCAGACGAGTCCGAGCTTGTCGCGCTGGGCGGTCTCCAGGGTGCTGTCGTCCGCCCAGTAGGCGCACGAGTACACCATCGACGGGCCGAGGACGATCTCGTAGAAGTCGTTCCCGACGTCGTAGTGGTGGCTGATGGCCCGCTTGTCGCTGTGGCGGGTGTGCAGATGGCGGGGTCTGCGCATCTCCTCGCGGGGCGGGGCCGGCGGGAGGGGCGGTCCCGCGAGTCTCAGCAGCTCCCGGACGGCGGCCCGCACGGCGGGGTCGCGCAGCGCCTGCGTGAGCGTACGGCCGCCCTCGTCGCGCTCCCAGATCAGTCCCGAGATCGCTGCCAGGGCGCTGTAGAGATCGCCCTCGATGTCCAGGTCGCCGGAGACCCAGGCGCGGGCCATGCCCAGTTCACCCGGCTTGAACAACATGCGGCGCAGGGCACGGCGGTTGCGCACGACGAGTGTCGGCGCGTCCGGCGGCCCGGCCTGCGATCCGTCCCAGGCCCGCAGCCGTACCGGGAGCGGGACTCCCAGCACCTGCTCGGCAACACTCCTCAGCCGCGACGCGGCGTCGGCCATGGCGCACACCTCCAAGACATCGATCCCGGATGCCGGTTACCACGTAAACACCGTGGGGGCGGCAGCGCAGTCCCGCAAAGGAGTTACGACTGGGCAAAAAAGATGTAGCGAACATGTAGTTGTGCGGGCCCCGGGAACGCCGAAGGGCCCCCCGCACCACGGATGGCGGGAGGCCCTTCGATCGGTTCAGCTGGTACAGCTGGTTCCGCTGGTTCAGCGACCGGTTCGGCTACCGGGTCAGGAGGCCTTGGCCTTCTCCTCGGCCTTCGGCGCGGCGACCGGCGCCGGCTTGGCGGCCTCGTAGAACTCCTCGCGGGGGTTCTCCATGGCACCCAGGGACACGACCTCGCGCTTGAGGAACATGCCGAGCGTCCAGTCGGCGAAGATGCGGATCTTGCGGTTCCAGGTCGGCATGGCCAGACCGTGGTAGCCGCGGTGCATGTACCAGGCCAGACGGCCCTTGACCTTGATCTTCGTCTTGCCCAGGACGATCATCGCGACGCCCTTGTGCAGACCCAGACCGGCGACCGCGCCCTTGTTGGCGTGGCTGTACTCCTTCTGCGGGAAGCCCCGCATGCCGGAGACCACGTTGTCGCCGAGGACCTTGGCCTGACGCAGCGCGTGCTGCGCGTTCGGCGGGCACCAGGCGTTCTCCACACCGGCCTTGCGGGCGGCGACGTCCGGCACCTGGGCGTTGTCGCCCGCGGCCCAGATGTAGTCGGTGCCCTGCACCTGGAGGGTGGGGGCGGTGTCCACGTGACCGCGCGGGCCGAGCGGCAGACCGTAGCGGGCCAGCGCCGGGTTCGGCTTGACGCCGGCCGTCCAGACGATCGTGTTGGAGTCGACCTCGAGGCCGTTCTTCAGCACCACGTGGCCGTCGACGCAGGAGTCCATCGAGGTGGAGAGGTAGATCTCCACACCGCGGCTCTCCAGGTGCTCCTTGCCGTACAGGCCGAGCTTGGGGCCGACCTCGGGAAGGATCTTGTCGGCGGCGTCGACGAGCACGAAGCGCATGTCCTCGCGGGACACGTTCTTGTAGTACTTGGCCGCGTCGCGGGCCATGTCCTCGACCTCGCCGATGGTCTCCGCGCCCGCGAAGCCACCGCCGATGAAGACGAAGGTGAGCGCCTTGCGGCGGATCTCCTCGTCGGTCGTGGAGTCGGCCTTGTCCAGCTGCTCCAGGACGTGGTTGCGCAGGCCGATGGACTCCTCGATGCCCTTCATACCGATGCCCTGCTCGGCGAGGCCGGGGATCGGGAAGGTGCGGGAGACCGCGCCGAGCGCGATCACCAGGTAGTCGAAGGGCAGCTCGTACGCCTCGCCGACCAGCGGGGCGATCGAGGCGACCTTGCGGTCCTGGTCGATGGTGGTGACCCGGCCGGTGAGGACCTCCGCCTTCGGCAGCACGCGTCGCAGCGGGACGACGACGTGCCGAGGGGAGATGCTGCCGGCGGCGGCTTCGGGGAGGAAGGGCTGGTAGGTCATGTACGACCGGGGGTCGACGACCGTGACGGTCGCCTCGCCGTAGCGCATCTTCTTGAGAATGCGCCGAGCTGCGTACAGGCCTACGTACCCACCGCCTACTACGAGGATCCTGGGACGCTCCGTGGTGCTCATGGCATCGAGTATCCACCCGCCCCGAGGGGGGCGCTCGTGCGCCCCTTCACAAGCTTCCACAGGGGTCGTGCTACACTCCGCCGCCCACGTGACACAGGTCATGGTCAACAGCGGGAACCCACTTCCGATACGACCCGTTGTCAATGCCGCGTGAGCTGCCGCTCCAGGCTTCCGGGGGCACCGCGAGAGCACCCGATGTCACCCTCACGAGCACCTCCCGGAACACCCCCGTGACGCTCTCCTGAGCGTCCGCTCGGGCCCGTTGAGCCCTCGAACGGACCAAGACACCCCTCCGGACCCCTCACCTGCGCCGAATTCCTTGTGAAGAACTTCACGAAGTTTTCCGGCGGGATGTCGTGGCACGGCGTGCCATAGGCCGTTCGGGGCGCTCACCCGTCGTTTCGCATGCTCATCCGAGGTTGGATCACGCCGACCTGTGGGTCAGGCGACGGACCAGGCGATGCCGTCCAGAATGTCATGCTCGCTGACCACGACCTCCTGGGCGCCCACCCGTTCCATGATCGACTGGAGGACGAGGGCGCCGGCGGCGATGACGTCGACGCGGCCGGGGTGCATGGAGGGGATCGCCGCGCGTTCGGCGTGCGTCGAGCGGAGCAGCCACTCGGTGATCTCCCGGACCCGGGTGTAGGGGATGCGGGAGTGGTGGATGGCGGCGGAGTCGTAGGCCGGGAGGTCCTGGTGGATCGCGGAGAGGGTGGTGACGGAGCCGGCGAGACCGACCAGGGTGCGCGCCTCGCGCAGCGGTACGGTCTCCTCCGCGAGGTCGAGGGCGCGCTCGATGTCGGCCCACATCGAGGCGGTCTCGGCCTCGGTGGGCGGGTCGCTGACGTGCCCCTCGTGCACCAGGTGCCGCTCGGTCATCCGCACGCAGCCGACGTCCACGGACCGCGCGGCCCGCACGTGCTCCTCGCCGACCACGAACTCCGTCGAACCGCCGCCGATGTCCACGACGAGGAACGGCTTGGCGAGGTCCTCGCGGCCGCCCAGCTCCCTGGTGGCGCCGGTGAAGGAGAACTCGGCCTCCTGGTCACCGGTGATGACCTCGGGCTCCACGCCCAGGATGTCCAGCACGCCCCGCACGAACTCGTCGCGGTTCTCGGCGTCCCGGGAGGCGGAGGTGGCCACGAACCGCAGCCGCTCCGCGCCGTGCTCCTTGATCACCGCCGCGTACTCCCGGCAGGCGGCGAAGGTCCGCGCGAGCGCCTCGGGGGCCAGCCGGCCGGTGCGGTCGACGCCCTGCCCGAGCCGCACGATCGTCATACGGCGGTCCAGGTCGACGAGTTCACCGGTCCCCGGGTCCACGTCGGCGACGAGGAGACGGATGGAGTTCGTGCCGCAGTCGATGGCGGCGACGCGGGTCACTTGTCGTCCCCCTCGGCCGACCGCGGTCCGGGCTGTGTCACGCACGCCCCCTTGGCCCACCACTCCGGCAGCATCGCGATCGCCTCGTCGCCGAGCGGGTTCACGCCCGGTCCCGCCGCGAGGGAGTGGGCGACGAGCACGTGCAGGCACTTCACCCGGTCCGGCATGCCGCCGGCGCTCGGAAAGCCCGTCAGCTCCTCGATCTCGTCCCGGCGCCGGATGTAGTCCTCGTGCGCGGCGCGGTAGGCGGCGGCCAGCTCGGGGTCGCTCTCCAGCCGCGCCGTCATCTCCTTCATCACGCCGTTGGCCTCAAGGGTGCCGATGGCGGACGCGGCCTTGGGGCACGTCAGGTAGTACAGCGTCGGGAACGGCGTCCCGTCCGGCAGCCGCGGCGCGGTCTCCACGACGTCCGGCTGCCCGCACGGGCACCGGTGCGCGATCGCCCGCAGTCCGCGCGGCGGCCGTCCGAGCTGCTGCTTGAAGGCCTCGACGTCCGCGTCGGTCGGCTCGGTACGCGGGGTGGAGGGTGGAGGCGTGTGCATGACTGGTTCGGCGTGGCTTTCTGTCGGTTCACTGGTCGGACGCGTCGGACTTGTCGACGCCGTCCCAGACGTTCGCGTACCAGGGGCGGTCGGCCGCCCCCAGATAGGCGTGCGCCTGCTTGGCCGTACCGGGGTCGATCACGACGTACCCGGTCTCGCCCGGCATCACGTAGTGCAGCCGCTGCCGGATCTGCTGCTCGGCGTACGCGTCGTCCTGCCAGCGCGCCTTGACGTCCCGCAGCTGCTCGACCCGCTGCCGGGCCTGCTGCTGCCGGCGTTCGAGATCGGCGATCTCGGCGCGCTGGGAGACGTACTGCCGCATCGGGTAGGCGAGCGCGACGATCATCGTGCAGAGCACGATCGCGAGCAGCGCCGCGCGGCCGGTGAGCCGGGAGCGGCGGGCCTGGCGCCGGGTCTGGGAGCGGTAGACCCGGGCCGCCGTCTGCTCGCCGAGCAGCTTGAGCCTGGTCGCGGTGGAGAACCGGTCCCGGTCCTTCACGGCCATGTCCCCGCCTCCCTGGTCACCCTGATACGCGCGTACGTCCCCGGACACGGTACGGGACCGGGTACGGGGACGTACGTACGACTGGCTAAGGCTTACCCTCTAGCGGGCTCAGCCCTTGAAGCGCGGGAACGCGGAGCGGCCGGCGTACACCGCCGCGTCGTCGAGGATCTCCTCGATGCGCAGCAGCTGGTTGTACTTGGCGACGCGCTCGGAGCGGGCCGGGGCGCCGGTCTTGATCTGGCCGCAGTTGGTGGCGACGGCGAGGTCGGCGATGGTGACGTCCTCGGTCTCGCCGGAGCGGTGCGACATCATGCACTTGAAGCCGTTGCGCTGGGCGAGCTCGACGGCGTCCAGGGTCTCGGTGAGCGAACCGATCTGGTTCACCTTGACCAGCAGGGCGTTGGCGGTGCCCTCCTCGATGCCGCGGGCGAGGCGCTCGGGGTTGGTGACGAACAGGTCGTCGCCGACGATCTGCACCTTGTCGCCGAGCTTGTCGGTGAGGACCTTCCAGCCGGCCCAGTCGTCCTCGAACAGCGGGTCCTCGATGGAGACGAGCGGGTAGGCCGCCACGAGCTCCTCGTAGTACTCGGTCATCTCGGCGGCCGAGCGGGACTTGCCCTCGAACTCGTACTTGCCGTCCTTGTAGAACTCGGAGGCGGCGACGTCGAGCGCGAGCGCGATCTGCTCACCGGGGACGTACCCGGCCTGCTTGATCGCCTCCAGGATGAGGTCGAGGGCGTCGCGGTTGGAGCCGAGGTTCGGGGCGAAGCCGCCCTCGTCGCCGAGGCCGGTGGCCAGGCCCTTCGACTTCAGGACCTTCTTGAGGGTGTGGTAGACCTCGGCACCCCAGCGCAGCGCCTCGGAGAAGGACTCCGCGCCGATCGGGGCGATCATGAACTCCTGGATGTCGACGTTGGAGTCCGCGTGCGAGCCGCCGTTGAGGATGTTCATCATCGGGACGGGCAGCAGGTGCGCGTTCGGGCCACCGAGGTAGCGGAACAGCGGCAGGTCGGACGCCTCGGAGGCGGCGTGCGCGACGGCGAGGGAGACGCCGAGGATGGCGTTGGCGCCGAGCGAGCCCTTGTTGTCGGTGGCGTCCAGGTCGAACATCGCCTGGTCGATGAGGCGCTGCTCGGTGGCGTCGTAGCCGACGAGCTCCGGGCCGATCTGCTCGATCACGGCGAGGACGGCCTTCTCGACGCCCTTGCCCAGGTAGCGGTTGGGGTCGCCGTCACGGAGCTCGATGGCCTCGAAGGCACCCGTGGAGGCGCCGGACGGAACGGCGGCACGACCCGTGCTGCCGTCGTCGAGGCCGACCTCGACCTCGACCGTGGGGTTGCCTCGGGAGTCCAGGATTTCCCGGGCTACGACGACGTCGATGGACGGCACGAGCATCTCCTTCTTGGGATGTGACGCTGGTTGTGCGGGGCGCACGCGGGCCTTGTCGGCCCTTGCTCAGCCTTGCGACTAGAGCCTAACCGCCCCGGGGCCGTCGGCCGTCGACCGACCGTCCCGTGGACAAGGACAGACGGTATCTATTGTTCACCCTCGGAACAAAGGGGGGCCGGATGAAGAACGGGAGAAGAACCGGCCAAAGAGAAACCCCGCCCCGGTGCGTACGGGGGAAAACGCACCGAGGCGGGGGCCCGTGGGGGACGGGGGTGACCCTCACGTGGTCCCCACTATGAGGACCACGGTTGTGAAGGGGCTGTGGTTCAGCTGGGCGCCCCGTATTTCTTGGGGCGGTCCGCCTGTGTCCTACTTCAGGTGCAGCTGCTGGCCGGGGTAGATGAAGTCGGCGTCGTCGACGATGTCCTTGTTCAGCTTGAACAGCGCCTGCCAGCCGCCCTTGACCTTGTGCTTCTCGGCGATCGAGCTGAGGGTGTCACCCTTGACGACCTTGTACTCGCCGTCGCCCTTCTTGACCTTCTTGCCGGTCGGGGTGGTGATGGTCTTCTTGGCGGCCGGACGCTCGGCGGAGCGGGAGGCGGCCTGGGTGTCGGTCGAGCGGGTGCTGGTGCCGGTGCTCGTCGAGTTGGAGGAGCCGGTGCTGCCGCCCGTGTAGGTGGCGCTGGACAGGCCCGTGCCGCAGACCGGCCAGGCGCCCTTGCCCTGCGCGGCGAGGACCTTCTCGGCGATCGTGATCTGCTGCGCCTTGGTGGCCTGGTTGGCCTGCGCGGCGTAGGCGGTGCCGCCGTACGCGGCCCAGGTCGAGGCGGAGAACTGCAGGCCGCCGTAGTAGCCGTTGCCGGTGTTGATGGACCAGTTGCCGCCGGACTCGCACTGGGCGACGGTGTCCCACTCGGAGGCGGTAGCGGCGGAGGCGCTGCCGGCCGCCATCAGCGGGGCGGCGACGGCGACGCCGGTGACCCCGGCGACGGCGATGGCGCGGACGGCCTTGGACGGACGGCGGTGCTTGCCCTTGCCGGAAAACAGCATGGATCGATCCCCTCACCGACGCCTGCGAGGTGAGCTGTCGGGTTCGGGCCGGTTGAGTTGCCCGGCCGCACACCTGTCTGTCGGTGCGCGACTTCACCCCGAGCCGGTTCCGGCGGCCTTTCGGCCATGAGGCCCCTGAGGGCTCAACTGCCGGACCCGGCACTTACCTTGGGTCCCCCGCTCCTGCCTACGGCGCTTGACGCGACGACTGTTCCCGGACGGCCGCTGGCAGGACTCGGCGTTGCGACGGCCGGGGCTCGTGGTGACGAGCGGCCTTGACCGTAAACAGGGCATCAGGTGAATTTCAAAGATGATCAGGGCTTCTGAGACTCATCCCACACTTTCACCAAACCGGACATTCGACTCGAAGCGGGGCGCCAACTCCCGCCGCTTTTCGCCCGATTAGCTGCTGAGTTTCAGGGTCTGACCGGGAGCGATGGCGTTCGGGTCGGCGCCGATGTCCGCCTTGTTCGCGGCGTAGAGCGCACGCCATCCGCCGTCGAGGTCAAGGGAGTCGGCGATGGAGGCGAGGGTGTCGCCGTCCCGGACGGTGTAGGTGCCGCTGTCGCGGGAGGCGTGACGCCCGGAGGAGGTGGTCTTCTGACCGTTTGTCGCGCTTTCGTCCGCCAAGCCGCCGCGGTGCTTGCCGCCGGTGCTCGCGGTGCCCGTGTCGACCAGGCTCCAAGAGCCGCCGGTCTGCCACGAATTGTCCGAGTCGTCGGTCTGGGGCACTACAGGGTTCTCGTCGACCTTCGAGGTGTCGGACTTGGAGGATTCCGACTTGTCCGTCTTGGTGGACTTGGTTGGAGTGTCCGTCTTGGAGTCGCCGCTCGCGCTCGCGCTCGGGGAGGGGGTGGCGGAGGCGTCCCCGGAGTCCGTGGCGTCCGAGGAGGAGTCGGAGCCCGAGGACGAGGACGAGTCCGACAGCCCGGAGGACGAGTCCGAAGAGTCGGAGGAACCGGACGAATCATCCGATCCGCCGTCGCCCGGGTCGACGTTCACGGAGGCGTCGTCCGAGGAGAGCCCGGCGAGCAGGGCGCAGGTCCGCCAGGGCTTGGTGCCCTGGTCGGCGAGGATCTTCTCGGCGACCGCGATCTGCTGCGAACGGCTCGCCAGGTCGGGCGTGGTGGCGTACTGCGTACCGCCGTACGTGTCCCAGTCGTCCTGCGACATCTGCAGGCCGCCGTAGTAGCCGTTGCCGGTGTCCATGCTCCAGGAGCCGCCGCTCTCGCAGTTGGCCACCTGGTCCCAGGTGGTGCCGTCGGCCGCGTTGGCGCTCGCCGCCCCGAGCAGCGGGAGGGCGATGGCGGAGCCGGTCACTCCGGCCGCGACGAGCAGGGCCGGAGCCTGACGGGGGCGACGGTGACGACCGTTCCCGGAGAGCATGCGGAAACCTTTCGAGCGACAGCGGTGACCGGTGCGGCGGGTCCCGCAGGGCGCCGCACTGATGGGTGAACGTATAGGCAGACGATCACTTGTCACAAGTTAATGCCGCGCAGATCACGTGAAGATCACAGACTTGAGTGCTGGTCACCTTTGGCTGGTAACGGGCCTACCGGTGACTTACCGGGCGACGGGGGTGAACTCCACCGGAAGGGTGCGCAGTCCGCGCATGATGAGCCCGCCGCGCCAGCGCAACTCGTCCGGATCCGCCGCGAGTCGCAGATCGGGCAGCCGGGTGAGGAGGGTGGCGAGCGCGGTCTGGCCCTCCAGACGGGCGAGCGGGGCGCCCAGGCAGTAGTGGATGCCGTGGCCGTATCCGAGGTGCTGGTTGTCCCGCCGCGAGAGGTCCAGGGTGTCCGGCTCGGCGAACCGCTCCGGGTCCCGGTCCGCCGCGGCGAGGACGACCAGCACCGGGTCGCCGGCCGCGATGCGCTGCCCGCCGATGCCGAGCGGCTCGGTGGCGAACCGCCAGGTGGCCAGCTCCACCGGCCCGTCGTAGCGCAGGAGTTCCTCGACGCCGGTCTCCAGCAGACCGCGCTCACCGGCGCCCAGGGAGTCCTCCAGCCGGACCCGCTGCTCCGGGTGGGTGAGCAGGGCGTACGTCCCGTTCCCGATCAGGTTGACGGTCGTCTCGAACCCGGCGAACAGCAGGATGAAGGCCATCGCGGCGGCCTCGTTCTCGGTGAGGTGCTCACCGTGGTCCGAGGCCCGGATGAGCCCGGAGATCAGATCCTCGCCCGGACCGGCCTCGGCGGGCAGCGCCTCCCGCTTCCGGTGGATCAGCTCGGCCAGATAGCCGCGCATCTTCTTCACCGACCGCGCGACCCCGCCCCGCGGCCCGCCGCCGTGCCGGATCATCATTCCCGCCCAGTCCCGGAAGTCGTCCTGGTCCTCGCGCGGGACGCCCAGCAGGTCGCAGATGGCGTAGATGGGGAGCGGGAAGGCGAACTCGTGGATGAGGTCCGCCTCCCCCTTCTCCGCGAACCCGTCGATGAGCCGGTCGGTCAGCTCCTGCACCCGGGGCGCGAACTCCGCCACCCGGCGCGGCGTGAACGCCTTGCTGACCAGCCGCCGCAGCCGGGTGTGGTCCGGCGGGTCGATGTTCAGCAGATGCGTCATCAGCTCGGCCTTGCGCTCCCCCGGGATCCCGGTCTTCCCCTTGGCGTGCGCCGGCTCGTCGTGATGCGCCGGGTTCTTGGAGAGCCGGGGGTCGGCGAGCGCCTGCTTGGCATCCGCGTAACGGGTCACCAGCCACGCCTCCACCCCACTGGGCAGCGTGGCCCGGTGAACGGGCGCGTGCTCACGGAGCCACGCGTACGCCGGGTAGGGGTCGCTCGCGAACTCCCAGGTGAAGAGCTCGGGGGCGGTGTCGTCGGGGCGGGGCTGGTGGGTCACTTGTCGACGGTACCGGGTGGCCGGCGGTCAGCCCTCCACGCCCTCCACCCCCTCCGCCGCCCGTACCGCGTCCCGGTAGGCCCGGGCCGCCGCGCGCAGGGCCGCCTCGGGGTCCACGCCGTCCGCCTCGGCGCGGGCGGCGAGGGCGAGCAGGTCGTAGCCGACGCCCTCGCCGGCCGGGAGGGGGACGTCGAGGCCGGCCGTGCGGACGCGGGAGGTGAGCTTGGCGGCGAGGGCGAGGCCGGGCTGGCCGAGGGGGACGCCGTCGGTGACCGAGGCGCGGCGCTTCTCCTGGGCCTTGGTGCGCAGCCAGTGCTCCTTGACCTCCTCCGGGGTGGAGGCGGTCTCGTCGCCGAAGACGTGCGGGTGGCGGTGGATGAGCTTGGCGACGATGCCGCCCGCCACGTCGTCGACGGAGAAGGGGGCGTCGGGGTCCTCCTCCGCGATGCGCGCGTGGAAGACGACCTGGAGCAGCACGTCGCCCAGTTCCTCCCGGAGTTCGTCGCGGTCGCCGTCCTCGATCGCCTCGACGAGTTCGTACGCCTCCTCGATGGCGTACTTCGCCAGCCCCTTGTGGGTCTTCTGGGACGACCAGGGGCACTCCACGCGGATGCGGTCCATGACCTGGACGAGGTCGAGGAGGCGGGCGCCGGGCAGGTCGTAGGAGGCGGGGAGCAGCTCCAGCTCGGGCATGTGGACCCGGCCGGAGCCGGCGAGGCGGGCCAGGCCGTCGGTGAGCGCGGGCTCGCCCTCACCGGTCGCGACGACCACCGCCGTGCGGCCGCCGGCGCAGGCGTCGACCAGCTCCTGGGCGGTGGGGGCGGCCTCGTGCACGGTTATGCCGGCCTCCCGCAGATAGGGCAGCTGCGGATGCGCGCCGTCCGCGCACAGCACCCGGTCCGCCGCCCGCAGCGCCTGCCAGGCGGGCCAGGACAGCAGGCCGGGGGCGACCCGGTGGCTGGTGGTGAGCAGCACGACGCGGCCGGTCTCGGCGGCCTCGGGGGCGGGAGAGGGTTCCGGGGTGACGGGTTCGGGCCTGGTGGTGTTCACGCACCGAACGTAACGCACGACCGCCGCCGACCTCGCGGTTCGTCCACAGGACGGGGATGATCAAGTGATCGTACGACTGCCCGTCCCTGCCATCGGGCCGCCGGACCACCGGCCCGCTCCCCCGGGGCTACGCCGACGTCTGCGTCCCGCCGGTCGTGACCTCCCGTACCCACGGCGTCTTGGCGTCCACCCGGCTGCTCTTCTGGACGTCCCAGGCGCCGTAGCGCGGGTTGAGGTCGACGCGCAGTTCCTTGGAGGCCTTGGCGAGGGCCTGCCAGAAGACGGGCTGCGAGGTGTCGGTGCCGAGCAGCTGGGCGAGCTTCTTGGCCTCCACCTGGAAGCGCAGGTTGTCGTCAAGGCGCTGGGGCGCGACGCCGTACTTCTGCAGCCAGGCGGTCCGCAGCGCCTCGGCGCCGCCGGCCTGCTGTTCGAGGCCGGCGCGCATCTCCTCGACCTCCTTGCGGCTGACGCCGATGCCGGCGTCCTGGGCGGCCCGGTGCAGCACCTGGTCGAGGACCATGCTGTACAGGGTGTCCCGGGTGAGGCTGCTGGTGGCGGCGAGCACCTGCTGGTACTGCGTCTCGTCCGGCACCGCCGCGCGCTGTGCCCGGCGCACCTCGCTCACGCGGTTCTCCAGCTGCGCCACGGTGATCCGCTGACCGCCGACGACGGCCGCCGCGCCCGGGTGCGCGTCGCTTCCGCAGGCGGTGAGAAGGGGGGCCGCGGCGGCGATCGCGGCGGACAGGACGAGCGCGGTGCGACGGCGGCGGTGCAAGGATGCCTCCCGAGGAGATTGTGCGACGGTGCACAAAGTCTTGCGGTGATCGATGGTAGGCAGTGGGCAAGCTCTGGCCAACCCATTCGACCAACGATTCACAGCCGCTTCCGGCACCGCCGCGCCACCCCCCGGAAGGGTTTGCGGATCAGCCCGTGATCGCCACCGGTGCGTCCCAGGCGTCCCGGTCCACGGTGATCGTGTAACCGCCGCGGGTCTCCTTGCTGTTCACCATGTACTGGTGGGCCCGGCTGTGCCCGGTGTACTGGGTCGCTCCGAACGGCCAGTCCGACGTGGTGGTGTTCTTCTTGTCCCACAGCGCGTACCAGAGGTTGCCCGGCAGGTCCGTCTTGTCGGTGGCGTTGGCGATCGCCTTGGCGCTGGAGCTGGTGAAGCCGTAGTAGCCCGCGCGGTACGTCTTCGCGCGCAGCTGCTTGTCGAAGGCGCGCACATAGGTCAGCACGGCGTTGTTGCACGACGTGTTCGTCGTGTCGTACGCCTCCATGTCGAGGTAGATCGGGCTGCCGGCCTTCATGCCGAGGGCGGCTGCCTTGGTGACCGCGTCGGTGGCGTCCGCGGTGCCGAGGGAGGCGGCGTTGGCGGTCGTCATCTTCTCCGGGCTGGAGCCGGTCTGGCAGGACGGCTGGGCGCCGACGTACAGCGGGATGAGCTTCCAGCCCACCGTGGTGACGGACTTGACCCAGGAGGCGGTGAGGTTGGGCTGGGCACAGCCGCGGTTCTTGCCGCCGATGTAGACGGCGGCGGCGCCGTAGAAGCCGGTGTTCCAGGCCTTCATCGCGGCCAGGGAGGGCGCGGCGCAGGTGTCGAACGCCCGGCCGGTGTACGTCTTCTGGGCGGGCCAGGTGGTGGCCGCCATGGAGGTCTGCGCGGCGATCCCGGCCCCGGCGAGGACGGCGGCACCCGCGACGCCCCAGGTGACGTATCTGCGCTTCTTCGACTGCCGATGGCTGGACATGGCCGACCCCACCCCTATGTGTTCACTATGCAAGGAAGTTCGAGGAAAACGGACGGCAACCTATCAGGAGCGGTACGGCTAGCCGCGCACCTGCCCCAGCCACAGCAGTGTCCGCCGGATCTCGCCCGCCGTCGGGTGACCGGGCCCGTGCAGCCGCTCCACGTCGAACAGCAGCCGCGCGAGCGTGTCGTGAGCGGCCGGCCGGTCGCCGAGGGCGAGCAGCAGATGCCCGATCCGGCGCCGTACCTCGTGCGCGAGCTGGGGGTCGCCGGCCACGTACTGGTTCTCGTAGTACGGCAGCAGCGCGCGGTACTCGGCGAGCGCCGCGGCCGGTTCGCCGAGCTGTTCCAGGCACTGGGCGGCCTCGTAGCGGAACCGCAGCGACTGGGTGTCGGCCTGGCCGGCCTCGGCGGCGCGTTCGTCGGCGAGCCGGCGCAGCTCGGGCAGCGCGCGCCGGTACTGGCCGTCGTCCATCAGGGTGGCCGCGTACTGCTTGCGCAGGGTCCGTACGACCGTGGAGCGCTCGCCGTGCTGGTCGGCGGCGACCGGCAGGATCGCGCCCAGGATGTCCACGGCCTGGGTGATGCGCCCCTCCCCGAGCAGCCGCTTCACCTCGTCGACCGCGGCGGCGACATCGGGCGCCGCGGGCCCGGCGGGTACGGCGGCCACGGGCGCGGCGGGCTGCGGCGCGGGCGTCCGCGCACGGTCCGGCCAAGGGGCGTGCGGGCGCAGGAAGGGGCGGGTGGGATCCAGCGGCGCCCCGGTGTGACTGCCGCGCGCGGGCAGCAGCGGGACGAGGTCCTCGTACACCTCCTGGGCCGAGGCGGGCCGGTGCTGGGGGTCCTTGGCGAGCAGCCGCAGCACCAGGGCCTCCAGTGGCTCGGGCACCTCGGCGCGGTGCCGGCGCACGGGCACCGGCTGCTCGTACAGGTGCCGGTGCAGCACCCCGAGCGAGGTGGAGCCGGCGAACGGCACCTCCCCGCTGAGCAGTTCGTGCAGCAGCACCCCGAGCGCGTAGAGATCCGTGTACGGGCCGACCGCGCCGCCCATCGCCTGCTCGGGCGCCATGTAGGCGGGCGAGCCGATGGGGGTGCCGGTGTGGGTGAGGCGGGTGGTGTCGGTGTCCATCACGGAGGCGACGCCGAGGTCCAGGACGGTGATGGTGCCGTCCTGCTTGACCATGAGGTTGCGCGGCTTGAGGTCGCGGTGGACGATCGGCACCGCGTGCACGGCGCTCAGCACGGCGCACAGCTGGGCGGCGACCGCGACCGCCCACGGCCAGGGGTACGGGGCGTGCTCGGCGAGGTGGCCGGCCAGGTCGGTGCCGTCCACGTACTGCATGACGAGGAACAGCTCCTCGCCCTCGGTGCCCGCGTCGTGCACCGTGACCAGGCCGGGGTGGTCGACCTGTGCGGTCACCCGGCACTCCCGCAGGAACCGCCGGCGCAGTTCGTCGGCGTCGGCGCCCGCCACCTTGTCGGGGCGCAGCAGCTTCACCGCCACCCGCCGGTCCAGCCGCTGGTCGTACGCCGTCCAGACCTGGCCCATGCCGCCCTGCCCGATGAGCGCGGACAGCTCGTACCGGTCGGCGACGACCCGTCCCGCGGCCACGGTCATCTACCGCCCTCGTCCCGGCCGTCGTGCTTGCGCAGGTAGTCGCTGAGCTCGTCGAGCTCGGCGCGCACCTGCTCGATCCGCGCGGGCGCCGGACGCTGGGGCGGCGCGGGTATCGGGGGCTGGGCGAGCGGCGGCCGGGAGACCGGCGGCACGGTGTGCGGGGGCGGGGTGTGCGGGGGCTGCGCGCCGAGGGGTGTCGTCGTGGTGGTGTACGGGGAGACGGGGGGCGGGTAGCCGTACGCCGCCGCCTGCGCCGCGTACGCCTCGCGCCGGCGCTGGAAGTGGCGTACGTCGGCGGCGAGGTAGTAGACGACCGTGGCCAGGAGCCCGCCGAACAGCAGCGTGATGCCCAGGTAGCCGCCGGGGGTGTGGACCTCCTCGCCGGGTTCGCTGGCCAGCAGCACGACGCTGAGGATGTCGGCCGCCATCACCGTCACCAGCAGGCCGAAATCCACCGACCTGCGGGTCACGACGGCGAGCCGCAGCATCATCGCCCAGGCCAGGAAGCCCGCGCTGAACACTCCGAGCGCCACGAACACCACGCGCAACAGGACCAGTACCGCGTCGTGCGGCGGCCGCTGCACCGGCTGCGCATGGCCCTGGCCTTGCATGATCGCTCCTGTGTTGCCTGTATTGCCGGAAAAGGGCGTACGTGCCCGTCCGATGCGGTCCGCTCGCGGACAACATCGGACGCGCGATGGTCGCTTCGAGCATATGGCCCGACACCGACGTGCGGTCCGGGTTGTATCGAACCGTTGTCGTGCCGAGCGCCGGACGCGACCGCGCACACCGCGGCGCGGGGTCGGAGCGGGTGGCGCGTCCACACGTTGGGCTCGACGTACACGGCGTGGCCGGGCCCGGGTTCGCAGCGCACCGGGGTGAGTGCGCCGGGCACCTCGATGTCGCCCTCGATGTCGCCCTCGGTGTCGAAGGGCAGCCCGGTACGCGCACTCGCTCATCGGGGTGCGCGGTTCCAGGTGCTTGGCGCTCGGCCGGACGGGGGCCACGACCTCGCGGAAGCCGTGGGCACGGGCGTTGTCGGGCATCGCCGTCAGCAGCACGGCTGCGGCGAGGGAGTTTCCGTCGCGGCTGAGTGCGCCTTGCGTCAGTGCGTCGTGCGGCAGCGCGCCTTGCGTCAGTGCGCCTTGAACCGTGAGGGCGCCTTGGTGGGGTTGCCGCCCGCGGGGAGCTTCTGGCCCGGGCAGTCGGCGAGGACCTTCTTCATCGCGGCCTTCTCGGCGGCGGTGACCCACAGGCCGTACTTCTTCTTCACGGCGACCTGCGCGGCGACATAGGTGCAGCGGTAGGCCTTGTCGGGCGGGAGCCAGGTGGCCGTGTCGCCGTCGCCCTTGCCGCGGTTGGCGCTCGCGTCGACGGCCAGGAGGTTGAGCGGGTCGTTGGCCAGGGCTATGCGCTTGCTGGCGTCCCAGTACTTGGCGCCCTTCTGCCAGGCGTCCGACAGGGCGACGAGGTGGTCTATGTCCACCAGGCTGCGGCCCCGCGTGTAGGTGATCTCCTTGCCGGAGTAGGGGTCCGGCCTCAGCACGCCGGAGGAGACCTTGCAGTCGCCGTCGGTGAACTTCACGTCCTTCAGGTCCCGCTTCAGTATGTCGTCGCGGGTGTCGCAGGAGTTGGAGTCGGTGTCCGCCCAGGCCGAGCCGAACTTCTCCCGGGAGTAACCGGTCTTCGGCGCCCGCCCCTTGACCGTGAGCGCGTCGGCGGCGGCCAGCGCCGCGCCCCCGCCCCCGGCGCCCTGGGCTCCCGAACTCCCCTTGTCCTGCAAGTCCTTGCATCCGCCTACGGCGAAGACCACGACGACGGCGATGACCGCGCCGCCCTTCAGACGCGCCACGTGCGCCCCCTCTTTCCTGCCCGTGTCCGCCTCCGCACCGGCGGATCTCTGCTGGTCCCACGCTATCGGCCGGGTTGTCGGGGCCGGCCGGGACCCAGAAGCACGGATACCCCCAACCCGGCCGGACCATCACCCCGTTGTCCCCCGGGCGGAAGCCCGGGCCGCGCTCCCGCGCTCCGGCTCACCCCCGGCCGGGACGCCGGCCGATCCCGCGCGGGGCGAAGGTGACGGTCGTCGGAGCGTCCTGGCCGAGGTCCGGCCCGCCGCGGCCTCGTCACCCGCGCCACGGCTCGTCCCACGCACCACTGCGCGCGCCGCCGCGCATGCCGGCCGGTGTCGAGGAGACCGGCGGAGGCCGCGCCCCGGGGGGTTCTACGACCCCAGGACGGAGGCCAGGAACTCGCCCACCCAGCCCAGCAAGTCCCGTCCGACCAGCGGCTTCCCGCCGACCTTCGCGGTCTTCGGGCGGGGCACCAGCACCTGGTGGACGGCCGGCTTGATGACGGTCCCCGGGTACAGGCGCTTGAGGCGCAGCTCCTGCGACTCGCGCAACTCCACCGGCGCGAACCGGATGTTGGTGCCCTGGAGCACGATCTCGCCGACCCCGCAGGCGCGGGCGAGCATCCGCAGCCCGGCGACGAGCAGCAGGTTCTCCACCGGCTCGGGCAACTTGCCGTAGCGGTCGGTGAGTTCCTCGCGGACCGCCCTGATGTCCTCCTCCGAGTTGGCGGCGGCGATGGACCGGTAGGCCTGCAGGCGCAGCCGCTCGCCGGGCGCGTAGTCGTGCGGGACGTGCGCGTCGACGGGCAGCTCGATCTTGACCTCCAGCGGCGGCTCTTCCTCGATCTCGCCGGTCTCCAGCTGCCGCCGGTAGTCCGCGACGGCCTCGCCGACCATGCGGACGTACAGGTCGAAGCCGACGCCCGCGATGTGCCCGGACTGCTCGCCGCCGAGCAGGTTTCCGGCGCCGCGGATCTCCAGGTCCTTCATCGCCACGTACATGCCGGCGCCCATCTCGGTGTGCTGGGCGATGGTGGCGAGCCGTTCGTGCGCGGTCTCGGTGAGCGGCTTCTCCGGCGGGTACAGGAAGTACGCGTACCCGCGCTCGCGGCCACGGCCGACCCGGCCGCGCAGCTGGTGCAGCTGGGACAGGCCGAAGGTGTCGCCGCGCTCCACGATGAGCGTGTTGGCGTTGGAGATGTCGATGCCGGACTCGACGATCGTGGTCGAGACGAGGACGTCGAACTTCTTCTCCCAGAAGTCCACGACGACCTGTTCGAGGGCCGACTCGGACATCTGGCCGTGGGCGGTCGCGATCCGTGCCTCGGGGACGATCTCGCGGAGTCGGGCCGCCGCGCGGTCGATGGACTCGACCCGGTTGTGGATGTAGAAGACCTGGCCCTCGCGCAGCAGTTCGCGGCGGATGGCGGCGCCGATCTGCTTCTCCTCGTACGGCCCGACGAAGGTGAGCACCGGGTGCCGCTCCTCCGGCGGGGTGGTGATCGTGGACATCTCGCGGATGCCGGTGACCGCCATCTCCAGGGTGCGCGGGATCGGGGTGGCCGACATGGTCAGCACATCGACGTTGGCGCGCAGCTTCTTCAGCTGCTCCTTGTGCTCGACGCCGAAGCGCTGCTCCTCGTCGACGATGACCAGGCCGAGGTCCTTGAACTTGGTCTCGGAGGAGAACAGCCGGTGGGTGCCGATGACGACGTCGACCGCGCCCTCGCGCAGGCCCTCCAGGGTCCCCTTCGCCTCGGTGTCGGTCTGGAACCGGGAGAGCGCCTTCACGCTCACCGGGAACTGCGAGTACCGCTCGGAGAACGTGCCGAAGTGCTGCTGCACCAGCAGGGTGGTGGGGACGAGGACGGCGACCTGCTTGCCGTCCTGGACGGCCTTGAAGGCGGCCCGGACCGCGATCTCCGTCTTGCCGTAGCCGACGTCGCCGCAGATCAGGCGGTCCATGGGGATCGACTTCTCCATGTCCTCCTTGACCTCGGCGATGGTGGTCAGCTGGTCGGGGGTCTCCGCGTACGGGAACGCGTCCTCCAGCTCGCGCTGCCACGGCGTGTCCCCGCCGAAGGCATGCCCCGGCGCGGCCATGCGGGCGCTGTAGAGCTTGATCAGGTCGGCGGCGATCTCCTTGACGGCCTTCTTGGCGCGTGCCTTGGTCTTCGTCCAGTCCGCGCCGCCCAGGCGGTGCAGGGTGGGCGCCTCGCCGCCGACGTACTTGGTGATCTGCTCCAGCTGGTCGGTCGGGATGTACAGCCGGTCGCCGGGCTGGCCGCGCTTGGCGGGGGCGTACTCGACGACCAGGTACTCGCGGGTGGCGCCCTGGACGGTGCGCTGCACCATCTCGATGTAGCGGCCGACGCCGTGCTGCTCGTGGACGATGTAGTCGCCCGGCTCCAGGGTGAGCGGGTCGATGGTCTTGCGGCGGCGGGCCGGCATCCGGGCGCCGTCCTTGCCGGCCGCCTTCTGGCCGGACAGGTCGGTCTCGGTGAGGACGGCGAGTCTGAGCGCCGGGTCGACGAAGCCGTAGTCGATCGAGCCGCACGACACGTGCACGACCGAGGGGCCGACCTCGCCCAGGTCGACGTCCAGGCGGGCGGCGATGCCCTCGCCGCCGAGCACCTCGACGGTGCGGGAGGCGGGGCCGTGGCCCTCGGTGACGAACACCGTGCGCCAGCCGTCGGCCAGCCAGCCCTTGGTGTCCGCGAGGGCCTTCGCGGTGTCGCCGCGGTAGGTCTCGGGGGCGTGCATGCCGAGCTTGAGGGTGTCGGCGGCCAGCTCCTCGTCGGCGGCGAACGGCGACACCGACCACCACATCATGTCCAGCTCGCGCGCGCGGTCACGGACGTCCGCGATCGACCACAGGGAGGCCGCGCCGACGTCGATGGGCGCCTCGCCGCCGCCGGCCGTGGCCGCCCAGGAGGCCTGCAGGAACTCCTGGCTGGTCGCGACCAGGTCGGCGGCGCGCGTCCGCACCCGCTCCGGATCGCACACGACGGCCATCGCGCCCTTGGGCAGCACGTCGAGCAGCAGCTCCATGTCGTCGACGAGGACCGGGGCGAGGGACTCCATGCCCTCGACCGCGATCCCCTCGGCGATCTTGTTCAGCAGTTCGCCCAGTTCGGGGTGTTCCTCGGCGAGGGCCCGCGCGCGGTCGCGGACGCCCTCGGTCAGCAGCAGCTCCCGGCAGGGCGGCGCCCACAGGCCGTGCTCGGCGACCTCCAGGGAGCGCTGGTCGGCGACCTTGAAGTAGCGGATCTCCTCGACGTCGTCGCCCCAGAACTCGACGCGCAGGGGGTGTTCCTCGGTGGGCGGGAAGACGTCCAGGATGCCGCCGCGGACGGCGAACTCGCCGCGCTTCTCGACGAGCTCCACGCGCGCGTAGGCGGCGGCCGCGAGGGCTTCCACCACCTCGTTCAGGTCGGCGCTCTGCCCGGTGCGCAGCGCCACCGGCTCCAGGTCGCCGAGGCCCTTGACCTGCGGCTGGAGCACGGATCGTACGGGCGCGACGACCACGGAGACCGGGCCGGTCTCGGGGTCGTCGGGGCGGGGGTGGGCGAGGCGGCGCAGGACGGCGAGGCGGCGGCCGACGGTGTCGCTGCGCGGGCTGAGCCGCTCGTGCGGGAGCGTCTCCCAGGAGGGGTACTCCGCGACGCCCTCGGAGGGCAGGAGCGTGCGCAGGGCGGCTGCCAGGTCCTCGGCCTCGCGGCCGGTGGCGGTGACCGCGAGCACGGGGCGGCCGGTCTCGCGGGCCAGGGCGGCGACCGCGAAGGGGCGGGCCGCCGGGGGGCCGACCAGGTCGACGTGCATGCGGTTGCCGTCCCCCGCCGCCTTGATCGCTTCCGCGAGGGCGGGGTCCTTGACGACGGCGTCGAGCAGACCGTGCAGGCTCATTCAGGGCGGCTTTCGTCGGGGGGTGGGCAACACGAAGTGCCCGGCGCGGGCTGCGACCGGGGGGTCTCCAGCGTACGACTACGCGGGCGCGGGCGCCGGGGCTGTGGACAACGTCCGCTGTCCTCGCCGTACCAGGGGGCTCCGCCCCCTGGACCCCCGAAGCCTATGCCCGCCCACCGCCCGACTCGGTTGCCGGGAAGGCTGAGCTCGAAAAGACAGCAAACTCGAAAAGACGACAGACATGCCCGGTGCCGGAGAGTCCCCCAAGACTCCCCGGCACCGGGCTTTCCCCCGCAACCCCCGTATGCGGTGGCTCTCGCTGTCGCCTCAGTCCGTGGCGATGGCGTTGAGGACGTTCATGCGGCCCGCGCGGAACGCCGGGATCAGGGCGGCGAAGAGGCCGACGAAGGCGGATCCGACGAAGACCCCGATGATGGTCGGCCAGGGGATCTCCAGGACCTTGAGGCCCTGTAGGGCGAGCAGTTTCTGGGCGGTCGCGCCCCAGCCCATGCCGAGCCCCAGACCCAGCAGGGCACCGAAGAGGGCGATGACCACGGACTCCATGCGGATCATGCGGCGCAGCTGGCGGCGGGAGAGGCCGATGGCCCGCATCAGGCCGATCTCGCGGGTCCGCTCGACGACGGAGAGGGCCAGGGTGTTCACCACGCCCAGGACCGCGACGATGATCGCGAGGGCGAGCAGGCCGTAGATCAGGTTCAGCAGCTGGCCGATCTGGTCCTTGAGCGCCTGCTTGTAGTCGGTCTGGTCGCGCACGGTGTACTGCGGGTAGTCGTGCAGGGCGGACTTGAGGGACGTGTACGCGGCGTCCTGCTGACCGTCCTTGGCCGTGGCGAAGACCAGCTCGTCGAGGGGCATCTTGGCGGCCGGCACGTACTTGGCGAGGGTGGCGATGGAGATGTACTTGGCGCCCTGGTCGATGACGACGTCGCTGCTGGTGATCGCGCGGACGGTCAGGTGGGCCGTGCCGCCGTCCTTGAACTTCACGGTGATCTTCGAGCCGAGGTGGATGCCGTGCGCCTCGGCGAACTTCTCGTGGACGGACATCGAGTCGGGCAGGTAGGCGTTCTTGAGGTCGCCGGCGACGGTCTTGGTGCGCAGGTCGGTGGCGTACGTCGGGTCGGCCGCCGTGATGTCGGTGTCCTTGAGGGTCTTGCCGTCGGGCGTGGTGTAGTCGGCGGTGGTGTCCCGGTACTCGGTGACCCGGGCGAGCCCCGGCACGTCCTTGACGGCCTTGACCGCCTGCGGGGTGATCCGCTGGCCGCTGTCGGACTGGATGATGAAGTCCGTGCCGACGGTCTTGTCGAGCTGGTCGCTGGCGGAGGCGACCATGGAGGAGCCGACCACCGAGAGGCAGGCGACCAGCGCCAGGCCGATCATCAGGGCGGCGCCGGTGGCGCCGGTGCGGCGCGGGTTGCGCAGCGCGTTGCGCTCGGCCATGCGTCCGACGGGGCCGAACATCCGCAGCAGGACGGCGCCCAGGACGCGTACCACTCCGGCGGCGAGCAGCGGGCCGATGACGACGAACCCGATCAGCGAGAGCACGATACCGAGGCCGAGCCAGCCGGCGCCCTCCTTGGCCTGGTCCGCCTGCGAGGCCAGGTAGAGGCCGTAGCCGCCGCCGGCGGTCAGCAGGAGGCCCAGCAGGGCGCGGACGAGACCGGCGCGGGCGTCGGCGGGGGCGCCCGCGTCGCGCAGCGCGGCCATCGGGGAGACCTTGCCGGCCCGCCGCGCGGGGAGGTAGGCGGCGAGGACGGTGACGATGACGCCGAGGGCGAGGCCGACCACCGGGGTCGTCCAGGCGACCGTCAGATCGCTCGTCGACAGATGCATGCCCATGGAGCCCATGAGCTTCATCAGGCCGACCGCGATGCCGACGCCTGCGCCGACGCCCAGGACCGAGCCGACCGTGCCGAGCAGCAGGGCCTCGACGAGCACGGACCGGTTGACCTGGCGGCGACTGCTACCGATGGCCCGCATCAGGCCGATCTCGCGGGTGCGCTGGGCGACCAGCATCGAGAAGGTGTTGATGATCAGGAAGATGCCGACGAGGAACGCGATCCCGGCGAAGCCGAGCATCGCGTACTTCATGACGTTCATGAAGCTCTCGACGTCCTTCTGGTTGGCGTCGGCGGTCTCCTTGGCCGTCTGCACCTTGTAGCGGGCGCCGAGTTCGCCGGTCACGTTCTTCTTCAGCTGCGGGTCGGTCACGCCCGGCGCGGCCGTCACGTTGACGTTGGTGAAGACGCCGGTCTGCCCGACGAGCGTCCGCTGCGCGGTCCTCGTGTCGAGGTAGAAGATCGCGGCACCGGGGTTGGTGACGGTGAAGTCGGCGATGCCGGAGATCTTCGCGGTGTGGGTGCCGACCGCGCTGATCACGCCGATCTCGTCGCCGAGCTTCAGATGGTGCTTGTCGGCGGTGTCGGCGTCCACCATGATCTGGCCGGAGTTCGCGGGCGCCGTACCGGAGGCGATCTTCATGGTGCGGGCGTCGTTGGAGTTCCAGCTGCCGACGATGGTCGGCGCGCCGCTGGACGGCGACAGGCTGTCCTTCTTCGCGTCGACGACGGTGACGGACGTCGAGAAGACCGTCCCCTCCGCCGACTTGACGCCGTCCGCCGCGCGGACCCTGGCCACGACCGAGGCCGGCATGACCGGCGGCCTGCCGTTGTCGGAGGTGGTCTCACCGGTGTCGGAGGCACTTTGGGCGCTGACCGTGACATCGGCCGAGGTCGCCGCGAACAGCTTGTCGAACGTCGTGTTCATGGTGTCGGTGAACACCAGGGTGCCGCACACGAACGCCACGGACAGCAGCACGGCTATCGCCGAGAGGGCCATGCGCCCCTTGTGCGCGAAGAAGTTGCGCATCGAGGTCTTCATGACGGTCATGACGTACGCCCCCGCGCGTCGAAGTCCTTCATGCGGTCCAGGACGGCGTCCGCGGTCGGCCGGAACATCTCGTCGACGATCCGGCCGTCGGCGAGGTACAGGACACGGTCCGCGTAGGAGGCGGCGACCGGGTCGTGGGTGACCATGACGATGGTCTGGCCCAGCTCGTCGACGGAGGTCCGCAGGAAGCCCAGCACCTCCGCGCCGGCCCGGGAGTCCAGGTTTCCGGTCGGCTCGTCACCGAAGATGATCTCGGGGCGTGCGGCGAGGGCGCGCGCCACGGCCACGCGCTGCTGCTGGCCGCCCGAGAGCTGCGTGGGACGGTGCTTGAGCCGGTCCGCGAGCCCCACGGTGTCGACCACGCGACCCAGCCACTCCTTGTCGGGCTTCCGCCCGGCGATGTCCATGGGCAGCGTGATGTTCTCCAGCGCGTTCAGCGTGGGCAGCAGGTTGAAGGCCTGGAAGATGAAGCCGATCCGGTCCCGGCGCAGCTGGGTGAGCTTCTTGTCCTTCAGGCCGGTGATCTCGGTCTCGTCCAGGTGGATCTGACCGCTCGTCACGGTGTCGAGCCCGGCGAGGCAGTGCATCAGGGTGGACTTTCCGGAGCCCGAGGGGCCCATGATCGCGGTGAACTGGCCCCGCGCGATGTCCACGTCGACGTGGTCGAGGGCGACGACCCGGGTCTCTCCGGCCCCGTACGCCTTGACGACCTGCCGCGCCCGCGCGGCAACGGCCGTTCGCCCTCCAGTACCCCCGTGCCTGGGAATGGTCACAGCCGATGTCACGGTATGTCTCCTAAGTCGGTCAGCGAAGGGACAGCGCTGTGCTGTGCCCTGCTGTGCTGCGTTCGGTACGACGATGAGTCTCGCGGTCGGCGGGGTCGCTCCGCGCTGGTGCGGAGCCCCGTCTTGCCCGGGGGAAAACCCCACCCCCGCCGGTTCGGTCAACCGCCCCCCGGCGGCGTAAAGCCAGGTTAAGGACGGACGGGGTGCCGTCTCCTCCTCCGGCGGTACGAACCCTCCCCGAGCCGTAGTACGGAGGACCCCCTAGGGGTCGTCCACCGCCGGGTGGAGTCCTTCTCGGGGTCGGACTCCACCCTTCGACCGGGGCAGCCTCCACCCTCCCGTGGCGTGAGGGTCAAGTCGCCGCCCGTCGCCGCCGGGTGGCGGCCCGTTCTTGCCAGGTGGACGCCTACTCCCGCCGGGTGCGGGCGGATGGGAAGCTGTCGTACACGACATAGATGCATGAGGGACACATGGGGAGGGGATCCGGGGTGGGGAGCACGACACCCGCGATACGCGCGGCGGGCCGGGAGACGGGGACGGGCCGGCGCGGGGCCGTGGTGGCCGCGCTGATGCTCTCGATGGCGCTGGCGGCGCTCGACTCCACCGTCGTCTCCACCGCCGTGCCGCAGATCGTCGGCGACCTCGGCGGCTTCTCCGTCTTCTCCTGGCTGTTCTCGGGCTATCTGCTGGCCGTGACGGTGACCCTGCCGGTGTACGGCAAGCTCTCCGACACCTTCGGCCGCAAGCCGGTGCTGGTCGCGGGCGCCGCGCTGTTCCTGCTGGGGTCGCTGCTGTGCGCGGTGGCCTGGAACATGGCCGCGCTGATCGCGTTCCGGATCGTGCAGGGCCTCGGCGGCGGGGCGCTGCAGGGCACCGCGCAGACCCTCGCGGCCGACCTGTACCCGCTGGAGGAGCGGCCGAAGATCCAGTCGAAGCTCTCCACGGTGTGGGCGGTGTCGGCGGTGGCCGGGCCGGGGCTCGGCGGGGTGCTGGCCGCGTACGCGGACTGGCGGTGGATCTTCCTGATCAACCTGCCGATCGGCGTGGCGGCGCTCTGGCTGATAGTGCGTCACCTCCACGAGCCGGAGCGCGCGCCGCGCACGCCCCCGAGGGTGGACTGGGCGGGCGCGCTGGCGGTCTTCGCCTGCGGGGGCGTGCTGCTGACGGCGCTCGTGCAGGGCGGGGTGGCGTGGGCGTGGTGGTCCGCGCCGTCGTGCGCGCTGTTCGCCGGCGGGCTGGCGCTGGCGGGGCTCGTGGTGTGGATCGAGCGCCGAGCGGCCGAGCCGATCATCCCGGGCTGGGTGTGGCGCCGCCGTACGATCGCGGCCGTCAACCTGGCGCTCGGCGCGCTGGGCCTGCTGATGGTGGCGCCGACGGTGTTCCTGCCGACGTACGCGCAGTCGGTCCTCGGCCTCGCCCCGGTGGCCGCCGGCTTCGTGCTGTCGGTGTGGACGCTGAGCTGGCCGGTGTCGGCCGCCCTCAGCCAGCACGTCTACCGGCGCATCGGCTTCCGCGACACCGCGCTGCTCGGCATCGGCGCGGCCGCGCTGATCCTGTTCGCCTTCCCCTTCCTGCCCTATCCGGGGTCGGCCTGGCAGCCGACACTGCTGATGCTCCTGCTGGGCGCCGCGCTCGGCCTGTTCCAGCTGCCGCTGCTCGTGGGCGTGCAGTCGACGGTGGGCTGGGCGGAACGGGGCACCACGACCGCGTCGGTGCTGTTCTGCCGGCAGACCGGGCAGACCGTCGGCGCCTCGGTGTTCGGCGCGGTCGCCAACGGGGTGCTGGCGGCCCGGCTGGGCGGTGCGGGCGACCTCGACTCGGTCACCCGCACGCTGGACGACGGCACGGCTCCCGAGGCCACCCGCCACGCGATCGCGGACGCGGTGCACGCGGTGTACCTCGGAGCGGCGTGCGCGGCCGCACTGGCGTTCCTGGTGCTGCTGTTCGTCGCGCCGCGACGCTTCCCGGTCCTCAAGGACTGACTCCCGCCCCGGAGTTAACGCGGGTAACACCCCAGGTCAACAACGGTCCCGCACAGTAAGCGCATACCGACCGGCCAGTTGCCGGAAAAGGCCGCGCGCCCCGGATACCTACGAGTAACGTGCGTGCCCCGCTCCCCACCTCTCCCTGCGGTCCGCCGCCACGGACCCGAGCCACGCAAGGAGCACCGGGATGTCCTACGACCCGTCCCCGACCTCCCCACCGCCGTCCCCGCGCGAGCCGTCGTACACCTACCCCTGGCAGCCGCTGCCGCCGGAGCCGCCGCGGCCCCGCCATGTCCCGCACCGGGAGCCGGTCGGGCACCACAGCGACCTGCGGGTGCTGCGCGGCGCCTACCGGCTGCAGCGGCGCACCGCGACCCTCACCGCGCTCGGCTACTTCACCCTCTTCCTGGTGCTGTCGGCGTTCGCCCCGTCCGTGATGACCAGCACGGTCGCCGACGGGGTCCCCACCGGCCTGCTCCTCGCGCTCCTCCAACTCCCCGTCACCTGGCTGGCGATCGCCCTGTACGAGCACACCGCGCGCCGCCATGTCGACCCGCTCGCCGACCGCATCCGCAGAACCGCGGAGCTGGACGCCCGGCGGGGGGCCGTACGGTGAGCGGCTTCAGCGGCACCGCGCAGTCCATGTCGCTGGTCGCCTTCACCGTCGTCGCCACCCTCACCCTCCTGCTGTGCGTGCTGACCGGCCCGGACCGCGACGACCTCGCCGAGTTCTACACCGGCTACGGCTCGCTCTCCCCGCTCCGCAACGGCCTCGCGATCGCCGGCGACTACATCTCCGCGGCCACCGTCCTGGGCACCGGCGGGGTGATCGCCCTGTGCGGCTACGACGGTGTCGTGCTCGCCCTCAGCACGGCCCTGTCGCTGATGCTGCTGATGTTCCTGCTGGCCGAACCGCTGCGCAACGCGGGCCGGTTCACCATGGGCGACGCGCTGGCCCGCCGGATGCCCGGCCGGAGCGTGCGGATCGCGGCCTGCGCGGTGACCATCGCCGCGCTGCTGCCGCTGATGCTGGTCCAGCTCGCCGGCGCCGGACAGCTGATGGCCTTCCTGCTCGGCTTCTCCAACGAGGCCGTGCAGACCGGCTGTGTGGTCGGCCTGGGCGCCCTGATGATCAGCTACGCGGCCATCGGCGGCATGAAGGGCACCGCCCTCATCCAGATCCTGAAGATCGTGATGCTGCTCGGCTCCGGCACGGTCGTCGCCCTGCTGGTCCTGCACCGTTTCGACTGGGACCCGGGCGCCCTGCTCACCGCGGCGGCCCGGGGCAGCGGGGCCGGCCCCGCCTTCCTGCACTCGGGGCTCCAGTTCAGCGGCGGGCCCGCCCCCCGCCTCGACATGATCACCTCGGAGCTGACCATCGTCCTCGGCGGCGCCTGCCTGCCGCACATCACGATGCGCATGTACACCGCCGCCGGCGCCCGCCAGGTACGCCGCTCGATGTCCTGGGCGGTGTCCGGCGTGGCCCTGTTCGTGCTGATCATCAGCGTGATCGGGTTCGGCGCCACCGCCCTGGTCGGCCGGAGCGCGATCGCCGCGGCCGACCCGCAGGGCAACACCGCCTATCTGCTGGGCTCCCGCGCGGCGTTCGGGACCGACCTGTCGACGGCGGAGACCCTGCTCTTCACCACCGTCACCACGGCGATCTTCCTGACCCTGCTCGCCTCCGTCGCCGGCATGATCCTCGCCTGCGCCAACTCCCTCGCCCACGATGTCTTCGCGACCCGCGCCCGGGAGCTGCCGGCCCGCCGCGAGATGACCCTGGCCCGGGCCTCCGCACTCGCCATAGGGGTGCCCACGATCCTGCTGGCGACCCTGGTGCAGCACCACAGCCTGCAGCCCCTGGTCACCCTCTCCTTCTGCGTGGGCGCCTCCGCCCTCGCCCCGGCCCTGGTCTACGGCCTCTTCTGGCGCCGCTACACCCGCACCGGCCTGCTGTGCACGCTGCTCGGCGGCACCCTCACCGTGCTGCTGCTGATGCCGGGCACCAACCTGGTCTCGGGCTCGCCGGGCGCCGCCTTCCCGCACGCCGACCTCAACTGGTTCCCCTTCACCACCACCGGCATCGTCTCCATCCCGGCCGGCTTCTTCCTCGGGTGGCTGGGGACGGTGACCTCCGGACGGCGCCGGGCCGCGGAACAGCGGCGGCAGTACGAGGCCGTGGAGGGCCGCATCCTGGCGGGCGCTACTCCGCCGTCGCGCGTCCCGTCAGGGTCATGAGGCTGTCGCGCATGTGATCCATGTGCGCCTGGACGTCGTCCCAGGTCTCCCCGTGCTCGCGCAGCACCCGTTCGGTCTCCCGCACGATCCGGTCCTCCTGGACCCGCGCCTCCTCCAGGATCTCGGCGGCCCGCACCCGGGCCGCCTCCTGGTACCGGCGTTCCGAGTCCTCCGCCTCCACCCGGGCCCGCTCCGCCTCGGCCAGCGCCGCCTCCGCGCGGGCGATGCGTTCGGCGTTGTGCGCGTCGACCGCTGCGGCGCTCGCGGCCTCCTCGCGCTCCGCCTCGGCCCAGCGTTCGGCGTGCTCCTTGGCCTGGTCCGCGAGCATCCCGATGGTGCGCTGCCGCACCTCTCGCAGCGCCCCGAGGGCCTCGCCGCGCCGCTCCTTCACCTCCAGGCGGGCGCCGATGCGCAGGTCGTCGGCCTCCGCACGGGCGGCGAGGAGCAGCTGGCGGGAGCGTTCCTCGGCGTCCGCGCGGAGCGCGTCGGCCCGCTCCCGCACCGCGCGGCACATGCTCTCGGCGCGCTCCTCGACCTCCGCGACGCCTTCCGTCAGCTCCCGCCGGGCGCTGTTGCGGACGGCCGCCGCCTCGTCGAGCACCAGCCGGAACACCCGCTGCGCGCGGTCCCCGAGCGTCTCGTACGTCTGCGGCGGGAGCTCCGCCACGACGACCCGCAACCGCTCGGCCTCCGCGTCCATCTCCTTGGCGAGCACGGTGAGCCGCGCGGCCCGCTCCCACGCGGCGTCCCGGTCCTCCGAGAGCGCCGCCATGAACGTGTCGACCTGCTCGGGGCGGTAACCACGCCCCCGGACGGTCACGAAGCCGTTCGGCGACACCGATGCGCTGCTCACCCTGGAACCCCTCTCCGCAGACCCGCACGAAATGATGATTTCGCGCACATCTTGATGGATAGGGCTTAAGTGTTCATAACGCGACACTCCGCAGAGATGTCACGGCCGAGACACCGCACGGGTCGTTTCCGGGCTGCCGAAGCGTCCGGGGGCGCGAAAGTTCAGCCGCGCGCCCCGCGGTGGCGGGCCGACGCGGAACAGCGGCCGGGGAGAGCGGCCGGCCGGTGCCGAGGACGGTGGGGAAGGGCCAGCAGCCGGCAGCGGTACGCCACCAACTCGCCCAGATACGGCGCGAAGTCCACCCGCCCGTCATGCCCGCGGGGGTGTGGACGCGCACACGCGTGCGGGGCCGGTCCGGTCACCCGACCGGACCGGCCCCGCACGGCCGTCCTCACTTCGCGCTACGGCACCCCGTCTACAGCAGCCCGTCCCACATCTGCTCCAGCAGCACCGACCACCAGCTCTCCGGCGAACCGAGCGCCGCCGGGTCCAGGGAGGCCAGCTGGGCCTGGAAGTCGACGGTCCAGCGGCCCGCCTGCTCCTGGTTCAGACCGAACCTGAGCCGCCACATCCGGCCCAGCAGCGCCAGGCAGCGCGCGAACTCCGGCAGCCCGGTGTTGACGAACTGCGGCGCCACGGACACCCCGCCCGGCCCCGCCTCCACCGGCACGGCCACGATGTTCGCGGTGCCGTACTGCACACAGAGCGCCTTGCCGAAGTCGGTGCCCATGACGAGGTACGACGCCGCGTCCGGCGAGGGCCGCACCCCGCGCTCCTGCGCCAGTTCGGCCAGCGTCGGCACCGGGCGGCCCGGCTGGGCCTGCGCCCAGAAGAACGGCCCCATGTCCAGCGGCAGCCCCGCCGCCACCAGCGTGTGCGCCACGACCGGCGGCACACCCTGCCGGTCCACCGCCGCCTGCTCGAACCGGAACACGCCCGGCCCGAACGCCGCCGCCAGTTCCTGCGCGATCGCCTCCGGCGGGATCGGCGGCGCCGCCTGCACCGGCGGCAGCGGCGCCCGCACCGGCGCGGGCCGCGCGGGACCCGCCGCGACCTGGTGCAACTCGCCCTGGTGGGCGAGCAGTTGCCGCATGCCCTGCTGCCGGCTCGCGTGATCCGTCCCGTACGGCGCGATGCTCGCGAGCCGGGCCTGCGGCCACTGCTCCCGGATCATCCGCGCGCAGTAGGCGCCCGGCAGTTCGCAGGACTCCAGCTCCGTGTGCAGCTCCAGCACCTGGTCCGGCGGCACGTTCATGGCGCGCAGCTCGTGGAAGATCTGCCACTCCGGGTGCGGGGTGCCCGGCGCCGAACGCCGGATCAGCTGCTGCTCCGAACCGTCCTGCGCCCGGTAGCGCAGCACCGCCTGGTAGCCGGGGCCCACGGTCGGCTGCCCCTGCTGCGGATACCCGTACGCCGGCGGCTGCTGCCCCGGCACGGGCTGTCCGGGAGGCGGCGGCATCGCACCGGCCGGCATCGACGGCGGCGCCTGCGGAGCGCCCGGAGGCATGCCGGGGGCGCCCGGGGCGTGCGGTGCGCCGGGGGCGGGCGGGGGCGGGGGCGAATATCCACCCGGGACGTTCACCGGCGGCGCCGCCAACACGGTCTCCGCGTGGTGCACCGCCCCGCCCGCACCTCCGGCGGAGGCCTGGGGCGCGCCCTGCGGGGTGCCCTGCGGGGCGGGGGCGGGGGGCATGCCGGGGACGCCCGGGGGATGCGGGGCGCCGGGAGCAGCCGGAGCACCCGGAGAGCCTGGGGCCTGTGGTGCGCCGGGCGCGAAAGGTGCGCCCGGAGCGCCCGGAGCGCCCGGAGCGCCCGGAGCGCCCGGAGCGCCCGGAGCGCCCGGAGCGCCCGGAGCGCCCGGAGCGCCCGGAGCGCCGGGGGCGCCTGGGGCGCCGGGGGCGCCTGGAGGCTGCGGGGCACCCGGAGCGCCCGGAGCGCCCGGGGCTTGTTGTGCGGGCGCGAAAGGTGCGCCCGGAGCGCCGGGGACGCTCGGCGGCTGCGGGGCGCCCGGCGCGGGGGGTACGCGTGGGGCGCTCGGGGCTCCGGGAGCACCGGGCGGATTGGGGGCGCCGGGAGCGCCTCCTCCCCTCACGCTCGGGTCGGCCAGCATCGTGGCCGCGCGGTGGACATCGCCGGGAGGTGTACCGGGTGGAGTGCCCGGCGCACCGGGCGAGTTGGGGGCGCCCGGCGCCGGTCCCGCGCCTGCCGGACCGTCCGGTCCCTCGGGACCCAGCGAGGACACCATCTGCGTCGGCACATACCCGCCCACCGGCCCACCCGGCGCGGGCGGCTGAGGCGCACCACCGGGATACGCGCCCGGAGTTCCGGGTACGCCCGGCGGCGGAGGCGGCGCACCGGCACCGCCGCGCGCCCTGCGCGGAGGGGGCGCGGCCCTGCTCGTCGCGGCGTCCGCTATGTCACCGGCGTTCGGCGCGAGCGGCCGACTCGGGGCGGCCGGGGTGGCCGGGGTGACCGGGGCAGCTGGAGCGGCCGGCGGCTGGGGCGCCTGCGGATAGCCGTACCCCGGAGCACCGGGCCCCTGCGGGTAGCCGTAGGAAGGCGCGGGTGCCTGGGGATACCCGGGCGCGCCCGGCGGGGGCGCGCCCGGAGCCGACGGTGCCTGCGGGTAGCCGTACGACTGGGCACCCGGCGGAGGCGTGCCGCCGCCCTGCGGTGTGCCGGGCGCACCAGGCACCCCCGCCGGCGTCTCCGTGCCGTCCAGCGCGGGGGACACCGCCGTGGGCGGCAGTTGGCTGCCGCCCGCCATCAGTGCCGTCTCGGCGTCGCCCAGGGCGCCGTCGTCGGCGTCACTCAGCGGGGGCGCGAAGACGGTGGCGGGGAGCGGGACGGAACGGTCGTCACCGGCGTCGGCGTTGGTGTCCGTACCGGCCCAAGGAGTCGCACCGACGGGCACGTCGGGCGCACCGGTGCCCGCACCCGCGCTCACACCCGCACCCGCGCCGCCGGAAGCCGCCGGCACCCCCGCCTGCGTCTCGGCGAGCCCGACCGGTGTCTCACCGTCGGCTCCCGGTCGCCGGTCCGGAATACCCAGCTTGTCCGCCGCCTCCTGGAGCCACTCCGGGGGGCTCAACAGGAACGACGTCTGGTTGAGGTCGACCCGGGCCGCCGGTGCCGGTACCGCGTCGGCGACCTCGGCCTCACGGCCGTACTCCTCCTCGTACCGGCGGATCACCTCGCCCACCGGCAGCGCCGGCCAGAGCGTGGCCTCGCCGCTGTCGCGGGCGATGACCAGCCGTTGCCCGCCCGCGTCGGAGCGCGGGCCCTCCGCCCGGTCCTCGCCCCACACCACGAACCCGAGGCCGAACTCCCGTACCCGCACCTCACGGTGCTGGTACGCGGGCACGTCCCCGTTGACCCATTCCTCCGCGCGCTCCTGCGCCTGCGCGAACGTCACCATGCCGAACTCACTCCCCCGCGCCGGCGGGAACGGCGTGCGCGAAACCGCCGTCCACCATCAGGTTCGCCACCGTCTCCAGCTCCGGCGGGGAGCCCGCCAGCCGCGACAGGAACACGTCGAAGTCCTCACCGCAGGGCAGCAACAGCCGCTCCACGCGCTCGGCCGGCGACCACGACGGGTCCACGTCGCGCACGTCGTCGTACGCGCAGAACCACACCGAGCCCAGCCGGTCGCCCTTCACCTTCACCGCGACCAGACCGCCCTGTACGAAGGTGACGCCCAGGTAGTCCTTGGTCAGATGGTCGCGCAGGCACTTGTTGACGTACACGAGGTCGTTCACCGCCGCCTCGTCGCGGACCGTGAAGAACGGCTGGTCCAGCAGGAGTCCGAGTTCGGCGTCGAGGGCCGTGCCCACCGGCGCGCAGCCGCCCGCCGCCTTCAGGAACGAGCGGTAGGCGCCGGGCAGCCGGTACCCGAGGTCCTCCTCGACCCCCTGCACCTGCGACTCCGTCACCGCCAGACCCGACTTCGGCAGCCCGAAGTGCGCCGGACGCGTCTCCTGCAACGGCCGGGTCCCGCGCTTGCCCTGGTCGACCCGGGTCGTCGCCACCCCGCCGTGGTGCCGCAGCAGCGCCTTCACCTCGACCGGGACCAGCTCCAGCCGGCGCGAGCCCACCACGTGGTGCCAGGTCCAGCCGTGCGGGGTCGCCACCGCCGGCACCGTGTCCCACAGCTCATGGCCGGAGGCCGCCTGCACCGCGTTCGCGGACACGAAGTCCGTCAGCCGCAACTCGTCGACACCGAAACCCTCCGGCGGGTCGGCGATCTCCGCCGCCGCACGCGCGTAGGGCGAGAAGTCGGGGTAGCCGCGCTCGTCGACACGTACCCCTCTCGGGTGACGTGCCGCCCGGACCGGATCCGGGAAATGCACGACCTGCCCGGCATAGGCCACGTTCGGCGGCGCGGCCTGCCCGAGCCGACCTGTCGTCATGACGGTTGCCCCCTGCGGCACTCTGTACGAACCGGAACCACACCCCTGCGGCGCGCCACGGCCCGTATCCGGCTGTCTCTCCCACGTCCCAGACGCGTCGACCGCGCCCATCGCGGTGCCGACAGCCTATGCGGTACGCGAACCCCGGTCATCGGCCCTCCGGTTCCGTGACCAGCCGTCACCCCGCCGTGACAGCGTGCCCAAACCCGGGCGTGTCGCACCGCCCCAGCTACCGCACCCGCCACGGGATTTGGCAGTCTGTGACTTTCGGGGGGATGCCCGGGAGGGGAAGACGATCATGAACGGCACACAGACGGGACCGCACACCGCCATGTCCGGCGCCGGCCACGGCGCCTCCAACGGCGACCCCCGCATCGGCTGGAGCAGCACCGACATACCTCCCGTGCCCACCCTCCAGCACCGCCGCGACGGCATTCTGCCCACCGTCGCCGCCGCCCTCTCCGTCCGCGGCGCCACCCTCACGGGCACCGCCGCCCGCGGCGACCAGCCGCCTCCGCTGCACCCACTGGTCCAGGAGTTCCTCGACACCCTGCCCAGCGGACAGCGCGACCGCTTCACCGGCCGCTGCGCCGAGGCCATCCTCATCTCACGGCACATCAGCGCCGCCGACGGCGCCCGCAGCAAACGCGCCCTGCGCAAACCCATGACCAACGGCGAGGCCCGCAGGGCCCTCAAGCAGGCCAAGCTCACCGCCCGCCGCATACGTGAGGACGGCGATCCCCTGCACGGCAGCTTCGCCGCACCCTGCCGGGCCTGTGCCGCGCTCACCGCCCACTTCGGGGTCCGCGTCGTCGACCCGACCGCCACCGACGCCTGACGCACCCCGCCCCACGGCACACACCCGCACCCGCACCCGCACCACACACGAACGAAGGGCAGATGCACCCCGACCGCACCACGACCACGCGCTTCTCCGTGCCCGTCGACGCCGCGCTGCGCGCCGCCGGCTGGCAGCCCGGACGCTGGGACATAAAGCAGGCCGAGGTCTGGGCCGACACCCTGCGCGAGCACACCTCGCCCGCCGGGCACCGGCACGCCGTGTTCCCGGCCGCCGTGGAGGCCTGGGCCGAGTTCGGGGGCCTGCGGATCAGCCCCGGCGGTCCCGGCCGTCAGATCGCCCCCGCCGCCCTCCATCTCGACCCGCTGCACGGCCTCCATCTCGCCCGCACCCTCGGCGACCTCGGACGCGCCCTGCACACCGAGATCTGCCCGCTGGGCGCGGAGACCGACACCCACTCCCTGCTCGCCATCGACGCCGAGGGCCGCGTCTACACCCTCGACCACACCGGCGACTGGTACGTCGGCCCCGACATCGACCACGCGCTCACCACACTCATCGCGGGCGTCGAACCCCAGCGGCTGACCACGCACAGCTGACCACCCACGCGTGACGACCCACGGCTGACCACCCATGCGTGACGACCCACGGCTGACCACCCATGCGTGACGACCCACGGCTGACCACCCATGCGTGACGACCCACGGCTGACCACCCCCACGTGACGATCCACGGCTGACCACTCACGCCTGACCGGACCGGCGGCCCACGCCCCACCGGACCGGCGGCCCACGCCCCACCGGACCGGTTTTCAGGCCGCCGGGATCACCGCCGACACCCGGAAGCCCCCGGCGTCCGTCGGCCCCGACACGAACACCCCGCCGAGCCCCAGCACCCGCTCACGCATCCCCACCAGACCGTTCCCGCCCGACGGCAGCCCCGCCGACGCGGCCGACGCGGGCTCCGGCGGCGGTTCGTTCTCCACCTGCATGGCGATCTCGGCCACCCGGTGCGCCAGCCGTACATGCGTCTTCGCGCCCGCCGCGTGCTTGTGCACGTTCGTCAGCGCCTCCTGCACCACCCGGAACGCGGTCTGCTCGATCTCCACCGTGTACGAGCGGACCTCCCCCTCCACCGACAGATCCACCACCATCCCGGCCGCCGCCGACTGCCCGATCAGCACGTCCAGCTCCGACAGCCAGGGCCCGTCCTCCTCGACCACCCGCGAGGCGGCCGCCGCGGCCGCCACCCCGACCGCCGCCAACGGCACCGCGGCGGACGCCGGAGCGGACGCCGAGGCCGGGGCCGTACGACCGGCCATCCCCTCGCCCGAGCGCAGCACGCCCAGCATCTCGCGCAGTTCCGTCAGCGCCTGGCGCCCCATGTCGCCGACGAGCGCCGCGTTGCGCACCGCCTTCTCCGGGTCCTTGCGCGCCACCGCCTGCAGCGCCGCCGCGTGCACCACCATCAGGGACACCCGGTGCGCCACGACGTCGTGCATCTCCCGCGCGATCCGGGTCCGTTCCTCGCCCCGCGCCCACTCGGCGCGTTCCTCGGCCCGCTCCGCGAGCAGCTGGAGCTCCCGCTCCAGGCTGTCCGCCCGCTCCCGCAGGCTCTCCATCAGCCGGCGCCGCGCCCCCACGTACAGGCCGAGCAGCACCGGAGGGGCGGTCAGCCCCAGCGAGGTGGTCACCGCCGCGAAGGGCACGAACCAGTCGCCGAGCGTCAGATCCCCGCGGGCCATGTCCTGCTTCACCCGCACGAACGTCACGATCAGCATCCCGACCAGCGACATGCCCGCCAGCGCCACGATGATCCGGCGCGGCAGCTCCGCCGCGGCCAGCGTGTACAGGCCGACGATGCCCATCAGGAAGCCCATCTGGGCCGGCGTGATCGCGATCGAGACCAGGACGACGGCGATCGGCCACTTCCGCCGCAGCAGGAGCACGGATCCGGCCAGCAGCCCGAACACGATCCCCGCCGACAGCGGGACCCCCGCGTCCCGCGCGAACGGGATCCCCTCCGCGCCGCACTCCAGCGCCGACACCAGGGCGAGCGCCCCGTCCAGAACCGCACTGCGCCACCGCGACCACCACCACGGCCCGGTCAAGGCCGTCGCGTGGTCTGCCCCCGTCGTGGTCATGCGTCCAGCCTACGGGCGTGGGGGTGGGCTTTTCCGGTGAGTTTCGTCTACTGGCCTACACCACACTCCGTAACCGAACAACACCGAAACCCACCGGTATCCCTCGAACCGCCGAACCCCGCACGTTCGACCCCGGAATCGGCCATTCCACTCGGGAGTCCCGGGAGTTGGGAGGGAAGGGGGACGCGGCGGCCGCCGTCCCGCTGTGTACGGATCTGTACCGTCGCATCGAGGGCACCCGGTACGGCATAGTAGGGAGCGCCACTCGGCGGCCTGGCTGAATGTCCGGTTCCGTCACTCTTATTCCCCCGTGGTGTAATTGGCAGCACCGTGGCTTTTGGTGCCATTTGTCCGGGTTCGAGTCCTGGCGGGGGAGCAACACCCGGTCCGGGCCCTGACAGCACCGTCAGGGCCCGCTCCCATGTCCCCCACGAAACGCCCCGGTATCCTGCGGATGTCACCCCCACCATCCAAAAGCCGAAGGGCAACTCCGTGAGCGCCATTCGCCCGGCAGCCGTCGTCGTTCTCGCAGCGGGTGAGGGCACCCGTATGAAGTCGGCCACACCCAAGGTCCTGCACGACATCTGTGGCCGTTCCCTGGTGGGTCATGTGCTCGCCGCCTCCCGTGAGTTGGACCCCGAGAACCTGGTCGTCGTCGTCGGGCACGCGCGTGAGCAGGTCGCCGCGCATCTCGGCGAGGTCGACGCCGACGTCCGCACCGCCGTGCAGGAGCAGCAGAACGGCACCGGGCACGCCGTGCGGATGGCGCTGGAGGAGCTGGGCGGCGCGGTCGACGGCACCGTGGTCGTGGTCTGCGGGGACACCCCGCTGCTGACCGGGGAGACGCTGAAGGCGCTCGCCGGGACGCATCACGCCGACGGCAACGCCGTGACCGTGCTGACCGCGGAGGTCCCGGACGCGACGGGGTACGGCCGGATCGTGCGCGACGACGCCTCGGGGGCCGTGACGGCCATCGTCGAGCACAAGGACGCCTCCGCGGAGCAGCGGGCGATCCGGGAGATCAACTCCGGCGTGTTCGCCTTCGACGGGCAGCTGCTCTCGGACGCGCTGGGCAAGGTGCGGACCGACAACAGCCAGGGCGAGGAGTACCTGACCGACGTGCTCGGCATCCTGCGGGAGGCCGGGCACCGGGTGGGGGCCTCCGTGGCCGTCGACCACCGGGAGATCGCCGGCATCAACAACCGGGTGCAGCTGGCGGAGGCCCGCCGGATCCTCAACGACCGGCTGCTGGAGCGGGCCATGCTCGCCGGCGTGACGGTCGTGGACCCGGCGACGACCTGGATCGACGTGACGGTGACCTTCGAGCAGGACGCCGTGGTGCACCCGGCGACGCAGCTGCACGGCGCCACGCATCTGGGGCAGGGCGCGGAGGTCGGGCCGAACAGCCGGCTGAAGGACACCCGGGTCGGCGCCGGGGCGCGGGTCGACAACACGGTGGCCGATTCCGCCCATATCGGTCCGGACGCGACCGTGGGACCGTATGCCTACCTGCGGCCGGGGACCCGGCTGGGGGCGAAGGGCAAGATCGGCACGTACGTCGAGACGAAGAACGCCACGATCGGGGAGGGGACGAAGGTTCCGCACCTCTCCTACGTGGGCGACGCGACGATCGGCGACTACTCGAACATCGGTGCGGCCAGCGTGTTCGTGAACTACGACGGCGAGAACAAGCACCACACCACCGTCGGGTCGCACTGCAAGACGGGTTCGGACAACATGTTTGTGGCGCCTGTCACGGTCGGGGACGGTGCGTACACCGCCGCCGGGTCCGTGATCACGAAGGATGTGCCGCCCGGTTCGCTGGCCGTGGCCCGCGGTCAGCAGCGGAATATCGAGGGTTGGGTGGCCCGGAAGCGTCCGGGGAGCGCGGCGGCGAAGGCCGCCGAGGCGGCGTCCCGGCAGGGCGCGAGCGAGGACTGACCGGAAACAGGTGCGCCGAAGACGTCGTACCGTGATAAGTGCACACCCGCACCTAACCAGCTGATTCGGCCTCTCGCGCCCAGCCGAGAGGTCGCTGGACAGCCTGCTGTACGGCTGACACACCTCTGAGGAGACAGTGCTGTGACCGGGATCAAGACGACCGGCGAGAAGAAGATGATGTTCTTCTCCGGCCGCGCCCACCCCGAGCTTGCCGAGGAGGTCGCCCACCAGCTGGGTGTCGGGGTCGTCCCGACGAAGGCCTTCGACTTCGCGAACGGCGAGATCTACGTCCGGTACCAGGAGTCGGCGCGTGGAGCCGACTGCTTCGTGATCCAGAGCCACACGGCTCCGATCAACCAGTGGATCATGGAGCAGCTGATCATGATCGACGCGCTGAAGCGCGCGTCGGCACGGTCCATCACCGTCATCGTGCCGTTCTACGGTTACGCGCGGCAGGACAAGAAGCACCGGGGCCGTGAACCGATCTCGGCGCGTCTCATCGCCGATCTGATGAAGACGGCGGGCGCGGACCGGATTCTCACGGTCGACCTGCACACGGACCAGATCCAGGGCTTCTTCGACGGCCCGGTGGACCACCTGTTCGCGCTTCCGCTGCTCGCGGACTACGTGGGCCGGAAGGCGGACAGGGACAAGCTGACGATCGTGTCCCCGGACGCCGGCCGGGTGCGGGTGGCGGACCGTTGGTGCGACCGGCTCGGTGCGCCGCTGGCGATCGTGCACAAGCGGCGCGACAAGGACGTGGCGAACCAGGTGACCGTCCACGAGGTCGTGGGTGAGGTCAAGGGGCGCGTGTGTGTCCTGGTCGACGACATGATCGACACCGGTGGCACCATCTGCGCGGCGGCCGACGCGCTGTTCGCACACGGCGCCGAGGACGTCATCGTGACCGCCACGCACGGCGTGCTCTCCGGCCCTGCGGCGGACCGGCTGAAGAACTCGCGGGTGAGCGAGGTCGTGCTGACGAACACGCTGCCGACGCCGGGTGAGCTGAGCCGGGATCTGGACAAGATCACGGTGCTGTCGATCGCGCCGACGATCGCGAGCGCGGTGCGCGAGGTGTTCGAGGACGGTTCGGTGACGAGCCTGTTCGACGAGCAGTGAGCTGTAAAAACGCTTCTGCATGATCATCAGCGCCCGGCGGGCAGCGATGATCGATTTCTCCGTGGCCTCCCGCGCCGAGTAGACTTCCCCAGTTGCTCGGCGAGGGAGGCCACGCCTCCGTTATCGACGCGCTCTTCGTAGCAGGCCGTTCGTGGCCGGGTGACCACGTCCGTACCTACCTCTACGAGGAGTGATCAACATGGCCGAAGTTAAGATCGCCGCCGAGTCGCGCACCGAGTTCGGCAAGGGCGCCGCGCGCCGCATCCGCCGTGACAGCAAGGTCCCCGGTGTCCTCTACGGCCACGGCTCGGACCCGCTGCACCTCACCCTCCCGGGCCACGACCTGCTGCTCGCGCTGCGCACGCCGAACGTCCTGATCTCCCTGGACATCGACGGCAAGACCAACGAGCTGGCGATCCCGAAGTCCGTGCAGCGCGACCCGATCAAGGGCTACCTGGAGCACGTCGACCTGCTGCTGGTCAAGCGCGGCGAGAAGGTCACGGTCGAGATCCCGGTGCACACCGAGGGCGAGCTGGCCGCCGGCGGCAACCTGCTGGAGCACGTGCTCAACGCGCTTCCGGTCGAGGCCGAGGCCACCCACATCCCCGAGGCCGTCACCGTCTCCGTCGAGGGCCTGGAGGCCGGCGCCTCCGTCCTCGCCAAGGACATCACCCTGCCGTCCGGCGTGACCCTGGCCGTCGAGGAGGACGCCGTCGTCCTCCAGGTCCTGGCCGCGCAGGCCGAGGAGGCCCCGGAGGGCGAGGCCGCCGAGGGCGACCAGGCCGCGGAGGCCTGATCCTCACCTTCGTTTCATCGTTCGTCAGCCGCTGCTTCCTCCCGGGAGCGGCGGCTGGCGCGTATCAAGGAGACATGGACGTGACCACCCCCGCAGGGGCCTCCCCCGCCAACGCCCCCTGGCTGATCGTCGGTCTCGGCAACCCCGGGCCCGAGTACGCGGCGAACCGGCACAACGTCGGCTTCATGGTCGTGGACCTGCTCGCCGGGCGGATCGGCGGGAAGTTCAAGCGGGCCGGGAAGGCGCAGGCCCAGGTCGTGGAGGGGCGGATCGGGGCGCCCGGACCGGCGAACCGGCGGGTGATCCTGGCCAAGCCGATGTCGTTCATGAACCTGTCCGGCGGGCCGGTGAACGCCCTGCGGGACTTCTACAAGGTGCCGCTCACCAACGTCCTCGCGATCCATGACGAGCTGGACATCGACTACGGCGTCCTCCGGCTGAAGCTGGGCGGCGGGGACAACGGGCACAACGGGCTGAAGTCGATGACGAAGGCGATGGGCCCGGACTACCACCGGGTACGGTTCGGGATCGGGCGCCCTCCGGGCCGGATGCAGGTCGCCGACTTCGTGCTGAAGGACTTCTCCTCGGCCGAGCGCAAGGAGCTGGACTACTTCGTGGACCGGGCCGCCGACGCGGTGGAGGCGTTGGTGACCGAGGGCCTGGAGCGGGCGCAAAGCACGTACAACTCCTGACTTGTCACCTGTTCGTACCCTGCCCGTCCCCCACGGCAGTTGACCGACCGTAGGGAAATGGCCAATGATCCCGGCCATGCCTGCTGCCTCCGCCGCCTCCTCCCGTACGGCTCCGGTCGACGCGCTGCGTGTCGTGACGATGGGCGCGGTCGCCGTGCTGATCCTGGTCGCCGGGGTGTGGGGGTCCTGGGGCACGGCGCAGCACGTGATGCTGACCAAGGGCAAGGAGCGGGGCACGATCGAGGTGTCCGCGTGCGGTGCGGACACCTGCACGGGCCCGTTCACACCGGTCTCGGCCGGGGCGTCGAAGCGCGCCGGCGTCGTCATCGACAAGTCGGTCGCGGTGCGCAAGGGGCAGACCTACGACGTGATCGTGAAGCCCGGCACCGACGAGGTGGTCCGGTCGGGCCCCGCCGGGGTCCTGTACTCCTGGGTGCCGCTGGGCGGCGCGCTGCTGCTGGCGTCGGTGGTGGTGGCCGGCGGGCTGCGCCTGACGCGGGTGGCGTGGATCCTCGGCGGTACCGGGATCGCACTGCTCACCGCGGCGTTCGCCGCCCTGCAGTGAGACGACGGGTGCCCCCGGGGTTCACGACCCCGGGGGCACCGCCGTGCTGAGAACGGTCAGCCGGTGTTGCGCAGGCCCGCCGCCACACCGTTGACGGTGAGGAGCAGGGCGCGGGCGAGCAGCGGGTCGGGTTCGGTGCCCGCCGCCGCGGCGTCCCGCTGGCGCTTGAGCAGGGTGACCTGGAGGTAGGAGATCGGGTCCAGGTAGGCGTCCCGGATGGTGAAGGTCTGCTTCAGGGCCGGGGTGGCGTCCAGCAGCTCGCTCTCGCCGGTGATCTTGAGGACCTCGGCGACGGTCAGCGCGTGCTCCTCACGGATCGTGTCGAAGACGTGCTTGAGCTCGTCGGGGACGAGGGTGTCCACGTAGTGCTGGGCGATCCGCAGGTCCGTCTTGGCGAGGGTCATCTCGACGTTGGAGATGAAGTTGCGGAAGAAGTGCCACTGCTCGTGCATCTCGTCCAGGACGCCCTCTCCTCCCAATGTTGCGGTCAGGCCCGCCTCGCGCAGCGCCTTCAGGCCGGAGCCGACGCCGAACCAGCCGGGGACGATCTGCCGGGACTGGGTCCAGCCGAACACCCAGGGAATGGCCCGCAGCCCGTCGAGCGAGACGCCGGAGCCGGGGCGGCGGGAGGGCCGGGAGCCCAGGTGCAGGTCGGCGAGCTGGTCCACCGGCGTCGACGCGAGGAAGTACGTCGGCAGGTCCGGGTCCTCCACCAGGCGGCGGTAGGCGGCGTGGGCCGCGTCCGAGACCACGTCCATCGCCGCGTCCCAGCGGGCCAGCGCCTCCACCGACTGGCGGGGGGAGGTGTGCAGGGCCGAGGCCTGCAGCGTGGCCGCGACCGTCAGTTCCAGGTTCTCCCTGGCCAGGGACGGGATGAGGTACTTGTCGGAGATGACCTCGCCCTGCTCGGTGACCTTGATCTCGCCCTCCAGGGTGCCCCAGGGCTGGGCGAGGATGGCGTCGTGGGAGGGGCCGCCGCCGCGGCCGACGGTGCCGCCGCGGCCATGGAAGAGGCGCAGGCGGACGCCGTAGCGGTGGGCGACGTCGCGCAGCCGGCGCTGGGCGCGGTGGATCTCCCACTGGCTGGTGGTGATGCCGCCGAACTTGGAGGAGTCGGAGTAGCCGAGCATGACCTCCTGGACGTCCCCGCGCAGCGCCACCAGGCGGCGGTAGGACGGGTCGGAGAGCATGTCCTCCAGGATGGTGTCGGCGGCCTTGAGCTCGTCGGTGGTCTCCAGGAGCGGCACGATGCCGACCTTGGCCCAGCCGGCGTGCAGGTCGATCAGGCCGGCCTCACGGGCCAGGACCGCGGCGGCGAAGACGTCGTCGGCGCCCTGGCACATGGAGATGATGTAGGACTCGATGACCTCGGGTCCGAAGACCTCCAGGGCCTTCTTCACGGTCTGGAAGACACCCAGGGTCTTCTCACCCGCCGCGTCCACCGGCGCCGGGGTCGGCGCGAGCGGACGGCGCGAACGCAGTTCCTTCGCGAGGAGCTTGGCGCGGTACTCGCGGGGCATGTCGGTGTAGCGCCAGGACTCCTCGCCGAGGCGGTCGAAGAGCTGGCCGAGGGCGTGGTGGTGGGCGTCGGCGTGCTCGCGGACGTCCATGGTGGCGAGCTGGAGGCCGAACGCGGCCAGCGTGCGGATCGTACGGGCCAGGCGGCCGTCGGCGAACAGGCCGCCGCGGTGCTCGCGCAGGGAGGCCTGGATCAGGCGCAGGTCGCTGAGGAGTTCGGCGGTGCCGAGGTAGTCGTGGCCGGGCTGGTGCGGGGTGCCCTTGGCCAGGCGCTGCTTGGTGTTGGTCAGCTTCTGCCGGATGCAGGTGGCCTTGAGCCGGTACGGCTCCTCGGCGTTGAGGCGCTTGTAGCGGGGGCTGATCTCGGGGAGGAGTTCCAGGTCCGCGCGGAGGGACTCCAGGAGTTCCTCGGTGGCGCCCGTGTAGCGGATGGAGTTGGAGAGCAGGCCGCGCAGCTCGTCGATGGTCTGCAGGGCGTCGTTGATGCCGTGCTCGTGCTGGAGGATCAGGACGTCCCAGGTGACCTGGGGGGTGACGTTGGGGTTGCCGTCGCGGTCGCCGCCGATCCAGGTGCCGAAGGTGAGGGGCCGGGTGTCGTCGGGGAGCCTCACCCCGACCCGCTCCAGCTCTGCGGTCAGGTCCTCCAGGACGTCTCCGACCGCGTCGGCGTGCAGCTCGTCCAGGTAGTAGATGGCGTTGCGGGCCTCGTCGGCGGGCTCCGGGCGGACCACGCGCAGCTCGTCGGTCTGCCAGACCAGGTCGATGTTCTCCGCGAGGCGGATGTCGTGGCGGCGGCGGTCGGACTCGATGACGGGCGTGTCCAGGAGCGCGGCGATGCGCCGGAGCTTGTTCAGGACGGAGCGGCGCGCGGCCTCGGTGGGGTGGGCCGTGAACACCGGGCGGACGTTGAGGTTCTGGACGCTCTGGCGCAGGTGGTCGGGGTCGGCGTCCTTCAGCCGGTCCGCGGTGCGGGCCAGCAGGCCGCCCTCGGCGGCGCGGCGGGCGCGCAGTTCCCGGCCGCGGTGGACCTGCTCGGTGACGTTGGCCAGGTGGAAGTAGGTGGAGAAGGCGCGGACCAGCTTGGCGGCGGTCTCCAGTTCGGTGCCGCGCAGCAGGTCGGCGGCGGCCTCGCCGTCCTCGCGGGTCAGGCGGCGGACCCGCTCGACGAGTTCCAGCAGCTCCGGGCCCTCCTGCCGGACGAGGGTCTCGCCGAGGAGGTCACCCAGTCGGCGGATGTCGGCGCGCAGCTCACTGCTGGTCGTGGTGGTCTGGTCGTCGGCACTGCTCACAGGTGCGGCTCCTTGCAGTGGTGAAGCTCGTCTGGAGGGGAACCCGGCCGTCGGCCGCGCGGTGGCGTGCGTGCCCCGCATACGGGCCGGACATCCGGGAAGGAAACAGAGCGGACCGCGCTGTCCGACCGACTCCAAGGATAGGTGTCCATGAGGACGCGCAGGCTCTCGGGCTCTTGCTGTGAGACGCCTCGCTGCCATACTTACGTCGCCGTAGGTTACGGAACCGTAGGGAAAGACCTCTATCGTCCCGTTCGGTCGCCGCGGATCGGCACCTCTCTCAACCCTCGACCCCACAGGGGACGCGCATGACCTCGTCTAGTTCCGATGTGATCGAAGACCCCCGGAAGGCGACCGACGGCCCGGTCCCGTCCGCCACCCTGGGCGGCGAGCGGAAGGGATCGCTCGAACAGATCACCCTGCTGCTGTTCATCGTCGTGCCGTTCCTCGCGCTGCTGGCGGCGGTGCCGCTGGCGTGGAGCTGGGGAGGGGTGAGCTGGCTCGACCTGGGCCTGCTGGTGTTCTTCTACTACCTGGGCTGTCACGGCGTGACGATCGGTTACCACCGGTACTTCACCCACGGTGCCTTCAAGGCGAAGCGGCCGCTGCGGATCGCGCTGGCCGTCGCGGGCTCGATGGCGGTGGAGGGGCCCCTGGTGCGGTGGGTGGCCGATCACCGCAAGCACCACAAGTTCTCGGACGCGGAGGGCGACCCGCATTCGCCATGGCGGTACGGCGAGACGGTGCCGGCGCTGCTCAAGGGCCTCTGGTGGGCGCACATCGCGTGGATGTTCGACGAGGAGCGGACCCCGCAGGACAAGTACGCGCCCGACCTGGTCAAGGACCCGGCGATCCGGACGATCTCCCGGCAGTTCATCTACTGGACGATGCTGTCGCTGGCGCTGCCCCCGCTGATCGGCGGACTGGTGACGATGTCCTGGTGGGGCGCGTTCACCGCGTTCTTCTGGGGTTCACTCGTGCGGGTGGCGCTGCTCCACCATGTGACCTGGTCGATCAACTCGATCTGCCACGCGGTGGGCAAGCGGCCCTTCAAGTCGCGCGACCGTTCGGGCAACGTGTGGTGGCTGGCGGTGCTGTCCTGCGGCGAGTCCTGGCACAACCTGCACCACGCCGACCCGACCTCGGCGCGGCACGGTGTGGAGCGGGGCCAGGTGGACTCCTCCGCGCGGATCATCCGCTGGTGCGAGCAGCTGGGCTGGGCGTACGACGTGCGCTGGCCGTCACGCTCACGTATCGATTCGCGCCGCAACACCGGGGACAGCGGCTCCCGGCAGGGGGCGGAGGCCGCGAAGGCGGCATGATTGACGGCGTGGCGACCGACTCCAGCACCCCCAGTCCCGACAGCAAGCAGCGGCGGACGCGTCGCACCCGTATGACCGGGGCGGAGCGCCGCCAGCAGCTGTTGGAGATCGGTCGCACCCTCTTCGCGGCGAAGGGGTTCGAGGGCACGTCGGTGGAGGAGATCGCGGCGAAGGCCGGAGTCTCCAAGCCGGTGGTGTACGAGCACTTCGGCGGCAAGGAGGGGCTGTACGCGGTGGTGGTCGACCGCGAGATGCGCCGGCTGCTGGACATGGTGACCAGCTCCCTCACCGCCGGGCATCCGCGGGAACTCCTGGAACAGGCCGCGTTCGCCCTCCTCGACTACATCGAGGAGTACACGGACGGCTTCCGGATCCTGGTCCGGGACTCGCCCATCCCCCAGTCGACCGGTTCCTTCGCGTCCCTCATCTCGGACATCGCCACCCAGGTGGAGGACATCCTGGGCCGCGAGTTCAAGTCCCGCGGCTTCGACCCCAAGCTGGCCCCGCTGTACGCGCAGGCGCTGGTGGGCATGGTCGCGCTGACCGGCCAGTGGTGGCTGGACGTGCGCCGCCCGAAGAAGGCGGAGGTCGCCGCCCACCTGGTGAACCTGTCCTGGCACGGTCTGGACGGCCTGGAGCAGAAGCCGCGGCTGATAGGCCACCGGAAGGCCTAGGCGAGGGGTTCCAGGAACTCCAGGCGGTTGCCGGCGGGGTCCTCGGAGTAGAAGCGGCGGTGGCCGGGGAGGTCGTGGTCCCAGATGACGGGTGCGCCGCCCGCTGCGAGCCGGTCGGCGTAGGCCCCGATGTCCGTGACGCGAAGCCCGGGATGGGCCTTGCGCGCAGGACGGAAGTCGCTCTCGATCCCCAGGTGCAGGTGCACGGCCCCCGCCCGGAACCAGCAGCCGCCGCGCGCCGCGAGCGCGGGCGGTTTGGGCACCTCGGTCATGCCCAGTACGCCGACGTAGTACGCGCGCAGCAGGTCCTCGCAGCCCGGTGGCGCTGCCAGCTGGACGTGATCGAGGGCGGTGAGCATCAGCGCTCCCCCTTCCGGGCCACGGCGAACACCCGCCGGAACGGGAACGGGGTGCCGTGCGGACCGGCCGGGTAGGCCTCGCGCAGGGCGGCCCGGTACTCGGCGAGGAACGCGTCACGGGCGGCCGGATCGTCGGCGAGGGCGGTGAGGACCGGGCGCAGTCCGGTGCCCTTCACCCAGTCGAGGACCGGGTCCTCGCCGGTGAGCAGGTGGATGTACGTGGTCTCCCAGACGTCGGCGGTGCAGCCGAGGGCGGTCAGCCGCTCCAGGTAGGCCTCGGGGGTGAGGACGGCGTCGTCGTGGCGGAGGGTCTCGGCGAGGCGGTCGTGCCAGCGGGCGGAGTGGGCGAGGGTGCGCATCAGCCGGTGGCTGGGGGCGGCGAAGTTGCCGGGGACCTGGAAGGCGAAGGTTGCGCCGGGGGCGAGGGCGTCGATCCAGTCGGCGAAGCGCTCGGCGTGCCCGGGGACCCACTGCAGCGTGGCGTTGCTGATGATCAGGTCGTACGGCCGCTCGGGCGCCCAGGTGCGGACGTCGGCGTGGGAGAAGTCCAGCCGGCCGCCGCCGGCCGTGGGGCCCTCGTACTCGACGAGCGCCTTGTCGAGCATCTCCGGCGAGTTGTCGTAGCCGGTGATGTGCGCGGCGGGCCAGCGGTCGGCGAGCAGGGCGGTCATGTTGCCGGGGCCGCAGCCGAGGTCGGCGACGACCGGGGGCCGCCCTGGCAGGTCGGGGACGCGGGCGAGGAGGTCGAGGAAGGGGCGGGCGCGGTGGCCGGCGTGCCGGAGGTACTGGGCGGGGTCCCAGGCGGGAGTCGTCATGTGTTCCACCTTCCCCGGAGAATTATCTTGATGTCAAGAGACTCGATATCAAGAGACTTCACGTCGACACAACCACTACACTGATCGTCATGGAGGACGAGGTCGATCGGCTGGTGGCTGCGTGGCGCCGGGAGCGCCCGGACCTCGACGTGGAACCGCTTGAGGTGCTCAGCCGGGTGAGCCGGCTGGCCCGGCACCTGGACCGGGCGCGTCGGCTGGCCTTCGCGGAGCACAGCCTGGAGCCCTGGGAGTTCGACGTGCTGACCGCGCTGAGGCGCGCGGGCACGCCGTACCAGCTCTCCCCCGGGCAGCTGCTGACGCAGACCCTGGTGACCTCGGGCACGATGACCAACCGGATCGACCGGCTCGCCAAGAAGGGCCTGGTGGAGCGGTTGCCGGACCCCAGCGACCGGCGCGGTGTGCTGGTACGGCTGACCGAGGAGGGCCAGGACCGCGCGGACCAGGCCCTGGCCGGACTCCTCACCCAGGAACGGGCGATCCTCGCGGAACTCTCAGGCGCCCAGCGCGCCGAACTGGCGGGACTGCTCCGCCAGTTGACGGCGCCGTTCGACAACATCCCCGGCTAGGCAGGTCCGGCGCCCCGAAGGGGCGCGGGGAACTGCGCGACCAGCCACGACGGCGCCGCAGTCGACAGACGCCGTACTGCGGCATTCTCAGCACCGGTCAGGCGCTGCTGCTCTCCTCCGACATGATCCGCCCGGTGGGCCCGAGGTCGACCGGACCCACCCCGGCGCGCCGCGCGAGCGCCACCGCCGCCAGCGTCGAGTGCACGCCCAGCTTGCCGAGGACGTTCTGCATATGGGTGCGGACGGTGTGCGGGGACAGGAACAGGCGCTCGGCGACCGCCTTGCGCCCCAGGCCCGCCACCATGCACCGGAGCACTTCCCGCTCTCTCGGCGTGAGGGACTCGACCAGCCGTTCGCTCTCGGTGCGGTGCTTGCGGGCGGCCGTCAACTCCCGCAGGACGCCCGTGAGCAGGGCCGGCGGCAGATGCGTCTCGTCGCGCAGCACGCCCCGGATGACGTTCAGCAGGCGGGAGAGCGAGCAGTCCTTGGCGACCCAGCCGGAGGCGCCTGCCTGTAGCGCCAGGGCCGCGCGCCGGGGATCGTCCTTCTCGGCGAGGACCACGATCCGGACGGCGGGCTGGGCCGAGCGGACGCCCGCGACCAGCGATATCCCGTCCACGATGCCGTCCTCGTTGCCCTCCTGCACCGGCACGGCCGGGCGGCCGACGGGCAGTTGGCCGCCCAGGTCGGCGTCGACGAGCAGCACGTCGTAGCGACGGCCCTCGGCGACCGCGCGCTCCAGGCAGCGCAGCGCGGCGGGACCACTGCCCGCCGCGGAGACGTCGACGTCCGGCTCCGCGGCCAGGGCCGCGGCGAGCGACTCGGCGAAGATGCGGTGGTCGTCGACGACCAGAACTCGGATACGAACCACGAAACCCCCTTCCCCAGTGCTCCTTACGAGCAGGGGATACCCCAAGGTCCTCAGAACGGCCAACCACGCGGATACGACACCCACGGGAGGACGGAACCGCACGACCGCCGCCGTGCCTGAACTGCTACCCCCACCGCGGGCGTCGTACCCGACTTGTCTCGCCCCCTGATCAGCACCGGCCCCCACCGGTACCGCTCCTCAGAGTACGGCCGGGGGCCCGGAGCGGAAGGCAATTTGCAGAACTGCCCGGCCGACGCGTTTATGGTGTGCCGCATGTTTCGTATTGAGGCGGAAGTAGACAAGGAACGGCGAGATCTCCTCCGCACACGGTTGCGGGACACGAACACAGCGGCGTCCCCGGTCCTCGCGGCCCTGCGGGGCACGCCCGGCGAACGCGAAGTGCCGTTGCACGTCTGGGCGATGGACGAGCGCTCGGGCGAACTGGCGGGCGGACTGGTCGGCCACACCTGGACGTCCTGGCTGCATGTCACGTACCTGTGGGTGGACGGCCGCCACCGCGGCGCGGGGCTGGGCGGCCGCCTGCTGTCCCGGGCGGAGCGCGTCGCCGTGCGGAACCGCGGCTGCACCGCGGCCCGGCTGGAGACCTGGGACTTCCAGGCCCCGGAGTTCTACCGGAAGCAGGGCTACGAGGTGGTGTGCGTGATCCCCGACTATCCGCCGGGGATCACCGAATACACGCTGACCAAGCGCCTGGGCTGAGGCTCAGACCTCCTGGCGGGCGCCCGCCGACGGCACCGCCTCGAACGTCCTCGGCGCCTGGAAGCCGGCGGCCGCGAAGGCCTCTTCGACCGCCTTGGTGATCGTGTCCACGTCGGCCGCCTCGGCGAGGACGATCGCCGAGCCGCCGAAGCCGCCGCCGGTCATCCGGGCGCCCAGGGCGCCGGAGGCCAGGGCGGTGTCGACGACCAGGTCCAGCTCCGGGCAGGAGATCCGGAAGTCGTCGCGCAGCGAGGCGTGGCCCGCGGTGAGGACCGGCCCGATCGCGCGGGTGTCGCCCGCCTCCAGGAGGGCCACCACCTGCTCCACCCGCTGGTCCTCGGTGACGACATGGCGGACCAGGCGCCGTACCTCCTCCTCGTCGCCGAGGCGGTCGAGCGCGGAGTCCAGCTCGTCGTAGGGGATGTCCCGCAGGGCGTCGACCCCGAGCAGGGCCGCGCCCTTCTCGCAGCCCGCGCGGCGCTTGCCGTACTCGCCGCCGCTGTGGGCGTGCTTGACCTGGGTGTCGACGACCAGCAGCCGCATGCCCTCGGCCGCGAGGTCGAAGGGGATCTGCTTCTGCGAGAGGTCGCGGGTGTCCAGGAACAGGGCGTGGCCCTGCTCGCAGCACGCCGACGCCGTCTGGTCCATGATGCCGGTCGGTGCCCCGACGTAGACGTTCTCCGCGCGCTGGCACAGGCGGGCCAGCTGCCAGCGCTGCAGGCCCAGTTCGTACAGGTCGTTGAGCGCGAGGGCGATCACCACCTCCAGGGCCGCGGAGGAGGACAGGCCGGCGCCGGTCGGGACCGTGGAGGCGAGGTGGACGTCGGCGCCGGTGACCGGGTGGCCTGCCTCGCGCAGCGCCCAGACCACGCCCGCCGGGTACGCCGTCCACTCCTGGTCGGTGCCGGGCTCCAGGGCGTCCAGGGCGAGTTCGACGACCCCGCCCTCGATGTCCGAGGAGTGCAGGCGCAGCACGCCGTCGGTGCGGCGGGCGACCGCGGCCGTCGTCACGTGCGGCAGCGCGAACGGCATCACGAAGCCGTCGTTGTAGTCGGTGTGCTCGCCGATCAGGTTGACCCGGCCGGGCGCCGACCAGACGCCGTCGGGCGCGGTTCCGTACAGCTCCACGAAACCGTCGTGCACCTGCTGTGCCCCCACTTACTGCTCCCTTGCTGCGCTGATGTGCTGCGCGAACTCCCAGGCGTCCGCGACGATCCCCGCGAGGTCCGCGCGGGTCGGGTTCCAGCCCAGCTTCTCGCGGGCGGTGGCCGCCGAGGCGACCAGGACGGCCGGGTCGCCGCCCCGGCGGGGGGCCACGACCTCGGGGATCGGGTGGCCGGTGACCTGGCGGACGGTCTCGATGACCTGGCGGACGGAGAAGCCCTCGCCGTTGCCCAGGTTGCAGATCAGGTGCTCGCCGGGCCGCGCGGCCGCCACGGCCAGCAGGTGGGCGTCGGCGAGGTCGGCGACGTGGATGTAGTCGCGGACGCAGGTGCCGTCGGGCGTCGGGTAGTCGTCGCCGAAGACGGAGATGGCCTCCCGGCGGCCCTGGGCGACCTGGAGGACCAGCGGGATCAGGTGCGACTCGGGGTCGTGCCGCTCGCCCTGCGCGCCGTACGCCCCGGCCACGTTGAAGTAGCGCAGGGAGACCGCGCCCAGGCCGTGGGCGGCGGCCTCGCCGGTGATCATGTGGTCGACGGCGAGCTTGGTGGCGCCGTACGGGTTCGTCGGCTGCGTCGGGGCGGTCTCGACGATCGGGACCTGCTCCGGCTCGCCGTAGGTGGCCGCCGTGGAGGAGAAGACCAGCTTGCGGACGCCGGCCTCGCGCATCGCGGCGAGCAGCGCCATGGTGCCGCCGACGTTGTTGTCCCAGTACTTCTCGGGCTTCACGACCGACTCGCCGACCTGGGAGAAGGCGGCGAAGTGCAGCACCGCCTCGTAGGAGGAGTCCAGCCACTTGGCGGCGTCGCGGATGTCGCCCTCGACGAAGGCGGCGCCCGCGGGGACGCCCTCGCGGAAGCCGGTGGAGAGGTTGTCGAGGACGGTGACCTCGTGGCCCGCCTCCAGCAGGTGCTGGGCGACCACACTGCCGACGTAACCCGCTCCGCCCGTCACCAGGTACTTCATCAACTCGCTACCTCTCGCAGTCGCTCGGCCGCGCGCTCCGGCGGCACGTCGTTGATGAACACGCTCATGCCGGACTCGGAACCCGCGAGAAACTTCAGCTTGCCGGACGTTCGGCGGATGGTGAAAAGCTCGAGGTGGAGCGCGAAGTCGTCGCGCGTGACACCGTCGAACTCCTCCAGCGTCCCGAACGGCGCCTGGTGCCAGGCGGCGATGTAGGGCGTGGGAGGTTCACCCTCACCGAAGATACGGTCGAAGCGCCTCAAGAGTTCCAGATAAACCTGGGGGAACTCTGAGCGCGCCGCCTCGTCGAGGCCGAGCAGGTCGGGGACGCGGCGCCGCGGGTACAGGTGGACCTCGTAGGGCCAGTGCGCGGAGTAGGGCACGAAGGCGACCCAGTGTTCACTCTCAAGGACGACCCGTTCGCCGGCGAGTTCACGCGCCAGCACGGCGTCGAACAGGTTCTCCCCGCCGGTCGCCTCCTTGTGGGCCGCGAGTGAGCGCAGCATCAGGGCGGTGCGCGGGGTGGTGAAGGGGTAGGCGTAGATCTGGCCGTGCGGGTGACCGAGCGTCACGCCGATCTCCTCGCCGCGGTTCTCGAAGCAGAACACCTGCTCGACGGAGGGGAGATGCGACAGTTCCGAGGTCCGGTCGGTCCACGCCTCCAGGACCAGGCGCGCCTGCTCCTCGTTCAGGGAGGCGAAGGACGCGTCGTGGTCCGAGGTGAAGCAGACCACCTCACAGCGCCCGGAGTCGCCCGCCAGCGAGGGGAAACGGTTCTCGAAGACCACCACGTCGTACGAGGAGTCCGGGATCTCGCTCAGCCGGTCGCCCTGGGTCGGGCACAGCGGGCACTGGTCGGCCGGCGGGTGGTAGGTGCGGCCCTGCCGGTGCGAGGCGATGGCGACCTGGTCGCCGAGCAGCGCGTCGCGGCGGATCTCCGAGGTGGTGTGCGTCCGCTCCAGCGGGCGGCGGTCCACCGCGTCCCGCACGGTGTCGTCGCGCAGGTCGTAGTAGATGAGCTCGCGACCGTCGGCCAGCCGGGTCGAGGTCTTCTTCACTGCGGACTCCCGAAATTCGAGCGTTGTTCGAGTCAGCCAACCATCAAACAGAACCGAACACACCAAAACACAACTCACCAGGTCAGTCAACATCGCAATCAATCAAGGTGAGACAACGAAAGTGTTGAATTACTGGGTGCAGAACCCCACAAATGCCCCCGTATCCCCCACATACCTCGCGACAGGCCTCCCGGCAGACCTCACGACGGACCTCGCGACGGAGCTCCGGCTCCCCACCAACGGCCTGGACTACACGATCCTCGCGATCTACTTCGTCGTGGTCCTGGGCATCGGCTTCGCGGCCCGCCGCTCGGTGAAGACCAGCCTCGACTTCTTCCTCTCCGGACGGTCGCTGCCCGCGTGGATCACCGGCCTCGCGTTCATCTCGGCCAACCTGGCCGCCACCGAGATCCTCGGCATGGCCGCGAACAGCGCGCAGTACGGCGCGTACACCGTGCACTGGTACTGGATCGGCGCCATTCCGGCCATGGTCTTCCTCGGCCTGGTGATGATGCCCTTCTACTACGGCAGCAAGGTGCGCTCGGTCCCCGAGATGCTGCTGCTCCGCTTCGACAGAGCCGCACACCTGCTGAGTTCGATCCTGTTCGCCTTCGCGGCCATTCTGATCGCCGGTGTGAACCTGTACGCCCTCGCGATCGTCGTCGAGGCGCTGCTCGGCTGGCCGCAGTGGGTGGCGATCGTGGTGGCCGGCGCGTTCGTGCTGGCGTACATCACCCTCGGCGGCCTCTCCTCTGCCATCTACAACGAGGTGCTCCAGTTCTTCGTGATCCTGGCCGCCCTGATCCCGCTGTCCGTGCTCGGCCTGAAGAAGGCCGGCGGCTGGGACGGTCTGGTCGACAAGCTCACCGCCACCCACGGCCACAACTTCACGACCGCCTGGGGCGGCACCGGCATCGGCACCGTCAACCCGCTCGGCGCGAACTGGCTGACCATCGTCCTCGGCCTCGGCTTCGTGCTCTCCTTCGGCTACTGGACGACGAACTTCGCGGAGGTCCAGCGCGCCCTGTCGGCGAAGAACCTGTCCGCCGCCCAGCGCACCCCGCTGATCGCCGCCTACCCGAAGATCTTCATCGTCTTCCTGGTGATGATCCCGGGCCTGGTCGCCGCCGCGCTGGTGCCGAACATCGGCACGTCCGCCTCCGGCCTCCAGTACAACGACGCGATCCCCTACCTGATGTCCCAGCTGCTGCCCAACGGCGTGCTCGGCATCGCGGTGACCGGGCTGCTGGCGGCCTTCATGGCCGGCATGGCGGCCAACGTGTCGTCCTTCAACACCGTGTTCACCACCGACATCTGGGCGAAGTACGTGGTCAGGGGCCGGGAGGACGCGTACTACGTGCGCTTCGGACGGCTCATCACCGTGATCGGCGTCTGCGCGTCCGTCGGGACGGCGTTCCTCGCGTCGTCGTTCTCGAACATCATGAGCTACCTCCAGACGCTGTTCTCCTTCTTCAACGTGCCGATGTTCGTCGTCTTCATCGTCGGCATGTTCTGGAAGCGCGCCTCGGCGAAATCCGGCTTCTGGGGACTGCTCGCGGGGACGGTGACCGCGATGGTCAACTACTTCGTCCTCTACAAGAAGGACATCATCGGCATCCCCTCCGACCAGGGCGCCAACTTCGTCTCCGCGATCGCCGGCTTCGTCGCCGGCGCGGTGGTGATGGTGATCGTCTCCCTGTTCACCGCGCCCAAGCCGGACGCGGAGCTCGCGGGGCTCGTCTACGGCACGACGTCCCCGGGGATGACCGAGGCGCCCGCGCCCGGCGACGAGGCCTGGTACCGCCGGCCGGCGCTGCTCGGCTGGGGCGCCGTGATCATCGCCGCCCTCTGCTACATCCCGTTCTCGTTCTAGTCCCGGTCGCGGGAGGATGGAGAAACCATGACCGACGACTCCGGGCACTCCGGGTTCCACTACTCCGAGCAGGACGTCCAGCGGGAGGTCACCGAGCTGGAGGGCAGGTCCGTGACCGCCGCGCGGATCTTCGACCTGCGGCGGATCATCGGCGGGCTGTTCGTCGTGTACGGGATCATCGTCACGATCGCCGGGATCACCGACTCGCAGGCCGAGATCGACAAGGCGCAGGGGATCAACATCAACCTGTGGACGGGCATCGGGATGCTGTTGCTCGGGGTGTTCTTCCTGGTGTGGCTGTGGTTGCGGCCTACTCCGCCGCCGGTACCTCCGGTGGAGGGGGCCGAGGAATAGGTCGTTTTTCGGCTGCGGGTGTGTGGGGGCTGGTCGCGCCCACGCGGCGGTAGCCGCACATCGATACAGCCCCGCGCCCCTATCGGGGCGCTTCAGTTCCGCCGTTAAAAGGTCCAGCCCGGTCCAGTAGGCCTGTCCTGGCCGCCAAAGCCGCCGCTTCCAGCCTCGATCCCACGCCCAGTTTCATCAGGACCCTCTGCACATGGGTGCGGGCCGTGCTGGGGGCGATGCCCATGCCGGCGGCGATGAGGCGGGTGTCCTCGCCGTCGGCGACGCGGACGAGGACCTCGACCTCCCGCGGGGTGAGCATCTGGAGGAGGCGCTGGCCCTCGTCGTCGGGCTGGGCGGCCGGGTTGAGGAGTTCGCCGAACGCGCCCTGGAGCAGGGCGGGGGCCACGGCGGCCTCCCCGGCCCGCGCCTTCATGATGGCCCGCTCGACGCCCTCTATCCGCTCGTCGTGCCGTACGTATCCGGAGGCGCCCGCGGCGAAGGCCGCCGCGATGCCGCGCGGGGACGGCACCGGGCCCAGCACCAGCACCGCGACCTGCGGCCGCTCCTTCTTGATCCGCACCACCGGGTCGAAGATGCCCGGCTCGGCCGGTGCCGCCGTACCGAGCAGGCACACCTCGGGTGCCCGTGTGATCACCAGCTCCGCCGCGCCCGCCGCCGGCGCCGCCGCGGCCAGCACCCGGTGGCCGCGCAGTTTCAGCGCCGAGGCCAGCGCCTCCGCGAGCAACCGGTGGTCGTCGACCACCATGAGCCGCACTCCCATAGAGCAACCCCCCAGTCCCCCCAATGGATGCCCCACTATGGATGCCCACTGGTCCGCATGGACAGAGGGCCCCCCGGCACCTCGTCCTTCATGCCCCCGGAAGCTACACGCTTGTTCGACGTCGCGCTGCCCCTACTGGTGAGAAGTGCCCCGGATCGGAGGAATCTCTTGCTTTTCTGGTATTCGCGCGCTTGACGTGGCGTCAGCCGCCCGCGCCGAACGCGACGACCAGGTATGACTTCCCCGAGGACGACGAGCCGGCGGTGTGGGCGTACTCGGCGGACATGTACAGGTGCCCCTGGGAGTAGAGGACCTCCGCGTACTCCGGCGCCATGCTGGTCTCCACGGCCTTGACCGCCTCGGTCGCCGGGTTCTCCAGCAGCTTGGTCTCCTTGAACGAACCGCCGTCGATGCTGACGATCTGACCGCCCTTGTCGTACGGAGGGTTCTTGTACGCGATCACGTTCGGACCGTCCATGCGCAGCGGCGTGATCGTGTAGTTGTCACCGGCGTCGGCGCGCTGACCGGTCTGCTTGCCGGTGGCGAGGTCGAAGGCGACGATCTCGTTGGTCTTGGCGAAGTCCCCGTCGCCGTCGTGCTCCTCGGTCGCCAGGTACAGCCGGTCGTTGCCGACCGCCAGTCCCGTGCACTTCTCCACCTGGTAGATGTTGTCGCAGCGGACCGCGTACGAGCTGCCCGGCGTGGAGATGCGGGTGCGCAGCGCACCGGTCCTGTTGTCGATGGAGAAGACGTCGGAGAAGCCGCTGCCGTCGCCGGCGCTGTTGTTGACGTCGGCGGCCACCACCAGCGGGTCGGTCGAGACGACGCTGGCGTAGTCGATGCCCGAGGTCATCCTGTACTCGGAGACCACCTTGCCGGAGACCGGGTCGAGGGTCTGGATGTGCAGCTGGCCGGAGTCGCCGCTGCCGCACTTGCGGACCGCGACCAGCTTGGCGCCGCCGCCGTACCCGGCGTCGTAGCAGCTGTCGGCCGGCTTCGGCTGCCAGCGGATCTTGCCGGAGGAGAGGTCGAAGGCGGCGCCGCCGCTGGTGCCGCCGACCGCGACGGTGTGCTGGGAGACCGTCACATTGTTGAAGTTGACCGGTACATCACCGGACTTGACCGTCTGCGTCCACAGCTTCTTACCGGCGTTCAGGTCGATCGCGGCGATCCGGGTGCAGCCCGCCGTGGAGCCCTTCGGGGGCATCTTCGGCTGGAAGACGACCGCCGTCCTGCCGTCCTCGCTGACGTGCCCGCTCGCGTAGCAGACCGGGCCGGACAGCGGGACCGTCCACAGCTTGGCGCCCGAGTCGGGGTCGTAGCCGGTGATCTCGGCGATGCCGCTCTTGGCGTACACCTTGTCGGTGAGCCAGGAACCGGAGGTGACGGTGGTGTCCTTCGCCGCGGGCAGCGGGACCTGGAAGAGGAGCTTGGAGGCGGGGTCGGCGGGCACCTTCTCGCTGCCCTTGCCGCCGTCCGTGTCCTGGCCGCCGGTGGTGCCGCCGGTCGTGCCGGAGCTGGAGTGCGCGGTGTCGTTCTTCTTTCCGTCGTCGCCGGAGGAACCGGAGGACTTGGAGTACCAGATGCCGCCGCCGACGATCAGCGCGATCGCGGCGACCGCGGCGACGACGATGAGCAGCGTGGCCTTGTTGCCACCGGAGTTGCCACCGGAGCCGCCCTGCTTGCCCGGCTGGGCGGGGTAGCCGGGCGGGGGCTGCTGCGGGTAGCCGTAACCGGGCTGCTGGGCGTAGGGGTTGGCGGCCGCGGGGGGCTGCTGGGTGTACGGGTTGGGGCCGGCCGGCGGCTGCGCGGGGTAGCCGTAGCCCGGCGGGGGCGGGGGCTGCTGCGGGTAGCCGTAGCCCGGCTGGGGCTGCTGCGGCGGGCCGGCGGGGGCGCCGAAACCGGGCTGCTGCGGGGGCTGGTTGGGCGGCGGCGGGGGCGGCTGAGTCATGGCGGAGGTACCTCGGAGGACGGCGCGTGGGACGGCTGGGGACGACGCGGGCTGATGGAGGACGGCAGGGAACGGGCGCGCTCAGTCACCGAAGGCCATCATCAGCTTCTCCTTCGCGTCGTCGCTGCCGGTGAGCCGGGTGGAGGAGAGGTAGAAGCGACCGTCGGCCCAGGCGATCGCGCCGTCGTAGAAGCCGTCCTCGATGTCGGCGGTGTGCTGCGGGTTCTGCAGCAGCGTGGTGGTGCCGTGGGCGGAGCCGGCGGTCGGAACGGACACGACCCGGCCGCCCGCGTCGTACGACGGTTTCACGTACGCGACGAGCTTGCCGCCGTCGACCTCGACCGGGTACATCGACTCGTCCGTGGGGGACTTGACGCGCCACTTGGCCTTGCCGTCGGCGAGGCTGATCGCGACGATCTCGTTGGCGCCGCCGCTGGTGTCCGTCGGCAGGTAGAGGGTGTTCGCGTCGACCGCGACACCCTGGCAGCCCTGCAGGTCACGGGCGAGGAAGGCCCAGCCGCACTCGGGCGCGAACTTCTCGTCGACCTTCACCTCGGAACGGAATACGCCCTTGGCGTCCAGGGTGGAGATGTTCCAGGCCTTCTTCGTCTCGTTGGTCATGTAGACCACGAGGGGGTCGACGGAGTAGGTCCGCTCGACCGTCCAGCCCTTCTTCACCGGCCGGGTCCACCTGACCTTGCCGGTGGCCGGGTCGAGTTCCGAGATCTCGTCGTGCTCGGTGCCGGTGCCGGCCGCGCAGGAGGCCACCTCGATCAGCCGGTTCGTGCCGCCCGCGAAGGCCGTGGGGAAGCAGGCCGCGCCGTACTTCTCCTTGTCGTACAGCTTGTCGCCGCTGGCGAGGTCGTACGCCGTGCCCGACTGGGAGCGGCCCACCATCAGGGTCTTGCCGCTGATGGTCAGCTCGACGCTGATCGCGCTGTCGAAGAGCCCGCCGTCGGCGACGGTCGCGGTCCAGCCCTTCTTGCCGGTGTCGAGGTCGATCTCCTGCAGCTGGTTGCACTTGGCCCGGTCGCTGGTGCCGTTCATGTACGCCACGACGACCTTGTCGTCCGAAGACTTGCCCGAGGTGACCGCGCAGATCTTCTGCGGGAAGGTGATCGGGGCCCAGGCCGGGTCGCCGTCGCCCACGCGGTAGCCGAAGACCTGCTTGTACGCCGCCTTCACCGCCGTCTTCCCGGTGATCCACATGCCGGGTGCGTCGGCGCCGGACGCGGGCGCGTCGGGCGCCGACTTGTACCAGAGCACCTTGGCCTCGCCGGACTTGCGGCCCTCGTTGAGGTTCTCCGGGTCCGCGCCACCGCCGCTGCCGTCACCGAGGTCGGCCGGGGTGTCGGAGCCGGAGGCTTTGGGGTCGTCGGAGGGCTGGGCGACCGGCTTCTTGCCGCCGTCCCCGTTGCCGGTCACGGCGTACACCGTGCCGCCGACGACCAGCAGGCCCGCCACCGCCACCGCGACGATCAGCGCGGGCCTCCCCTTGAACGGGCCGCCGCCTCCGCCGCCGGGCGGCGGGGTCATGCCGGGCCCGCCCGGGTACTGCGGCGGCTGCTGGGGGTATCCGTAACCGGGCTGCGGGGGCGTGGGCTGCTGCGGGGAGCCGTACGGTCCCGGGGCGCCGTAGGGACCTGGTGCGCCGTAGGGACCCGGTGCGCCGTAGGGGCCGGGCGGCTGCTGCCCGTAGGGGCCGCCGGCGCCGGGCTGCTGCGGGTAGCCGTAGCCGGGCTGGGGCGGCTGGGCGGGCGGCGGAGGCGTGCCCTGCGGCGCGCCGAACCCCCCCTGCCCCGGCTGCTGTTGCGGTGCGCCGAAGCCGCCGCCCGGCGGCGGCTGGTCCTGTGGTGCTCCGTAACCGCCCTGCTGCGGCGGCTGATTGGGCGGCTGGCTCATCAGCGGTCTTTCCCCCGTTCACTGATTTCTGGCCACATCCCGAGGCCCGTGACGGACTCAGGGCGCTCTCAGAGTGTTCTCAGACCGACCTTTCTACCACTCGGCACCGACAGCCCACGGGGCCGTCCAAGCCCCCGTTCCCAAGGGAGAACCGCCCCGTGATACCTCCGTTACGCGCCTTCACGCCCCCTTCACCACCCGCACGCAAGGCAATCGCGCACGGCTGATTCACGCCGGTCGGCGGCTTGGCGCCGTCAGGGCAGCGCCCCTTTAGGGGCGCGGGGCTGTGTCGACATGCGGCTACCGCCGCGCGGGCGCGACCAGCCCCCACCCGCCCGCAGCCGACCGACGACCCATCACGGCGCGCCCAGCGGAGCGCTACGCGTCCTCCGCCAGCTCCAGCCAGCGCATCTCCAGGTCCTCGCGCTCGCCGGCCAGGTCGCGCAGCTGGGCGTCGAGTTCGGCGACCTTGGCGAAGTCCGTGGCGTTGGCGGCGATCTGGTCGTGCAGCTTGGTCTCCTTCTCGGAGACGCGGTCCAGCTGCCGCTCGATCTTCTGGAGTTCCTTCTTGGCGGCACGCTGGTCGGCGGCGCTGCGCTCGGCCGTGGGGGCCTTGGGGGCGACGGCGGTGGCGGCGACCGTCTCCTCCATGCGCTGGCGTCGCTCCAGGTACTCGTCGATGCCGCGCGGCAGCATCCGCAGGGTGGCGTCGCCGAGGAGGGCGAAGACGCGGTCGGTGGTCCGCTCGACGAAGAACCGGTCGTGGGAGATGACGATCATCGAGCCGGGCCAGCCGTCGAGGACGTCCTCCAGCTGGGTGAGGGTCTCGATGTCGAGGTCGTTGGTGGGCTCGTCGAGGAAGAGGACGTTCGGCTCGTCCATCAGGAGCCGCAGCAGCTGGAGGCGGCGGCGCTCACCGCCGGAGAGGTCGCCGACCGGCGTCCACTGCTTCTCCTTGCTGAAGCCGAACGTCTCGCACAGCTGCCCGGCGGTCATCTCGCGCCCCTTGCCGAGGTCGACGCGCTCGCGGACCTGCTGGACGGCTTCCAGCACCCGGGTGGCGGGGTTCAGCTCGGCGACCTCCTGGGAGAGGTAGGCGAGCTTGACGGTCTTGCCGACGACGACCTGACCGGCCGCCGGCTGTGCCTCGCCGTCCGTCCGCGCGGCCTCGGCCATGGCGCGCAGCAGCGAGGTCTTGCCGGCGCCGTTGACGCCGACCAGGCCGATGCGGTCGCCGGGGCCGAGCTGCCAGGTGACGTGCTTGAGCAGCACCTTGGGGCCGGCCTGGACGGTCACGTCCTCCAGGTCGAACACGGTCTTGCCGAGCCGGGACGAGGCGAACTTCATCAGCTCGGAGGTGTCGCGCGGCGGCGGCACGTCCTTGATCAGCTCGTTGGCGGCCTCGACGCGGAAGCGCGGCTTGGAGGTACGGGCGGGGGCGCCGCGGCGCAGCCAGGCCAGCTCCTTGCGGACCAGGTTCTGCCGCTTGGTCTCCTCGGTGGCCGCGATCCGCTCGCGCTCGGCGCGGGCGAAGACGTAGTCGGAGTAGCCGCCCTCGTACTCGTAGACGTCGCCCCGCTGGACGTCCCACATGCGGGTGCAGACCTGGTCGAGGAACCACCGGTCGTGGGTGACGCAGACGAGGGCCGAGCGGCGCTCGCGCAGGTGCTTGGCCAGCCAGGAGATGCCCTCGACGTCGAGGTGGTTGGTGGGCTCGTCCAGGACGAGCAGGTCCTGCTCCTCGATGAGCAGCTTGGCGAGCGCGATGCGCCGCCGTTCGCCGCCGGAGAGCGGGCCGATGACGGTGTCCAGGCCCTTGGGGAAGCCCGGCAGGTCCAGGCCGCCGAAGAGGCCGGTGAGCACGTCGCGGACCTTGGCGTTGCCGGCCCACTCGTGGTCGGCCATGTCGCCGATGACCTCGTGCCGGACGGTGGCGGCCGGGTCCAGGGAGTCGTGCTGGGTGAGGATGCCGAGGCGCAGCCCGCCGGAGTGCGTGACGCGGCCGGTGTCGGCCTCCTCCTGCTTGGCGAGCATCCGGATGAGGGTGGTCTTGCCGTCGCCGTTACGGCCGACCACACCGATGCGGTCGCCCTCCGACACGCCGAGCGAGACGCCGTCCAGCAGGGCACGGGTGCCGTAGACCTTGCTGACGTTCTCGACATTGACCAGGTTGACGGCCATTTCACTCCTGCGCACGGGGACGGTCAGCCTCCCAGCCTAATGCGCGCCGGGAGGCCGCCCGGCCGGGAGCTGCTTTCCGCCCGCCCGCGCGCGCCCTGGTCGACGAGGGTGCCGAGGAGGGCGATGCCGAGGTTGCCGGAGGTCTGGAAGGCGGGGATGCCGTCGTCGCTCGGTCGTCCGGATGCTCGATTGGAACGTCGAGCGAACAGGTCAGTTCCCGGTGGAGATACGCACTCGTTGTGAACGCCACGCGAAAGCGCGGCCCGCACCGGCCCGGGGACGCCCCGCTCGTGCGCCGGAGTGCGGGCCGCGGTCAGGCTCCGGCGGGTGCCGGGGTGAGGACGGTGGCGCCCGGGGCGGGGGACGTCGTGGTGCGGGCCGTGCGGCAGGTGCCGGAGGCGAGGAGGGCTTCGGCGACCTTCTCGGCGGCGGCGGCGTCGCGGACGAGGAACGCCGTGGTCGGGCCGGAGCCGGAGACCAGGGCGGTGAGGGCGCCGGCCTCGCGGCCCGTGTCGAGGGTGGCCGCGAGTTCGGGGAAGAGGGAGAGCGCGGCGGGCTGGAGGTCGTTGGAGACGGCGGCGGCGAGCGCGTCGGGGTCACCCTTGGCGAGCGCGTCGAGGAGGTCGGCGGAGGCGACGGGTTCCGGGATGTCCCGGCCCTCGGCGAGCCGGTCGAACTCGCGGAAGACGGCCGGGGTGGACAGCCCGCGCCCCGCCATCGCGAAGACCCAGTGGAAGGTGCCGCCGACTTCCAGGGCGGTCAGCCGCTCACCGCGCCCGGTGCCGAGGGCGGCGCCGCCGACCAGGCTGAAGGGCACGTCGCTGCCCAGCTCGGCGCAGATGGCGAGGAGTTCGGCGCGGGAGGCGCCCGCCTGCCAGAGCTCGTTGCACGCGAGCAGCGCGCCCGCCCCGTCCGCGCTCCCCCCGGCCATGCCGCCGGCGACGGGGATGTCCTTGGCGATGTGCAGGTGGACGGCCGGTTCGATGCCCCGGCGCCCGGCGAGCGCGATCGCGGCGCGCGCGGCGAGGTTGGTGCGGTCCAGGGGGACCTGGTCGGCGTCCGGGCCCTCGCAGGTGATCGTCAGCTCGTCGGCGGGGGTGACCGTGACCTCGTCGTGCAGGCCGACGGCGAGGAAGACGTTGGCGAGGTCGTGGAAGCCGTCGGGACGGGCGGCACCCACCGCGAGCTGGACGTTGACCTTGGCGGGGACGCGTACCGTGACGCTCACTGACCGGACTCCCTGTGCTCGGCGTGCTCGGCGATCCTCGCGAACTCCTCGACCGTCAGCGACTCCCCGCGGGCCTGCGGCGAGACCCCGGCCGCGACCAGCGCGGCCTCCGCGGCCGCCGCGGACCCGGCCCAGCCGGCGAGCGCCGCCCGCAGGGTCTTGCGCCGCTGCGCGAACGCCGCGTCGACCACCGCGAAGACCTCCCTCTTCGAGGCCGTCGTCTTGAGCGGTTCCGCGCGCCGCACGAGGGAGACCAGTCCGCTGTCGACGTTCGGCGCGGGCCAGAAGACGTTGCGCCCGATGGCACCGGCGCGCTTGACCCCGGCGTACCAGTTGGCCTTGACGGAGGGCACGCCGTACACCTTGTTGCCGGGTGCGGCGGCGAGCCGGTCGGCGACCTCGGACTGCACCATCACCAGCGTCCGCTCGATGCTCGGGAAGGTGTCGAGCATGTGGAGCAGGACGGGGACGGCCACGTTGTAGGGGAGGTTCGCGACGAGCGCGGTCGGCGGCGGGCCGGGCAGCTCGGTGACGTGCATCGCGTCGGAGTGCACCAGCGCGAACCGGTCGGCGCGCGCCGGCATGCGCGCCGCGATCGTGGCGGGCAGCGCGCTCGCCAGGACGTCGTCGATCTCGACGGCGGTCACCCGGTCGGCGACCTCCAGCAGGGCCAGGGTGAGGGACCCCAGTCCCGGGCCGACCTCGACGACGACGTCGTCCGGGCGGACCTCGGCGGTGCGGACGATACGGCGGACCGTGTTGGCGTCGATCACGAAGTTCTGGCCGCGCTGCTTGGTGGGGCGTACACCGAGCGCGGCCGCGAGTTCGCGGATGTCTGCGGGGCCGAGAAGGGCGTCGGGGGTGGGGCTGCTCACGGGACAAGGGTACGGGCCGCCGGGAACGCCTCGGCCGGTCACCTGTGCCAGGCGCGCTCCGCTCACCTGTGCAGGCGCGCCCCGCAGTGCGGCCAGGGGGTGGAACCGCGGGTCAGATAGAGCTTCTTCGCGCGGAACGTCTGCTCCTCGGCGGGCGCGTCCTGCGGGCGCCCGCTGCCGCCGAGGCTGTGCCAGGTGCGGGAGTCGAACTGGTACAGCCCGCCGTACGTCCCGGAGGCGTCCACCGCGTGCGGGCGGCCGCCGGACTCGCAGGCGGCGAGGCCGTGCCAGTTCAGCCCGTCGGCGCCCTTGACGGAGTCCGGATGCGGCTTGGTGCCCACCATCACCAGCTGGGTGCGCGGCTCGCGCACCAGCTCGGACGTCTGGCGGCGCGGCTTCTGCCGGACCCCGTTGACGGTCCGCAGGTAGTAGGTGACCCGGCGCAGGCCGGGCCGGCCCGCCTGCTCGATCACCTCGGTCCCCTTGAAGAGGGTGGGGTCGGCGGTCCGCCGCACCTCGAACGGGATCACCTCCTCGCGCACCTCCCTGCTGCCGGTGACGCGCAGCACGGTCACCGTCTGCCCGTCGCGCGGGAAGCCGTCGAGGGGTGTGGAGGTGGTGTCCTGGCCGTGCAGGGAGATCCCGGCCTCCTCGACGGCCTCGCGGACGGTCGCGGCGTTGGTGCGGATGGTGCGGGTCCGGCCGTCGGCCAGGATCGTGACGGTGCGCTCGGTGCGGACGTCGAGCGCGAGCCCGGCGCGGCCGATGTTCCGGGAGCGCGAGGCCGAGAGATACGCGCCCTCGGCACGCACCCCCAGCTGGTCGAGCGCCCCCTGCACCGTGTGCGCCGTGGTCCACACCTCGCGCCGTTCGCCGTCCAGCGTGAGCCGTACGGGGCGGCCGTAGCGCACCGCGACCTCGTCGCCGCTGGCCAGTGCCGTGCCGGGGGCGGGCGCCACCACGTCGTGCGCCCCTACCGGTACGCCCTCCTCGGTCAGCAGCTCGGTCACGTCGTCCGCGAAGGTGTGCAGGGTGCGCGGGCGGCCGTCGACGGTCAGCTCGATCGCCTTGTCCTTGGCGAGGAACGCGGTGGTGCCGCCGGCGAGGAAGGCGACGACCAGTGCCTGCGGCAGCAGCCGGCGCACGGCCGACTCCGAGCGGGTGCCGTACCGCGTCTTCCGCCGCCGTCCGGCCCGCCGGCCCACCGCCTCGCGCCCGTCCGCCCCGGGCGATCCGCCCTCCGGCGTCCGCCCGCCGCCCTGCCGCGGCAGCGCCGGTTCGCCCGCCCGCCCGGGAGCCGCGCCCGCCGCGACCTCGTACGCCGGCCGGTAGGTGTCGTTCCCGTACGGCGTGGCGTAGGCCAGCGTCTCGGCGTCGTGCACGCCCGGCGCACGGTGCGTACCGTGCGCACCCGGCGCACCCGGCGCACCGCGCACACCTGGCGCACTTGGCGCACCACGCGTACCCGGCGCCCCGTAGGCTCCCGGCATGCCCTGCGCGCCAGGCGCGCCCTGCGTGCCGTGCGCCCCGTGCGCGCCACTCGCGCCGTGCGCCCCCGGCGCGGTGTAGGGGCCGTACGCCTCAAACGTCTCGTACTGCGGTGTGCTCACGCCGACACGCTCCAGAGGGCCAGACGGGTCCGGATCGGGCCCCCAGAACCTAGCGGAGCACCGGTCACTCTCCAAAGCGGCACGACTACGCACGGTCGCGATCGGACCCGGGGTGCACCGCCGCGAGCGTTATACGCCAGTTATGATCGCTATACCCTCAGTAACCAAAGGCGCGGGCCGTGTTGGCGCCCAGCGCCGTCGCCAGCGCGTCCTCCTCGATGCCACGTACGGCGGCCATCGCGCGCACCGTGACCGGAACGAGATACGGGGCGTTGGGCCGTCCGCGGTACGGCGCCGGGGTCAGGAAGGGCGCGTCGGTCTCCACGAGGACCAGCTCCAGCGGGGCGACGGCGAGCGCGTCCCGCAGATTCTGGGCGTTCTTGAAGGTGACGTTGCCGGCGAAGGACATGAAGTAGCCCTCGCGGGCGCACTCCTCGGCCATCCCGGCGTCCCCGGAGTAGCAGTGGAACACGGTCCGCTCGGGGGCGCCCTCCTCCTTGAGGACGCGCAGCACGTCGGCGTGGGCGTCCCGGTCGTGGATGACCAGGGCCTTGCCGTGCCGCTTGGCGATCTCGATGTGGGCGCGGAAGGAGCGCTCCTGGGCGGCCTTGCCCTCGGGCCCGGTGCGGAAGTAGTCGAGGCCGGTCTCACCGACGCCCTTCACCTGGGGCAGTCCGGCCAGCCGGTCGATCTCGGCGAGCGCGTCGTCGAGTGCCGCGTCACCGCCGCCCGCGCGCGCCCCCTGCCGGGACCACCCGTCGGGGTCGCCGTGCACGATGCGCGGGGCCTCGTTGGGGTGCAGGGCGACGGTCGCGTGCACGTTCGCGTGCGCGGCGGCGGTCTCGGCCGCCCACCGCGAACCCTTGAGGTCGCAGCCGACCTGGACGACGGTCGTCACGCCCACCGACGCGGCCTTCGCGAGGCCTTCCTCGACCGTGCCGGACTGCATGTCGAGGTGGGTGTGCGAGTCGGCGACCGGCACCCGGAGGGGTTCCGGGAGCGGCGGTGCCGCGTTCTTGCCGGCCGTGCGGGAGGCAGAGCCGGAGGCCGGTCCTGAGGCGTTCGAAGGCATGCCCCGATCCTACGAAAGGGGCATGCCCCGCCGGACCCGCGCCCGGGTCAGCTCGCCTTGCGCTGGAACGCGTGCAGCAGGTCGGACAGGTGCCAGTGGTGCGGCTCCCCGACCTCGGCGCCGGCCTCCGTCGCCGTCGCCTCCTCCGGCTCCGCACCGGCCGGACGGCCCTGCGCGGACGGCCGCGACGACCGCTGCGCCGCGCTCCGCACCGACGAGACCTGTCCCGCGCGCATGATGCGCACGACCTGGCCGTCGCAGTTCTGGCACGAGGGCCTGCTCAGCGGCGACGGGACGACCCGGCCGTCCGCCACGTACGTGACGAACTCGTGGTTGTCCGCGTCGGTGTGGTGCTCTATCTGGAACGACTGCTCCCAGCCGTGCCCGCATCGCATGCAGGCGAACGAATACGACTCGTGAACGACGGCTGTGGCTGCACCGCGGAGGCCCGTCTGCCCTGCGATCTCACTCATGCCAGCTCCTGCTGTCCGCTGGACAAGCGTCCCCGGCGCGGGAATTCCCCCCGGAATCCCCTGGGGACGAGGGACGGGTGCGTCCCTGCTGACCAGTGGACGCCTTCGCCGACGCGAATGCGACAGGCCTGCCGAGTGTTGGAGCCGTTTTGGACTTTGCTTGCCAAATCGGCCTCGCGACGGGGGGTTCGGCTTTGCCTTTCCCCGCCTGCCTTTACCCACCCGTGGGGCGCCCGCTCATGAGAGATGCGCCCTGCTCAGAGGACACATCCCCGCAGGTCAACGCCGGGAACCACAGCGCCCCGAAAGGGCGCGGGGCTGTGTGCGCCCGACTGCACAAAAGCAACCACGACGGCGCTACGAAACCGACCTCATCCCTCAACACGCTTCGCGGCGACCACCGCGTCGAACACCACCCGCTTGGGAATCCCGGCCTCCACCGCCACCGCCGCGATCGCCTCCTTGCGCCGCTCCCCGGCCTCCTCCCGCACCCGCACCCGCCGCACCAGTTCCTCCCCGTCGAGTTCCTCGGGCCCCTTCTCGGGCGCGCCCTCGACGACCACGGTGATCTCGCCGCGCACCCCCTCGGCCGCCCACACCGCCAGCTCGGCCAGCGGACCGCGCCGTACCTCCTCGTACGTCTTGGTCAGCTCACGGCAGACGGCGGCCCGCCGCTCCGCGCCGAACACCTCGGCCATGTCGGCGAGGGTGTCGTCGAGGCGGTGCGGTGCCTCGAAGTAGACGAGGGTGCGGCGCTCCTCGGCGACCTCACGGAGCCGCCCGCGCCGCTCGCCGGCCTTGCGCGGCAGGAAGCCCTCGAAGCAGAACCGGTCGACGGGCAGCCCGGACAGCGCGAGCGCGGTGAGCACCGCGGACGGTCCCGGGACGGCGGTGACCCGGATCTCCTTCTCCACGGCGGCCGCGACCAGCCGGTAGCCGGGGTCGGAGACGGACGGCATCCCCGCGTCGGTCACGAGCAGCACGCGCGCGCCGCCGACGAGCTCCTCGACCAGCTCGGGGGTGCGGGCGGCCTCGTTCCCCTCGAAGTAGGAGACGACCCGGCCCTTGGGCGTCACCCCCAGCGCCTGGGTGAGCCAGCGCAGCCGCCGGGTGTCCTCCGCCGCGATCACGTCGGCGCCGGTCAGCTCGGCCGCGAGCCGGGGCGGCGCGTCCGCGACGTCGCCGATGGGGGTGCCTGCCAGGACAAGGGTTCCAGTCACCCCTCCATCCTCGCAGCCGCTACTGACAGCGCCGTCCCCGGAACCGGGACCCCTCTCGCCCCTATCGCAAAGGAACCCACCTCTAAGACCCATTGCACGGGACTCACACAGAACGGTTCCCTACGATGGCGCGGTGACCAGTACCGCGTCCTCCACGGACACCCGGCAGGGCCAGGCAGCGCTCGACGAGCGGCCGACGTGGCAGCAGCGGCTGCGTCGGTTCGGCTACCCGGCGAGCACGGCGCACCCGGCGCCCACGGCCGGCGGCAGAGGCACCGCGGGCCCTGGCGCGCGGGCCGACGTCGTCGACCGCCTGGTGCCGCCGTACGCCGAGCCCAGCCCCCGGCTGTGGCTCGCCCTCGGCGTGCCGCCGGTGCTCGCCGAGCGGATCACGCGGTGGTCGGGCTGGGGCGGGCCGCTGCTTGTGACGCTGATGGCGGGCGTGCTGCGGTTCTGGAACCTGGGCAGCCCGAAGGCGGTGATATTCGACGAGACGTACTACGCGAAGGACGCGTGGGCGCTCGTCCACCGCGGTTTCGAGGTCAACTGGGACAAGAACGCCAACGATCTGATCCTGCAGGCCAACGGCCATGTCGCGGTGCCGGCGGACGCCGCCTACGTGGTGCATCCGCCGGTCGGCAAGTACGTCATCGGGCTGGGCGAGCTGATCTTCGGCTTCAACCCGTTCGGCTGGCGGTTCATGACGGCGCTGCTCGGCACGCTGAGCGTGCTGCTGCTGTGCCGGATCGGGCGCCGGATCTTCCGGTCCACGTTCCTGGGCTGCCTGGCGGGCGGGCTGATGGCGGTGGACGGGCTGGCGTTCGTGATGAGCCGCACCTCGCTGCTCGACGGCGTGCTGATGTTCTTCGTGCTGGCCGCGTTCGGCTGCCTGGTGATCGACCGGGACCGGTCACGGGAGAGACTCGCCGCCGCGCTCCCGCCCGACGCGGACGGCCGGGTGCGCCCCGACGCGCGCGTGGCGGACTCGTTCCGCTTCGGCTGGCGCCCCTGGCGCTGGGCCGCGGGTCTGCTGCTGGGGCTCGCGATCGGCACCAAGTGGAACGGCCTGTACATCCTGGCCGCGTTCTGCCTGATGGCGCTGCTGTGGGACGTCGGCGCCCGCAAGGTGGCCGGTGCGGCGCACCCGTACAAGGCGGTGCTGGCGCACGACACGGGGATCACGTTCCTGGCGACGGTCCCGGTGGCGATCGCCGTCTACCTGACCTCCTGGATCGGCTGGATCCTCTCCCCCACCGACGGCACCGGCGGCTACTTCCGCAACTGGGCGGCCACCGACGGCAGGGGCGGCAGCTGGACGTTCCTGCCGGACTGGCTGCGCAGCCTGTGGCACTACGAGCACGAGGTCTACCTCTTCCACGTCGGCCTGTCCTCGCCGCACACGTACATGTCGAACCCGTGGTCCTGGCTGGTGCTGGGCCGCCCGGTGTCGTACTTCTACGAGTCGCCCTCCCCCGGCGCGGACGGCTGCCCGTCGGACGCCGGTGAGAAGTGCGCGCGGGAGGTGCTCGCGATCGGCACCCCGCTGCTGTGGTGGGCGGCCTGCTTCGCGATCCTCTACGTCCTGTGGCGGTGGGCGTTCCGCCGGGACTGGCGGGCGGGGGCCATCGCCTGTGGCATCGCGGCCGGTTACCTGCCCTGGTTCATGTACCAGGAGCGCACGATCTTCCTCTTCTACGCGGTCGTCTTCGTGCCGTTCCTGTGTCTCGCGGTGGCGATGATGATCGGCGCGATCATCGGCCCGCCGGGCTCCAGCGACACCCGCCGGCTGATCGGCGCGTCCGGCGCGGGCGTGCTGGTGCTGCTGATCGCCTGGAACTTCATCTACTTCTGGCCGCTGTACACGGGCACGGCGATCCCCATCGACTCCTGGCGTTCACGGATGTGGCTGGACACCTGGGTCTGAGCCACATCCCTGATCTCCGTTCGGACAACAATCGGTCAACACCTGCCACAGGGACCCCACAACCGCCTACAGTGCGAAGCACAAGAGGCTTTTGAACGCGTTCACAAAATGCGGCGAAGGCTCGCGGGGAGGGGATTCGCGCGATGCGCAAGGGGGCCAAGGCGGCCATCATCGGCGGCGTCTGCACCGTGCTGGTGGGCGGGGCCGGATACGGCGCCTACAACGTGCTGGCGGCGGTGCGGGGAGACGGCGGCACACCGGCCGTACGGACCGGGCCGCCCACGAAGGACGAGATCAAGGACACCACGGGGAAGTTCTTCGCGGCCTGGGAGAAGGGCGAGTCGGTCACCGCGGCCTCCTACACGAACGACTCCGCCGACGCCGAACCCGTCCTGACCTCCTTCACCGACGTCGCCCACATCAAGGACGTGCGCATCACGCCCGGCACGGCGACCGGGGCCACCGTGCCGTTCAGCGTGAAGGCGACGGTGTCCTACGACGGGAAGTCGAAGCCGCTCGCCTACAAGAGCTCGCTGAAGATCGTGCGCGGCGAGACCACGCACCGCGCGCTGGTGGACTGGCAGCCGTCCGTGGTCCACCCGGAACTCAGGCGCGGCGACACCCTGTCCACCGGTGAGGCGGCGAGCCCGCCGATCGCGGCCGTGGACCGCAACGGCAAGGTGCTCACCAAGGAGAAGTACCCGTCCCTGGGCCCGATCCTGGACGAACTGCGCAGCCGCTACGGCGACAAGGCGGGCGGCACCCCGGGCGTGGAGCTGGTCATCCGGCACGCGTCGGAGGAGTCCGCCGACACCACGCTGCTGACCCTCGCGGAAGGGAAGGCGGGCAAGCTCCCCACGACGCTCGACGCGCGCGTGCAGGCCGCCGCCGAGACCGCGGTGACGAAGTACGCCGAGTCGTCGGTGGTGGCCGTCAAGCCCAGCACCGGCGAGGTGCTCGCGGTCGCCAACAACCGGGTGGACGGCTTCAACGCGGCCTTCCTGGGCGAGCTGGCACCCGGCTCCACCATGAAGATCATCAGCGCCGCCACCCTCATCGACACCGGTCTGACGACGTCGACCGGACCGGCGCCCTGCCCGCCGACCGCGACCTGGCAGAGCCAGACCTTCGGCAACCTGGAGGGGCTCAAGCCCGACCTGAACGCCACCCTGTCGGACAGTTTCGCGAGGTCCTGCAACACGGCGTTCGTGAAGTACGCGGACTCGGTCCAGGTGGACTCGCTCACCAAGGAGGCCGAGGACGGCTTCGGACTGGGCAGGAACAACTGGAAGGTGGGCATCCCGAGTTTCGACGGGCGCGTCCCCGCCTCCGGCGGCCCGGACACCGCGGCCAACCTGATCGGCCAGGGCCAGGTGCAGATGAGCCCGCTGAACATGGCCTCCGTGGCGGCGACCGCGTCGACGGGCGCCTTCCGGCAGCCGGTGCTCGTCCCGCCGAAGCTGGACGGCCGTGAACTGGCCACCGCGAAGGGCCTGTCGGCCGGTACGGCCGCCCAGCTGCAGGCCATGATGAACCGCACCGCCACCAGCGGCACCGCGGCCGGTGTGATGAGCGGGCTGAGCGGCAGGATCGGCGCCAAGACGGGGTCGGCGGAGGTCGACGGACAGTCGAAGTCGAACAGCTGGTTCGCCGGTTACCGCAACGACATCGCGGCCGCGGCCATGGCCCAGGACGGCGGTCACGGCATCGACGCGGCCGGGCCTATTGTCGCAACCGTGCTACGGAACGGTGGCTGATGTCACTCCCACAGGCCGGGACTCTAGGCTGGTGCCGTCGTTGGGGAGCGTGAGGGCTACGGGGCGGCGGGGACCCTGGGGAAGTGCGCGGAGGAACTGAGCTGTGGGCAAGAGAAGGCGCGTCGTCGAGCGACGGAAGAAGAGACCCGCCGTCATCGGCGGGATGATCGCCGCCGCGGTCGTCGGCGGCGCGGGCTTCGCCGTCTACGCGCTGTATGGCGGCGGTGCGGCCGACGCGGCGTCGTCGAAGCCCGACCACAAACCCGTCAAGACCGGCCCGGTGTCGGCGGCCGAGGTGCAGACCACCGCCCGGACCTTCCTGACCTCCTGGCAGCAGGGCAAGCCCACCCGGGCCGCCGCCGTCACGGACGACGCCGCGGCCTGCATCCGGCTGCTGACCGGCTACTCCAAGGACGCCCACATCAAGGACGTCACCCTCACCGAGGGCAAGCGCACCGGCGCCGAGGTCCCGTTCTCCGTGAAGGCGACGGTGTCGTACAAGGGCGTCAGCAAGCCGCTGTCGTACGACTCCTCGTTCACCGTCGTCCGCCGCAAGAGCGACGGCAAGCCGCTGGTCGACTGGCACGCCTCGGTCGTCCAGCCGGACATGAAGGACGGCGACACCCTGGTCACCGGCGAGTCCGGGACCCCGCCCGTCAAGGCGCTGGACCGGGACGGCGGGGAGATCACCACCGCCAAGTACCCCTCGCTGGGCTCGGTCCTGGACGGGCTGCGCGAGAAGTTCGGCAAGAAGGCCGGCGGCAAGGCGGGCGTCGAACTGCGCGTGGTGCGCGGCACGGCGTCCGAGAAGGCGAAGCTCTCCGACAAGACGCTCGTCGAGCTCAGCAAGGGCACGCCGGGCACGGTGAAGACCACGCTCAGCCCGACCCTGCAGGCGGCCGCCGAGAAGCAGGTCACCACGCAGAAGAACGCCTCGGTCGTCGTGATGCGCCCGTCGACCGGCGAGATCTACGCCGTCGCCAACTCCAGCCACGGCTTCAACGTCGCCTTCCAGGGCTCGCTCGCCCCGGGCTCCACGATGAAGATCGTCACGTCCACGATGCTGTTCGAGAAGAACCTCGTCACCCCGGACGCCTCGCACCCCTGCCCCAAGACGTACAAGCTGGCGGGCTGGACGTTCCACAACGACGACGACTCCGAGATCAAGCAGGGCACGTTCAAGCTGAGCTTCGGCGCCTCCTGCAACAACGCCTTCATCGACTTCGCCCCGAAGCTGTCCGACAGCGACCTGACCACCGAGGCCCAGCAGGTCTACGGCCTCGGCATGAACAACTGGGCGATCGGCGTCCCGACCTTCGACGGCTCGGTCCCGGTGCAGAGCGGCGCGCAGATGGGCGCCTCGCTGATCGGGCAGGGCGGGGTGCGCATGAACCCGCTGAACATGGCGTCGGTGTCGGCGACCGTGGAGAGCGGCTCCTTCCACCAGCCGTACCTGGTCGACCCGAGCGTGGACAACCGGACGATCGCCAAGGCCTCGCGGACGATGTCGTCGAAGACGCAGTCCGAGCTGAAGGAGGTCATGACCTACACGGCCGGGTACGGTACGGCGGCCAAGGCGATGTCCGGTCTGAGTTCGAGCTGCGGCGCCAAGACGGGCTCGGCGGAGGTCGACGGCCAGAAGAAGCCCAACGGCTGGTTCACCGCGTACTGCGGCGACCTCGCCTCCGCGGGCGTGGTCCAGGCCGGCGGCCACGGCGGCGACACCGCCGGACCGATCGTGGCGGCGCTGCTGAAGCTGGGGTCGTCGCTGTGACGGCCGCCGCGGGACGGAGACGCTAGCCGGCCACCGGCGTGGCCATGTACGTCCGCCGCAGGAACCGCAGCAGCGCCTTCGACTCGAACTGCACCACCGACGTGCCGTGGTCGGAGTGGAACTCCACCACGGCCTGCACCCGCCCCAGCGGCCACACCCGTACGTCGCCGCTCTCCGCCGGCGCCCTCAGTCCCTGCTCCAGCAGCGAGCGCGAGAACGTCCACTCGTCCGTCCCGGGCAGCCCGACCCGCACCGACCGCGGGTCGGCGTCGGGGTCGTAGCGCAGGACGACGGGGACCGCTCCGGGGTCCACCGGCGCATCCTCGTCCGTGACGATGTGGGCTCGCGCGTACTGCTCGACTACAGACATCGGACTGCCCTTTACACTCCGTGACCTGTGCGAAAGCTATGCATCCGCTCCCTACCCAATGTCGCACATTTTCCCGATTTCGCCTGCGGCGACCGCAAGCTCCCGCCCTTCGTGTGCGACAAACAACTCTCTCGCTCTTGCAAAAGCTTCGCAACAAGACTCTAAAATCGAACGGTGCATGTACCTGACGGATTCATCGACGCCCCCACCTCTGCGGTCACCGCAGTCGTCGCGGCCGGTGCCCTCGCCGTGAGCCTGCGGGGCGCCCGCCGTGAACTCGACGAGCGGACGGCTCCGCTGGCCGGGCTGGTGGCGGCGTTCATCTTCGCCGTACAGATGCTCAACTTCCCCGTCGCGGCCGGAACAAGCGGCCATCTTCTGGGCGGAGCGCTGGCCGCGATCCTCGTCGGCCCCTACACAGGGGTCCTGTGCGTGTCCGTGGTCCTGCTGATGCAGGGCATCCTGTTCGCGGACGGCGGGCTGACCGCGCTCGGCGTGAACATCACCGACATGGCGATCGTGACGACCGTCGTCGCGTACGCCGTCTTCCGGGGCCTGCTGAAGGTCCTGCCCCGCACCCGGCGCTCGGTGACCGCCGCCTCCTTCATCGCCGCCCTGCTCTCCGTGCCGGCCGCCGCCGTCGCCTTCACCCTGCTCTACGCGGTCGGCGGCACCACCGACGTGTCCCTCGGCAAGGTCGCCACGGCGATGGTCGGCGTGCATGTGCTCATCGGCGTCGGCGAGGCCGTGATCACCGCGCTCACGGTCGGCGCCGTCGTCGCCGTGCGCCCGGACCTCGTGCACGGGGCGCGGGAGCTGCGGCAGGGTCTCAAGCTGCGGGTGAACGGCGTGCTGGTGGACGCGCCCACGGCGCCCGTGGCGGCGCGCACCTCCCGTCGCGCGCTGTGGGTCACCGGTCTGGTGACCTCGCTGGTGCTCGCCGGTTTCGTCAGCTTCTACGCCTCCGCCGACCCGGACGGCCTGGAGAAGGTCGCCCGCGACAAGGGCATCGACGTGAAGACGGCCGAACACGCCGCCGCCGACTCCCCGCTCGCCGACTACGGGGTCAAGGACGTCTCCGACGCCCGGCTCTCCGGCGGTCTCGCGGGGGTGATCGGCGTCGGTACGACCGTCGTCGCGGGCAGCGCGGTGTTCTGGGCGGTGCGCAGGCGCCGTACCGGCAGCCCGTCCGAGGCGCACTGACATGGGCGCGGGGCACGCCCACCGGCTCTACCGGCACGCGCACTCCCCCGTGCACGCGCTGCCGCCGCACACCAAGCTCGCGGCGGTCCTCGCCTTCGTGGTCGTCGTGGTCTCCACCCCGCGCGAGTCGATGTGGGCGTTCGCCCTGTACGCCGTCCTGCTCGCGTGCGTCGCGCACCTCGCGCGCGTGCCCGCCGGCTTCCTGCTGCGGCGGCTGCTGATCGAGGTGCCGTTCGTCGCCTTCGCCGTGCTGATGCCGTTCGTGGCGGAGGGCGAGCGGGTCGGCGTGCTGGGCCTCTCGCTCAGCGTGAACGGCCTCTGGGGCGCCTGGAACGTGCTCGCCAAGGGCACCCTGGGCGTCGCCGCCTCCGTCCTTCTGGCGGCCACCACGGAGCTCCGTGAGCTCCTCCTGGGACTACAGCGGCTGAGGCTCCCGCCGCTGCTCGTCCAGATCGCCTCCTTCATGATCCGCTACGGCGATGTCATCACCGACGAGATGCGCCGGATGCGGATCGCCCGGGAGTCGCGCGGGTTCGAGGCGCGGGGCGTGCGCCACTGGGGCGTGCTCGCGAAGTCCGCGGGCGCGCTGTTCATCCGCTCCTACGAACGCGGGGAGCGCGTCCATCTCGCCATGGTGAGCCGAGGGTACTCCCCCACTACTAAACGTGTGGGCGGTGCCCCCAGTTCCATGCCGGTCATCGACGAGGTGACCGCGTCCCGGGCCGAGTGGACCCGCGCCCTCGCGCTGCCCCTGTCCGCATCCGTCGTCTGTCTACTGGGATGGGCCCTGTGACTGCTTCTCTTGAGGTCTCCGGCCTCGCCTTCGCCTACCCGGACGGGCACCAGGCCCTGTTCGGCGTCGACTTCCGCGTCGCGCGCGGTGAACGGGTCGCGCTGCTCGGGCCGAACGGCGCCGGGAAGACCACGCTGGTGCTGCACCTCAACGGCATCCTGAGCGGCGGCACGGGCACGGTGACGGTGGCCGGACTGCCGGTCGGCAAGCGGCACATGGCCGAGATCCGGCGCCGGGTCGGGATCGTCTTCCAGGACCCGGACGACCAGCTGTTCATGCCGACGGTGCGCGAGGACGTGGCGTTCGGACCGGCGGCGGCCGGGCTGAAGGGCGCGGAACTGGAGGCACGCGTGCGGGCCGCGCTGGACCGGGTCGGCATGGGCGGCTTCGCCGAACGCCCGCCGCACCACCTGTCCTTCGGGCAGCGCCGCCGGGTGGCGGTGGCGACCGTCCTCGCCATGGAGCCGGAGATCCTCGTCCTGGACGAGCCCTCCTCCAACCTCGACCCGGCCTCCCGGCGCGAACTGGCCGACATTCTGCGCTCTTTGGACGTCACGGTCCTGATGGTCACGCACGACCTGCCCTACGCCCTGGAGCTGTGCCCGCGCTCCCTGGTCCTGAGCGAGGGCACGATCGCCGCCGACGGCCCCACCGGCGAACTCCTCTCCGACGAGGCCCTGATGCGCGCGCACCGGCTGGAACTTCCGTTCGGTTTCGACCCACGCGCGGCCACGGCGGCACGCGGGAGCGGGTGACGCGTTTCCGTGACGACCGTCCCGCACCTCGCCCGGTCCGTGACAATGGGCACGTGACGCATCACGAGGACACCGGGACCCCCACGGGGCCGCCACGGCTGGACGACCAGCTCTGCTTCGCGCTGTACGCGGCGCAGCGTGCCGTGACCGCCGCCTACCGCCCGCTCCTCGACGACCTCGGCCTCACCTACCCGCAGTACCTGGTGCTGCTCGTCCTGTGGGAGCGCGGCGAGACCACGGTGAAGGACCTGGCCGGGGCTCTGCGCCTCGACTACGGCACGGTGTCGCCGCTGCTGAAGCGGCTGGAGGGGGCGGGTCTGGTGCGCCGGGAGCGCTCGGAGCGGGACGAGCGCTCGGTGCTCGTCGCCTGCACCGGGCGCGCGGAGGAACTGCGGGAGCGCGCGGCGCGGGTACCCGGCGCCCTGCTCACCACGACCGGGCTCGGCGGCGCGGAGGTGGCACGGCTCCGGGAGGAACTGCGCGAGCTCGCGGAGCGGGCGGGCCGGGCGGCGGCCGCGCGGCCGGCGTAGCCGGTTCCTGTTACCCACGGTTTCCACCCCCCTGACCGTCCCAGGGCTTCCTACCGGTCGGTACCTTGTGCACGATGTGCTTGCACACTCCTGTGTTGCCCACCACCGTTTCCGTCCTGGGGGAGGTCCCGCCGTGTCCGAAGGCGCCACCGTCGACACCCGTCCGACGAAGATCATGTATGTCGCCGAGGCGACCGCGCACGGCGGCCGGAACGGATATGTCACCAGTCAGGACGGCCAGATCGAGCTCAAGGTGGCGATGCCGCCCCAGCTGGGCGGCGACGGCAACGGCACCAACCCGGAGCAGCTGTTCGCGGCCGGCTACAGCTCGTGCTTCCACAACGCGCTGATCCTCGTCGGCAACCGCTCGGGCTACGACCTGACCGGCTCCACGGTCGCCGCGAAGGTCGGCATCGGCCCCAACAAGCAGCGCGGCTACGGCCTCGCGGTCGCCCTCAGCGTCTCGCTGCCGGTGCTGGACGCGGACATCGCGGCGAAGCTGGTGGACGCCGCCCACGAGGTGTGCCCGTACTCGAACGCGACCCGCGGCAACATCGAGGTGTCGATCGTGCTCGGCTGAGCCCGGGAAACGTGCCGTAGACCACGCCGTACCGAGGAATCCGGGCCCCGGCGGCCATGTTTCACTCACTGTCGCGGGCGAGTGGAGGGATCCGGACGTGGACGTGCACGTGAACGGCACTGTGGCCGAGGGCTTCGAGCCGGTCAGGGACGCGTTCGCCGCGAACTTCGCGCTGCTCGGGGACCGGGGCGCGGCCGTGGCCGTGTACCGGGACGGGCACCGCGTCGTCGACCTGTGGGCCGGCGCCCGGGACGTCGACGGGGACGCCGGCACCGCGCCCTGGCAGCGGGACACCGCCCAGATCGTGCGCTCCGCCACCAAGGGCGTCGCCGCCGCCGTACTGCTGCTTCTGCGCCAGCGCGGCGAGCTGGACCTGGACGCTCCGGTGGGCGAGTACTGGCCGGAGTTCAAGGCGGCGGGCAAGGAGCGGACGCTGGTACGGCACCTGCTCGCGCACCGCGCGGGCGTGCCGGTGCTGGACCGGCCGCTCACGCCCGCCGAGGCCGCCGACCCCGATCTCGGCGCCGCCGCCGTGGCCGCGCAGGCGCCGGCGTGGGAGCCGGGCACCGACCACGGCTACCACGCGCAGACCTACAGCTGGCTGACCGGTGAGCTGGTGCGACGGGTGACCGGGCGGAGCATCGGCACGTGGATCGCGGACGAGATCGCCGGGCCGGCCGGCGCGGGGCTATGGCTCGGGCTGCCGGCGGCGGAGCAGGCACGGGTGGGGCGCGTCGGCCCCGTCGAGCCACCGCCCGCCGCCGGCGCACTGCGCACCCGCCCCAAGCGCGCCGTCTCCGAGGCGTACGCCGACCCCGCGTCGCTGACCCGGCGGGCGTTCGGCGCGATCGACCCGCTCCCGGACGAGAACGACCCCGGCTACCGCGCGGCCGTCCTGCCCGCCTCCAACGGCATCGCCACCGCCGACGGCCTGGCCCGCTGCTACGCCTCCCTCATCGGCGAGGTCGACGGCGGCAGACGGCTGTTCACCCCGGAGACCGTGGAGCTGGCCCGCACCGAGCAGTCCGCGGGCCCCGACCGCGTCCTGGTGGTCTCCACCCGCTTCGGGCTCGGCTACATGCTGCACGGCAGCGCCTCTCCGCTGCTCTCCCCCACCTCCTTCGGCCACCCCGGCCGCGGCGGCGCGCTCGGCTTCGCCGACCCCGAGTCGGGGATCGCCTTCGGCTATGTCACCAACGGCTTCCGCAAGAGCGTCACGGCGGACCCGCGGGCGCAGGCGCTGGTGCGGGCGGTGCGCACGGCGCTGTCCTGAGCGCCGTACGCGCCCCGCGTACGCCCGCGCCGCGCGTTCCTCACACGTTGATCGGGTGCGAGTGCCGCCCCGACAGCGCGTCGATCTCGCCGTGCGCCTTGCTCAGCAACTGCATGGCCAGTTCGTTCAGGGCACGGGCACCGGCGATCTCCTCGCCGACTCTGGGCTGGTTGCTGTCGGACTCGTGCCGGCTCGCGTGACCGTGTGCCCGTACCTCGGTGCCGTCGGGCAGACGGACCAGGGCGACCGCGCGGGTGTGCGTGTCGTCCTCCAGGAACTCCATCTCCACATGCCATCCCACAGCGGTTTTCATCATGGCGGACCACCTCCGGAATCACTGTTTCCAGGGTGCTCCTCGGGAGCCCGGACCGTCACGTCGGCGGACCGGAGCGGACCGGACCGGACCGGCTACCGGTCCTCGAAGCTGGCGAAGTACGCGGCGGCCATGTCCTCGTCGGCGTGGCCCTGGGCGGCGGCCCGCGCGAAGCGTTCGGCGGCCGCCTCGGCGACATCGAGGCGCACCCCGTGGCTCTTCCCGGCGGCGACGATCAGCCGGGCGTCCTTCCCGGCGGTGTCCACCGCGAAGGACGGCGGGGTCAGTCCGCCGTCGAGGATCAGTCCGGCCTTGGCCCGCAGGTAGCCCATGTCGAGGGGGCCGCCGGCGATCAGGCCGAAGAAGTCGTGCGGGTCGACGCCGAGTCCCTGGGCCAGGGCCACCACCTCGCCGGTCGCCGCGGTGGCCGCGAGGACCCAGCTGTTGGCGACCAGCTTGAGCCGGGTCGCGGCGGCCGTGGAGCCGTCGTCGCCGGTCCACAGGGTGCGGGCGCCGATCGCGTCGAAGACGGGCGTGGCGGTCTCCCGGCCCTGCTCGGGTCCGGCGGCGAGGACGGTGAGCTGTCCGGCCTCGGCGGGCTGGCGGGTGCCGAGGACCGGGGCGTCGTAGAAGACCAGGCCGTGCTCGCGGGCGAACGCGGCCAGTTCGGGGAGCTGGTCGAGGCCCGCGGTGGTCGACTGGATCCAGACGGCCCCGGGCCGCAGCGCGCCGGCCGCCTCGCGCAGGGTCTCCAGGGCGCTGGCGCCGTCGTAGAGCATGGTCAGGACGGCGTCGGCGCCCTCGACGGCCTCGGCCGGGGTGTCGGTGACCTGGGCGCCGTCGGCGGCGAGGGGTTCGGCCTTGGCCCGGGTGCGGTTCCAGGCGCGGACGGTGTGCCCGGCCCGCAGGAGGTTGCGGGCCATCGCGGCGCCCATGATGCCGGTGCCCAGCACGGCCACGGTCGGCTTGTCGGTCATGACGTCTCCCTGTCCTCGTACGTTCCGCAGACAGCTTGGCGTACCGCGCGGCACCCGGCGCGCGGCATCGCGCGGGAGACGACGGGGGACCCCGGCCCGAAGGCCGGGGTCCCCCGGTGTGCGCGGGCCGGTCAGCCGTCGTTCTCCGCGGACGGGAGGTACGCGCCGGGGACGTCGTTCGGCGCGTAGATCTTCTTGTCACCGGGGTACGGCTTGGTCCAGTTGTGGGTCTGGTACCAGGTGTAGCGGTTCATCTGGGTGGGGTTGGCGTAGTCCGGCACCGCGTTCGCACCGGTCAGCCGCTGGTGCGAGGCCCACGTCTGCCACTGCGCGGCCAGGGTCTTCTCGGCCGCGGGCACGGAGACGGTGGTCGGCGCGGGCGCCGCCTGGGCGTCCTGGGCCGCCGGGGTGTCCGAGCCGCAGGACGGCTGCGGGCTCACCCCGAGGGTCAGCGAGGTCCGGTTGGGCACCGCCGTGAACGGGGTGGTGTCGGCCTTCGACGTGAACGCCCCGTACATCGGGGTGGCCGCGCTGTCGAGCTGGTTCATCGGGTGGATCCCGAGGATCTGCTCGATGGTGCGGACCATGGTGATCTGCGAGTAGTAGTGGTTGTCGACCGTGCCGTGCTTGGCGTACGGGCTGATGACCTGCACCGGGGCGCGGTGGCCGTCGACGTGGTCGAGACCGGCCTGGGAGTCGTCCTCGACGACGAAGATCGCCGAGTCCTTCCAGTACTTGCTGTGGGTGATCTTGTCGACCATCCGGCCGACCGCGAGGTCGTTGTCGGCGACCTCGGCGGCCGCGTTCGCGGGGCCGCCGGTGTGGTCGTTGGAGAACCAGAACATGTTCAGGTTCGCCGGACCGTTCTTCTCGAAGTCCTGCTGCCAGATCTGCTCTTTGTAGATGTCCGGGACGTTCAGGTCGAACAGCGGGAAGCCCTGCACCGAGACGTCGTTGAGCGAGGGGATCGCCGAACCCGTCTTGATCGGGTACTGGGTCTGGGCGCCGGTCGCGGCCATGGTCTTGCTGTCGCAGTACAGGTTCTGCCAGGTCGCGTCGGCCGGCTTGGTCTCCAGCGACTGGAACTCGCCGAAGTCCTTCACCGACTTGCCGGCCGCCTCCGCACCGGTCCAGATGAAGCCGGACTTCTGGTGGCCGAGGACGTCGTTCTCGGTGTCGTAGCTGCGCGTGTACTCGCCGGCCGACGACTCGGTGTACTCCGGGTTGTCGGACTGCATCAGCCAGTTGTGGCCCTCGGCCGAGTTGGTGCCGATGTCGTAGAAGTTGTCGTACAGCCCGAACTGCTCGGCCAGCGCGTGCTGGTTGGGCGTCACGTTCGCGCCGAACTGGGTGAGCGAGGAGTCGCCGTTGCCCTGCGGCATGTCACCGAAGACCTGGTCGTAGGTCCGGTTCTCCTTGACGAGCAGGAAGACGTGCTTGATCGTCGACGGGTCGCCGATCCGGGTCGGCACCGGGACGGCCTTCGTGTGGCCCCCGCCCTTCGCCGTCCTGACCGAGCCCGGCGTCCAGCCGTTCTGCTTGAACACCTTGGCCGTCAGGGACCTGACGACCTGGTCGCTCGGCAGCGTGAACTGGGTGAGGCTCGACGTCGTGTCGTGCGTGTTGTGGCCGGCGCTGTCGGGGCGCAGGGCGTCCACGCCACGGGTGTTGGCGACGACGATCTTCTTGCCGAGGGCGGTGATCCCCGACGGGAAGTAGTCGGTGGGGACCAGGCCGACATAGCGGGCCGGCATCTGCGCGGACGTGTAGCGGTAGACGGCGACGGCGTTGGCGCGGCCGAGGGTGACCAGGAGCCGGCCGTCGTCGGTGAGGGTGACCGCGTTGGGCTCGTAGCCGACGGACGCCTCCGGCCACGGCTGGGTGGAGATGGTCTGGACGACCCTGTCCTTGCGGGAGTCGATCACCGACACGCTGTTGTCGGCGGTGTTGGTGACGAACACCGCGCCCCTGCTCGCGTACACCGCGGTCGGGTGCAGGCCCACGGCGATGGTGCCGACGGCGGCGGACGGGTCGGTGGTGTCGATGACGCTGACCGTGCCGGTGGTGCTGGCGCCGGTCTTCGGGTTCGCGACCACGTCGGTGCCGTAGGAGTTGATGGTGGTGTCGCCGGCCTTGGCCGGGCGCCCGCCCTCGTTGCTGACGTAGAGCTTGCCGCCGACCAGGGCGATCCCGCGCGGGGCGTTGCCGACCGCCCAGGTCTGCTCGATCGTGCCGGTCGCCGCGTCTATCGCGACCACCTTGTTCTGACCGTTGACCGCGGAGTACACGGTGGAGCCGTCGGCGGAGAACACGGCCGCGCCCACCAGCGCCTGCTTCGAACCGTCGGCCGCGATCGGTACGGCCGTGGGGTTCGCGAGGGTGCCGTCCGCGTTGACGGTGAACTTCGTGTAGCCGTTGGCCTGTCCCAGCCACAGCTGCTTGCCGTCGGGCGAGTAGGCCGGGCCTTCCTGGCCGACCGCGCCGCTGCTGATGCGCAGGTCGTCCGCCGTGCTGGTGCCGACCTTCTGCTTGACCTGACCGGTGCTCAGGTCCACGACGACCAGCGAGGCGTCGCCGTCGGCGACCGAGGCCGCGAGGTGGCCGCCGTCCGGGCTGACCGTCGACGACATGATCTTGCCGTCGTTGATGACGGACCGGGTGCCGTACGGGTTGATGTACTGGTCGGCGGAGACGACCTGGCCGTCGGCCGTGGTCTGGCCGACCTGCTGGGTGCCGAACTGGTACGTCGAGGCGACCGCGGTGCCCGTGACCCCGAGGGCGACGGCGATACCGGCCGTCACCATCATGGCCCGGCGGCCGACGCGGTGCCCGAAGAGATTGACCTGTCTTTTCTCGCTGATCCGGCGCTGGCGTGTTACCTGCACGGAACTGTTCCCTTCACTGGGTGTCGAGCAGGTCGACGTTGCCGTCGAACTGCCACAGCGGGTTCGGGGCGTCGCCGGTGGCGGTCCGTACGAGGAAGTAGCCGTTGACTTCCTTGGGACCGTCGCCGTCGGCCACGAACCGCCCGTCCGAGGTGATGTCGAGCTGGTAGACCGCCGTCCCCGTCACCGAGACGCCGGGGAGGTGCCAGCTCACTACGCAACGCCAGTCGTTCCCCGCGCCCTCCTGGGCGGCCTGGCCGTCGCTCTTGGTGCACGCCGCCGTGGCCCCCAGCTGTGTTTCGGTGACGGCGGGTCGGTGGAGTTCCTGCGTCTGCAGGCGGTAGAGGTGCGCGAAGACCGTGGCGAGGGACTTCTGCACCTTGTCCTGTTCGATGCCGGAGCCCGTCGAGGGGGTCGCCACGGCGACCGCTCCGACGGTGACGGCGGTCAGCGCGGCCAGCGGCAGCACGCCGAGGGTGAGCGCGCGGCGCCCGGAGCCGTCGTAGGCCGGGTTGGTGAAGTCCCGCCGTACGAACAGCAGATAGGCAAGGACGGTCGCGAGCACCGCCCAGGCCAGGCCGACCGCGACCCCGATGAGGAGCTGGGTGAGCTGGGCCGGGTCGGTGAACAGGCCGTTCCAGGAGACGAAGGCCGAGCCGGGCAGGGCGAGGCGCACGGCGACGGGCAGCGGCAGCATCTGGGCGACCGACATCGTGAGCGCGACGACCGGGGGCAGCAGCAGGCCCATCGGGGAGCGGCCCAGCGCGACCGAGCCGAGCAGGCCGATCGCGGCGAGGGCGAGGGTCGGGGCGAGGGCGGCGGCCCAGGAGAGCAGGACCCGGACGGCCGCGTCCCCGGGGGACAGCAGATGGCCGTCCAGTCCGACCAGGGGCTGGTCGCCGACCGCGACGAGCCCGCCGACCGCGCTGGACACGGCCAGCCCGGCCACCAGCAGCAGGATGACGGTCAGGCTGGCCAGCGCCTTCGCCAGGAAGATCCGCGCGGGTGAGCGGACCGCCACCAGCAGATGGCGCCAGGTGCCGAGCCGGTCCTCGGCGGCGAACACGTCACCGGCGACCACCGACGTCAGCAGCGGCAGCGCCCAGGTGCCCGCGAAACCGAGCAGCACCAGCGGCCCGGCCCAGCCGGTCGCGTGCATCCAGCGGCCGAACAGCGTGTCGGCGGGCAGCGTGCTCTGCCGGCTCACCCCGGCGACGAACAACGCCGGGGCGATCCAGCAGGCGAGCACCAGCAGCCGGATCCGCCACTGCGAGACCAGCTTGACCAGTTCGAAGCGGTAGCCGCGCGAGACCGGCACCCGGCGCGCGGCGGGGGCGCGTTCGGTGACGGCGGTGGCGGAGGTCGTGGCGGTCATCGGCCGGTCTCCTGCTGCTCGGTGGTCGTGGCGGTCGTCGGCCGGTCTCCCGCCGCCCGACGGTCACGGCCGTCGGCCGGCCCGCCGCGCCCGGTGCGGACGGCGCGCCCCGTGCGGACGGTCATCTGCCCGCCTCCTGCTGCTCGGTGAGGGCGAGGAACGCGGCCTCCAGCGGCGATACGACGGGGGCGAGTTCACGGACCGCGACGTCCGCCCGTACGACGTTCGCGACGAGGTCGTCGAGGGCGGGCACCAGGGCCCGTACGACGAGCACGTCGGCGTCCTGCCGTACACCGCTGTCGTCGACGACCCGGATGCCGTCGGTGCCGGCGGCGAGCCGGCGGGCGGTCTCCGGGTCGGAGGTGCGCAGCCGGTAGTCGAGTTCACGGTTCTCGGCGGCCAGCTTGGTCAGCGGGCCGGAGAAGACGACCCGGCCGGTGGCGAGGATGGTGACCTCGGAGCAGAGGGCCTCCAGGTCGTCCATCCGGTGGCTGGAGAGCACCACGCTGCTGCCCTCGGCGGCGAGCCGGGTGAGGACGCCGTGCACATGTCTCTTGCCGGCCGGGTCGAGGCCGTTGGACGGTTCGTCGAGCACGAGCAGCCGGGGCCGGGTCAGCAGCGCGGCGGCGAGGCCCAGCCGCTGCCGCATGCCGAGGGAGAAGCCGCGGGTCTTGTCGTCGGCGACGTCGGTGAGCCCGACCTCGCCGAGCACGTCGTCGATGCCGGCCGTGCCCGTGTCGAGGCCGCGGAGGGCGGCCAGCGCGGCGAGGTTCTGCCGGGCGGTGAGCGAGGGGTAGAGACCGGGCGCGTCCACGAACCCGGCGACACCGTCGGGTGCCGCGAGCGCCCGGTCGACCGGCGTCCCGAGGATCTCCAGCCGGCCGCCGTCCGCGACGGCCAGCCCCAGCAGCAGGCCGAGCAGTGTCGTCTTGCCTGCGCCGTTCGGTCCGACCAGGCCGTGGATCTGACCTTGTGTCACGTCCAGGTCGACGCCGTCCAGTGCGACGACCTCGCCGAAGCACTTGGTGATCCCGCGGGCCCGGACTGCGTGGAGTGTGTCCATGAGTCCCATGCGTCCCTTCTTCCGCAATCCGCAGGGACCTTATGGACGACACACAACCCGGGCACAGACGATTGCCTGAACGCCCGCCGAACGGTTCGTCAAGGCAACGGCAAGTCCGGTCGGGGCGAGACGACTTCCGGCCAAACCCGGACAACACCCGGACCGCTGCCGGTTACCCGGCGTGCAGCATCAGCCCGATCCCGATCACCAGCAGTCCCGCCGCCGCGATCCTGGGCGCCCCGAACCGCTCCTTGAAGAAGACCGCGCCGATGGCGGCGCCGACGATGATCGACGATTCGCGCAGTGCGGCGATGGGGGCGAGTTCGGCGCGGGTCTGGGCCCACAGGACCAGTCCGTAGGCGAAGACGGACAGGAGGGCGCCGAACAGGCCCAGGGCGGCGAAGGGGCGGGCGGCGGTGAGCAGTTCGCCGCGTCTGCGGTACAGGGCGTACGCCGGGATGACCAGGCCCTGCAGGGCCATCAGCCAGGCGATGTAGCCGACGGAGGAGCCCGAGGCGCGTACCCCGAGGCCGTCCAGGAGGGTGTACACGGCGATCGTCACACCGGTGGCGAGGGCGGCCCCGATCGCCGTCCAGTCCGGGCGGCGGCCGCGCAGCCCCCACAGCGCGACCCCGGTGAGTCCGGCGCAGGACACGGCGATCCCGGCGGCCGCCGCGGCGTCCGGCACCTCGTGCGCGAACACCGCGGCGAACAGGGTGACCAGCAGCGGCGCGGTGCCGCGCGCGATCGGATAGGCCTGCCCGAAGTCGCCGAGCCGGAAGGAGAGCATCAGCAGCGCGAAGTACGCGACGTGGACGACCGCGGAGGCGATCAGGTACGGCCATGCCCCGGCCGCCGGCACGGCGGAGAACGGGATCAGCAGCAGCCCGATCAGCACGCCCCCGGCAGCGATCAGCGAGGAGCCGACGAGCTTGTCGGTGATCCGGTGCGCGATGGCGTTCCAGCCGGCGTGCGTGACCGCGGCCAGCAGGACGGCCGCGGTGACGGCAGGGGTCACGCGGAGGGCTCGCGCACGTCCACGACGGTGGCGCCGGCGTGCTTCACCAGGTCGGCGGGTGCGATCGGGAAGACGGCGTGCGGGGTGCCGGCGGCGGCCCACACCACGTCGTGGCGGAGCAGCGCCCGGTCGGCGAGCACGCGGGTGCGGGTACGGTGCCCGAAGGGCGGCACGCCCCCGATGGCGTACCCGGTCGTCTCCCGTACGACGTCGGCCTTGGCCCGCGTCACCTTCCCGGCGCCGAGTTCCTCGCGGACCCGTTCCACGTCGACGCGGGAGGCGCCGTCCATCAGCACCAGCACCGGCACCCCGTCGGCCGCGAAGATCAGCGACTTGCAGATCTCGCTCAGCTCGCAGCCGACCGCGGCGGCGGCCTCGGCGGCGGTACGGGTCGCGTCCGGGAAGCGCCGGACCTCGGCGGTCAGTGCCCCGAGCCCCAGCTCGTCCAGCGCGGCGGCGAACCGGGGATGGGCTCCGGAGCCCTGGGCATCGGCGTCAGTGGCGGCTGTCGTCGTCATACGGGGCACGCTAGCCAAGAGTCCCCGGCGACTGCGAGCGGATAACCCGCCCATGGGACGCCCCCCGGGGACGAGGAAGCCGGTGAGGGCGCCCCGTCCCCACGGACCCTCACCGGCGGTCTGTCACGAGCGGTACGTCAGGCGCGTACCAGCTCCCGGTCCTCGTCCTCGTCGTCCTGCCCGGCCTTCGTGTCGGAGAGGGTGCGCAGGCCCTCGCCCTCTACGTCGACGTTGGGCAGGGCGCGGTCCAGCCACTTCGGCAGCCACCAGGCGCGCTTGCCGAGCAGGGCGAGCACCGCCGGGACGATCGCCATGCGGACGACGAACGCGTCGAAGAAGACGGCGATGGCGAGGCCGAAGCCGATCATCTTGATCATGGACTCGCTGGAGGTGATGAAGCCGCCGAAGACGGACATCATGATGATCGCGGCGGCGCCCACCACCCGCGCACTGTGCCGGAAGCCGGTCACCACGGCCTGGCCCGGGCTCTCGCCGTGGACGTACGCCTCGCGCATCCGGGTCACGAGGAACACCTCGTAGTCCATGGCGAGTCCGAAGACCACGCCCACCATGAAGATCGGCATCATCGACATGATCGGGCCGGTCTGCTCGACGCCGAGCAGGCCGCCGAGCCAGCCCCACTGGAAGACCGCGACGACGGCACCGAGCGCGGCGAGCACGCTGAGCAGGAAGCCGAGGGCCGCCTTCAGCGGGACCAGGACGGAGCGGAAGACCGCGATCAGGAGGAGGAAGGCGAGGCCGACCACCAGCGCCAGGTACGGGACCAGCGCGTCGTTGAGCTTCTGCGAGAAGTCGATGTTCATCGCGGTGGTGCCGGTGACCAGAACCCGCGCGTCGGTGTCCGCCTTGACCCCGGCGCCCTCGTCACGGATGGCGTGCACCAGGTCCTCGGTACGGACGGAGGACGGCTTGGACGACGGGACCACGGTGATCGTCGCGGTGTCTCCTGCCTCGTTGAACATCGCCGGGCTGACCGAGGCGACGTCCTTGAGGTCCTTGATGCCGTCGGTGACCGTGGTGGCCGCGGCCTTCGGGTCGGCGCTGTCCTTGGCGTCGACGACGATCATCAGCGGGCCGTTGAAGCCGGGGCCGAAGCCGTCCGAGAGGAGGTCGTAGGCGCGGCGCTGGGTGGTGGACGTGGGCTGCGAGCCGTCGTCGGGCAGGCCCAGTTCCAGCTGGGAGGCCGGCAGGGCGACCGCGCCGAGGCCCACCACGCCGAGCAGCAGGACGGCGGCCGGGCGGCGGACGACGAAGCTCGCCCAGCGCTCACCCAGACCGGGCTTGGCCGAAGCGGGCTTGGCCGAAGCGGGCTTGGCCGGAGCACCGGTGTCGCTCTTGCCGCGCTTCGCACCGGCCGCCTTGACCCGCTTGCCCGCGTAGCCGAGCAGGGCCGGGATCAGGGTCAGCGCGATCAGGACGGAGACCACGACGGTACCGGCCGCGGCGAGGCCCATCTTGGTGAGCATCGGGACGCCGACGACGGAGAGGCCGGCCAGCGCGATCACGACCGTGAGGCCCGCGAAGACCACCGCCGAGCCGGCGGTGCCCGCCGCGCGGCCGACCGCTTCCTCGCGGTCGCGGCCCTCGGCCAGCTCGCCGCGGTAGCGGGAGACGATGAACAGCGCGTAGTCGATGCCGACCGCCAGGCCGATCATCAGCGCCAGGGTGGACGTGGTGTCGCCGAGGTCGAGCGTCTTGGCGAGCGCGGTGATGGTGGAGACGCCGATGCCGACGCCGATGATCGCGGTCAGCAGCGGCAGTCCGGCCGCGACCAGCGAGCCGAGGGTGACGACGAGGACGACGGCGGCGATGGCGAGGCCGACGACCTCGCCGGCCGCGCCCGGTTCGGCCCCGGCCTGCAGGGCGTCACCGCCGATCTCGACAGTCAGCCCGGCCTTCTGCGCGTCGTGCCCGGCCGCCTCCAGCGCGTCGCGGGAGGAGTCCTTGAGCTCCATGCCGGAGACGTCGTAGCGCACCGAGGCGTAGACGACCGTGCCGTCCTCGCTGACGGCGTGCGTCTTGTAGGGGTCGGTGACGGAGGTGACCTCGGAGCCGTCCGCCAGTTCCTTCACGGTGGCCTTGACGGTGGCCTTGTTGAGCTTGTCCGTCATCTTCTCGCCGGCCGGCGCCTTGAAGACGACCCGCGCGGTGGCGCCGTCGGAGCTGGAGCCGGGGAAGCGCTGGTCCAGCAGGTCGAAGGCCTTCTGCGCCTCCGTGCCGGGGATCGAGAAGGACGTGGAGCCGGCGGCGGGCGCACTGGCCGCGCCGACGCCCGCCAGGGTCAGCAGGGCCACCCATATGAGGGCGACGAAGTGCCGTCGCCGAAAGGCGAACCGGCCGAGTTTGTAGAGGAACGTGGCCACGAGGGCGTACTCCCGGTCAGGTCGTGGGGTGTTCAGGGCAGGGTTGACCGACCCGGTGGGTGGCAGGGTCGATCGGCCCGACGACGTGAGCGGAGACGTCAGGTGGGCTGGCTGTGGGGAAGGGTCAGCGGGTGCCCGCGCCAAGGGCGGGGAGCACCACGGCGTCGATGTACTTCAGCAGGAAGGCCTGCGTGGGCGGCTGCTCGTCGATCAGCGAACGAGCGGCGAATCCACCGATCATCATGTGCATCACGAAGTCGATGGCCGGGTTGTCCGCACGGACCTCGCCCCGGTCGATCGCCCGCTGCAGCACCCGGTGGAACTCGGCCATCTCGGGCTCGATCAGATGCTCCTTGAACGCCGCCAGGAGCTCCGGGTTTCCATGGACCGCCATGGCGAGCCCCCGCATGAGCGCGGAGTTCTGCTCCATCTGGCAGTCGTCCGAGTTCAGGGTGAGGGCGTGCAGGTCGCCCCGGAGCGATCCGGTGTCGATGTCCGCGAAACCGCCCGGCTTGTTGTGCCGCACCGCCCTGGCCACCAGCTCGGCCTTGCCGCCCCACTGGCGGTAGAGGGTGGCCTTGCTGGACTTGGTGCGGGCGGCGACGGCGTCCATGGTCAGGGCGTCGTAGCCGACCTCGCGGAGCAGGTCGAGCACGGCCTCGTACAGCTCGGCCTCACGCTCGGGCGTGATCCGACTGCGACGCGCCGTTGCGACCTCAGTCATGCCACTCACCCTTCACTGCTCCCTCGGCACCTTCATGCTTACGTCTCGAAGATACCCTGCGATCTACAGAAACGAAACCGTTTCGTACGTGTGTTGTCTCACGTATGTGAAAGACATACCCGCTCCCACGAGTTGCTCGCCCCCTGCGACCGGAAAAGCATGGGGAGGTGAGCTATCTGCGCCTGCCGCATCTCAACGGCGACCTGTTGTGCTTCGTGGCCGAGGACGACCTCTGGCTGACCTCGATCGACACCCCGGGCCGCGCCTGGCGGCTCACCGTCGACCGCACCAAGGTCGGCCACCCGCGCTTCTCGCCCGACGGCCGCCGAGTCGCCTACACGAGCTGGCGCAGCCTGGTGCCGGAGATCCACCTGGCCGACGTGGACGGCGGGCCCGGACGGCAGCTGACGTACTGGGGCAGCGCCGACACCCAGGTCCGCGGCTGGACTCCCCCCGACAGGGAAGGCGACGCCGACATCCTGGCGGTCGCCTCGCACGGGCAGCCGTTCTCCTATTTCACCTGGGCCTACAAGGTCTCCCCCGACGGCGACCCCGGCCGCAAGCTGCCCTGGGGCCCGGTCTCCGACATCCAGGTCGCCGACATCGACGGCGAGCGCAGGACCCTGCTGCTCACCGGCACCCCGCCGCACGAACCGGCCGGCTGGAAGCGGTACCGGGGCGGCGCCATGGGCCGGCTGTGGCTGCACGGGCAGCGGCTGCTCGACGGCATCGGCGGCCATCTGGACTCCCCGATGTTCGTCGCCGGCCGGATCGCCTTCCTCTCCGACCACGAGGGCGTCGGCAACCTCTACTCCTGCGCCTACGACGGCTCCGACCTGCGCCGGCACACCGACCACGACGCCTTCTACGCCCGGCACGCCTCCAGCGACGGCTCGCGCGTGGTCTACCAGTGCGCGGGCGACCTGTGGCTCGTCGACGACCTCGGCCCGGACGCGGCGCCGCGCCGGCTGGACGTACGGCTGTCCGGGCCGCGCGCCGGACGCCGCCCCTACCAGGTGCCGGCCGCCCAGCACGTCGACGGCGTCTCCGTGGACGAGACGGGCCGGGCCAGCGCCGTCGTCGTCCGCGGCAGCCTGTACTGGCTCACCCACCGCGACGGCCCCGCCCGCACCATCGCCGACACCCCGGGCGTCCGGGTACGGCTCCCGGAGATGCTCGGCTCGACCGGCCAGATCGCCTACGTCACGGACGCCGGCGGCGAGGACGCCGTCGAGATCGCCCACCTGCCCCGCGCCAGCGGCGACCGCCCGCCGCGCCGGCTCGCCTCCGGGAGGCTGGGCCGGGTACTGGAACTGGTCTCCGACCCGCTCGGCGAACGGCTGGCGGTGGCCGCGCACGACGGACGGCTGCTGTTGATCGACGTGGCGGAGGAGGAGGTGGAGGGCAACGAGGACGACCAGGTCGTTGACGACGTTGACGACGTTGACGACGTTGAGGTCGTTGC
>NZ_JBIVDZ010000006.1:0-514582 GCF_044747345.1 Streptomyces sp. NPDC090088 | reverse complement strand
GTGAGGACGTTGAGGACGTTGAGGACGTTGAGGACGTTGAGGACGTTGAGGACGTTGAGGACGTTGAGGACGTTGAGGACGTTGAGGACGTTGAGGACGTTGAGGCGGTCAATGTTGACGGTGTCGACGGCGTGGTCACCGAGTTGATCCAGTCGATCAATGGTCCGGTCCGTGATCTGGCCTTCTCACCGGACGGGTCATGGTTGACCTGGTCGCATCCGGGGATCGGCCGGACACTGCGGCAGATCAAGATGGCCCGGATCAGCGACCGGCTCGTCATCGACGTCACCAACGGCCGCTTCGAGGACGAGAACCCGGTCTTCACCCGCGACGGCCGCTATCTCGCGTTCCTCTCCTGGCGCGGCTTCGACCCGGTGTACGACGTCCACACCGGCGACCTCTCCTTCCCGCTCGGCTGCCGCCCCTATCTGGTCCCGCTCTCCTCCGCCACCCTCTCCCCCTTCGCCCTCAACCCGGACGGACGGCCGGCCGCCGGCGGTCTGGACCCCGTCGAGGACGAGGAGCCCGGCGAGGGCGGCGCGGTGACGGTGGAGGTCGAGGGCCTGGAGAACCGGGTGACCCCGTTCCCGGTCACCGCCTCCAAGTACTCGGCGCTGTACCCGGTCGCGGGCGGCGGCCTGGTCTGGCTGCGCTGGCCGATCTCGGGCGCGCTGGGCGAGACCTTCGCCAACCCGGCCGACACCAGCGGCCGCCCGACCCTTGAGTACTTCAACATCAGCAAGGCGAAGAAGTCCGAACTCGTCGACCACCTCGACTGGTTCACGGTCAGCGGCGACGGCAGCCGGCTGGTCGTGGTCGACGAGGGCGAGCTGCGGGCCGTCCCCTCGACCGAGTCAGGCGACGGCGACACGACCGTCTGGATCGACCTGCGCCGCATCCTGCACGAGGTCGACCCGCCCGCCGAGTGGCGCCAGGCGTACGCCGAGGCCGGCCGCCTCATTCGGGACTACTTCTGGGACCCGGGGATGTGCGGCATCGACTGGGACCGTGTCCTCGACCAGTACCGCCCGCTCGTCGAACGGGTCGCCTCCCCGGACGAGTTCGCCGACCTCCTCCGTGAGGTCCTCGGCGAACTCGGCACCTCGCACGCCTATGTCACCCCCGCCCGCCGCAACGAGGGCCCGCCGCACTACCAGCGCCTCCAGGGCCTGCTCGGCGCCAACCTCGTCCACCGGGACGGCGGCTGGACGGTGAAGCGGATCCTGCCCGGCGACTCCTCCGACTCCAAGGCACGCTCCCCGCTCGCGGGCACCGGCATCCGCGAGGGCGCGGTGCTCACGCACGTCGACGGCCGGCCGGTGGACCCGGTCACCGGTCCGTACCCGCTGCTCGCGGGGGCGGGCGGTACGACGGTGGAGCTGACGTTCACGCCGGGCGAGGGCGAGTCGGGGCCGCCGCGCCGGGTCGCCGTCCTCCCCCTGATCGACGAACGGCCGCTGCGCTACCAGGACTGGGTGGCCAAACGCCGTGAGGTGGTACGGGAGATGAGCGGCGGCAAGTGCGGCTACCTGCACATCCCCGACATGGGCGGCTCGGGCTGGGCCCAGTTCAACCGCGACCTGCGCGGGGAGGTCTCCCGGCCGGCGCTCATCGTCGACGTGCGCGGCAACGCGGGCGGCCACATCAGCGAACTCGTCGTGGAGAAGCTCACCCGGACCATCCTCGGCTGGGACCTGACGAGGAACGCCCAGCCGGTGTCGTACGCCTCCAACGCCCCGCGCGGCCCGATCGTGGCGCTCGCCGACGAGGCCACCTCCTCCGACGGCGACATGATCACGGCCGCGATCAAGCTGCTGCGGCTCGGTCCGGTCGTCGGGCAGCGCACCTGGGGCGGAGTGGTCGGCATGACCGGCCGCCACCGCCTGGGCGACGGCACGGTGATCACGGTCCCGATGAACGCGGCCTGGTTCGAGGACTACGGCTGGTCCGTCGAGAACCACGGCGTCGCCCCCGACCTGGAGATCCTGCGCACCCCCCTCGACTGGGCCGAGGGCCGCCACGTCGAGATGGACGACGCCATCCAACTCGCCCTGGACCTCCTCTCCGACCACCCCGCGGCCGTCCCCCCGGACTACAGCGAGGCCCCGGACCGCTCCCGCCCGAAGCTCCCCCCGAGGCCGACGGCTCCCTGACACCCCGGCCCGTGCCGGCCGGAGTGTCCGGGAGCGGGTGGGTTCAGCAGCCGGAGGTGGAGGTGTAGGAGGCGTTCCGCCAGGCGCCGTTGAGGTAGATCTGGTAGATGCCGTTGACCCGGTGGAAGGTCACGGTCCGCCCACCGGTGCCGGTGTACCTGATGTCCCTGCTGTTGCCCAGGTCGGTGAGCCACTGGTCCGCGGTGCCCATGGTCTTGGGGCCGGCACTGCCGTCCGGGTCCAGGGATCCCTCGTCCGAGTGGGCGCCCAGGGCCGTCTGCCAGTTCTTCGTGGCCGCGGTGGTGTTGGGCCCGAACTCGCAGTCGACCCCGGAGGCGGCGAGGTATCCGTCGGCCCACAGGATCTGCTGCCACAGCGCGGTGGCCAGGCTGTTGCGGTGCGAGTCGTGGTCCACGGGGCCTTCGTCCCCGAAGTCGTCCTTCACACTGTCACCCCAGCCGCCGCCGATCACGTACCCCTGGCTGACGGACGCGGTGGCCGTCGGAGCGACAAAGGCCGCCCCCGCCGTCAGTGCCGCGGCCGCCATCGCCGCGGCGAGCACCTTCCGTGAAGACAAAGCGATCATGACTTTCCTTCCTTCTGGTGGTGATTCCGGTTCCCGATGAGGGATTCGCAACTTCTCTGCTGCTTCCGTGCTTTCACCGCGCCTTGGACTGCGGCGAAAGCCGTGTGGTTATTCCAGTGGGGTCCGAGTTGATTGACATCCCCTTCCGGGCCGCCGGTCAATAACCCCTCCGTGCGCCGCGCATTACCCGACGCCCGAGCCGCTTTCGCCCCGACGCCGCCAAAGCCGGAAGCCCGGGGTCCGGCGGGACCGCACCGGACAGACCTACGTCACCTGGGCGTTCCCGATTGATTCGGACGCGGAGCGGGCCTGCCAATCAACTCCGACGCTGCTGCAATCGAAGGCGAGGAGAGGCCGCCGTAAACGCGGTCGCCCCGGGTGGCGGACTTGTGGCCTCCCGGGCCGGTTGTCCCGCGTTCTCCACGCGGGGAGGGAACGCGGGACAACCGACCGGCAGGATCCGGAAAATCGGCCGGGCAATGTCTGTTGCGGGCAGGCCGTGGCACCTCATCGTGGATCCGCGTAATCCGCGGACCCATTTCCATGAGAAGGAGCATCACTCACGTGGGTCGTCCTGAGAGTCCCCTGGATCCCGAGGCCGGACCGGTCCAGCGCTTCGCCCATGAGCTGCGCACGTTGCGCCAGGAGGCCGGCGGGCCCACCTACCGCGTCATGGCCGAACGGTGCGGATACGCGTCCGCCACCCTCTCCGAGGCCGCCGCCGGTGAGCGGCTGCCGTCGCTGCCCGTGGTCCTGGCGTACGCGACCGCGTGCGGCGGGCGCGCCGCCGACTGGGAGCGGCGCTGGCACCAGGCCGCGCGGGAGGAGGAGCAGGGGCAGCTGGCGCCCGACGACGGGACGCCGGCCCCGTATCTCGGGCTCTCGCGTTTCGAGCCCGGCGACCAGGACAGGTTCTTCGGCCGGGACCGGCTGACGGCCGACCTGGTCCGGACGGCCGGGGCGCACCGCTTCACCGGACTCATCGGCATGTCCGGCAGCGGGAAGTCCTCGCTGCTGCGAGCCGGACTCGTCCCCGCGCTCCGGCAGGCCCCGCCGGCGGCCCGCCCGGCGGCCGTCCGGATCCTCACCCCCGGCGCACGACCGGCCGGCCGGCACGCCCCCGCTCTGACCCCCGCGGCGGGTGAGGGGGAGACCTGGGTTCTGGTCGACCAGTTCGAGGAGGTGTTCACCCTCTGCCACGACAGCGACGAGCGCGTCAGGTTCATCGAGCACCTGCTGACGGCACTCGACGAGGACAGCCGCCTGCGCGTGGTGATCGCGGTGCGGGCCGACTTCTACGGCCGCTGCGGCGAACACCACGGCCTCGCCCGCGCCCTGCAGAGCGCCAACCTGCTCGTCACACCGATGAACCGGGAGGAACTGCGGGAGGCGATCGTCGGACCTGCCACCGCCCACGGTCTGGTGCTGGAGCGTGCGCTCAGCGCCAGGATCGTCGACGAGGTGGCGGACGAACCCGGCAGTCTGCCGCTGATGTCCCACGCCCTGCTGGAGACCTGGCGCCGCCGCCGGGGCAAGACCCTCACCCTCAAGGCCTACGAGGCGGCCGGCGGCATCCACGGCGCCATCGCCGCCACCGCCGAGCAGGTCTACACCCGGCTGCGGCCCGAGCAGGCCGCCCTCACCCGGCGCCTGCTGCTGCGCCTGATCACCCCCGGCGAGGGAGCGCAGGACACCCGCCGTCCCGCGCCGCACAGCGAACTCAACCCCACGAGCGGCGCGGACACCGACCAGATCCTCGAACTGCTGGCCCGCGCACGGCTGGTCACCCTCGACGACGAGACCGTGGACCTCGCCCACGAGGCCCTCATCACCGCCTGGCCCCGGCTGCGCGACTGGATCGACACCAGCCGCGAACTCCTGCGCGGACAGCGCCGCTTATCCGAAGCGGCCAGGTCCTGGGACGAGTTAGGCCGCGACCCCGGTGCCCTCTACCGAGGCACCCGGCTCGCCACCGCCGAGGAGACCTTCACCGCCGAACAGCGGGAACACTTCACGCCCCTGGAGCAGGACTTCCTGGCGGCGAGTCTGAAGGCCCGCGACGACGAACGCAGACAGGCCGTCCGCAGGACGCGCCGTCTGCGCGCCCTGGTCGCCGCTCTGGCGTTCCTGCTCGTCGCGGCGCTCACGGCCACCGGCACGGCACTCGACCAACGCCAGAACGCGGTCACCGCACAGCGTCAGGCCCTGTCCCGCCAGCTCGCCGCGCAGTCCACCGCCCTGCTGGGCAGCGACTCGGACCTGGCCTCCCTGCTGGCCATCCAGGCCTACCGCACCAGCCCCACCCGAGAAGCCACCACGAGCCTGTACGCCGCCGCGAGCGTGCCGCTGGAACACCGCATCACCGCCCATGCCGGCACAGTGGACTCGGTTGCCTTCAGCCCGGACGGCAGGACGGTGGTGACGGCCGGCAGCGACGACGACTTCGGCGCCGACGACATCAGGCTCTGGGATGTCGCGAGTGGCCGTCGGCGGTCCGTTCTGACCAACTCCGCCAACGCCGTGTGGTCCATGGACTTCGACCGCGCGGGAGAACGTCTCGTCACCGCGGGGGCCGCGGGTGTCCGGGTCTGGAATGTCGCCGAAGGGCGCGTCGAAACCCGTGCCTCGATATCCGACAAGCGTGTGGGGGGCGTCGCGTTCGTTCGCGGCCGGGCGCTGGCGGTGACCGATGCCGGCCGCGTATGGGACGTGGCCGCAGGCCGCGTGAAGACCAGGCTCTCCGCTCCTCCCAGCTTCGAAATGACGGTCGCCGTCAGCCCGGACGGCCACACCGTGGCCACGGGCGGGCACAACCGGAGGATCTTCCTGTCGGACCTGGACACGGGCCGGATCCGGGCGACACTCACCGCCGATCCCCTGGACTCCTTGCAGGCGGTCGCCTTCAGCCCCGACGGGCACACCGTGGCCACGGGAAGCGGATCAGGGACGGTACGGCTGTGGAACGCGGCCACCGGTCTCGCCGAGGCGAGCCTCACCGGTCACAGCGCCACCGTCGGCACCCTGGCCTTCAGCCCGGACGGCACGACCCTGGCCTCCGGCAGCGACGACGGCACCATACGGCTGTGGGATGTCTCCAGCCACCGGTCCACGATCACTCTCACCGGGCACACCGACGCCGTCACCTCGGTCGCGTTCGCCCCGGACGGCTCCACTCTGGCCTCCGGCGCTCGCGACGGCACCCTACGGCTGTGGGATGCGGCCAGCCGCCGGCCCGGAGCCACCCTCGGTACACCCGGGACCCGCGCCGAGGGACTGGCGTTCGGCCCTGACGGCACCACCCTGGCCGTCGACGCCGAGTCGACGGACTCGCCCGACAGGACCGTACAACTGTGGAACACGGCGACCGGTGACATCACGCACGTACTGCCGGGCCACCGCGGCACCGCGGGGATGGCTTTCAGTCCCGACGGCCGCACGCTGGCGACCGGCGACTTCTCGGAGACCCTGGAACTCTGGGACACGGCGACCGGGCAGAGGAAGAAGACCCTTCCCAAGGCAGGAACAGCGGTCGCGTTCAGCCCGGACGGCACCACCCTCGCCACCGTCCGGGACCTGGGCACCGTCGTTCTCAAGGACGCCGCCACCGGCCGTACGAAGAAGGTCTTCCCGGACAGGCACACCGAAGGATCGATGGCATCGCTGGCCTTCGACCCCGCGGGCACGATGCTCGCCGTGAGCGGCCATTTCGGACGGGTGCGGGTGCTGGACGTGAACAGCGGACACGTCGTGTCCACCCTGAACATGCCTGAGGACAAGACCAAGGCCGGGTCATCGGGACCCGCGAGAGAACTGGATCCGTCGAACAACACCGTCGAGTCGATCGCTTTCAGCCCCGACGGCGCCACCCTCGCCACCAGCAGCAGAGACGGAACCGTACGGCTGTGGAACCCGGCCACCGGCAGCATCCAGGAGACCCTCCCCGACGCGGGGACACCCATGGCCTTCAGCCCGGACGGCGCCACCCTCGCCGTCGGCCGGGTGGACGGCGACGGCGGATCGGTGTCCCTGCTGGACATCGCCACCGGGTACGCACGTGTCGAATTCGTCGGCCACACCGGCGAAGTGCGCTCCCTGGCCTTCAGCCCCGACGGCCACACACTGGCCAGCGCCGACAGCGACGGCACAGTACAGCTGTGGAACGTCACCCTGCCCGGCACGGCCCGGCTGATCCACGACCTGTGCGCCGCCGTCCACCGGGACATCACGGACCGGGAGCGGTCCCTCTACCTGCCCGGCTCCGCACGCCGGCCCGTATGCGGATGAGATGGCAACGTGGGGCGCCCTTCGAACGGAAGGGCGCCCCACGCGCGTTCAGACCGAGCAAGTGCAACGGCTACGCGTCGTAGTCCTGGTCGAACCGGTCCTGCATCTCCTGCTCGGTGTCGTCCAGGCCCTGCCAGCCGCGCTCACGCGTCTGCTGCCCGCGCTCCTGCGCCTGCTGGCCACGCTGCGGCGTCTGCTGGCCACGCTGCTGAGCCTGCTGGCCGCGCTGCGGCGTCTGCGGCGTCTGCTGCGCCTGCTGCTGGCCCTCGTGCATCTTCTGCTTGGCCTGACCCTGCGTCTTGCCGGCCTTGTCCTTCATACCCATGTGGGTTCACTCCCGTGGAGGGTGAGGGGATCGGCCCTCAGTGGGGCCTCGACCAGACTCACACGGGCCGACAACGCTCGCATTTCGATCAGTCACGGTGCGTAGCGCGCTTCTCCTCGTCGGCCGCCCCACCTGCGCCGACGAGCCCCGTGCGCATCCCCTGCAAGCGGGGCGCGAACCGCTTCATCTCACGCTGTCCGACCGTGCCGATGAGCGCCGGCAGATACCCGCGCACGCCCTGCATCCCGCGCAGCCACCCCTGCCCGTACACATGCGCCGAGCGCCGCTCGATCCCGGCCACGATCCGGTCCACGGCCGGACCCAGCGGATACGTCTTGTTCGCCGGCCACGGCAGCCGCTGCCGCAACTCCCGCATCACGTCGTCCTGGTCGGCACCGCGCACCATGTCGGTGTCCGTCCAGGACAGGTACCCGACCCCGACGCGCACCCCCTGGTGGCCGACCTCGGCGCGCAGGCTGTGCGCGTACGCCTCCACGCCCGCCTTGGACGCGCAGTACGCCGTCATCATCGGCGCCGGCGTGATCGCGGCCAGCGAGGCGATCTGCAGCAGGTAGCCGCGGCTCTCCGTCAGCACCGGCAGGAACGCGCGGGCCGTCACCGCCGAGCCGATCAGGTTGACCTCGATCACCCGCCGCCAGGCCACCGGGTCGGAGTCGGCGAACGGACCGCCGTTCGCCACACCCGCGTTGGCCACCACGATGTCGATCTTCCCGAACCGCTCCTTGACCTCCGCCGCCACCCGGCTCATCGCCTCCTGGTCGGTGACGTCGGCGTACCAGTGGGCGCTCTCGCTGTGCAGCTTGCCGGAGACCTCCTTGAGCGCCTCCTCCTCCAGACCGACCAGCGCGACCTTCGCCCCGCGCGCGGAGAGCTTGCGGGCCAGCAACTCGCCGACACCGCGCGCCGCTCCCGTGACGACGGCGACCTGCCCTTCGAGACCGACCCTGCTCATGCGCCCTCCTTGATCTGCGTGCTCTGCGTGCTCTGCGTGCTCTGCTCGATCTGCGTGACCTGCGCATACGCGGTGACGAGTTCCCGGATCCGTCCGTTGACCAGCTCCGGCGCCTCGACCGGCGTCATGTGCCCCATGCCCGGCAGTTCGGTGAGCCCGAGGGAGTGCGGCAGCGCGGCGGCCAGCGCGCGGGCGTGCACGGGGGGCGTGAGCCGGTCGTCCGTGCCGGTGACGACCGCTGTGGGCACGCGCAACTCCCGTACCCCGGAGTCGAGATCGAGCTCCGCGAGGACCCGCCCCCAGGCGTGCCGTACGGCGCGCGGGCAGGCGTGCACGATCCGCGCGCACGCCTCCACCATCTGCGGGGCGGAACCGGCGCCCATGGTGGCGTACTTGAGGATGCGCCGCGCGAGAGGCGTGACCGGTCCGAGCGGGGCGCGCGAGGCCAGGACACGCGTCGTGAGCCAGCTGCGCCCGGCCCCGGCGCGTATCGGTATGACCCGTGCCTCCGCGACCAGCCGCGAACTGCCGGTGGAGCACAGCAGGACGGCGGCGGCGTGCTCACGGAAGCGGGCCCGGGTGGCGGCCGCCATGACCGTCATCCCGCCCATGGAGTGCCCGACGATCACGGCCTGTTCCCCGGGCGCGAGCGTCTGCGCCAGCACCGCCTCCAGGTCGTCCGCCAGCGCACGCGTGCTGCACGCGGGGCTCGCGGGACTGCGCCCGTGCCCCCGCTGGTCGTAGACGATGACCCGGTGGTCGGCGGCCAGTTCGCGTATCTGCGCCGCCCAGAAGGCGGTCGAGCAGGTCCAGCCGTGGGCGAGGACGACGGGGGGCGCGTGCTCGGGGCCGTGCACCTCGACATGCAGCCGGGCGCCGTCGGCGGAGACCGCGGTGAGTTCGCGCGCGGGGGCGGGCGGGGCGTAGGGCCCGCTGGTCACATGGGTGAGCCGGCTCACGCGCCCACCTCCGCGCCGGACGTGGCGCCGTGCGCGCCCTCGTTCAGGGGCGGCCGGATCACCTCGTACTCGCCGAGGTCCACCCGCTGGGTCGCGCGCCGGAACTCGGTGGTCGTACCGGGCCAGATGGTGGTGTTGCGGCCGTTCGCGTCCAGGTACCAGCTGGTGCAGCCGCCGGTGTTCCAGACGGTGCGCTTCATGCGTTCCTGGACCTTGTGGTTCCAGCCGGCCACGGCGGCGGGACGCGCGTCGAGGGCCGCCCGCCCGCCGAGGACGTCGAGCTGGCGCAGGTAGTCGGCCATGTAGTTCAGCTGGGACTCGATCATGAGGATCATGGAGGAGTTCCCGAGGCCGGTGTTGGGCCCGATGATCGTCATCCAGTTGGGGAACCCGGCGGCCGAGGCACCGCGCAGCGCCTCCATCCCGCCCTTCCAGCTCTCCGCGAGGGTCCGTCCGTCGGCGCCCACGACCCGCTCGGCGATCGGCATGTCGGTGACGTGGAAGCCGGTGCCGAAGATGATCGCGTCGACCTCGGCGCTGCTGCCGTCGGCGGCCACCACGGTCGATCCGCGCACCTCGCTCAGCCCGCTCGCCACCACGTCGACGTTCCGCTGGGCCAGCGCCGGATAGTAGGCGCTGGAGAGCAGGATCCGCTTGCAGCCGATGCGGTAGTCCGGGGTGAGCTTGGCGCGCAGCGCGGGATCCTTGATCGCGCGGGCCATGTTGCGCTTGGCGATGCTCTCGACCAGGCCGAGTTCGTCGGGGCGCTTGGTGAACGCCTGGACCTGGAGTTCCCGGATGCCCCACAGCAGCCCGCGCCGGGCCTGGGTGGTGAAGGGCAGCGCCCGGTGCAGCCGGCGCTCGGCGGCGCTGATCGCGCGGTCCATGCGGGGCATCACCCACGGGGGCGTGCGCTGGAAGAGGGTGAGCTTGGCGACCTCGGGCTGGACGGCGGGCACGATCTGGATCGCGGAGGCGCCGGTGCCGACCATGGCGACCCGCTTGCCGCGCAGGTCGTAGTCGTGGTCCCAGCGGGCCGAGTGGAAGACCTTGCCGGGGAAGGAGTCCAGCCCCGGGATCTCGGGGGTCTTCGGGTCGGACAGCGGTCCGGTGGCGGAGACGACCACGTCGGCGGAGAGCGAGCCGGACGCCGTCTCGATGTCCCAGCGCAGCTTCTCCGGGTCCCAGGTCATCCGCTTCACCTCGGCGTCGAAGCGGAGGTGGGGCCGCAGCCCGAACACGTCGGCGACATGCTCCAGGTAGGCGCGGATGTGCTCCTGCCCGGAGAAGGTGCGCGGCCAGTCGGGGTTGGGCGCGAAGGAGAAGGAGTACAGGTGCGACGGCACGTCGCAGGCGCACCCCGGGTAGTCGTTGTCCCGCCAGGTGCCGCCGACGCCGCCGGCCCGTTCCAGGACGACGAAGTCGGTGATCCCCTCCCGGCGCAACCGCACGGCCGCGCCCAGTCCGCCGAACCCGGACCCGATCACCGCCACCCGTACATGCTCGTGCTCGGCCATCCCGGAGCCTCCACACCTCGACCGCGATTACGCCAGTGAACACTGGCGCAATGGGACTGTAGAGCAGCTCCGTACCGATGGGTAGGGGTCGGACAGACGAAAGTTACCGGCGGTACAACATAGGCTTCGCCCGTGGCAGACGACGCAGAACCCCTGGCGGGCCCTCGCGAGTACCGCATGGCGGAGCTGGCCGGACTGGCCGGCATCACCGTGCGCACCCTGCGCTTCTACCGCGAACGCAAGCTGCTCGCGCCGCCGCGCCGCGAGGGCCGTATCGCCTGGTACGACGACCATCACCTGGCCCGACTGCGCACGATCGCGGCGCTCCTGGAGCGCGGCCACACGCTCAGCGGCATCGCGGAGCTGGCCGAGGCGCTCGACCACGGCCGCGACGTCGCCGATCTCCTGGGGATCGAGCCGACGGAGGAGGAGCCCGTCCGCCTCACCCCGGAGGAACTCGCCGCCCGCTTCGAGGGCCAGGTCACCACGGAGAACCTGGCGGCCGCCCTCGATCTCGGCTACCTGGGCACCGACGGCGACCGCATCGTCCACGTCAGCCGCCGCCTTCTCGACGTCTCCTCCGCCCTGGTCCGCGAGGGCATCCCGCTGGCCGAGGTCCTGGAAGCGGGCGCCCGCGTCCGCGAGCACGCCGACGCCCTCGCCGAACTCTTCGCCCAGCTCGTCCTCCGCCACGGCCCCGAGGAGGACATGGCCCGCCTGCGCCCGCTCGCCCGCAGCGTCGTGGAGGCGGAGGTCTCCCTGGCCCTGGACCGCCGGCTGCGCAAGCGCGACTAGATCGCCGACCGCGAGGCTCACTCCTTCGAGGTACTTTCCGGCAACTGTTCCTCAGAACGATGTTCGTGCTCCGAGAGTGAGATCGAAAAAGCCCCGGCGGCTGTGCGACCAGCCCCGGGGTGTGGCCGACCCTGCCTAGGAGCGTCGACGTGCCCAAGCGTAGCCCTCAAGTGACTCAGCCCTCCTTGTCCCGCCCTCGCCATGCCGGGCGACCAAGAGCCCTTGCCGCATTGCGTCTCAGCTGTCTGACCAGCGTGACGACCTCACCGGCCCGGCAGCGCACCGTCATCCGGCTCACCGCCGAACGGCTCGGCTTCGACCTGGTGGCCGAAGCGTCCGACCTCGGTGTCTCGGCTCGCCTGAGATCGCCGTTCGAGCGGCCCTCTCTCTCGCCGTGGCTGCTGATGCCCCAGGCGTTCGACGCGATCATGTGGTCCCACGTGGATCGTGCCGTGCGTTCCGTGGCTCACATGGTCGAGTTGGTGGCCTGGGGACGGAAACAGAGGCGGACGCTCATCTTCGGTCTGCCGGAAGCCGAGCTGCCTCTCGTCGTGACACCGCAGGCGGACAGTTCGACGATCCGACGGTGCATGGACCTCGCCGATGACGCCGAGAGGGAGGTCCGCACCATCTCCAACCGCCTCAGCAGCAGCCACGAAGCATTGCGGGCGGCAGGTCGCTACGGAGGCGGCCTGATCCCCTTCGGCTACCGAAAGGCACCGCACCCCTCGGGTAGCGGATGGTGCCTGATCCCCGACCCTGAGTCCGCCGTCGTCGTCCGCATGATCGTGGCCGATGTGCATGAGGGACATTCCCTGGTCAGCATCGCGCGCAGGCTGAACCACCTGGAGGTGCCGGTACCACGCGACCGCCACGCACAACTCCAGGGACGCTCAACGGGCGGACGCCGGCATGGACGGGATTTCGACCGGTTCCGATGGACGTCGGGCACCTTGTCGAAGGTGCTGCGCAGCCCATCGTTGTCGGGGCACCGAACCCATGGCGGGCAAACGGTTCGGGACGCATACGGCAACCCGGTACTCGCCGGTCGACCGTTGCTGTCCGAGGAGGAGTTCCAGGCCCTGCAGGACACCCTGGCGACCCGATCCAACGGCACTCGCCGACCCAGATCCCGGACGACCGCGCTCCTCACCGGCGTCGCGCATTGCGCAGGTTGCGAGGGGCGCATGTACTTCGCAGCACGCAAGGGGTATGCCTACGGTGACTACATGTGCCGCGCAACGGCACGCGGTGAAGTGTGCCCCGCCCCGGCTGGTATGCGCTCCGACTGGCTCGAGCAGTACACCGTCGACCGCTTTCACAAGGCCACGTCGACGAATGCGCCCGCATCCCGCGAACTGCTGCTCGCAAACGGCGTCCGTGTCACCGTCGGCAAGGGGCGCAGTGGTGGCGGCCCGGCACGGCTCCTCGCACCGGACATCTCACGTCTGACCTTTGCACTCGGCGAGGGCACCGGTCCGCGTCACATCTCGAAGACCACCGTCACGGGAGCGTGATCCGACCACCGCTCCTCATGACTGGCCGCTCGCTCCACCACTGCCTTGACGGCGCGGGCGGCCAGCGCAGGGGTCGCCACGGCGAGATCGATGCGCCATCCAGAATCGTTGTCGAAGGCCCGCCCCCGGTACGACCACCAGGTGTACGGCCCTTCGGCCTCCGGATGCAGGGTGCGTACGACGTCCACGTAGCCGCCGTCGGCCGGGTCCAGGACGCTGCCGAGCCATTCGCGCTCCTCCGGCAGGAAGCCGGAGTTCTTGGTGTTGCCGCGCCAGTTCTTCAGGTCGGTCTGCTGGTGGGCGATGTTCCAGTCGCCGCAGACGACGACCTCGCGCCCGTCGGCGGCGGCCCGCTCGCGCAGGTCCTTGAGGTGGGCGAGGAACTCACCCATGAAACGGACCTTCTCGTCCTGCCGCTCGGTGCCGACCTCCCCGGAGGGGAGATAGAGGGAGACGACGGTCACACCGGGCAGGTCGGCCTCGACATAGCGGCCGCTCGTGTCGAACTCGTCCGAACCGAAGCCGATGCGCACCCGGTCCGGTTCACGCCGGGTGTACAGGGAGACGCCCGCGCGCCCCTTGGCCGCCGCGGGGGCGTGCACGACATGCCAGCCGCCGGGCGCGCGCACCTCTTCCGGGAGCTGCTGCGGCTCCGCGCGCACCTCCTGCAGGCAGATCACGTCCGCCGAGGTCTGCGCGAGCCACTCCACGAAGCCCTTCTTCGCGGCGGCCCGCAGTCCGTTCACATTCACCGTGGTCACAGTCAGCACCCGGGCACGATACCGGCACACTGGACGGAGTCCCGATGCCCACCGCGTTCACCGCCTGCACGAATATACGATGCCTCACATGAATATACGCCCCGTTGCCTTCGACCACCCGGACGCCGTCAAGCTGAACGACGAGGTCCAGGCCGAGTACCAGCTGCGCTACGGCGACGGCGGCGACGCCACCGTCCTCGACACGGCCGACTTCGAACCGCCCAACGGCGTCTACCTGATCGCGTACGACGCGGCCGACCGCCCCGTGGCCACCGGCGGCTGGCGCAGCCAGGACGAGAACGGCGAGGGCAACGAGGACGGCGACGCCGAACTCAAGCGCATGTTCGTCGTCGAGGCGATGCGCGGCCGGGGCCTCGCCCGCCGGATGCTCACGGCGCTGGAGGACGACGCCCGCGCGGCCGGCCGGCTGCGGATGGTCCTGGAGACGGGCACCAAGCAGCCGGAGGCCATCGCCCTCTACACCTCCAGCGGCTACGCGCCGTGCACCAAGTTCGGCTACTACCGCCACTACGAGTCGAGCCGCTGCTACGCGAAGCCCCTGCGGGCGGATCAGTAGCCCGCATCCGCGCGGAGAAGCCGAACGCGGCGTTCCCGGACTGCGGCCGTCCGCCGACGGGCGGCCGTCTCCGGCGTCCGCGCGCCGCCGACCACGCGTCCGGCCCCAACTGCCGCCCCGGACCGGCCAGGTGGCCGCCCGCTCGCCTGCCACTCGGAGCGAACGACAGAGATCCCGGCGATCATCATGATCGCCGGGATCTCATCGTGCAGTGGACCTGAGGGGATTTGAACCCCTGGCCCCCTCGATGCGAACGAGGTGCGCTACCGGACTGCGCCACAGGCCCTTGCAACGAGTGAAACTCTAGCATCCTCGTCGGGGTGCTTGGAAATCCGTTCCCTGACTGGTCAGGACCCGGGTTCCGGCGGCGCCTCGCGCCGCCGTGGGGTCACTCGTTGGCCGCGCGCGGGCGCTCGCCTTCCTCGTACTGGTCGAACAGGGGCGTACGGCCACGCTCGCGCGCCCGGCGGGCGGAGGCGGCGCGACGGGCGTCCGTGCGGCCGTCCGCGGGCCTGTCGTCGGCCTCGGCGGCCGGCTCCTCCTCGGCCTCCGGCGCCACCGGCTTCGCCTCCTGCTCCGGGGCGACGGAACTGGACCGCGCGGAACTCCACGCGTCGGGTGCCCCGAGGTCCACGTCGGAGGTGGCACGCGGCGCGACCGGTGCGGTCACGTACGTCGGCAGGGGCACCGGCACCGGGTCCCAGCTGTCCCCGTGCCCGGGCCGCCGCTGCCGCTCGCGCTGCTGGTCGACCCACTCGGCGTGGTCGGTCTGCTCGACGAGGGCGCGCCGGTCGGCGGCGAGCGCGGACAGGCCGGGGTCGGTGTCGGCCGCTGGTCCCTCGTCCGGTTCGTCGCTCACGGCACCCGGGTCGAGGGGCGCGCGCCGCCTCGGCTGGCGCTCCCGCAACCGCTGCGCGGCGACCTCGGCCTGCCGCCGGTCCATCTGGTAGGCGAAGCGACGGCGCTCCTGCACCCGCAGATAGGCGATGTACCCGCTGAGCATGACGGCGGGGACACCCGGTGCCCAGAGGAACGCGAGTCCTCCGACGGCGGCGACGATCGCGCCCATCGTGAAGGCGATGAAGAGCATCACGGTGGTACGCCGACGGCGCGCGAGCACCTTCGAGCGCCGGGCGCGCGCCGCGGATGCCTGCGCGGAGGCGGAGGTCGTGCGCCGCGCCGCCGGAACCTGCTTGCGCGCGGGTTCGGAGGCCGACTTGGAGGCGGGACCGGAGGCCGCCTTGGGGGCGGGACCGGAGGCCGATGCGGATGCCGGGGCCGGGGTGGGGGCGGATGCCGGGGCGGGCACGCCGCCCGGCTGACGTGCCGGTGCGGACGGGGACTTGGCCGCCGGTGCGACCGCCTGGTCGCGCGCCGGTTCCTGACGCCCGGGCGCCTCCGGTTCCCGCTCCGTCCGGACGTCCGCCCGGACCTGACGGCGGGTCGGGGTCATGGCGAAGGCCCGGACGTCCACCGAGTCGGTGACGACGTCCGGTCCGTCGGCGTCCTGCTCCCCCTCCGAGGCGGAGCGCGCCCTTAGGTCCCTGGCGTACCGGCGCTCCATCCCCGCCCGTCCGGACAGCAGCCGGATGGCGGTGCTGAAGCGTTCCGTCGGACGGGCCTCGTTCAGCTCGTCCTGCCTACGGAGCCACATCGGCACCAAGTAGGCGGCCCAGGCCCCGACAATGACTGCGTAGATGAGGCCGCTGCTGCTCACGCCTCACACGGTAGAGGGGTTTGCGTGGGGCCATCTGCCAATTGCGCCGGTGTGTCGCACGATCCGGCTGATATTTCGAGCTTTTTTTGTGACCGATGCGATCAGCAGGCCGCCGAAGCCGGGAATTCAATGCCCCGAGACGGTCATCGAACGACAATTTCGAACATGTATTCAATTTTTCCCGGCACGGCGACGACTAGGCGGGATTCCCCGGGGTGTTCTGCGGATTCCGCGGGGAGCGGGCCCGCTGCCAGCGGGCGAGGAGCCCCTCGGGCACCTCTTCCGCGGTGAGGGCGTACACGAGGTGGTCGCGCCAGGCGCCGTCGATGTGGAGATAACGCGGCCGCAGCCCCTCCTCGCGGAATCCGAGTTTCTCCACGACCCGGCGGCTGGGCCGGTTCTCGGGGCGAATGCAGACCTCGATGCGGTGCAGACCGACGGTGCGGAAACAGTGGTCCACCACGAGCGCCACCGCGGTCGGCATCACCCCGCGGCCGGCCACGCCCTGGTCCACCCAGTAGCCGACGTGCCCCGAGCACATCGACCCCCAGGTGATCCCGGCGACCGTCAACTGCCCGACCAGCCGCCCCTGGTACTCGATGACGAACGGCAGCATCCGGCCCGAGTTCGCCTCGGACCGCAGATGGCGGACCATCTGCCGGTAGGTCGGCCGGTGCGCGATCGGCCCGCTGGGCGTGGGCGGCGGGATGGTCGCCTCCCAGGGGCGCAGCCAGTCCCGGTTGCGCCGGTTGACCTCGCGCCAGGGCCGCTGGTCGCGCAGCCTTATGGGCCGGAGGACGACATCGCCGTCCACCAGCACGACGGGCCAGGACGGGCTGTTCAGCTCGCACCCCCACTGCTCGGCCCGGGGTGGTCGCCGCCGCGGATCTGGTCGACGGCGTGCGCCAGCAGCGGTTCCAGGACGGCCAGGCCGTCCCGCACCCCGCCGGTGGACCCCGGAAGGTTGACGATCAGTGTCCGGCCCGCCACCCCGGCCAGTCCCCGGGAGAGCGCGGCGGTGGGCACCTTCTCCCGGCCGAACGCCCGGACGGCCTCGGCGATGCCCGGCACCTCGTAGTCGAGCACCGCGCGGGTGGCCTCGGGGGTGCGGTCGGTGGGCGAGACGCCGGTGCCGCCGGTGGTGACGACGACGTCGTACCCGGCCTCGACCCCCGCGCGCAGCGCGGCCGCCACGGGATCCCCGTCGGGGACGACCCGCGGTCCGTCCACGGTGAACCCGAAGCCCTCCAGACCGGCCGCGACCAGCGGGCCGCCCCGGTCCTCGTAGACCCCGGCGGCGGCGCGGTTGGAGGCGGTCACGACCAGCGCGCGGTACGGCGCGCGCGGCGCACCGGCGGCGGACGGCCCGGCGTTCACGCCCGGCTCCAGTCGCCGGACTTGCCGCCCGTCTTCTCCTCCACACGTACGTCCGTGATGACCGCTCCCTTGTCGACCGCCTTGACCATGTCGATCACGGTGAGCGCGGCGACGGAGACCGCGGTGAGGGCCTCCATCTCGACGCCTGTACGGTCCGTCGTCCTCACGGTGGCCGCGATCTCCACGGCGTCGTCCGCGACCGACAGATCCAGTTTCACACCCGAGACCGACAAGGGGTGGCACAGCGGGATCAGATCCGGGGTGCGTTTGGCGCCCATGATGCCCGCGATGCGCGCGGTGGCGAGCGCGTCGCCCTTGGGGACGCCCTCGCCGCGCAGCAGCTCGACCACGCGGGGCGAGACGAGGACCCGTCCGCTGGCGCGGGCGGTGCGCGCGGTCACGTCCTTGCCGGACACGTCGACCATACGGGCGGCGCCCGCGTCGTCGATGTGCGTCAGTCGGTCTGGTGCCAAGGGTCCGGGGGTCTCCCCCCGGAAGGGCTCAGTCATGCTGTGTGGCGCTCCCGGTCCGGGCCCGTCGCGGTGCGGCGCTGGGGCCTGCTGTGCGCGACACGGTACCGCCAAGCCGGCGCCCGCCACCGGGCAGGACCGCCGGTGGGCGGGTCCGCGTGCCCGCGTCAGCCGAGCAGGACGACCTCGACCTCGGTGCCGGGCTCGACCGACTCCACGTCCTCGGGTACGACGATCAGCGCGTCGGCGTGGGCCAGGGCCGCGATCAGGTGGGAGCCGGCGCCGCCGACGGCGGTCACCTCGCCGTCGGCGTACGTCCCGCGCAGGAACTGCCGGCGCCCCTTCGGCGAGCTCAGCGCCTTGTCCGACCGGAGGGTCGCCCTGGTGCGGGGCCGGTGGACGTCCTGGAGGCCCATCAGGGTGCGGACGGCGGGGCGGACGAACAGCTCGAAGGAGACGTACGACGACACGGGGTTGCCGGGCAGGGCCAGCAGCGGCGTGTGGTCGGGGCCGACGGAGCCGAAGCCCTGGGGCTTGCCGGGCTGCATGGCGAGCTTGCGGAACTCGACGCCGCCGCCCGCCTCGTCCTCGTCGCCGACGTGCGCCAGCGCCTCCTTGACGACGTCGTACGCCCCCACGCTCACCCCGCCGGTGGTGACCAGCAGGTCGGCGCGGACGAGCTGGTCCTCGATGGTGGAGCGGAGGGTGTCGGCGTCGTCGACGACGGCGCCCACCCGGTAGGCGATGGCGCCCGCGTCCCGGGCGGCGGCGGTGAGGGCGAAGCTGTTGGAGTCGTGGATCTGGCCGCTGCCCAGTTCCTCGCCGGGCTGGACGAGTTCGCTGCCGGTGGACATGACGACCACCCGCGGGCGCGGGCGCACGCGTACCGTGCCGCGGCCGATCGCGGCGAGCAGCGCGATCTGCGGCGGGCCGAGGACGGTGCCGGCCTCCAGCGCGCGGTCGCCCGCGCGGACGTCGCTGCCCTTCGCGCGCACATGCGCGCGTGCCTCCACCGGACGGTGCACGCGCACCTGCCCGGCGGCACCCTCGGGGGCGAGGCTGCGCGCCCGCATCCCGTCGACCGGTCCCCCGCCGAGCCCGCCGTCGGTCCACTCGACCGGGACGACGGCCTCGGCGCCGGGCGGCAGCGGGGCGCCGGTCATGATCCGGGCGGCCTGCCCGGGGCCGACCGGGGTGAGTTCCGCCGCGCCCGCCGCGACGTCCCCGACCACCTCCAGGGCGGCCGGGAACTCCTCGCTGGCGCCCGCCAGGTCCGCGACCCGTACCGCGTACCCGTCCATGGAGCTGTTGTCGAACGGGGGCAGCGAGAGCGGCACCATGACGTCGTCGACCAGGACGCAGCCCTGGGCGTCGAGGAGTTGCAGCTCGATGGGCTCCAGGGGGCGGACGGTGGTGAGGATGTCCTCCAGGTGCTCGTCCACCGACCACAGGCGGTCCTGGCCGGCGGGGCGGGTCGCGGCGCTGCTCAACTCTGCTGCATCTCCTCGGCTACGTAACTGCGAAGCCAGGTCCGGAAGTCCGGGCCCAGGTCTTCACGTTCGCACGCGAGTCTGACAATGGCACGCAGGTAGTCGCCACGGTCGCCGGTGTCATAGCGGCGGCCCCGGAAGACGACGCCGTGCACCGGGCCGCCGACCTTCTCGTCCTGGGCGAGCTGCTGGAGGGCGTCGGTGAGCTGGATCTCGCCGCCGCGGCCCGGCTCGGTGCGCCGCAGTATGTCGAAGACGTGCGGGTCGAGGACGTAGCGGCCGATGACCGCGTAGTTGGACGGGGCGTCCGCCGGGTCGGGCTTCTCGACCAGGCCGGTCACCTTGACGACGTCGCCGTCGGCGGTGGTCTCCACGGCCGCGCAGCCGTAGAGGTGGATCTGCTCGGGGGCGACCTCCATGAGCGCGATCACGCTGCCGCCGTGCCGCTCCTGGATCTCGATCATGCGCTGCAGCAGCGGGTCGCGGGGGTCGATCAGGTCGTCGCCGAGCAGGACGGCGAAGGGCTCGTGGCCCACGTGCGGGGCCGCGCACAGCACGGCGTGGCCGAGGCCCTTGGGGTCGCCCTGGCGCACGTAGTGCATGGTGGCCAGGTCGCTGGACTCCTGGACCTTGGCGAGCCGGCCGGCGTCGCCCTTCTTCTGAAGCGCCGACTCCAGCTCGTAGTTGCGGTCGAAGTGGTCCTCCAGAGGACGCTTGTTGCGTCCGGTGATCATGAGGACGTCGTCGAGCCCCGCCGACGCGGCCTCCTCGACCACGTACTGGATCGCGGGCTTGTCGACGACCGGCAGCATCTCCTTGGGAGTGGCCTTGGTGGCCGGCAGGAACCGGGTGCCGAGACCTGCTGCGGGGATGACAGCCTTGCTGATCCTGGGGTGCGACTGAGTCATGTCCGCAACCTTATCCGGTGCCTTTGTGAAGAATCTGAGGCTCCGGTTAATTGGCACTCATATGACCACATTGGAAAGGATGCGGGGACGACCTGTGCAACACAGTGAACCCGGGGGCGAGACTGACAAGCGAACGTTGCGGCGAGAATGCGCCGGGGTGAGGAACAGGTTGACGACGGATGTCGTCAGGGAGGCGGCCGACGCGCTGGCCGCGCACGCGCTGGAACTGCCCGAGGTGGCCCGGGCGCACACGGTGGCGGCCTACGTCTCCGTGGGGAGCGAGCCGGGCACGCTCCCGCTGCTGGACGCCCTGTTCACACGGGGGGTGCGCGTCCTGCTCCCCGCGCTCCTGCCCGACCACGACCTGGACTGGGGCGCGTACGCCGGGGAGGGCTCCCTCGCGCGCGTCCAACACGGCGGAAAAATGGCGCTGTTCGAACCCTGTGGTGAACGCCTGGGTCCGGACGCCGTGCTCGCCGCCGACGTCGTCCTGCTGCCGGGGCTCGCGGTGGACACCCGCGGGATGCGGCTGGGGCGCGGCGGAGGGTCGTACGACCGCGTGCTGGCCCGTCTGGAGCGCGCGGGCGCGCACCCCGCGCTCGTGGTGCTGCTGTACGACACGGAGGTCGTCGATCGCGTGCCCGCGGAGGCGCACGACCGGCCGGTCCAGGCGGTGGTGACGCCGTCGGGCGCCCGCCGGTTCGCGAGCTCCTGAGCCGCTCTCGCGCGGAACGGCCCTCCACGCGTGCGTGGAGGGCCGTTCCGGCGGTGTGTGCCGGTCCGCCTCAGGGCTTGAGGACGAGGGTGTCGCTGGTGCTGTCGTCGACCGCCTTGTCCGAGAACGACCAGGAGAGCAGCTCACCGTCGGCCCACTTGCCCGTCTGGTCGGTGTAGTGGGCGCTGAAGGCGTGGCCGGAGGCCCCGGTGAGGTTGATCCACTTGGATTTGTCGAGGTCGTCGAGGTTGACGACCATCCGCATGGAGGGGACCCAGACGACGCCGTAGCCGCCGGCCGCGTTCCAGCCCGTCGCGTTGACCGTGGCCTCGCCGCCGCTGAGCTTCCAGGGACCCCGGTTGAGGACGTACTGGATGATGCTCGGGCCGTCGGTGCCGAGGGTCTGGTTCTTCAGGAACAGGCGGTGCAGCCGGCCCCAGCTCCAGGTGTCGATGTCCTTGCCGAGCTTGGCGGTCAGCTCCCAGCGGGCGTCGACCATGGCGCGCCGGAACAGCTCGTTCATGTTGTCGGCCTTGTTGCGGTCGCCCGCTCCGGCCGGCGTCTTCCACCAGTCGCTGTTCGGCTGGTCCATGAGCGTGCGGACCACCTCGAACCAGCGGTCGCCGCCGTCCGGCTGGGCCTGGTCGGCGTCGCGCTCGCCGCACTCGCGCACCTTGGTGTCGTCGTCGACCGGGCCGGTGCTGTCGATCTTGTCGACCCACAGGCACTGGCCCTTGACCCGCAGCTCCTTGGGCAGCTTGTTGCCGAAGGCGAGCTTGAGGATGTTGCGCCAGACCGCGTTGAAGTAGGCGGCGGCCGCGGAGTCGGCGTCCTGGGTGTAGTCCCAGCCCTCCAGGAGCTTCTGCGCGTCCCGGACGTCCTTGTCGTCCAGGTTGATCTTCAGCAGCTTGGGCACCAGCAGCTTGGCGATCTCGCTGCTGTTGTCCGTCTGCATCTGGCGCATGTCGTCCGTGGAGATCTTGCCGCCGTCCTTGATCTTCGACTCGATCAGGTCGGTGATGCGCTGGCTGCGGGTGCCGTAGCCCCAGTCCGTGGTGAGCGTGTAGGGGTACTTGTCCTTGTCGATCACGGCCTGGTTGGCGGTGACGATGTAGCCGCGCTCCGGGTTGTACTCGTAGGGCAGCTCGTCCTGCTTGATGTACCCGGTCCACTTGTACTTGGGGTCCCAGCCCGGTGCCGGGATGGAGCCGTCGTCGGCCGAGGAGCGGGTGGGGATCTTGCCGGGCAGCGTGTAGCCGATGTCGTTCTTGGTGTCGGCGTAGATCAGGTTCTGCGAGGGCACGTCGAACTGGGCGGCCGCGGCGCGGAAGCTGTTCCAGTCGCTCGCCTTGTCGAGGGCGAAGACGGCGTCCATGGTGGTGCCCGCGTCCAGGGCGGTCCACTTCAGGGCGATGCCGTAGCCGTCGCCGCGGTCGGGTGCCGCGGTGTCGACGCTCGCCTTCTTGCCGACCTGGACGAGCTCGTCGTCGCGGTCGGACAGCAGGGGCATACCGTCGGCGGTCTGCCGTACGACGATCTTCTTCGAGGTGCCGCCGGCGACCTTGATGGTCTCCTCGCGGGTCGTGAAGGGCTTGGTCCTGCCGTTGTACAGGTAGCCGTCGCCGGAGAGCTTCTCCAGGTAGAGGTCGGTGACGTCGACACCGGAGTTGGTCATGCCCCAGGCGATGTCGCCGTTGTGGCCGATGACCACGCCGGGCATGCCCGCGAAGGTGTAGCCGGTGACGTCGTACTGGCACTTGCTGGAGACCGTGGTGCAGTGCAGGCCCATCTGGTACCAGACGGAGGGCAGCGAGGCCGACAGGTGCGGGTCGTTGGCGAGCAGCGGCTTGCCGGTGATGGTGTACTTGCCCCCGACGACCCAGGAGTTGGAGCCGATGCCCTGGCCGTTCACGCCGACGGCCGTGGGGACGTCGTCCAGGACGTTGTAGAGGCCCGCCAGCTGGCTCGTGAGCGCCGAACCGGTGGACGACGAGGTCGTGGTGGAGCTCGTGCCCGTGGAGGTCCCGGAGCCGCTCGTGGAGCCGCTCTGCTGGAACGTCTTGGTGAGCTCGTCGTACTGGCCCTCCTGGACGATCGCCTTGTTGCGGCTGTACGGGTAGTCGGGGTAGAGGTCCTTGATCTGCTGCGGGCCCAGGCGGCTGGTCATCAGGGCGCGGTCGATCTCGTCCTGCATGTTGCCGCGCAGGTCCCAGGCCATCGCCTTCAGCCAGGAGACCGAGTCGACGGGGGTCCACTGCTCGGGCTTGTAGTCGTTGGTGAACCCGAGGGCCGCGTACTCCAGGGAGATGTCCTTGCCGTCCTTGCCGGCGAGGTAGGCGTTGACCCCCTTGGAGTAGGCCTGGAGGTAGTTCTTCGTGGAGTCCGACAGTTTGGTGTCGTACTCCTCCTTGGCGACCCGGTCCCAGCCCAGCGTGCGCAGGAACTCGTCGTTCTTCACCTGGCCCTTGCCGAACATCTCCGACAGGCGCCCGGAGGTCATGTGCCGGCGCACGTCCATCTCGTAGAACCGGTCCTGCGCCTGGACGTAGCCCTGCGCCATGAACAGGTCCGCGTCGGTGGAGGCGTAGATCTGCGGGATCCCGTAGCCGTCCCGCTTCACGGTCACGGGTCCGGACAGGCCCTTGAGCGTGATCGAACCCTTGGTCTGCGGGAAGGACGCGCGGACCGTGCTGATCGACCAGTAGGCCCCGAAGGCGATGCCGCCGATGACGGCAAGGACCAGCACCAACACGACGAGTCGGGCTTTGCGCCCCTTCTTCCTGCCGGACTTGCCAGGCTTGTCACCCGATGTGGCGGTGGTGTTGGGGGGCATCGCTGTCCTTGCTGTCCTAACGCGAGCGGCAGGCGGGCTTGTGCATTTGACTGAGCGCTGGAGCAACCATAGGCGCAGGGCCCCACGGCACTTGACCCGGAGTGGGGAACCGGCGGGCACGGGCGTTCGATCTTGCCGCGCGAAGCGTCAAGAAAGCGTCAAGAGTTAGGTAAGGTAACGAAGTACTTGGGTGCGGCGTACCGCAACCTCGGGTCTGTGCACGTGAGCTTCCGCGCCGCCCGCGCGGGAGCCAAGGAAGGGAACCGCCACTGACCGTCCACCACCTCAACCAGCTCCTGCTCGTCTGCTCCGTGGTCCTGCTCGTGGCCGTCGCGGCCGTCCGGGTCTCCTCCCGCAGCGGGCTCCCCAGCCTGCTCGTGTACCTGGGGATCGGCGTCCTCATGGGCCAGGACGGCATCGGCGACATCCACTTCGACAACGCCGAACTGACCCAGCTCATCGGGTACGCGGCCCTGGTCGTGATCCTGGCCGAGGGCGGTCTCGGCACGAAGTGGAAGGAGGTCGAACCCGTCCTGGCGTCCGCCTCCGTGCTGGCCCTGGTCGGAGTCGGGGTGAGTGTCGGCGTCACCGCCGCGGGCGCGCACTACCTGGTGGGACTGGAATGGCGGCAGGCGCTCGTCATCGGGGCGGTGGTGTCCTCGACGGACGCGGCGGCGGTGTTCTCGGTGCTCCGGCGCATCCCGCTGCCCGCGCGGGTGACGGGCACCCTGGAGGCCGAGTCCGGCTTCAACGACGCCCCGGTGGTCATCCTGGTCGTCGCCTTCTCCACCGCGGGCCCGGTCCAGCACTGGTACGTCCTGATCGGCGAGATAGCGCTGGAGCTGGGCATCGGCATGGCCATGGGCCTCGCGGTCGGCTGGCTCGGCTCCTGGGGCCTCAGGCACGTCGCCCTGCCCGCCTCCGGCCTCTACCCGATCGCCGTGATGGCCATCGCGGTCACCGCGTACGCCGCCGGCGCGCTGGCGCACGGCAGCGGCTTCCTCGCCGTCTACCTCGCCTCCATGGTGCTCGGCAACGCCAAGCTGCCGCACTGGCCCGCCACCCGCGGCTTCGCCGAGGGGCTCGGCTGGATCGCCCAGATCGGCATGTTCGTCCTGCTCGGCCTGCTGGTCACCCCGCACGAGCTCGGTGACGACATCGTGCCCGCCCTGGTCATCGGCCTGGTGCTCACCATGGTGGCCCGTCCGCTGAGCGTGATCCTGAGCCTCGCGCCGTTCCGGGTGCCCTGGCCGGAGCAGACCCTGATGTCGTGGGCCGGGCTGCGCGGCGCCGTGCCCATCATCCTGGCGACGATCCCCATGGTGAACGGCGTCGACTCCACCCACCGGATCTTCAACATCGTCTTCGTCCTGGTCGTCGTCTACACGCTCGTCCAGGGGCCGACGCTGCCCTGGCTGGCCCGCAAGCTGCGGCTCGGCGAGGGCCCGGAGGCGGCCGACCTCGGCATCGAGTCCGCGCCCCTGGAGCGGCTGCGCGGGCACCTGCTGTCCGTCTCGATCCCCGAGGGCTCCCTGATGCACGGCGTCGAGGTCAACGAGCTGCGGCTGCCCGCCGGGGCCGCCGTCACCCTGGTCGTCCGCGAAGGAAAATCGTTTGTTCCGCTGCCCACGACGGTGCTGCGGCGCGGGGACGAACTCCTCGTCGTCGCCACCGACCCGGTGCGGGACGCGGCGGAGCGCCGGCTGCGCGCGGTCGGCCACGGCGGCAAGCTCGCCGGCTGGCTGGGCACGAACGGGACGACGGGCGTGCGTTGACGACGGGCGTGCGTTAAGGGCATGTTTCGGGCGGTTCACACCGCCGCCAATCCCAGGTGAACGCCCCTAGGGGTGCCCGTTTTCACAGGTGTACGAGACCTTCGGCCCTGTACGATGAATGCACCCTGATCGAACCAACTCTGCCTGACGCAGAGCTGGCGCGACCGTATGGCGGCCGGATCACTCCTCGCAGTGGACGCCGGTATCTACCGCAGTTCCGCGCAAGAGGACAGCTCTCGGCGCCCCCGCACGGGCGCGCTACCAGGCGGCAGAAAGGCACGGGCCGTGGCATCCACGGTCACCACCGAGCCGTCGAAGGACGACCCGGCGGCCCCGTCCCGCCCGGGCTACGGACAGCTGCTGCGCACCCGCGGCGCCTGGACGTTCCTGCTTCCCGGCTTCGCGGCGCGCCAGCCGTTCGCGATGCTCACCATCTCCATCGTGCTGCTCGTCCAGCACACGACCGGCTCCTACGGCGCCGCGGGCGCCGCCGCGGCCGTCACCGGCGTCTCCATGGCGCTCTTCGCGCCCTACAGCGGCCGCCTGGCCGACCGCCACGGGCAGCGCGCGGTGCTGATCCCCGGCATCCTCGTGCACACCCTGTCCGGGCTCGGCCTGACGGCGCTCGCGCTGGCGCACGCGCCCCTGTGGGCGCTGTTCGTCGCGGCCGTGCCGACCGGCGCCTCGGTGCCGCAGGTCGGCCCCATGGTGCGGGCCCGCTGGGGCGTGAAGCTCCAGGACTCGCCCCTGATGTCCACCGCCGCCGCCTTCGAGTCCGTCACCGACGAGCTCACCTTCGTCTTCGGCCCATTGCTCGCGACCGCCCTGTGCACCGCCGTGACCCCGGCCGCCGGCCTGGTCACCGAGGCCGCGCTGACCCTCTTCGGCGGCCTGCTGTTCGCCGCGCAGCGGGGCACCCAGCCGACGGTGACCGCCGCCGGCCACGCGCGCGTGCCGCACGCCTCCGCGCTCCGCGTCCCCGGCGTGCGCGTCCTGATCGCCGTCTTCCTGGGCATCGGGTCCGTCTTCGGCGGCATGCAGGTCTCGCTCGCGGCGTTCACCGAGTCGATCGGCGAGCCCGGCCTGAACGGCGTCCTGTACGGCACCTTCGCCGCGGGGAACATGCTCTCGGGCATCGTCTGCGGCGCGATCGCCTGGAAGGCCGCCCCGCACCGCCGTCTGGTCGTCGGCTACGCGGCGCTCGCGCTGACCGCGTCGGCGCTGTGGACGTCCCACTCCGTGCTCGTCCTCGCGGGCCTCGGCCTGCTGGTCGGCATGTGCATCGCGCCCGCGCTGATCACCGGCTACACGCTGGTCGAGGGCCTGGTCCCGGCCGGTTCCCGCACGGAGGCCTTCACCTGGCTGACCGGCGCGGTCGCGCTCGGCCAGGCGGCCGCGGTCACCGTCGCCGGACAACTGGAGGACCGGCTGTGGGGCGGCGCCGGATTCCTGGTGCCGATGGCCGGCACCCTGCTCGCCCTGGCGACCCTGCTGGCACTGCGATCCCGGCTCGTCACCCGGCCCCGGAACCGTACGGTCGCACGTGGCGTCGGTCACCGAGTGCCGGTGACGGTGGACTGATCCTCGGGAATACGTCACTATGGACCGTCGTTAGCACTCATCGAGTGAGAGTGCCAGGAGGAAGACAGTGCCGACCTACCAGTACCAGTGCACCGAGTGCGGCGAGGGCCTCGAGGCGGTGCAGAAGTTCACCGACGACGCCCTGACCGAGTGCCCCAACTGCGGTGGCCGCCTGAAGAAGGTGTTCTCCGCCGTAGGCATTGTCTTCAAGGGCTCGGGGTTCTACCGCAACGACAGCCGCGGCTCCTCGTCGAGCAGCAGCCCCGCGTCGAAGTCGCCGGGCTCCGGCTCGTCGAGCACGTCGTCCGAGTCGAAGTCGTCCGACACGAAGTCGTCGACCTCGTCCTCGTCGACGTCCTCTTCCTCGTCGGGCTCCACCAGCAGCTCCGCCGCCTGAGGCCCCTCCCCCTCGGATTCCCCCGGACCCCGCCGTCACCTGACGGCGGGGTCCGAGACGTTCCCCGGCCACCGCTCCTGGCCGCCACGGCGGCCAGCTAGGGTGCGAGGCATGGTGAACGCAGAGATCGGCGTAATCGGCGGCTCCGGCTTCTACTCGTTCCTCGACGACGTGACCGAGGTCCAGGTCGACACCCCCTACGGGCCGCCCAGCGACTCCCTCTTCCTCGGCGAGATCGCCGGCCGCCGGGTCGCGTTCCTCCCCCGCCACGGACGCGGCCACCATCTGCCGCCGCACCGCATCAACTACCGGGCCAACCTCTGGGCGCTGCGCTCCGTCGGCGTGCGCCAGGTGCTCGGCCCGTGCGCGGTGGGCGGTCTGCGCCCCGAGTACGGACCGGGCACCCTGCTCGTGCCGGACCAGCTGGTGGACCGTACGAAGTCCCGGGCGCAGTCCTACTTCGACGGGCTGCCGCTGCCCGACGGCACCGTGCCGAACGTGGTGCACGTGTCGCTGGCCGACCCCTACTGCCCCACCGGCCGGGCCGCCGCGCTGAAGGCGGCCCGCGGCCGGGACTGGGCGCCGGTGGACGGGGGCACGCTGGTCGTGATCGAGGGGCCGCGCTTCTCGACCCGTGCCGAATCCCTGTGGCATCAGGCGCAGGGCTGGTCCGTGGTGGGCATGACCGGCCACCCCGAGGCGGCGCTCGCCCGGGAACTGGAGCTCTGCTACGCGTCGTTGACCCTGGTCACGGACCTGGACGCGGGCGCCGAGACCGGCGAGGGCGTCTCGCACGACGAGGTGCTGCGGGTGTTCGCGGCCAACGTGGACCGGCTGCGGGGCGTGCTGTTCGACGCGGTGGCGGCCCTGCCGGAGAACACCGCCCGGGACTGCCTGTGCACGAGCGCGCTCGGCGGGATGGATCCGGGGTTCGCGCTGCTGTAACGCACCCCTCGCCGTAGCGCACGCACCCCTCGTCCGGGTGGCGGAGTTGTCCACAACCCGTGGGTAACCCACTGGCTCCGGCGGGTTCCGGCGCGCGGCCCCATCGTGGCACCGCAAGCCGATTCCTCGTCGCAGGTGGTGGTCCACATGTCCGTTCCCGCGTCCTCCCCGCCCTCCCCGCTCCCCCCGCTCTCCTCCCTCTCCTCCCTCTCCTCCCTCTCCTCGCGCTCCTCCGTCCCCTCCCCCGCCCTCCCGCCGACCCTTCGTGTCCCGCGCCCGCTGGGCACGGACGCCCCCGCCACCTGCGAGGTCCCGCACTTCGAGCCGGTGCGGGTGCGCGGCGGGCGGTATCTGCCGGGACGGCTGCTGCGGCACCGCGGACGGGCCCTGGCGGCCGGTCTGGCGGTCACGGCGGCGGCGCTGGTCGCGGCGGGACCCCGGGCCGCCACGGATCCCCCGCACGCCGCCGAGCGGCCCCGGGGCCATCCGGTCACCCAGCCGCCGCTACGACGCCACGCCCCGCCCGTGGACATGGTGACGGCGCCGGTGCGGATCGCGGACGCGGCCACCGTGCTGCTGCTGCGCCCCGGTGACCGGGTGGACGTCATCGCGGCCGGGGATCCGGCACGGGGCGGGGAGGCCCGGGTGCTCGCGCGCGGGGTCCGGGTCACGAAGCTGCCCCGGCCGGTGGACGGAGCCGCCGAGAGCGGGGCGCTGGTCGTGCTCTCGGTGCCGCGGGCCACGGCCGCGCGGCTGGTCGGTGCGAGCGCCACGGCGCGGCTGGCGGTGACGCTGTGCTGAACAACCTGGGGAGATTTCTCGGCCGAATGCTGTCAAGTCGCCCTTTCGAGCTACCGGGTTGGGCGCAATGGCCGCACGGTGACGTAGGTTGCGGAGCGTTTTGTTCCACACCCTGTGCACACAAGGAGAGTCCCCGAGGTGAGCGAGAAGAAGGAACCGAGCGTCTGGCAGGGCTTCAAGGCCTTCCTGATGCGCGGCAACGTCGTCGATCTGGCGGTCGCGGTGGTCATCGGCGCCGCCTTCACGAACATCGTCAACTCGGTGGTGAAGGGGCTCATCAACCCGCTGGTCGGGGCGATCGGCACGCAGAACCTCGACAGCTACAGCACGTGCATCAAGGAGCCGTGCACGCTGAACGCGGACGGCACCGTGAAGAACGGTGTCCAGATCATGTGGGGCTCGGTCCTGGGGGCCACGCTCTCCTTCGTGATCACCGCGGCGGTCGTGTACTTCCTGATGGTCCTGCCGATGGCGAAGTACCTGGCCCGGGTGGAGGCCCGCAGGAAGGCGAAGGAGGGCACGCACGAGGTCATCGAGGTGACCGAGCTGGAGGTGCTGAAGGAGATCCGCGACGCCCTGGTCGCGCAGCGCGGCAACGGCCACAACCAGCGCTAGCGGCGGCGCGGGCGGCTCAGAGGTGGTGGGGCGGCTTCTCGTCGAGGAAGCGCCTGAGGTCGGCGGCGGAGTCGGCCGCCGAGTCGCCCGACGGGCGGTCGCCCCAGCCGCGGTCCGTGTCGTCCGACGACTGCCGGTCCAGCGGGTCGTCGAAGATCAGCGCGGCCTTCGGGTCGCGCGGCTCGGGCTCGGGGGCGGTACTCATGCCTCAAGGGTACGGTCGGTACGGCCCCGGCCCGGCCGCGCCGCCTCCGCAGGCCTCGCCGCCCGCACAGGCCCCGCCGCCCGGCACGCTCCCGGGCGCTCCCGGGCGCTCCCGGGCGCTCCCGGGCAAGATATCGCCGCGTATTTCTGCTGTGCTGGGGGCATGACGTCGAGTTCCGCTCCGGCGCCCGCTCCCCAGGGCGCGCCCCAGCCCCACCGGCCGCTGCGCCGGCTCACCGCGCGTGGCCGCGAGGAGGCCCACCGCGTCTCCTCGCCGCTCGAACTCTTCTTCGACCTGTGTTTCGTGGTGGCCATCGCACAGGCGGGCTCGGAGCTGGTGCACGCCGTGGCGGCCGGCCACGCGGGCGAGGGCGTCCTGAACTACGCGATGATCTTCTTCGCCATCTGGTGGGCCTGGATGAACTTCACCTGGTTCGCCTCGGCGTACGACAACGACGACGTGCTCTACCGGGTCGTCACCCTGGTGCAGATCGCCGGCGTGCTGGTACTGGCCGCCGGAGTCTCGCGGGCCTTCGCCGACCACGACTACGCCCTGGTCCTGATCGGCTACGTGATCATGCGGATGGCGCTGGCCTCGCAGTGGCTGAGAGCCGCGCGCGGGGCCGGGGGGCCGGAGCGGATCATGGCGCTCCGGTACGCGGGCGGCGTGCTGCTGTGCCAGGTCGGCTGGCTCGGGCTGGTGGTGCTGCCGGAACACGCGCGTCCCTGGGTGTTCCTGGTGATGGCGATCGCCGAACTGTGCGTGCCGGTGTACGCGGAGAAGGACCACACCACCTCCTGGCACCCGCACCACATCGCCGAGCGCTTCGGGCTCTTCACCATCATCGTGCTCGGCGAGACGATCGCGGCGGCGACGGTCGCCGTGCGGTCGGCCGCGGCCGAGCACGACGCGCTGGGCGAGTTGCTGCCGATCGCGGCGGGCGGCCTGCTGATCGTCTTCTCCGCCTGGTGGATCTACTTCGTGGTGCCGATCCACGGCCATCTGCGCTCCAACAGGGAGTCGTTCCTGTGGGGTTACGGCCACTACTTCATCTTCGCGTCGGCGGCCTCGATCGGCGCGGGTCTGGAGGTGGCCGTCGAGGAGGCGGTCGGCAAGGCGCACATCTCGACGCAGGCCGCCTCGTTGGCCGTGACCCTGCCGACGGCGCTGTACCTGCTGACCGTGTGGGCGCTGCACTCGCGGCACTTCAAGGTCGGCGTCGCCCAGCAGCTGGTGCTGCCGGTCACCGCGGTGCTGGTGCTCTGCTGCACCTTCCTGGGCGGCTGGGCGGTGCTGGCGGCGGGCATCGTCTCCGCGCTGGCGGTGACGGCCGGGACGACCCTGACGGCGCGCACGGCCGCCCGCGAGCGCCCGGCGGACGCCCCCGCGGCCGCCTCCTGACCTGCCGGGAACCGCCTCCGGACCCCGCGGGCTGGGCCAGACTGGCCGTCATGACGGTTGACGCATTGACGGACGTGGCCGGGCTGCGCGTGGGACACGCCACCCGCAGCGGCGGGGGCTGGCTCACCGGTACGACGGTGGTCCTGCCGCCCGAGGAGGGCGCGGTCGCCGCCGTGGACGTGCGCGGCGGCGGTCCCGGCACCAAGGAGACCGACGCGCTGGATCCGCGGAACGTGGTGCGGCGGGCGCACGCGATCGTGCTCACCGGCGGCAGTGCCTACGGGCTCGACGCGGCGTCCGGCGTGATGGCCTGGCTGGAGGAACAGGGGCGCGGGGTGCGGGTCGGGGCCGGCCCGGCGCATGTCGTGCCCGTGGTGCCGGCCGCCTGCGTCTTCGACCTGGCCCGGGGCGGGGACTTCCGGGCCCGGCCGGACGCGGCGCTGGGGCGGGCGGCGGTGGAGGCGGCCGCGGCGAGCGCGCCCGGGGCGCGGGTGCGGGAAGGATGCGTGGGCGCCGGTACGGGTGCGGTGGCCGGCGGGCTGAAGGGCGGCGTCGGCAGCGCGAGCGTCGTACTGGACTCCGGGGTCACGGTGGGCGCGCTGGTGGTCGCCAACCCGGCCGGGGCGGTGCTGCAGCCCGAGACCGGCGCGCTGTACGGGGAGTTGTTCCAGGGAAGGGCGGAGTTCCCGGAGCCGCGGGTGCACGAGAGCGCGCGCCGGCGGCTCGCGGAGGCCGCCGCCAAGAACGCGCCGCCGCTGCTCAACACCACGCTCGCGGTGGTCGCCACCGACGCCGAACTCTCCAAGGCACAGGCGCAGAAGCTCGCCGGTACGGCGCACGACGGCATCGCCCGCGCCATCCGGCCGGTGCACCTGCTCAACGACGGGGACACGGTGTTCGCGCTGGCCACCGGCGCGCGGCCGCTGGACGAGCACCCGCTCGCGCTCAACGAGATCCTCGCGGCCGGCGCGGACCTGGTGACGCGCGCCATCGTGCGCGCCGTGCGGGCCGCCGAGCCGGTGGACGGACCGGGCGGGGTGTGGCCCTCGTACGAGGAGCTGTACGGGGCGTCTCAGGAGGAGCCGCACGGGGAGCGGTGACGGCGGCGCGGGTCGCGCCCGGAACCTTGCGCGTTCCTGTCGATTGTCCCGGTTCTGTCACGTGATGGCGTTCTCGGCCGTTCGGGGGAACCCCGCCCCGCACCGGAGCCCTCTTTCTCCACGACTCGGAGCGGATCACGCACATCACAAGGAACTGGAGCAGCCCGTGACAACGCCGGACATTGCAGCGCGGCGCGTACTGGGGGCCTGTGCCGCCCTGATGGTCGGCGCCCTCACCCTCACCGCCTGCGGTGGCAACGCCGACGCCAAGACCAACGACAGCAAGGGCGGCGGGCAGGACAGCGCCGCCAAGACGTCCACCGCGAAGATCGTGATCTCGGCGAAGGACGGCTCGACCGGCGCGTCCATCAACACGACCGGCGTGCAGGTCAGCGACGGCAAGCTGACCGACGTGAAGATGACCGTGTCGGGGTCGGGGCAGGCGGTCGAGGGCACCGTCTCGGCGGACGGCAGCGTCTGGAAGCCGAAGGAGCAGCTGGAGCGCGGCACGAAGTACGAGATATCGGCGACCGCCAAGGACTCCAAGGGGCTCACGGCGGCGGCCAACTCCATCTTCACCACGGTCAATTCGGCGAACAGCTACATCGGCACGTACACCCCGGACAACGGGACGACGGTCGGCGTGGGGATGCCGGTGTCGTTCAACTTCGACAAGGTCATCACCGACAAGAAGGCCGTGCAGTCGCACATCACGGTCACCTCCAGCAGCGGCCAGCAGGTCGTGGGCCACTGGTTCGGGGCGCAGCGCCTGGACTTCCGGCCGCAGGACTACTGGAAGGCCGGCTCCAAGGTCACGATGAAGATCGACCTGGACGGGGTCGAGGGCGCGAACGGCGTCTACGGGGTGCAGAAGAAGACGGTGTCGTTCACCGTCGGCCGTTCGCAGGTCTCCACGGTGGACGCGAACACGCAGACCATGACCGTGGTGCGGGACGGCAAGGTCCTCAAGTCGGTGCCGGTGTCCACGGGCAGCCCGCAGCACACGACGTACAACGGGCAGATGGTGATCTCGGAGAAGTTCACCCAGACCCGGATGAACAGCCAGACGGTGGGCCTCGGCGGGGAGTACGACATCCCGGACGTGCCGCACGCGATGCGCCTGACGACGTCGGGGACGTTCATCCACGGCAACTACTGGTACAACAAGTCCAACCCGCCGTTCGGGCAGCAGGGCACCAGCCACGGCTGCGTGGGCATGGCGGACGTGCAGGGCGCGCAGGGCGACACGACGGCCAAGTGGTTCTACGACAACTCCCTCATCGGGGACGTCGTGATCGTGAAGAACTCCCCCGACAAGACCGTGCAGCCGGACAACGGCCTCAACGGATGGAACCTGTCGTGGAGCGACTGGACCGCCGGAAGCGCCGTATGACCGGCCGCTTTTGACGGATCGTCGGGCCGCGCGGGAACTTTTCGCGCGGCCCGCGCGTTTTCCCGGCGTACGTTTTCTCGGTTCCCGGACATGATGTCCGACCGAGGGGCTACGGTATGCACCCACAAGGTGACATGCAGCAACGCCGGGAGAAACCTTGAGCGTTCCGTACGAGACGGCAGCGTACGAACCAGCCGAGTCGCCCGAGTCTCCGGAGGAGCACCTCGCGCGGCTCCTCGGCCGTGCCCTGAACTCCTTCGAGCTGCCGGACGAGGCCATAAGGCAGCTGGACTGCGCGCTGGCGCACGACAGTTCGCTGCACTCCGCGCACCACAGCGCGGGGCTGCACCGGGAGACGTACCGGCACACCTGGCTGCTGGCCGACGGCTCGGCGGTCACGCTGTGGGAGCTCGTGCACAACACCGCGCCGGGCAGCGACCCGCAGCACGAGGTGTACGTCGACGAGGAGGAGCTGCGGGCGGCGACCGCGCGGCTTCCGTTACCGCCGGACGCCCCGGACTTCGAGCTGCCGGTGCTGACGACCCTGGCGCCGGTCCTCGAGCCCCGCCATGTGTATGTGCCGGACGACTCGGCGGACCACGCGCGCAGGCTGCTGCGCCGCGCGGAGAACGCCGACCGGCCGGACGCGGAGACGGCCCAGGTGCTGACGACGGCGTTCGCGCACCAGATCACCCAGGCGTTCGGACGCCCGGGCCGGGCGGGACGGGCGGGGCGTGCGGGTCTGAGCTTCTCGCTCTACGAGCACGCGTTCCTGCTGCGGGACGGCCGGGAGCTGTCCCTGTGGGAGGTCGAGCACACGGCGACCCCGGACGGCCGCCACCGGTGCGAGGTGTACCCGACGGAGGACGCGGCCAGGGACGCGATGGAGCGGCGGGGCTAGAGAGCAGCGGGCGGGCCCGGAGAGGTCCGGCGGGCCTCAGCGGCCGCCGAGTCGGCGGACCAGGCCGGCGAAGGCGTCCTGTTCGGCCGGGGTCAGTTCGACGGACTCGCGGGGCGGACCGGCCTGCTCCTGGTGCGGGAGGACGGGGAGCACCCGGCCCGCGTGCCAGGCGAGGGCCGCGCGGCGGTTGCGGCGCAGCAGACGCGTCACGACGACCGCCCAGGCGACGGTCGCCAGGGTGAGCGCGGCCATGCCGATCAGCTGGAGGGTCGAGACGTGCGCAGGCATACGGCCCAGTACACACCACGGTCCGGGACTTTGGTCCCGGACCGTGACGTATCTCGCAGGTGCCGTGAACAACTCACAGCGCATCAAAGGGACAAGAGGGTCGCGGACGCTCAGGCCGCGACCGGCTGGCGGTCCTCCTTCGCGGCGGCGGCCGCACCGGGGGCGGTGCCGCCCGCAGCGGACTGCCCGGCCGGCTTGCGCAGGCCCTTCAGGACGACGACCAGGGCCGTGGTGACACAGACACCGGCGGCGATGGCGATCAGGTAGAGGAACGGGTTGCCGATCAGCGGGACCACGAAGATGCCGCCGTGCGGGGCGCGCAGGGTGGCGCCGAAGGCCATCGACAGGGCGCCGGTGACCGCGCCGCCGACCATCGAGGACGGGATGACGCGCAGCGGGTCGGCCGCGGCGAACGGGATGGCGCCCTCGGAGATGAAGGACGCGCCGAGCACCCAGGCGGCCTTGCCGTTCTCGCGCTCGGTCTGGGTGAAGAGCCTGCCGCGCACGGTGGTGGCCAGGGCCATCGCCAGCGGCGGGACCATGCCGGCCGCCATGACCGCCGCCATGATCTTCATCGCGGAGTCACTGGGGTTGGAGACCGCGATACCGGCGGTGGCGAAGGTGTACGCGACCTTGTTGACCGGGCCGCCGAGGTCGAAGCACATCATCAGGCCGAGCAGGGCGCCGAGCAGGATGGCGTTGGAGCCGGAGAGGCCGTTCAGCCAGTCGGTCATGCCCTTCTGGGCGGAGGCGATGGGCTTGCCGACCACGACGAACATCAGGAACCCGACGATCGCCGAGGAGATCAGCGGGATCACCACCACCGGCATGATGCCGCGCAGCGCCGCCGGGATGTTGATCTTCTGGATCCCCATCACCACGCCACCGGCCAGCAGACCGGCGACCAGGCCGCCGAGGAAGCCCGCGTTGATGGTGGAGGCGATCATGCCGCCCACGAAACCGGGGACCAGACCCGGCCGGTCCGCCATGCCGTAGGCGATGTAGCCCGCGAGGACCGGGACCAGGAAGCCGAAGGAGACGACACCGATCTGGAAGAGCAGCGCGGCCCAGCTGTCGCCCTGGGTCCACACGAAGTGGTCCATCACCGACGGTGCCTTGTTGACCTTGTAGCCGCCGATCGCGAAGCCGAGGGCGATCAGCAGACCGCCGGCCGCGACGAACGGGACCATGTAGCTGACGCCGGACATCAGCCACTTGCGCAGCTTGGTGCCGTAGCCCTCGCCGGCCTCACCGGCGCGTTCGACCGGCGTGGACGGCGCGGAACCGGACGTCACCTCGCCGCGGGCCGCCCGCTCCCGCACCTCGCCGATCAGCTCGGCGGGGCGGTTGATGCCCGCCTTCACGCCGACGTCGACGGTGGGCTTGCCGGCGAAGCGGTCCTTCTCGCGCACGGGTACGTCGTGCGCGAAGATCACGCCGTCCGCCGCCGCGATGATCTCGGGGTCGAGCCGGGTGAAGCCGGCCGAGCCCTGCGTCTCCACGACGAGCTCGACACCCGCCTCACGGCCCGCGTTCTCCAGGGACTCGGCCGCCATGTAGGTGTGGGCGATACCGGTCGGGCAGGAGGTGACGGCGACGATACGGAAGGGGCGCCCGCCCGCTTCCGAGCCCGCGTCCGAACTCGCGCCCGCGCCCGCGCCCACGTCCGTGCTCGTGCGGCTCGTGCTGGCCGCTGCGGTGCCGGCGGAGGCCGCCGCCGGCGCCGCAGCGGTGTTCTGGGAGGCGCTCACGGCGCCCTCGGCCGCAGGAGTCTCGGGCGTCGCCGCCGCCTCGTCTCCTCGGATCAGCGCCGCCGCCGTCTCCGCGTCGCCCGCCGACCGCAGCGCGTCCGTGAACTCGCTGTTCATCAGCTGGCGGGCCAGGGCGGAGAGGATCGTGAGGTGGGCGTCGTCGGCGCCGGCCGGGGCCGCGATCAGGAAGATCAGGTCGGCGGGGCCGTCCGGGGCGCCGAAGTCGATGCCGGCGGCGCTGCGCCCGAAGGCGAGCGTCGGCTCGGTGACATGGGCGCTGCGGCAGTGCGGGATGCCGATGCCGCCGTCGAGGCCGGTGGGCATCTGGGCTTCGCGGGCGGCCACGTCGGCGAGGAAGCCCTCCAGGTCGGTCACCCGGCCCAGGCTCACCATGCGCTCGGCGAGGGCGCGCGCCGCCGCTTCTTTGGAGTCGGCGGACAGGTCGAGATCGACCAGGTCCGCGGTGATCATGTCGCTCATCGCGGGCTCCTATGCACGCGTATCGCCCGGGGTGTGGGGTGGGCGGGGGTGGGGACGGGGGTGCCGTGGGGGGCGGGGTGGGAGACGGGGCCGGGGAAGCCCCGCCTCCCGGGGACGGCGGGGCGGCTCAGGGTGCCCCGACGGCCCGTGTGCGCGGCGAGTAACGAGGGACCTCGCCGCTCCTGGGCCGGTTGTCGGCGGGCGGCGCCGGGGAGGAGCGCGGCCGCCTGAAGGGTCGTTTCTGCGTTCATGACACCGGCTCCGTCAGTTCGCGGTCGACGGGGACGCGGTCGGTGACGGTGACCGACTCCGGGTCCAGGTCGGCGGGGGTGGGCATCACGCTGCCGGGCAGCTGTACGGCGGCGGCGCCGTGGGCGACGGCGGAGGCGAGGGCCCGGGGGCCGCTGCCGCCGGCGATCAGGAAACCGGCGAGGGAGGAGTCGCCGGCGCCGACGTTGCTGCGGACGGTGTCCACCCGGGCGCTCGCGAACCAGGCGCCCTCGTCCTCCACCAGGAGCTGGCCGTCGGCGCCCAGGCTGGCGAGGACGGCGCGGGCGCCCATGCCGCGCAGCTCCTCGGCCGCCTTGAGCGCGTCGCCCACCGTCGCCAGGGGGCGCCCGACGGCCTCCGCGAGCTCCTCGGCGTTCGGCTTCACCACGTCGGGCTGCTCGCGCAGCGCTTCGAGCAGCGCGCGCCCCGAGGTGTCCAGCGCGATCCGCGCGCCCCCGGCGTGCGCCCGGGCGACGACATCGGCGTACCAGGAGGGCGCGAGCCCGCGCGGCAGGCTGCCGCAGCAGGCGATCCAGTCGGCGTCACGGGACTGCTCGCGGACGGTGTCGAGGAGGAGTTCCTGCTCGTCGGCGGAGAGTTCCGGACCGGGCGCGTTGATCTTGGTGAGCACCCCGTCGGACTCGGCGAGCGCGATGTTGGAGCGGGTGGCTCCGGCGACCGGGACCGGCGCGACCTCGATGCCCTGCGCGTCCAGCAGGTCGGCGACCAGCGCGCCCGGCGCACCCCCCAGGGGCAGGACGGCGACCGTGCGCCGCCCGGCGGCCGCGACCGCCCGGGAGACGTTCACGCCCTTGCCGCCGGGGTCCATGCGTTCGCCGGTGGCCCGGATGACCTCGCCGCGCTCCAGGGCGGGCACCTCGTAGGTGCGGTCGAGGGAGGGGTTGGGGGTGACGGTGAGGATCATGCCGGTGCCGTTCGTGGCGCTCGTGGTGCTCATGCTCGTACTACTTCCGTGCCGCCGCGCTCGATGGCGGCGGTGTCCTCGGGGCTCAGTCCGCTGTCGGTGATCAGCAGGTCCACGTCGCCCATGTCGCCGAAGCGGGCGAAGTGCTCCTGGCCGTGCTTGGCGGAGTCGGCGAGCAGGACCACCCGGCGGGCCGCGGCGACGGCCGCCCGCTTGACCGCGGCCTCGGCGAGGTCGGGGGTGGTGAGGCCCTGCTCGGCGGAGAAGCCGTTGGCGGCGACGAACAGGACGTCGGCGCGGATCTCGCTGTACGCGCGGAGCGCCCAGGCGTCCACGGCGGCGCGCGTGCGGTGCCGTACGCGCCCCCCGACCAGGTGGAGCTGGATGCCCGGGTGGTCGGCGAGGCGGGCCGCGATGGGGAGGCTGTGGGTGACGACGGTGAGCTCCGCGTCCAGCGGGATGGCCGCGGCGAGCCGGGCGACCGTCGAACCGGCGTCGAGGATCAGGGTGCCCTCGGTCGGCAGCTCCGGGACGGCGGCCTTGGCGATGCGGTCCTTCTCGTCGGCCGAGGTGGACTCGCGCTCGGCGAGGTCCGGCTCGAAGTCGAGGCGTCCGGCCGGGATGGCGCCGCCGTGCACCCGGCGGACGAGGCCGGCCCGGTCGAGGGCCTTCAGATCGCGGCGGATCGTCTCCTGCGTGACCTGGAACTCCTCGGCGAGCGACACGACGTCCACCCGGCCGCCGTCACGGGCGAGCCGGAGAATCTCCTGCTGCCGCTCCGGTGCGTACATGCCCCTGTGCCTCCGCTCCACGATACGTCCGACTGCCGTCCGGTCCATGTCCGACTGCGTCTGACTCATGCCCGAACTTGTGGTTTCGCAGGGAGGCTACGCCCGGATTTCCAGAAAGTAAACAGGTTCGGGCCTCAATCGGACATGATCGGACTTCCGGACCCGGAACTCCGAACGCAGCACGAGGGGCCCGGCACCTTCCGGTGCCGGGCCCCTCGCCGCTGGTCGGGCCGTCAGTGGACGAGTTCGCCCGCCGACTCCGGCGCCGACTCGGGCGCGGGGAGCGGCTCGTCGGTGTCGCCGCCTTCCAGATGCTGTGCCGCGCGCCTGGGCAGGGCGGACATCAGCAGGAAGATCACGGCCATGACGACGGCCACCCAGACCAGCGCGTGCCGGAAGGCGTGGGCGAAGGCCGGGCCGACCTCGGCCGGGGTGAGCCGGTCGCCGATGACACCGAAGAAGACCACGGAGACCAGGCCGAGACCGAGCGCGTTGCCCATCTGCTGGACGGTGTTGATCAGGCCGGACGCGGAACCGGCGTGCTCGCGCGGCACCTCCGACAGCACCATGTCGGTCAGCGGGGCGACGATCAGGCCCATGCCCACGCCCATCACGACCAGCGGCAGGGCCATCTGCCAGGAGGCGATGGCGAGGCCGTAGCGGTCGGACTCCCAGATGTAGAGCAGCACACCGAGGCCCATCAGCAGGGCCCCCGCCTGGAGCACCTTGCGGCCGAAGCGCGGAACCAGTTTCTGCACGGACATGCCGGCCGCGACGGACACCGCGAGGGAGAACGGCACCCCGGTCAGGCCCGCGTGCAGCGGGGTCCAGCCGAGGCCGATCTGCATGTACAGCGTCCAGACCAGGAAGAACACGCCGAGCGCGACACCGAAGACGGTCTGCACGGCGATGCCCGCGGCGAAGCTCTTCACGGTGAAGAGGGACGTCTCGATGAGGGGCGAACCGTCGCGGGCGGCCTTGCGGCGTTCGTAGGCGATCAGCACGCCGAAGACGACGAGCGCGCCGGCCATCGACGCGTACCCCCACAGCGGCCAGCCCAGCTCGCGGCCACGGGTCAGCGGGTAGAGCAGCATCAGCAGCCCGAGGGTCACCAGGGCCACGCCGACCAGGTCCAGTTTCAGCGCCTTCGGGGCCTTGGATTCGCCGATGTAACGGCGGCCGAGGAGGAGGGCGGCGATGCCGACCGGAAGGTTGATCAGGAAGATCGGGCGCCATTCGAGGCCGAAGAGGTTCCACTCGGTGAGCAGGGCGCCGAGCAGCGGGCCGGAGACCGCGCCCAGGCCGACGATCCCGCCGAACAGGCCGAAGACCTTGCCGCGTTCGTGGGCCGGGAAGGTGGCGTGCACGATCGAGAGGACCTGCGGGACCATCATCGCGGCCATGCCGCCCTGCAGGATCCGGGAGGCGACCAGCATCTCCGGGTTCGCGGCGAAGCCGCACAGCGCCGAGGCGAGGGTGAAGCCGGCGACCCCGACCAGGAACATCCGCTTGCGGCCGTGGATGTCACCGAGACGGCCACCGGTGATCAGGCCGGCCGCGAAGGCGAGGGCGTAGCCGGCGGTTATCCACTGGATCTGGCTGAAGGTGGCGCCGGCGTCCCGCTGGATGGAGGGGATGGCGATGTTGACGATCGTGACGTCGACCAGGTCCATGAAGGCCGCGGTCATGACGATGGCCAGGGCCAGCCATCGGGTTCGGTCGGGCGGGGAGCCGGGGAGCGGCGCGGCCGGTTCCCCGCGCCCCTCAAGGGCGCTCATCTCGCTGGAGGTCATAGGGTCAACCTAAAGGCGCACTAGGCCAGATCTTGTCCTAGTGGTACGGCATCCTCTGATGCATGACGACAGACACTCCGGCTCGGCTGCTTCAGCTTCTGTCTCTTCTCCAGACGCCCCGCGAATGGCCCGGTGGTGAGCTCGCCGACCGGCTCCAGGTGTCCCGGCGTACCGTGCGGCGCGATATCGACCGGCTGCGGGAGCTGGGGTATCCCGTGGAGGCCAGCAAGGGCTCCGACGGGGGGTACCGGCTGGTCGCCGGGAAGGCGATGCCGCCGCTGCTGCTCGACGACGAGGAGGCGGTGGCCATCGCGGTCGGGCTGCGGGCCGGCGCCGGGCATGCCGTGGCGGGCGTGGACGAGGCGTCCGTACGGGCGCTGGCCAAGCTGGAGCAGGTGCTGCCGGCCCGGCTGCGGCACCGGGTGAGCACGCTCCAGGCCGCGACCACCCCGCTGACATCGGGGGACGGCGCGAGCATCGCGCCCGAGACACTGACCGTGATGGCCTCCGCGGTCGCGGGGCGGGAGCGGTTGCGGTTCGCCTATCGCGCGGCGGACGGCAGCGAGACGCGGCGGCAGGCCGAGCCGTACCGGCTGGTCTCGACCGGGCGGCGGTGGTACCTCGTGGCGTACGACCTCGACCGCGACGACTGGCGGACGTTCCGGGTCGACCGGGTGAGCGAGCCGTTCGCGACCGGAGCGCGGTTCGCGCCGCGGGAGTTGCCGACCGGGAGCGCGGCGGAGTACCTGCGGCGGTCGATCCAACGGCAGCAGGAGACGTACGAGTTCGCCGTCGCGTTCGCCGGGACGGCGGCGGAGGTGGGGGCCCGGCTGCCGAAGTGGCTGGGGACACCCGTGGACGAGGGGGGCGAGGGGGACGAGGAAGGCGAGAGGGGCGAGACGGGCGAAGGGGGCGCCGGGTGGTGTGTGGTGCGGGGGTCCACCGGGGATCCGATGGAGTGGCTGGCGGTGCGGCTGGTGATGGCGGGATGCGAGTTCGCGGTCCGGGAGCCCGCGGAACTCGTGGCGTGCGTACGGGAGTTGGGGGGCCGGTTGAGCCGGGCGGGTGGGCGCGGCTGAGCCGTCGTACGGGCTACGCTCCCGCCGCCTCCCCCGCTCCCCAGGCGAACCCGCGCAGCGCCCCCAGGTTGCGCAGCGCCAGGGCTGCCGGGCCCTGCGCTCCGGACGCGGGGGACGTGCCCGCCGCCCAGGACTCCACCGCCACCCGGACCGCCGCGCTGGCCACCGCCGAGGTGAAGCGGAGGTGCGGGTGAGGGTGCGGGTGCGGGTGCGGGTGCGGGTGCGGGGCAACGTTGTCGGCGGGGGTGGCCGTGCGCTCCGCCAGGATCGACGTCAGGAGGTCCTCCGAGGAACGGCACACCTCGGCCCACACCCTGCGCAGGGCCGGGCTGGTGTCGGCCAGGTGCATCAGGGTGCGGACCCATTCCCAGGAGGCCGCGGAGACGCCCTCGCCGGGGGTCAGGGTGTGGTGCACCGCGTGTTCCAGGGCCTCGGGGACGGAGAGCGCCGCCGGGGCCGAGCGCACCGCCTCCGCCCAGCGGCGGGCGCCCGCCGCGTAGAGCGGGGCGACCGCTTCCTCCTTCGTGGCGAAGTAGCGGTAGAACGTGCGGGGGGCGATGCCCGCGGCCTGGGCGATGTCCTCGGCGCGGGTGGCCCGCAGGCCCCGCCGCACGAAGAGGCCCGCGGCCGCCCTGGCGATCTCCATCCGGGTCTCCGCCTTGCGCCGCTCCGTCAGGGAAGCGGCGGGGGGATCCTGCCGGGAGGTGTCGCCGGTGGTGCTGGGGGTGCTCACCCCGGCAGGCTATGCCGCTGTGGCAGAATCTGCCATCCGGTGGTTCACCCCGTGGTTCAGGTACGGGGTGGGCCACCGTTTCCGCAGGTGCGGCCTGTGCGGGGTGGAGCCGGGCCCCGGCACCCGGGGGGGGATGGGCGCCGAAGCCCGGCTCGGGGAAAGTCCCGGCGCCGGGGGGATGGTGCGTCGGGACGTGGCTTGTCGAGGGGCCGTCGGAGAAGGTCGAAGGTCTTGCCGGGGCGTCGGCAGCCGCTGCCGGAGTGGTCAACTCCCCGGCCCTGAATGGTTGTTCCCTACACCCAGAGCCTTGAAGCGGCGGTACCGCGCCATGTTTGCGCCGTCTTTCGCCACCCGGCGCACGCGCGGCGGGTGAGCGGAGCCTCGCGCGCCCCCAAGCACGCGAGCCCCGCATCCGACCCCACGAACCTCACCTCTTGTTACGCGGCCGGCTCGAACCCGGTGGAACGGGCCAGCTTCTTCAGCTCCAGCAGCGCGTGCTTCTCGATCTGGCGGATGCGCTCGCGGGTCAGACCGTGCTCCTTGCCGACCTCGGTCAGCGTGCGCTCGCGGCCGTCCTCGATGCCGTACCGCATCTTGATGATGGAGGCCGTGCGCTGGTCCAGGCGGCCGATCAGGTCGTCCAGTTCCTCGCTGCGCAGCAGGGTGAGGACGGACTGCTCGGGGCTGACCGCCGACGTGTCCTCCAGGAGGTCGCCGAACTGGGTGTCGCCGTCGTCGTCCACCGACATGTTCAGCGAGACCGGGTCGCGGGCCCAGTCCAGCACGTCGGTGACGCGCTCCGGGGTCGAGTCGAGCTCGGCGGCGATCTCGGCCGGCTCCGGGTCGCGGCCGTTCTTCCGGTTGAACTCGCGCTGCACGCGCCGGATCCGGCCGAGCTCCTCCACCAGGTGGACGGGGAGCCGGATGGTCCGGGACTGGTCGGCGATGGAGCGGGTGATGGCCTGGCGGATCCACCAGGTGGCGTACGTCGAGAACTTGAAGCCCTTGCGGTAGTCGAACTTCTCGACGGCGCGCACCAGGCCGGCGTTGCCCTCCTGGATCAGGTCGAGGAGGGGCAGTCCGCTGCGCGGGTAGCGCCGCGCGACGGCCACGACCAGGCGGAGGTTGGAGCGGATGAAGACGTCCTTCGCCCGGTCGGCGGCGACGACGAGCGCCTCCAACTCCTCGCGGGTGGCGTCCGACGTGGACTCCTCCTCGCCGTCGAGGACCTGCTGCGCGAACACACCCGCCTCGATGGCCTGCGACAGCTCGACTTCCTTGGCGGCGTCGAGCAGCGGTGTACGCGCGATCTCGTCGAGGTACATGCCGACCAGGTCGCGGTCGGCGATCTCGCCGGCGTGGCTGCGAACACCACGGGCGCGGACACTGCTTGCCGATTCGGCCGCCTCGCCAGTGGCGGTCTTACGACGGGCGACGGCACGGGTTGCCATGCGTGCTCCCTTGCGATGGTGGGCGGGCGGGGTGGTCCTGTCGGTTCTTCTCGGTCCTACTCGGTCCTTCGGCGCATGCCCGGCGCTCGGCTCGCGATGCCCCGGAACTCCACTCCTGGAACTCCCGGGACTCTCGTCCAGTGCCCGGCATCCGAAGGAAACAACGACTGGAATCCGGACAGAATTCCCACGCCGACCCCCGATTTTTCTGATCATGCAGTACCCTGTGCGACCACCCGAGGAGGCAAGGTGTCGTCGGAACGTACAGAGGTGCAGGTCAGATCAGGAGTCGAGGGAGACCTCGAAGCCCTCACGGAGATCTACAACCACTACGTACGTGAGACGTCCATCACATTCGACACGGTGGTCTTCACGCCGGAAGAGCGTCGTCCGTGGCTGCTCTCCCACCCGGAAGACGGCCCGTACCGCCTGATGGTTGCCACGTCGGCGGACTCACAGGAGATTCTCGGGTACGCCACATCCAGCCCCTACCGCGCGAAACCGGCCTACGGGACCTCCGTGGAGACCACGGTCTATGTCGCCCCGCAGGCCGGCCGGCGCGGTATTGGCACGCTCCTCTACAAGGCCCTCTTCGAGGCGCTCGCGGGAGAGGACCTGCACCGCGCCTACGCGGGCGTCGCGCAGCCGAACGAGGCGTCCACCCGGCTGCACGAGCGCTTCGGTTTCCGGTACGTCGGCACGTACCGCGAGGTGGGCCGCAAGTTCGGCCGCTACTGGGACGTGGCCTGGTACGAGAAGCCCCTCTAGGCCTCAGCGGCGAAGGCGGCCGTCAGCCACCGTCAGCGGTCAGCGGTCAGCGGTCAGCGGTCAGCGGTCAGCGGTCAGCCGAACTGCACCGACCGCTTCGCCATCCCCATCCAGAACCCGTCGATCACCGACTTCTGCGCGTCCAGCTCGCCGCCGGCCTCCGCCGCGCCCATGGTGACGAAGAGCGGGGCGAAGTGCTCGGTGCGCGGGTGGGCGTAGCGGCCGGCCGGGGCCTTGTCGAGGAAGTCGAGCAGGGCGTCCCAGTCGCGGTTCTCCAGCGCCCGGTGCCCCCAGTCGTCGAACTCGGAGGACCAGGCCGGCACACCACTGCCGAGGTGACGCAGGGCTGCCAGGTTGTGGGTGAAGAAGCCGGAGCCGACGATCAGCACGCCCTCGTCGCGCAGCGGGGCGAGCCTGCGGCCGATCTCCATCAGGCGGACCGGGTCGAGGGTGGGCATGGATATCTGCAGGACGGGGATGTCCGCTGCCGGGAACATCTCCACCAGGGGCACATAGGCGCCGTGGTCGAGGCCGCGGTCCGGGATGTCCTGCACGGGGGTACCGGGGGCGTGCAGCAGCTTGCGCACGCTCTCGGCCAGCTCCGGCGCGCCGGGGGCGTCGTACCGCACCTGGTAGTAGTGCTCGGGGAAGCCCCAGAAGTCGTAGACGAGGGGGACGGGCTGTACGGCACCGAGGGCGAGGGGGGCCTCCTCCCAGTGCGCGGAGACCATCAGGATCGCCTTGGGGCGGGGCAGGTCCGCGCTCCAGGCGGCCAGTTCGCCCGGCCAGACGGGGTCGTCGGCGAGCGGCGGCGCGCCGTGGCTCAGATAGAGGGCGGGCATACGCTCCCGGGCGGCGGCGGACATGACGGCGGCTCCCTCCGGAGGCAGGGCCTCGACCCGGCCCCGATGTTTTAACTCTCAAGCTTTCTCCCGACACCTTACGCGCCACTTGTTTAATCTTCAAGGAGGGGCCTCGTAGAGTGGGATACATGAATACGGCATCCGCATCCGCCACGGCCCAGCAGGAGCGCTGGCTCACCGAGGACGAACAGCGCGTCTGGCGCTCGTATCTGCACGCCACGACCCTGCTGGAGGACCATCTGGACCGTCAGCTCCAGCGGGACGCGGGGATGCCGCACATCTACTACGGCCTGCTCGTCGGGCTCGCCGAGGCACCCGGCCGGCGGCTGCGGATGACCGAGCTGGCGATGAACGCGAAGATCACCCGGTCCCGGCTCTCGCACGCCGTCGCCCGGCTGGAGAAGAACGGCTGGGTACGCCGGGAGGACTGCCCCTCCGACAAGCGCGGCCAGTTCGCCGTCCTGACCGACGAGGGCGCCGAGGTGCTGCGGCGCACCGCGCCGGGCCATGTGGCCGCCGTACGGCAGGCGCTGTTCGAGCGGCTGACCCCCGAACAGCAGCAGGCCCTCGGCGAGATCATGCAGATCGTCGCCGAGGGCCTGCAGCCCAGCGAAGCGGGCGCGGACCTGCCCTGGCTCCGCTGAGGAGCCGGGACAGGTCCGCGAGCGGGTACCCGGAGCTCAGAGACGCGGAGGCGGGCTCAGTGGGCGACCACCGGAACCGCCACCTCGTCCTCCGCTCCGTCACCGGAGGCGACCGGCGTGGTGTCCTGCCGGCCGGCGTTGACGAGGCTCACCACGACGACCGCGGCCAGCACCAGCATGCCGACGGCGACCCAGATCGCGTTGGCGTAGCCGTGCACCGCGCCCTCCATCTGGACCAGCTGCTGCTGCGGCTTGGAGGCCGCGGTCGCGATGTGGTCCTTGATGTACGACGTCGTCGCGGAGGCGGCGATGGTGTTCAGCAGGGCGGTGCCGATCGCGCCGCCGACCTGCTGCGAGGTGTTGACCATCGCGGAGGCGACACCGGCGTCCCGGGGCTCGACGCCGAGCGTGGCCAGGGACATGGCCGGCATGAACGCGGTACCCATGCCGAGGCCGAGCAGCACCATCGCGGGCAGGATCGTCGAGGCGTACGACGAGCCGATCTCGATCTGGGTCATGACCAGCATGCCGGCCGCGGCGACCAGGAAGCCGGGGCCCATCAGCGCCCGGGCCGGGACCCGGGTCATCAGCCGGGTGCCGATCTGGGTGGAGCCGATCATCATGCCCGCGATCATCGGCAGGAAGGCGAAGCCGGTCTTGATCGGCGAGAAGCCCTTGATGACCTGGAGGTAGTAGGTCAGGAAGAGGAAGGTGCCGAACATCGCGATGATCGCGATACCGAGCGAGAGGTAGATGCCACCGCGGTTGCGGTCGAGGATCACGCGCAGCGGCAGCAGCGGGGCCTTGACCCGGGACTCGGTGACGACGAACGCGATCAGCAGGACCGCGGAGGCGACGAACAGGCCGACGGTGGTGGTGTCGCCCCAGCCGTCGGACTCGGCGCGGGTGAAGCCGTAGACCAGCGAGACCAGGCCGAGGGTGGAGAGCAGCACGCCGGGGATGTCGAGCGGGTTGCGGTTGCGGCCGCCCTCCGGCTCACGGATGACGAAGTACGCGCCGAGCGCGGCGACGATGGCGAACGGGATGTTCACGAAGAACGTCCAGCGCCAGTCCAGGTACTCGGTGAGCACGCCGCCGAGGATGAAGCCGACGGCGCCGCCGCCACCGGCGATCGCGCCGTAGATACCGAACGCCTTGGCACGCTCCTTGGCGTCCGTGAACATCACGGCGAGCAGGGAGAGCGCGGCCGGGGCGAGCATGGCGCCGAAGACGCCCTGCAGGGCACGGGCGCCGAACATCATGGCGCCGGTGGTCGCGGCGCCGCCGAGCGCGGAGGCCGCGGCGAAGCCGATCAGGCCTATGACGAAGGCCCGCTTGCGGCCCCAGAGGTCGGCGATACGGCCGCCGAAGAGCAGCAGACCGCCGAAGGCGAGGGCGTAGGCCGTGACGACCCACTGCCGGTTGCCGTCGGAGATGCCCAGGTCGGTCTGGGCGGAGGGCAGTGCGATGTTCACGATGGTGGCGTCGAGGACGACCATCAGCTGGGCGAGCGCGATGAAGATCAGCGCTCGCCAGCGGTTGGCGTGCGCGGAACGCTCGTCCGCGGCGCCGGGAGCCTTGGCGGCTGTTTCAGACATGGGGGTACCCACTTCGTGACTTCGTTGACTTTGAGAAATGCGTGACTGCGTGACTGGGTGACTGCGTAAGTGCGTGACTTCTTGACTTCGTGACGGGAAGTCAGAACGTGGTGACGGAAGGTCGGACTCGGTGAGGTGACGGTGGCCTTGGCGGAGAACGGGACGTGTTGAGGTAGGGGACCGGTCGGCGGTCCCGAACTGATCGGTGCTCACCGATCCGTGCTCGTCGGTGGTTCGCGGCTGAGTGCTGGGTCAGGCCTGGCGGAGGTCCTCCATGGTCACGGCCGTGCCGGGCAGGGTGGAGCGGGCCGGGGCCCGCAGTCCGTCCAGGAACAGCTGCAGATGACGGTGGACGAAGCGGTCGTTGATCCGGCAGCCGGTACCGGCCGGGGGCCGGCTGAGCTGGGCCACGGCGATCATCACGTCGCCGACGCCCACATCCGGCCGGAGCCGTCCGGACGCCTTGGCACGGTCCATGAGCTGCCCGATGAGCCGCTCGCACCGCTCACGCGCCGCTTCCAGGTCGGGGTGGTTCTCGTCGAAGGTGCTGGCGACCATCGGGCACAGCGCGCTGATCCGCTCGTCGGCGGAGGCGTGCACGAACCTCTCCAGCGCCTCGAAGGCGTCCCCGGTCTCGGCGAGCGCCAGCTCGGCCGCCTCGGACGTCCGGTCCATCACGGAGCAGACGACCTCACGGACGAGCGCGTCGCGGTCGGGGAAGTTGCGGTACAGGGTGGCGTTGCCGACCCCGGCCCGGCGGGCGATCTCGTCGAGCGGCACGTCAGGGCCGTACTCGGTGAACATCTCCCGGGCGGCGGTGACGATCCGCTCCCGGTTGCGCAGGGCGTCGGCGCGGGGCCGGGGTGCCTTGCGCACGGCGGGGGTAGCGGTCGCGGTCTGCACGGCGCACTCCTGGTCGGTCGGACGGACGTCGGTCTGTCTGGTTTCCGCGATCCGGGGATCCGCTCCCCGTTTCGCGCGGACACAGGTCTAAACGGGGAAGGGCTCCCCGGTTATTTCCGAGCTTTCCCCAAACTTCATGTGACCTGACTCACACTCTTCCGCCCGGGGAATCCCACGATCGGCCCCTCCAACGCGCGCCCGCGGCCCTGTCGACACAGGGTGATCGAAAGGGTGCAGCCGGAGACCGGCGGCTGCCGTGGAGCGAAAGGTCCATGCATGCAGCCGCAGCCCAGCCGCCGCCCCCTGCCCGGGCACCCCCACACACCTGGGAACCGGCCCATGCCCGGGAACCGGCCCATGCCCGGCAACCGGCCCATGTCCGGGGACGGCCCTACGCCTGCGGACCGGCCCACGCCTGCGGACCGGCCTACGCCTGCGGACCGGCCCGAATCCGCGGACCGGCCGCCGGTACCCGGGGACCGCCCCATGCGCGGGGACCGCCCTATGCCCGCGGACCGCTCCATATCCGAGGACCGCCCGATACCCCCGGACGACCCCATGCCCGCGGACCGCCCCATGCTGGCGGACCGCTCCATATCGTCGGACCGCCCGATACCCGTGAGTGGCCGGAACGATCCGAGCGGCGGGAGCGACCTGAACGGCCGGAGCAACCCGAGGGACCGGGCCGACCCGAGCGGCCAGTTCACCCCGGACGGCGGGATCTCCCCGACCGACCGGATCACCCCGACCGGCGAGATCACCCCGACCGACCGGATCACCCCGAACGGCCAGTTCACCCCGGACGGCGGGATCTCCCCGACCGGCGAGATCACCCCGACCGACCGCATCACCCCCACCGGCCGGATCACCCCGACCGACCGGATCACCCCGAACAGCCGCATCACCCCCACCGGCCGCATCACCCCAACCGGTCGGATCACCCCAACCGACCGCATCACCCCAACCGGTCGGATCACCCCCACCGGTCGGCAGGTATGCGTAAGGCGGCGGCGGACCGGGACGCGCCGGGCGGTCTCGATCGCCGCCGTGACCGTGCTGATCCTGGCGGTCGGCACCTCGGCGGGCACCGGGCGCCTCACGGCGGCCCCCACCCCGGCCGGCGCCGGCCCGATCGCGCTGGCCCGCTCCTCCGCCTACGGCCCCTGCCTGATCAGCGGCGGCCACGAGGTCCAGATGACCGAGGGCATCCCCACCCCGGGCGGCTACTCCCGATCCACCGGCACCGTGCACGCCCTGACCCTGATGGTCGACTTCTCCGACGCCCCCGGCCAGGGCAGCGCGCTCGACCGCTACCACGAGTTCTTCCCGCAGACCCAGGACTGGTTCCGCACCGCCTCCTACGGCAAGCTCGACTACCAGCCGGCCGCCCCGATCGACCACTGGCTGCGGATGCCCAAGCCGTTCGCCGCCTACGGCATAGAGCGCGGCGCCCCCTTCGACCCCGGCTACCGGCAGCTGGTCCAGGACATCGTGGCCGCCGCCGACCCGGACGTGGACTTCCGGTCGTACGACCTCCTGAACGTCCTGGTCTCCCCGAACGCCGGCCCCTCCGCCCTGGACACGGTCCTGTCGGTGACCTTCGCCGGCAACGCCGACGCCCCGGTCGCCGACGGCATCCCGGTCGCCAACGCCTCGTTCGTCTACTCCCGCCAGGACGACGGCTCCGGCTCCTACGCCCGCACCGGCTACCGCGTCCTCCCGCACGAGAACGGCCATGTCTTCGGCCTGCCCGACCTCTACACCCAGGAGGGCGGGGGCGCGGTCGGGCACTGGGACATCATGAGCGAGGACTGGGGGGCCGACAACGACCTGCTCGCCTGGCACAAGTGGAAGCTGGGCTGGCTGGACCCCGACCAGGTCAGCTGCGCGGCGGCGAAGGGCAGCACCGACTACACCCTCACCCCCCTCTCCGTCCCCGGCGGCCGCAAACTGGTCTTCGTCCCCGTCGACGCCCGCACCGGCTACGCCCTGGAGGTGCGCGCCAAGGGCGGCAACGACGAGGAGGTCTGCCGCCCCGGCGTCCTCATCTACAAGGTCGACGCGAACATCGACACCGGCCGCGGACCGATCAAGGTGTACGACGCCCACGGCGACTCCGGCGGCTGCACCCGCAGCCCCAACGTCCAGGCGGAACTCTCCGACGCCCCGTTCGGCCCGGGCGAGACCTTCAAGGACCCGCAGCACGGGATCGAGGTACAGGTGTCGGCCGTGGACGGGACGGGGTCGGGGGACTACCGGGTGCGGGTGATCCGGGGATAGCGGCCGGCCGGCAGGGCGTGAGCGGGTTTCCGAACCCGACGCTGACCAGGTGGGCGACGGTTTACGGTAGGCGCTTACGGTAGGCGTGCCCTGATCGGCACCGTCTGCCCTGATGGCCGTACCGGAGAGTCGATGACCGCCCCCTCCCCTTCTTCCTCCCCTCCTCCCGCCGAGGCGGTGACACCGCTGGTCCGGGGTGTGGCGGTGCTGACGGCGCTGACCGAGGCGGGCGGGACCCTGAGCGCGAGCGCCCTCGAACGGAGCACCGGCCTCGCCCGCTCCACGGTGGACCGGATCACCGCGACCCTGGCCCGCATGGGATACGTCCGCCTGGACGGCCGGGACGCGGTACTCACCCCCCGCGTGATGGAGCTGGGCAACGCCTACCTGTCCGCCCTCCGCCTGCCGTCCCTGCTGGACGGGGAGGCCGACGCCCTGGCCGACGAGCTGGACGAGTCCGTCTCCCTCGCCGTCGCCGACCGCGACGGCATCCGCTTCATCCACCAGGCGACCCGCCGCCGCGCCATGTCCGTCAGCTTCCGCATCGGCGACCTGCTGCCGGCCGAACGCACCGCCCCCGGCCCGCTGTTCGCCGCCGAGTGGACGGACGCCGACTGGTCCGCCTGGCACACCCGCCGCGCGGCGGACCCGACGGACGCCGGCTTCCCCGCCGTACCGCCCCGCACCCCCACCGCCCCGACCGACTTCGAGTCCCGGGCGGCCCAGGCCCGCCAGAACGGCTGGTCCCTGGACGACCAGCTGATCGAACCGGGCCTGGTAGCGGTATCGGCCCCGGTCCGCGCCCCAGTCCGCGCCTCCGCCCCTACCTCCGCCTCCGCCCGCATCGCCTGCGTGGCGAGCGTCGTCAGCCACACCAGCCGCCACACGGCGGCGGACCTGCGCGAGACCCTGCTCCCCCGGCTCCGTACGACGGTGGCGGCGATGGAGAGGCGACTACGCGAAGCCGCACCTCCCGAGCCCGGCCCAACCCCCGCAGGCCTCGCCACCTGGACGACGGCCTCCAAGCACGAACTGGGCCGCGACTTCGTGGAATCCCTGGCCCGGGGCCTGACCGTCCTCACGGCCTTCGGCGAGGGCCGCTCGTCCCTGACCCTGACGGACGTGGCAAAGGCGACGGGCCTGGCCCGGGCAACAGCCCGCCGCGCCCTGATCACCTACGAGCACCTCGGCCTGGTGGCCGCCGAGGACCGCCGGTTCACCCTCACCCCCCGCGTCCTGTCCCTCGGCTACCCGCCCCTGTCCCGCACCACCCTGGCCCACCTCGCCGCCCCCCACCTCCGCGCCCTCGCCGACCGCCTGCACGAACCGACGGCGCTGGCGGTACTGGTGCCGGGCACCGACCCGGCCGAGATCCAGTACGTCGCGGTGGCCGCCGCCGGCCGCGTCCTGACGGTGGACATCACCGTCGGCACCCGCCTCCCGGCAACCCGCACCGCCCTGGGCCGAGCCCTCCTGAACGCCGCCCCCCACGGCTACGCCCTCGCCGACGAGGAACTCGAATCCGGCCTCCGCTCGATCGCCGTACCGGTACGGGACCGCACCGGCCACCCGGTAGCCGCCCTGAACGTCGCCACCCACGCGGCCCGCCGCACCCTGGACAACTTCCTGACCGAAGTTCTCCCCCACCTGCGCACCACCGCCGACCACATCCAGTCCGACCTCCACCTCGCCTCCCGCTTCACCCACGTCCCCCTCGCCTGACACCCCCACACCCCACCGACCGAATCCGGTACGCTGACGCCAGTGACCCACCGGGCCACGATCCGCCTTCGTAGCTCAGGGGATAGAGCACCGCTCTCCTAAAGCGGGTGTCGCAGGTTCGAATCCTGCCGGGGGCACCAGCCAAAAGGCCCCGGACCGATCATGGTCCGGGGCCTTTGACATCTACTTTTGACATCAACGGGGACGGGGACGGAGCGCATCCCGCGTGACAAAAGATGAGGCTCTCGATCGATTGAGGCAGCTGGCGCGAGCTCAGGCATTCGGACATCACGTCGGCTCGGACCGCCTCATCCAAGCTGGTCTCGACGCTCTTCTGGCCGACGTCGATGCCCCGTCGCTTGCCCTGCTCGCCGGCCTGGGCCGCCGTGAGGAGCATGAAGCACGGGAGTTGTTCGCCCACGTCGTGGAGGAGCTGGGGCTGGGATTCGAGGTGCCGGCGGACCCGATCGCCGCCAGGTGGGCCCTGGCCTACTGGCTGGCTGCTCAGATCGTCGACGGCTCCCTGGACCCGGCGACTGGCGCCAACCTCATCTGGGTCGAAGTAGCGATGGAGCTCGGCTATCCCGATCGCCTGCAACCGATCGTCCACTGTGCCATTGAGCTGGACGACTGGAACGCCAATTGGAGCACTCCGCTAGAGCAGCTCAAGGAAGAAGTCCTTGTCGCCGCCCGCGCACTCATCGAAAGCGGCGGACCCGGGTCCGCTCTCTGAAGACCATGAAGCCCCAAGACTGTGACGTCTTGGGGCTCCGCGTCTCGGTTAGAGGGGGACGGCGTTGGTCAGCCTAGGCGGGGACGCTTCTTCAACAGCTTGTCCATGTGGCTCATGGCCTCGCGCTGGGTGTCCTGGACGACGTGCGTGTACACGTCCATGGTGATGCTGATCTGGGAGTGTCCGAGGATCTCCATCACGACGCGGGGTGCTACTCCGGCTGCCGTGAGGAGGGTGGCGGTGCCGTGGCGGGCGTCATGCAGCCGGATGACGCGGAGGCCGGCGGACTCTGCGACGCGGGTGAAGGAGCGGTAGAGGTTGCGCGGCTCGACCGGGCGGCCGGTGCGGGTAGCGAAGACGTAGTCAGACTCCTGCCACCTCTCCCCCGCCTTGGTACGGGCGGCTGCTTGCCGCATGCGGTGCCAGCGCAGGGGCGCGATGCAGAGGGCGGGCAGCGGGACGGCTCGGCGACGACGGCTCTTGGGGTCGTCGTCGTAGAGAACGCCACGGTGGCGCTGGACCTGGTGGCGGACGTAGAGAACGCGGTTGTCGAGGTCGAGGCCAGACCACCGAAGTCCGACGATCTCTCCCCGGCGCAGGCCCATGGCGATGGCGAGGACAAAGGCCGCGTAGAGCGGGTCCTTGCGGGAAGCCGCGAGGAAGTCGAGCGTCTCGTCCAGGGTCCAGGGGCGCAGCTCAGGCGTGGCCGTACGCGGCGGCTCGACCAGCTTGGCGACGTTGCGCGTGATGAGTTCCTCCCGGCAGGCGGATGACAGAGCCGAGCGCAGAACTCGGTGCGATTCCTTGGCGGTTGCGGCGGTGGTCTCCTTCTCCAGGCGGACGAGGAAGCGGCGGACGTCGGCGACGCCGAGGGATTCGAGGCGCTTGGCGCCGAGGAGGGGCACCAGGTAGAGGCGGACGTGCGTCTCGTACTTGTCGAAGGTGCTGAGCTTCCGTCGGGGCTTGATGACGTTGTCCAGCCAGTACGGGAGCCACTCGGAGAGCTTGGCGGACTTGGTAGGCACGGGTACGCCCTGGTCCACCTTGTCGAGCAGCTCACGGCGCTTGGCGTCGCACTCGGCCCACGTCTTGCCGTAGGCGAACTTGCGGGCGCGAGTGCCGTCCGGCTGGAGCACGTACACCGCGCACTGGAATCGGCCGTCCTTGCGTTTGGTGATGCTGCCGGCGCCGTTCGGGTTGCGCTTGCGTTGCTGGGCCATCAGGCGGCCGCCTCCAGTTCGTTGGCGATGTAGTCGTGGACGGCACGCGCTGGGATGCGACGGCAGCGACCGATGGTGAGCGAGGGCAGGCGCCGGGAGCGGATCAGGTCATAGACCGTGGAGCGGCCGAGCTTGAGCCGGGCCATGACGTCCGGGACCGTGAGCAGCTCTTCGTCAGCCATGCGTGGGCTCTCCTTCCGTTCCGGGGGCTGGTTCGAGGGACGCGGCGAGCCAGGTCTCGGCGGCGCTGAGGCCGGTGCCGGCGAAGACCCAGTGGGCGAGGACGTATGTCGTGTCCGGCTGAGGGTTGGCGGCTGCTGCCGTCGCTTGTGCTCGGCGCCATTCGGCGCGGGCGTCGCGGAGGGCTCCGAGGGTGGTGGAGTAGCGGCGGGACTTGGTAGAGAAGTGGCCGCGGAAGCCGAGCATGTGGGCCCAGGCGCGCAGGCGGAGGTGTTCGAGGTCCTTGCGGGCGCCGAGAGTCCAGGCGGTTCGGATGAGACGGCGCGCGTGGTCGCTGATGTCGAGCTGGGCGAGTTCGGCAGCGAACTTCAGCGGCCGGTCGAGAGCTCCCGTGGCGGTCTCTGCGCCCTTGGTGGCGTACTTGGCGATGTAGGCCGCTACGGCGCGTTCGGTGAGTTCCTGGCCGTCGTTGAAGTCGGCGGATCGGATGGTGCGGACGTCGAGTTGGCGGCCGAAGGTGAAGGTGTGGGTGCGGTCGTCGAGGGTCGGGCCGTCGACCTGGACCTTGGCGGTGGCCGCTTGGATGGCGTCGGTGAGGAGTTCGGCGGTGGCCCAGGGCGGGGGTGGGGTGTCGCCGCCTTGTGGGCCGTCGAGGCGGATGACGGCGTGGAAGTGGACGGCGCCGCGCTTTTGGTACTCGGCGACCTTGGCGAAGGAAACGCGCGCGTGGTCGCGTAGACGGCGCTGGGAGAGGCCCGCGCGTTGGCGACCTCCCGGCGGAGGTAGATCGAGAAGCGGCGCCACAGGGCACCGGAGTGGGCGTTCCAGAGCACGGCCGCGTCGTAGTCGTAGGTGTCGGGGTCGAGTGGGGTGCCGAGGGTGTCGTCGTCCTGGTCGTGGTGGGTGCCGCAGCGGCAGGGGCGGTTGTCGGTGCGGCGGTTGTGGACGGGGCCGAAGCCGGGGGCGGTGAAGGTGGCGAAGACGCGGGGGTGAGCGGCGACGTCTTCAGGGGTGCCCTTGCCGCCTCGTAGGCCTGCGGAGATGAGGTGGAAGGTGTCGCGGCGGTAGACCTCGGCGCAGGCCTCGCAGCGGGTGGTGCGGCGGTTGTTGCAGCGGACGAGGAGTTGGCCGGCGGGCAGGTCGGTCGAGTCGAGGTGCTGAAGAATGCGGCCGATCTCGCCGGTTGTGGTGTCGACGTCGTACTCGGTGCGGTGGCCGTCGAGGCGGATGGGGTTGGTGCAGCCGCCGAGGCCGGAGAGCTGGCGGAGGATACCGGGCAGGGTGCCGCCCGAGGCGAGGTTGGTGAGTTCGCTAAGCGGGGGCGGGGTGGTGCGGGTGAAGATGGCTGGCTCCTTCTGGCTGGCTCGGTCAGGAGTGACGGGCCCCGGGGCGGCCGGATGCTTGGCGGTGTCGTGGCCGCCCCAGGGGTCGGGCACGGTTCAGCGCCGGTTGTGTTCGCGCAGCAGGGAGCGCAGGACCACGGCGGCGATGGCCACGGAGATGGCCGATACGGCGACGGCGGTCAGGAGCGCGGTGAGGACCACGCCGCCCGTGAGCACGGCGACGACGGCGCCGGTGCTGACGGAGACGGCCGGGAGCGCGGAGCGCCGGGCGGGGGCCGGGTCGTTCGGGGTGTGGGTGTGTGCGGGCGGCGGGGTGGGGCTGTCGGGGTACTTGGGCAGGAACACGGTCAGGCTCTCCTTATCTACTCGTCTAGGTATGCGAGCCGTTTATGACGGTCACGCCGGTACGCGTGCCGGATTCGATGGCGGGGGCCAGGAAGGTGTGGGAGAGCCAGAAGCCGAAGAGGGCGACCAGGACGACGATCCAGGTGCGGACGCCGAGGTACTTGACGGCCGCCCAGGCGAAGAAGCCGAGGACGACGACGAGCGGCAGGTTGAGGGTCACGGGGTGCGGGGTCCTTTCAGCGGACGGGGCAGCGGTGGGTGCGGGCGGCGAGTTCGGCGGCGGCGCGGCTGTCGTAGTCGGCGGAGAAGCCGCAGCGCGGAGCGGTGCAGGCGGCGGTGTGCTTCTCGCGGCCCCGGTCGTCGTAGGCGGTGCCGACCTGGACGGGGCCGATGCGGGTGACGTTGCGGAAGCGGCGGTTGGCGGTCATGAGTCCTGGGTCTCCTTTCAGAGCTGGGCGGCGATGGCTTCGGCCATGGGGGCCGGGACGCCGAGGCGGGCGCGGAGAGTCGGTGTGTCGATGGGGTTGCCGGTGCGGGTGTGGTGCTCGGTGGCGACCTTGCGGGCGTGCGCGACGAGGGCGGCCGGGACCGGGACGATTGGGGGTGCGGGTGGTTGTTCGTCGGCTTGCGTCTCGGGAGTCGGTTCGGGCTCTTGCTCCTGGTCGTCGTCAGTGGTCTCTACAGCTGCGGGTGCCTTTGGGGTCATGTGGGCGAGGAGGGTGCCGCCGAGGAAGGCGACGGCGGGCCATCCGGCGACGAGGATGCGCAGCCAGGCCGGGACGTTGCCAAGGTCGAGGAGGCCGGCGGTGGCAACGTTCGCGCCGAGGGCTGCGACGAGGGCGATGACGAACCAGCACCAGGCGGCGGCTTTCGTGGTGCCGGTACGCAGTCGGCGCCAGGCGGCGACGAGCAGGAGGTCGACGGAGATGGGGTAGGCCCAGGCTTTCCATCCGTCCTGTCCGGCTGCTGAGGCGACGTCGTGGAGGTGGGCGAAGGACAGTGCGGCGGCGATGAGCGCCTGGACGAGCACCGCGTCGACGCGGGCCAGCTGGGCGCGCATGATGCGGCTCCTTCCGGTTTCGGGCATGGAGGGGTAGGGATACGGCGCGAAGAGGCGGGGAGGGGGTCAGTCGGTGACGGGGTGCGGCTGTACGGCCAGGCTCGGGGTGGTGAGCGGTCGTACGGGAACGTCGGGCCGGAAGGGCTTGAGGGCGGGGACGTCGGGGACCAGGTCTGCTGTGTCCTGGCAGATGGCGGCAGCGTCGGCGAGGGAGAGGTAGGGGGTGCGGATGCGGGAACAGCCGCCGGAGGTGTCGCCCGCGACGGCGAGGCGGGTGTCTCGGGGGCGATGGAGCAGGCGGCGTAGACGGCTTCGGGGGCGATGTCGCCGAGGGCCATCTTGGCGGAGGCTTCGTCGTTGACGCGGTGGCAGACGCGGCCGGTGAGCTGGGCGCGGAGCATGGTGGCGCCCTTGCCGAGTTCGGCGCCGAAGCGCTGGCCGCAGACTTCGAGGTAGATGCCGGCCGCGCGGCCGAGCTGGGCGAGGCGGATGAGCTGGGTGACCATCTCGTCGCGTCGGTCCTCGTCCTTGCGGGTGGCGGTGAGGAAGAGTTCGGCGACCTCGTCGATGAACAGGACGATGGGGGTGGGGCGTTGGGTGTCGGGCAGGCCCCAGATCTTGGAGGTGATCTCTTCGTCGAGGGTGTCCGGGGCGATGCCCTGGCGGGCCTTGATCAGGTCGTATCGGTCCTCCATTTCCTTGACGAGTACGGGCAGCAGTTCGGCGGCTTCGTCGGGGTCGGTGGCGAGGGCGGAGAGGCGGGCGGCGAAGGGCGCCAGTTCGACGCCGCGCTTGCAGTCGATTCCGACGAGCGCGACGCCGTCCTGACGGGCGAGCCCGGAGATGAGGTGGCGCAGGTACATGGACTTGCCGGACAGGGTTGCGCCGAGGGTGAGTTGGTGGGGAACGGTGCGGTAGTCGCGGACGAAGGGCATGGCGTCCTCGCGCAGCGCCACTGGCACCTTCAGGAAGCCGCCGCCGGCCTTGCGGGGCATCCGCACGCGCCGCAGGACGTCGTACCCGACGAGCCGCAGTTCCACGACGCCCGGCTTGACGGTGGTGACGTAGACGGCGTGAACTCCCCACGCGTGCCGCAGGCGTTCGGCCGAGGCGGCGACGTCGGCGGGTTCTTGCCCGGGAGCGAGCCGCAACCGGAGTCGTAACCCGGTCGAGGTGGGACGGAGGATGCCCCGGCGGGGCGGGACCGGCCGGATCTCCCGACGGGTGGTGGCCTTGACGGCGAGGACCCTGAGCCGGGAGGGCGCCACGGTCAGGCCGCAGGCGTCCATGACGGAGCCGTACGAGCTGAGCAGGCGGACCGTGGATATCGGGCCGCCGACTGCGGACCAGTAGACCGCCGGGTGCTTGGCCCGGGTGTAGGCGGCCCCGCCACCGAGTGCGGCGAGGGGACCACCCACCTCCAGGAGTGTCGTCAGGTCGGTCATCAGGCGGCAGCCCCGGCGCTGGCCGGGAAGGCGGCCGGGGTCACAGCGGCGGCGCGGTAGGCGATGCCGTGACGCTGCTGGCCGTTGAACACGGACTCCCACGGCCGGGCGACGAGCCCCGGCAGCGAGACGGGCGAGCCGAGGACGAGCCCCTCGGACACGCCTCCCTCGGGAACCGTGACCTTGATCAGGGCGGACTCCCCGTCCTCGATGTAGACGACGCCGATGGTCATCAGCGCCTCACCGCTCACCGCGTCCTTGGCGATCTCGCCGGTCTGGCGGTCGCGGACCTTCGGCTCGGGGGCCTCGGTCAGCAGGATCGTGGCGGCGGTGGTCTCCACACGGATGGTGCGCACAGGACACTCCCTATCTACTCGTCTATACATGTAGCGATCCGTGAACCCGATCTCCCGGGCTCATGACGATCACCCTGCCACGCAACTTGCCCACTCGTCTATACGAGTAAGCATGTTGGGGTGTACGAGTTCAGAAGAACGACCACACGGTCCAAGCAGGGCGGCCGCGGAGGCTTCCCGAGGACCCCCACTGTCAGACCCTTCCGCCATGCTCTGCCCATGCTGATTGCGACGAACGTTCAGGGGCACGCGGTGAAGGACCCCTCCCAGCCGGCGATAGGCACGATGCTCGCGAACCTGGGACAGGGCGACCACCTGATCCTTGAGCGGCAGGACGAGGACCGCGAGGGCGACTGGTACATCCAGGTGCTGTTCCGCGACAACAACACCTACCAATTGGAGTACCGAGACGGCGTCCCCGCAGAGCACTACCAAACCCTGACCGCCTCCCAGGACAAGGCCCGTCAGGCCCTCCTCGACTGGGCAGCCGACAAGCCGCACTGGCGGGACGGCTTCACGTGGAACAACATCGGCGCCATGTTCGGCGCCCCGACTGCTGAGGCCACGGATCAGCCCACCCCCTAGCACCGCACTCCCGCCCATCACGCGATCAGGTCGCGGGGAGCTGGTACGACAGGACGTAGGCGTCCGCCGCCATGACCGTGTCGCAGACTTCGACCGCTCGCCCTTCGGTGTCGAAGGCGGTGCGGACCAGGTGGATCACGGGCACGCCGGCCGCGAGGTGGAGCGTCTTGACCTCGGAGGGCGAGGGCATCCGGGCGCGGATCTCCTCTTCGAAGTGGTCGAGGCGGTGGCCCAGCTCTTCGAGGCGGGCGTAGATGCCGCCGGGACCGGGGTTGGGTTCGGCGATCTGGGTGCCGCGGGCGATGTCGAGGGGGAGATAGGAGGTGGCGAACTCCACCGGCCGCCCGTCCAGCAGATACCGGCGCCGCCGGGCGAGCACGCGGCGGACGGAGCCGAGCCGGGTGGAGACGTCCTGACTGGCCTTCTCTTCCTTCACCTCAAGACTGTCGACCTGCGGGTGACTGCCGGCCGCATCCGCCTCCACGATGAACGCGGACTTCCCCTGCTCTCGGTGCCGCCGGGCGAACCGGTCGGAGGCCAGGCGCCGCACGGGCGGCCGGGGCCGGACGAAGACGCCCTTGCCGTGCTCGGCGTGGACCAGGCCCTCACCGGTGAGGACGGAGAAGGAGTTGCGGACGGTCATCCGGGAGACCCCGTAATGCTCGACCAGCTCCGCCTCGGAGGGCAGTTTCTCGCCCTCGCGGAATCGCCCACGGTCGATCGCCTCGCGCAGCTGGTCGGCGATCTGCCGGAAGACCGCACGATCGCTCGCGGGGTCGAGATCTCCGAGGAGGCCCGAAGAAAGAGGACTCACTGTGTGTACTCCTTTAGGTATCTAGACGAGTGGGCGAGTGAAGTTGCTACGGTGGAGAGCCTAGCCATCCGGGAGGGCAGAGGAACGTGAGCACAGAACGCCCGCACTCCGTGAGCGTCGCCGGGGTCGTCGTCGACGCCCGCGGCCGTGCCCTCCTGATCCAGCGCCGTGACAACGGCCAGTGGGAGCCGCCGGGCGGTGTCCTCGAACGCGAGGAGACCATCCCCGAGGCCCTGCAACGCGAAGTCCTCGAAGAGACCGGCATCAAGATCGCTCTTCCGGCGACCCTGACCGGCGTCTACAAGAACATGACGGGCCTGATCGTCTCCCTGGTCTTCCGCTGCGAGGCCGCCGACGGCACGCCCACGACCGGCGACGAGACCCGCGCCCTGCGCTGGGTCACCCGTGAAGAAGTCTCCGAGCTTGCCGACGAGGCATACGCGATCCGTGTCACCGACGCACTCGACGCGATGACCCCGCCGGCCGTCCGCGCCCACGACGGCGTGAAACTCGTCTAGCCCGAACCCGCTGCACATGGCGGCCTACCAGCACGAAGGAACTTGTATGCACGAGTATACGAGTCAAGTCCGAGTCTGGGGACTGACTTGCCCAGGATTTCCGGAAGAGGTCAGCCGGGCCCGCCGCTGGACGAGAGACATCCTGCGCGCATCGCCCCTGGCCGACGACGCAGCCCTGATCGTGAGCGAACTGAGCACCAACGCGCTCCGGCACACGAGCAGCGGCGGGGAACGCGGCAGCTTCCACCTGGCCCTGGCGGTGGCACCCCAGGTCATCGCCCTGTCGGTCACAGACGACGGAGGAGGCGGCGGCGCCCCGAAGGTCGAGCACCAGGACCAGGACGCCGAGCACGGCCGGGGCCTGGGCATGGTCAGCACCCTCGCGCACAGGGTCGTCGTCCAGGGCGCGGGCGGCGGCTACACGGTCACCGCGGAACTCTTCGTGAACGCCCAGCGGGGAGGCCACCCGTGCTGATGGACAAGCCCCGCCGGGGCTTCTGGTGCGAGTGCTGGACCGAGGACCTCACCGATGGGATGCAGTGGCCGGCACTCCGGGCATCCTTCGACGCCTACTCCGCACCCCAGGCAGACAGATGGGTCGCCATCGCACTACGCACCATCTCACCGGCACTCGACCCGGACGCCTCGGACAAGGTCTGGGCCTGGCTCCACGACGGCCGCGCCGAAACCCGACGCGCCCTCCTGCGCTTAGAACCCTGCACCGTGTCAGTCACCCAGGCCGGTACCCGCATCACGTGGACGATCCGGCCGGTGGTCTTCCTTGCGCTAGCTCATCGACAAGACGTTCAACTCCCACCCTGCGCATACGTCTTCAAGCCCCTCGCAGGGTCCTTGCCCCCGGACGACCCTGATTAGGGTGCTTGCATGAAGGAGACGGGCGGGACAAGGCGCAGGCCCAGGCAGCTCGGAGAGCTTGCCGATGTGTACGACTTCCTGGAGGAAGTCCGGCTCCGACCAGGTATGTGGGTTCACAGCAGCTCCTTGCAGCATCTGAACTCCATGCTCATCGGCTACCGGGTTGCTTTGGGCATCCATGACATCGCGGAACCTTACGACTTCTGGAACCCCGGTACGCAGGGCAACTTCTCCGAGTGGCTGTGGCAGCGCCTGGGCCGCCATTCCGCCCTCGGGTGGGCAACGGAGATCGAACGTGAGGCGGAGCGTCTAGGCAGGCCCGGCATGGAGATGCTCTTCGAGCTCTTGGACGAGTTCCGCACCAGCAACCACCAGTTCCGGGATGAGTCGGAGACCAGCATCCGCGTCCGGGCGGAGGCTCAACAGCCCCTCGCCTCAGACTGAGTTACAACTTTCTCTACTGGTTCAAGGCGGCTCGCTCCGCTCCCCGCGCGCGGCCCGGCCCCCGGCCGGGCCGCGCTCCTGTCTCCGCCCCGCTCCAGCCCGGCCGGCGCCCGTGCCGCGCTCAAAACATGCAGCCGCCTGATGCCAGAGAAGGGGTACGTCGTGGCTGGGGCGGTCGGCTCCACGGCTTTACGGAGCCACTTTGGCGCGAGCCTCGAAGATCATGGCCCCAACGTCGTGCTTTACCGGGCAGGTCCACAGACTGCCCGACGCGCCGCAAGCTTACGGGGCCATGATCACTCGCGCCAAAGCAGCGCCACCCCAAAGCCGCTCCACCAACCTACGTTTTTCACTCACCCCTGCCGGGCGCTGGTGCGTGTAATAGCCTTGAAAGGTGAGCATGCCACCCTCACCTGATTACGACTACGACGTCTGCCTGTCCTTTGCGGGTCATGAATCAGACTTAAGATCGGCATGTGCTTGTTGCCTCTCGCCAATGCTCTCACTGCCGCCTCCGATTCTCACCCTTAGTTGGAACTGATTGTTGGACTCCCGGATCTCCCAACCAGTAACGCAGGCTGAAATTCACTTAGAACGCCTAACACAATGAGGTGGGTCGGTCTTGGTAGCCGTTTCCGGTCGGCGGGTTCGGCGTTGTCCGCATCATGGGGGCATCGCCATGGATCGTGTCGGATGACCTGTGGGAGCGAATCGAACCGCTTCCGCCGAAGCGGGAGAGACGGTTCAGGTACCCGGGTCGCAAGCCGGTCCCGGACCGGCAGGTGCTGTGCGGGATCCTGTTTGTCCTGCACACCGGCATCCAGTGGGAACACCTACCCCAGGAGTTCGGCTTCGGGTCCGGTATGACGTGCTGGCGTCGGCTGCGGGACTGGAACGAGGCCGGGGTCTGGCAGCGGCTGCACCAGGTGCTGCTGGCCGAGCTGAACGCCGCTGCCCGTCTCGACTGGTCGCGGGCCGTCGTCGACTCCAGCCACGTCAGAGCGCTAAAAGGGGGCTCCAGACAGGCCCGTCCCCAGTTGACCGAGGACGGGCCGGCTCCAAGCACCACCTGATCACCGACGGCCACGGCACCCCGCTTGCGATCATCCTCACCGGCGGCAACCGCAACGACGTCACTCAGCTCATGCCCCTGCTCGACGCCATCCCAGCAGTCCGGGGCAGAGTCGGGCGGCCACGCCGCAAGCCCGATTCCGTCTTCGCTGACCGCGGCTACGACCATGACACCTACCGCGACCAGGTTCGGGCCCACCAGATCGTCCCTGCAATCGCCCGCCGCGGAACATCTCACGGGAGTGGACTTGGAACCTACCGGTGGGTCGTCGAGCGAACCTTCGCCTGGCTCCACGGCTTCAGACGCCTCCGCGTTCGTTGGGAACGACGAGCCGACATCCACGAAGCATTGCTCAAACTTGCCTGCTGCCTGATCACACAGCGGCAACTCGGCGTGTTATGCCGGTCATAGACGCCTGACGAGCTGTCTCCGCCCACTACAGCGGCTCTGACTCCAAGAAGGTACGCATCTCGATGGCAAGGCGGCGCATGTCCTCTCCCGGGGCATGGCTGGTCGTCATTTCGAAACGCCACTCCTCGTCGGGGAGACGGTCGTGCAACCCCCAGGCCAATCGGACGTGTGATCCTGCGTGCTCGGCAGATAGCGTCAAGTCGCCTTCAAGCGAGCGCCAGGTCTTGGCACCCTTCCATCCTCGAAACTCTTCCGCCAACTCGGCAAGGAAGACGTCGAGCCCGTCACCGTCCCAGGTCCTCACCATGACCTCGATCCGCGCCGACTCTCCTTGAGCTGTCACGAGGAAGTCGCGCAGCAGGTCATCACGCTCGTCGGGGAAGGAGCGTGTCAGCTGGTGGAAGCGCAGGCTGATCGCTCGATAGCGGTCACCTCCGACGCGGACACCCGGGTTGATCTCGTCTTCCTCCATCACGGGTGCAGGCTACGGGCGCGGCAGTCTCTGCGACCAGCAGTTTTGTTGCCCTTAGCTGGCATCGGCCCTCGGCGTGATCTCAACGTAGTTTCAACGCGGTCATTCTGTTAGGGCCTGTTAGTACCTGCCCCGTCCTTCACTACGTCCGCAATCTGTTCCGCGATCTTGTCGATGGAGTAGTCGGCGGTGCTCAATGCCATCTTGTCGGCGAGCGACGGGCTGTACCGCCTCACGCCATCCGCACTGAGGTTGTGCCAGACCGGCAGAAGAGACTGTTCTCCGGCAACATTCCGGGTGACCAGCCCGTCTAGTTCGTGGTTTGTCCAACCCTTGGAGAAAAACGATTCCGAGAGGATGACCACGCCGTAGCGACTGGCTCTGATGCCCTCATCGATCTTGCGGCGAAGGCTATGCCCGATCCGTAATTCCGCCTCATCTAGCCATACACTCACGCCCAGTCGAGTCAGCGCTTCCCGGAGTGGACGAGCAACGACAGCTTTATCTTCGGAAGCGTGAGAGATAAAGACGTCCCATGTCCGCCCTCCCAGTGCCCCGTCAGCAGGTTCCTCCGGTTCGTGAAGAGCGACGGATCTGGCAGCATTTACGTTCTTTCTCGCTTCGACAATGTAGCCTAATTCCGCGTTATTCTTCCAAGTGATCATTTCATGCTTTCGTTGTCGTATGCGAACGGTCGCTCGTGTGGTCCCGATTACAGCCGCGAGTGCAACAGCGCCGCCCCAATGCCCCCCAAATATGCCAGCGGCCGCCATTGCGCTGACGCCAAGCAGGGTCTTTGAGTTGGTTAACGCCTCGACGACGCCGGTAATGGTCTCGAATCCGTGCGACTTAAGAGCGGCGTCATAATCATCCAGCTTAATGTTTACATAGTCTTGAATGTACGCCGGAGATTTTCCCCTCAAGTCCTGATCGAACAGCAGGCGCATTCTGCGAAGTTGACTCACGGATTTCTTATCGCGACGAAATTCCGCAATTTGCCCCCAAGGGGTATTAGATGTATCCACTACCTGCATTTCGATTAATTTGACCTCCACAACATTGGCCAAGTTTACTGACGAAACACCGAGAGGCGCATTCCCTGCATCGATATAATACTGCGGGTCGAGAAGTCGGGGGTACTCTGAATTGATATCGGCAAACATGGGCACACTAGGGATGTTAAGCCCCGATAGTGCGGCATGAGCGGCAACTACATAATCGTCAGCAATCCAAGCCGTTTCTTCATTGTAGCTGGATGGCGGAGCTGTGATTGATTGCTCGAATGAATCCCATTCGCTCCCTCCGGGCCCAGTGTATTCGTTCGCGAGTTGTCGATAGGTGGGCATGAGGCGTTGAAAATCAAATCGCAAATCAGGGGGAACCTCGTGATAGCCTGCGCAAGGCAGTATGCGGTCGAAATAGAGTGCCGCTTGCTTTGCGTTATCCCATGTGACTGCCACAGCTTCGCGCGGATCCAGCATCCGTTTTTACCTCATCTCTCTGCTCGCCGACAGGGTGTCAGTTGCGACTAGTGTCGAAACTTCTAGCCCTAGTCGGGGATATCCGCCTTGCAAGCTGTGCTTGATCGCCAGGTCACCCTCCTTGCCTGACGCCAGTGGCGACTGGGCACACTTTGGGTAGGGCCGGTGCCTCATAGCCCGACCACCATCGTCTCAGTTTCCGACTCGCGTGGGGTCGTTTACGCCCTATCTCGGTGCCCCGGGGGAAGTGGCGACCGTGGTATGAGCACGACAAGCGCACCAATCAAGCAGGGCACGGCGGCGAATCACATGAAAGTTGCCAGCCTGATGAGATCGCTCCTCGGTTGTTGGCCGAGGGGCAGCACCCGAACGCTCCCAATGAGTGCAGCTTGCCTAGCCGAGGGCTGATGGGCTGCGTCTCGTCGCGGACGGATCACGTGCCGTCGAGGGAAGCAACCAGGGGCCCTTATGAGTGCTGTCCGCGTACGCATCGGTGACCATCGATCCACGTACCACACTGATCTTGACTGCCCGTCATTGAACGGGAAGCGAGACACCTGCATGGGTCAGACGTCGATGCCCGAGGATGACGCTAAGGAACAGGGCCTCACAGCCTGCCAACGCTGCAAGGAGTGACTCGCCCGCATCACATCCGGGACCGCACCACGCATCGCGCGGCCACGCGGTGAGGTGAGTGTCTAACTGCGTGACAACGCCGACGAACAGCGGCGGACGAGCGCGAACACCTGCGGACCGTCAGCACAGGTGACAGGCACAGCACCCCACGGCAGCTCCCCCACCCAAGTTGCTTCGGGACGAAGAGGTCCGTGTCCCATCAGCGGCGAACCGCGGAGGACATGGTGGCGCGGGCACTGCGCACCGCAACAGCCGCTCGCTGTTTCGCCTGGCGGGGACCGTACACCTACGCGGCAGGAGTACGACCCACGGTGGCTTGCGTCAATCCGCCGGCTCACACCCAGCCGACAGGGCGCAGCGCATAGTCGGAACCGGAGACCTCGAGTTGGCCTATGGACTAGCTTGCGGCCATGCCGTCGACTCCGAACCCACTGTGGCAGCGCTACGAGCAGTCAGTCCGCACCATGCTGAGCACTCTGGACCCTGCTGCCAAGGCGGTCCATAACGAGTACGTCACCGGCCGCCTAAGCGGCAAGAAGCGCCAGATAGATGTTCTGGCAACTGGGGCGGTCGTCGGTCAGGAGGTGACCGTGGCCGTCGAGTGCAAGCGCCATGGGCGACCGGTCAACATCCAACTAGTGGATCAGTTCATCGGCAAGCTCCTGGACATCGGAGCCGATCGGGGCATCCTTTACTCCTTCGGAAGGTTCACCAGCAGCGCAGTGTCACGAGCTATCGGTTCCTCCAACCCCCATGTGTCAACGATCGCACTCAAGACCCCAGAGATGACCATGCGCTACCTCGCGGCCGCTCCCGGCCTGCCAGCTGATCTCCTGTACCAGGATCCAGCCCCTCAGTGGGTGGAAGAGATGGACGAAGACGCTTTCCGTGATTTCCTTACCACCGGCCGCTGGAACAAGTTTTGGTCTTGAGGCCCCACAGCGCCATCCGCGAAGACCGGGCCGTCCTCGGGCCGTGCGAGGCCACCCGACGCCGACCGACAACGACAGAAGCCCACGGCATCTGAGCAGTTCAGAGCCGTGGGCTTCGTCAGTCCCGCTGGTCAGCGAGACCCTTGATCAGTAGACCGGCCAGTCAGGCTAAACAAAGCAGCAGCGTGCCGGACCATACGAGCAGCCCGCTGCCGGCCTTCCCGTCACCGTGTGTCGAAGGCCAGCACAAGACGGGCAGCCAGCGCGTCGCACCCCAGGTTCCCGCCTGCGCCTCTCGGCCTCAGGTGATCGACTGAACATCCACCTCTGTCAGTGCCCGACCGTACTCTTCGGTCATGCGCAGAGGAGCGATCACACGGCAGTCCGTACTCAACACACTGGCGGAGTACGACGAGTTGGGGCGCGATACCTTCCTTGCGAAGTACGGCTACAGCAAGGCCCGTACATACGTCCTCGTGTATGAGGGCAGGGAATACGACGCGAAGGCAATCGCAGGAGTAGCGCACAAGTGGGACTACGAACGTGCGCTCCAGCCCTCCGAGTTCAGCGGCGGCAAAGCGCACGCGGTGGCATGGTTGGATCGCCTTGGTTTCCAAGTCCAAAGCAGAGTCCTCGATTTCAGCGAGCTCGAATTCACTAATTTCCTCGTGCAGCTACTCGTTAAGACCGGCCACCGGAACGTATCGCAAGACGTCCTCTTGGGGCCAGGGGCGCGTGCGGACATTATCGCCGAGTCAGAGGATGCCGTGTTCGTCATTGAGGTCAAACGCGTGTCACCGCAGACGAACCTTCGCATTGAAGATGTCGTAAATCAAATGAAGCATTACGGTCGTCTCGCCCGGGCAACACAGCATGGCGCCCGCAGGAAGCGCCTCGTTTTGGCAGCTCCTGGAATTTTGGCGAACAAGGGCACGGACCCACTCACAAACAGCGGGATCGAAATTTGGGATGGGCCATGGATCGCTCAGAGGTCGATGGCTGCGGGCCTGAGAGACGAGGCATCCAAGTTCCTCGCTCCAGAATACTTCGAGGAAGCTCCACAGAGTGAAGCCCTCGCCTTGGTTGATAAGCTCATACAGATGCCTGCCGGACGAGCCACCTGGTCGGCCTACCAGCGCCTTTGCCGAGACATCGCAGAATATCTATTCTGCCCCCCTCTAAAATCCCCCGTCTGGGAGAGTTTGGATGACGCCGAGATGAACCGGCGAGACTTCATCCTCCCCAACTATGCCGACACTGGATTTTGGAAATTTATCAGAGATAAATACTTCGCAGACTACGTAGTCGCGGACGCTAAAAATTACACACGCGGGATCGAGAAGCAGGAGATCATTCAGGTCGCCAATTATCTTTCCAAGCATGGAACTGGGCTATTCGCCTTAATTATGACGCGTATAGAGCCCCAGGGGTCCGCAGTCCACGCGATTAAGAGCCAATGGGTGCAACACGATAAAATGATCGTGACTCTTACTGATGCCGACATTGTGCAGATGCTGACCGACAGGTCTTTCGGAATCGACCCCAGTGAGGTAATTCGTCAAAAGATCGAAGATTTCCGTCTAGGGGTCTGACGTCGTTGCATGACGTAGGCGGTACGACGTCCAAATCGCCGCTACCACCTGCACAGCGCACCACGTTCTGACATCCACCGCTGACATCAACGACGCCGGACGGCGGCATACAGCAGCACCCCCGGGCGACCGTCGGACCAGTCGTCGACGGCCCCAGGGGCGGGCGTGGATCGAACTCCTAAAGCGGGTGTCGCAGGTTCGAATCCTGCCGGGGGCACAACGTGTTGCCGCTCCGACCTGGGGTTTCTTCCCCAGAGAGGGGTCCTATTCGGCCTCGGACGTCTCGTCCGGGGCCGTTTGCGTGAGCGGTGCGTGAGCGGACGGAGTGTTGATCTACGAAATACCGCCCAACGGATGGTTTGCGGTGCTTGCCGGTGCCGGAGCCGAGCGGCTTCGGCAGCGGCCCGGTCAGCGTCGGCTCATTGACCTCGGGGTGCAGGAGGGCCCTGGCCTCCGCCAGGTTGGCGACGAAGCCGCACGGCTCCCCCGGCATCGGGACCACCGGAGAGAGTGTGCTCCACGTGCAGATCAGCCCGAACCGCCGACCTGTGCGCAGCGGCCCGGCAGGGCGTGCGCAGACTTCCAGAGGCCCCTACCCGCTGGACTTCGCCTGGCGGGGCCATCGTCACCCCAAAGGGTCTGCGATGGTCGCCGTTTCGCCGACCGCAGCTGACCTCAGAGCCGCCCCGTACCGCGGTCGCGGTCCAAGGATTCCAGTCAACGCTGGGAGCTCAGGTAGTAGGGCCGGTTGTGGGCAGCCACGGGGGGTGACTGGTAGGTCCAGGCGCCGACCGCGGGGGTGTCACCGAGCAGGTGGTGGATGTCGCGGCCGAGGTCGCTGTCGGGGGCATGGACGGTGAGGCGTACGCGGTCGGTGTGGTGGGGGGCGTTCAGGTCGTACCAGCGGTATGGCTGGTAGACGTTCATGGGACCCGCGAGGGCCCGGCCGTCGGTGTCGGTGCCGTAGCCGGTGATGGGGGTGTTGTTGGCGGGAGCGGCCGTCAGGTCGTCCAACTGGGCGGTCAGAGAGATCAGTTGTGTGTCCTCACGCACCAGGGTGTCGTCCCCCGCCACCTCGGCCGTCTTGCAGTGCACGGTCCAGGTCTCGCCCACCGGACCGTTCAGGGACGGCAGGTCGACCTCGAACCAGCCCGGGTACTTCGGCTCGGCGTACAGCTCCCGTCCGGCCGTGATGGCGTACGGGTTGTCGCATACGACGTGGATGCGGGCGATGCCCAGGAGTTTCGTCTGGTCCCAGCCCTGCGCGAACTGCGCGTAGGTCAGCTCGGGGATCCGGTCCGCCTGGGCCGTGGGGAAGGCGATGACGTTGTACTCGATCTCCTGGGTGACGCCCCCGCCGAACGCGTACTGCGCGAAGTAGAGCTGGTAGTTGAGCGAGACCAGGGCCCGGTCGTCGAAAGTGGCGACGGTCAGGGCGGGGTGGTGCTTGGCGAGCAGGTCCCGGACCGGTTCCGCCTCGGTGAGCCAGTCGATGCCGATGTGATGCAACGCACCATAGTGGAAGGGGAGCTGGAAGGGCTCGGTGACGGGCGGCAGGGGCTGCGGGCTCATGCGGGCACTCCTGGGGTACTCATGCGGGAATGTCTGGGGTGAGGGCGGCGGGGCGGTCCCGTTCGACGAGGTCGGCCTCGATGCGCCGGGCGCTGCGCAGAGCAAGGGCGGCCATGGTCAGAGTCGGGTTGGAGGTGGCGACGGAGGGCATGCTGCCGCAGCCCACGGCGTACAGGCCGGGGTGATCCCAGCACCGCTGCCACGAGTCGACCACCGAGGTGCCCGGGGAGGCGCCCATGATGTGCGTGCCGGCCGCGTGGCCGGCACCGCGGTAGCCGTAGCAGCGGCCCTTGTGCTCGAAGCGGCCGGGCCATGCCGACGCGGGCTCGTAGTCGGTGTGGTCCTCGGCGCCGAGCAGGGCGAAGATCTGGTCGGACACGTGCTTGGCGGCGGCCATGCCGTCCTTGACGTGGTCCGACAGATCGTAGGTGACCTGGGGGCGGGGCAGGCCGAGTTGGTCGCGTGCGTGCGGGTGGAGGGTGACGCGGTTGGCGGGGTCGGCGCCCTGCTCCATCTCGAATTGGAACGCGAACTGGCGACGCACACGGTCGCCGACGGCGCGCCGCAGCTCCGCTCCGAACAAACCCTTTTCATGGAGGAGTTGGGCGACGTCACCGTCTACAGGGCCCTTGGCCCACACCCATCCCCAGTTGCCGATCTCGATGCGGAAGGGTGCGCGTGCGCGCCGTTCGGGTCCGGCGCGGAATCCCTCGAAGCCCGAGGTGGAGCCGGGCCCACGGTAGGGGTCGACCGCTTCCGGCATGAGGCCCCAGGTGAGCAGCACCGGGTGGTCCATCAGGTTGCGGCCGACCTGACCGCTGCGGGTGGCGAGCCGGGACAGGAGGAGCAGTCGGGCGTTCTCGATGGCGTGTGCGGCGAGTGCGACGACGTCGGCGTGGACCCGGGTGGGCCGGCCGTCGTACGAGAGGTACTCCACGCCGGTGGCGCGGCCGTTCCCGTCGACGAGTACGCGGCTGACCACGGCCCGGTCGACGAGGGTGACCGAACTCCCCCACTGGCCCTGTGTCTTGAGCGGGGTGTACTTCGCGTACGAGGGGCAGTGCGGGATGCATGTCGCGTTGCCCACGCACCGGCTGACCGGGGCGGGCCGCCCCTGGGCGCCACGCGGAACGTAGCCGCGCCCGCCGTCATAGTCCGGGTCCGGCACGCTGTTGCGGGCCTGTGGGGTGCCGACCACCCGCAGTTCGGCCTCGCCCAGGGTCACCGGGTCCTTCACGCGCCGTCCGTCGAGGCTCGCCGCGAGGAGGCGGTCCAGGTGGCTGGCGGGCAGGGCGCGCATGGGGAAGGTGTAGCCCTCGGGGAAACCGAGCCCGACGTGCGCACGCTGCTCGCCGATGTCAGCGGCTACCCCCAACTCCCGCTCCGCCGCCCGATAATGGGACTCCAGGTCGTCATAGGTGAGCGGCCAGCGGCGCCCGTACCCGAAGGCTTCGGTGTCGAAGTCCTCCGGCAGCATGCGCGGGGTGAGGCCGGTCCAGACGTTGCCGGTCCCGCCGTTGGCCCGGACGTAGCCGCTGGCATACGGGAGCGGGCCGTCCTGCAGCAGATGGCCGGCCGCCCGGAATCCCGGGACGCCGTCCGTGCCCGTCACGTCGGTGACCTCCGGCCAGTCGGCGGCGGGGTGGGGTCGGTGGGCGGAGCCCGGTACCTTCGCGGATGCCGTGGCGTACCGGTCGAGGGCCTCACGGTGGCCCCGCGCGGGGTCGGTGGCGCGCTCCCCGGCCTCCAGGACCAGGACGCGGCGACCCCGGCTGCCCAGTTCCTTCGCGACGAGTGAGCCCGCGATCCCGGCACCCACGACGATCACGTCGTAGTGGCTCACCGGGAGTCCGCCGGGGAGGGGGAAGGGGCGAGGGAAGGGGAAAGGGAAGACGACGGGGAGGCGGCCCAACTTCCGTGCCCGCCCGGTGCGGTGGCGGGAGCGACGAGTCCCGCTGCCTTCCAGACCAGCCCCTCGGCGTAGGCGTGCGCCGACACCACGAAGGGTGACGGTTCCGGCCAACTTCCCGTGTACCACAGGTGGGTGAGGGCGCGGGCGGCACCGCGCAGGTCGTCGTCCAGTTCGCCGAGCGGGCCTCCGCTCGCCCCCAGCAGCCGCCCTAATCGGTCCCGGCCCAGTTGCTCGGCGGCCACGGTCAGGTAGGTCTCTGCGAGTCCCGTGCCCCGCAGCGTCGCCGCGTCGAACCCGGTCAACTCCTGTGACAGCACAATGAAGTCGGCCGTCTCGTCTGTTGTCTGCACGAGGGCAACGGTGCCCCGGCGGCTTGACGACCATGCTGTGCCACCCTCGTATGGCCGGAAACGTACACGGGTGCGAGCGCTGACGCCTGGCGCGCGGCTCGGACGGGCGGATCGCCGCCGTCGCCCAGCGCACGGAGATGAGCGCGGTCCGTGACCACGCTCAGGCCACTCGGAACGTCGGCCTCGGGGCGTCGGACACCGCAGCCCCGCCAGCACCTGCCTCGGCGAGTCCCGCAACAAGGGATCGGCCGGCCAGAACGGATTCAGCACACATGAGGCCGGGAAACCCCGCGAGCGCGTGAGAACCACGGCGGGGTGCGGCCCGGCGGTGGCGGTATTTCCCCAGGCCAGATGGATCGAGCACGCGTTTACGCAGGTCACAGCCTTGACCAGGGAAAACTCCCAACGTGGTCGAGGAAGAGGCCAGTGTGCTCCGGCGTCCAGACCATCACCGACGACGGCTTCTCGCCGGTGTGCTTCCAAGGGAGGATGCGTTCCCCGGTCCACACGAGAGCCTCGGGCCGCTTGCCCGCATCCAACTCGACGTGGGCAGCCGGATCGAAGGTGATGAGCTGCTGAGCGATCGCGGAGTTGAGCGCGGCCCGCAGGGTGGAGCGGACGCGCCGGCGCGTGGCCGGGCCCACGATGCGGCGGTAGGGCTCCATCTCCGCGATTGCCGCCATCATCAGCTTTCGGTGGGCGCGGTGCTCACGGTCCTTCCGGGGGGATCTGGGCAAGGTCCTCGAACGCCTTGCGGCGGGCGGCGTTGCCTTCGACGATCTCGACGTTGGTCTCGGTGACGGCCTCGAATATCTCCGACAGGTGGGCGACTTGGAGGCGTTCGGGCCGGTAGTGCCCGATCCCGGGGTTGAGGTGCACCCCGATGAGCCACGGGCAACGAAGGCGTCTCGCGGTCGAATTGGCAGTCGCCTCAGCAGGTATCGAGAGGCCACAGGTCATCGGCACGGCCTCCCAGCCTCTCTCCTGAAGTGGCGCTCACTCTCTCTGCACTGCTCAGAACGAGGGCGTGAAGCCGACGGACTGGCCGAGGTTGAACGCGGAACCCGGAGTCGGCGGAGTCGTCGGAGTCCACCCTTCACGCAAGGCCACGCGGACCGGGCTTCGTCGATCTTAGGCTAGGTGCGGCTGACGCTGACGCCGCCGATCAGGCCCCAGGCGTCGATCCGGACCGTCGGGCCACCCGGCTCGCTCGGGCCGTCGTCCTTCACTCCGCCCAGGCGCAGCCCGTGGACCTCCACCCGGACGTCGCGGCGGACCTTGAGGCTGACGCCGCCGATCAGGCTCAACTTGGTGATGCGCAGCTCGGCGCCGTCCGGGATGTCGATGTCCGTCAGATCGACGTCGGCACCACCGATGAGGGAAGCGGTGACGGTCCTCTCGTGGAGGGTGGCTCCTGCCAGGCGATGACCGCCGATCAGACTCACCTTGATGTCGGTCTTCTGCGGGTTCTCCCCGTTGCTCTTCGTCATGGGAAGTACCGTACGGACGTCGGCCCGCGGGCCCCAGTGCTCTGCATCCGGTGTTGCGTATGACAGGTGTCAGGCCGGAGCCGACGCCGAACCAGAGTGGAACGCGGCGGGCGTTCCCGGCCGAAGCGGCAGCGACCGGCCCCCCTCCGGCAGCATGGGCCTGGGTGACGGGGAACGGTCACATCGCGAACATGGCCCGAGCAGCTCCCGCGTTCCCTCAAGAGTCGGTGGGTACCCACTGACGCACACCGTGGTCGTCGGTGCCGTACCAGTAGTGAGGCAGGCCCTTGATGCTGCTGGTGCGGAACGGGTGGCCGTGGTCGTCGATGCGGATCGTGCCGGTGCGGCCCTGGGACGACCAGTCGAGTTCCAGGTACCAGTTGCAGTCGTGGGCCTCGGTCGTCGCGGTGAGCTGCAGCACCTCCGGGTCCTCGGCGGAGACGCGGTAGGGGAACTGCACCGCGGGGACGGGCTTTCCGCTGTCGTTGCCGGGGCGTGCGTGGGCGATCGGGCGGTCGACGTCCAGGTCCACGGAGAAGTTGCGGGGCGGCAGATCACTGCCGCAGCCCTGGCCCATGGCGTACGCGTTGCCGGTGACCGGGGTGCCGCGGCTGACGATACGGACCCGGAGGGCCGTGAGGACCACGGCCGTGGACGACTTCCCCTGCACCGAGATCTGCACCATCGCCTGCCGCCCGGGTACCGCCCGCTGCGTCGCCGCCCACACTCCGGCGTCCTGCTGTACCGGCGGCGGGGGCACCTGCGCCGGTTCCTTCGCTATGACGTAGTCGTGCCCGCAACCGCCGTCCCAGATCTGCGAGTCGGCGGTCCACGCGAGCGGCACACCGGTTGGCACGGGGGCGTAGCTCTTCGTCTCCGCCGACGATCCGCCCTTCCACTCGGGGCTCCCTGAAGCCCGTACTCCTGTGGAGGGCGAGGCCGAAGAACGGCTGCGGGAGGAGCCGGCCGCAGTGGCCGAGGGGTGGTGTGACGTACCCGTTCCTGTCGTACGGGACTGACCGGGGGCCTTGGCGGAGTTGTCGTGAGACCGGTCGGCCGACAGCGCCGACATACTGCCCAGCGTCACCAGCAGTACGGTCGCCGTGGCTGCGCCGACGACGGTGCGGCGACGGCGGTACCAGGGGCGTCCAGTTGGGCGGACCGCATCCCCCTGGACCGTCGACTCGCGACTGCCCGGTCCGGGAGCGTCGGAAGCAGGCAGCGCGGCGTCGGGTGCGCCCGCATCGAGTCGCGGTGGTGAACCACTCGTGCCGCCCCCGTCACCACCGGTGCCGTCATCCACATTGCGCGCGCCGCCATCCGCACGCCCCGCCGTCCGGCTGTCCGGGCCCGAAACCCGCTCGTCCCCTGTCGGCTTCAGTGCCCCTTCGGTCTTTGTCGGCTTCAGCGCCCCTTCGGTCTTTGCCGGTTCCGCTGCCTCCTCACCCGCCTTCGGCCGCTGTCGTGCCGTCACCGCGAGCAGCCACAGGCGGTGCAGATCGAGGCGTTCCTCCTGTGTCGCCCCGCAGAAGGCGGCCAGGCGCTCCACCGGGGCGTAGTCCTGCGGGACCGCCTCGCCCGCGCAGTAGCGGTGCAGCGTGGAGGTGTTCATGCCGAGGCGCCGGGCCAGGGAGCCGTAGCTCCGGTCCGTGCGGTCCTTCAGTCGGCGCAGCAGCGCCGCGAACTGCTCGACGTCGTCCCCGGTCGACACTCTTTCCCAGTCCTCCCGCTCGTCCCCGTATCCCAGGCGGTCCATACACCTGCACGTCAGATGGGCTGGGATGGTTCCACCGTCGGCGGACGGGCGTCCGGCGTTGCGTCGCGCCGTCGTGACGACTGATGCTCTTGGTGTCGCACCGACCAGGACCGGACCGACCAGCCGGCGGCGGGCGGCACATGACACCCATGCACTCATCCACGGGGGACACCCATGCCCAAGCGCACCCGAGCAGGCCCACTCCTCGCACTCGCCGTCACGGGCTCGCCCTCGGCGCGACGCCCGCCCCACTGGCAGACGTCGCGGCCAAGGCGTCGGCTTCCTCGCGGCGGCCCGTCTCCCGTCGTATCCAAGCCCGTCCTGAACGGTCGGCGAGGTCACCGCCTGCATACCGGAGGCGGTGGAACAGGACCGCTGTCTGCGCATGGCGCCGGGCGGCGACGGCCCGAACCCGGTACCGGGAGCTCCGTACCGACCTCGACAGGAGTGACCGTCCGTCAGGTCAGCGTGCAGTTGTCCAGGACGGCTAAGGACTACGGCGCGCTGCCTGTCGAGGAGGGCAGGCACGTCTACGGCCTACACATGGTGATCTCCTGGGGCGTCTTTGACACCCTCCTGGCGACTTCGGGCATGCGCCGGTGAAGGCCTTCGAGAAGACCGTGGAGAAGCTCCGCCGACCGGATGACCGGGGCCGCCCTCCGCCACGGGGGTGGGGAGGGCGGCCCATCGACCACCGACAGGGTCATTCGGCGCGATTCAGCAGGACTCGGTGTCACCGATCGCGTCCCGAGCCGCGGCAGGGGGAGGGGAAGGGGTCCGCGCAGCAGCAGATGGTCATGACTCCGGGGCGGCGCCCGCCGACCCGGAAAGGCGACAGCCACACGACGGCCCCGGCACGAAGACACCGGGCCGAGAGCAACCACATAGGGACCAGAGAAAGAAGATGCACATGAACAGGAAGTCCCCCGCACACCGTCGTCCGAGCCGCCGCGCGGCCGTCGCCGCCGGCCTCGTCCTGGCTGTCGGACTCGGTGTGTCGACACAGGTGTCGGCACAGGCATCCGTCCAAGCCCCCGTAAAGTCGTCCACCGCCGCGCTGCAGACGGTCAGCGGCACGAGCGGCCAGGTGGTGACCCGGGTCGCCGACTTCTACGGCGCGTACATCGACGCGATCGGCGACTACTCGGACCCGGACGCCAAGCTGGAAACGGTGCTCCGCAAGCACTACCTGACGCCCGACTTCGCCAGGCGACTGGCGGCCTGGGAGAGGAAGCACGGGGCGGACGGTGTCCTGCGTGCCCAGAACGTCCCGCGGAAGTGGACGGTGACCGACAACGGTGCCGTGGGCAACGCCCATGAGGTCATCGTCACCCTGACCTTCGGCAGCGGGGAGACGACGCAGAAGATCAAGCTTTTCGTGCTGGTGGAGCGGTACAACCACATCTCCGGCATCGGAACCACGAGCAACCGCTGACGGCGGAGCCGCTCCGCCCGCTCGGTCAAGGTCAACCTCACGACGGACGGGACCATACCCGTCCGCCGAGTGACCTACTGGTACGCAAGGGACAGTGCCCCAGACGTCGCCCGCCGGAGCGACACTCGCCCATGCACCTCTGCCCATGCGCTCGTCGGTGCCACGGCCTATCCTGATCGGCTCGGACGGTGACCGGTTCGTGGTGCACGATGCCGTCGGCTCCCCTGCCGACGACCTGGCCAGTAAGCACTCGCAGGGGAAGGGCCCGCCAGCACGGATTCAGCACGCATGAGGCCGGGAAACGCCGTGAACACGCGAGAACCACGTAGAGGTGTTTTCCCGGGCCACGCACCCTGCAACCGACGTCTCCGCAGGTCAAAGCCCTGCCCAGAGAAAACTCCTAAAGCGGGTGTCGCAGGTTCGAATCCTGCCGGGGGCACAACGTGTTACCGCTCTGACCTGGGGTTTATCCCCCAGGGAGGGATCTTGTTCGGCCTCGGACGACCTGTCCGGGGCCGTTTGCGTGAGCGGACGGAGAGTTGATCTCCGGAATCTCTCCCGACGGATCGGCACGATCCGGCACGGGCTCCGGGCTGGGATGTTCCGCTTCGTCCGCTCCCTCCGGCCAGGTTTCCGCAGGTGGCCAGGGCCAGGACGGGCGACAGCCGGTGACGTCGGCCACGCTGGCGGCAACCGGTCCAGCAAGGCGGGCAGTTCACCGGAGCGGGCCGGATCGGTTCGTCTGAGCCGGCCCAGCGAAGACGGGCGATGCCGGCACAGCAGGCACGGTCTTCCGTTGTGGTGATCGGCGAACCCCACCCTCCATGACCACCAGAGCTCGCGCCGGGCGTCCGCCTGCCGGTCCATCGCCATCATGGCCAGGTTGGGGTATCAGACCCCTACCGGCTCCGTCGGGCCGCCCGCGGGAGTCGGGGCCCTGCCCCCGCCACGGACACGGTCGGGGGACGGGGCCGCGCGCCGCAGAAGGTGCACTGGGACGCGTACTTCGTCGAGACGAGGCACTGGGGCACGAAGAGCAGGGTGAACTTCGTGACCGCGTTTCCTGAGGGTGTGGGCGGCGGGGTTGCCGCAGTGGCCGCAGACCCTGGTGCCCATCGCGAGCTGGTAGAGGTAGCCCTTGGTACCGAAGATGATCACTGTGTCATGGTGCGACCCGTGTCGGACATGGGGTGGGCGGACGAAGGGCCTGCCGGGAGGACTGTTCCCGGCAGGCCCTTCAGGCGGTGGATCCCGTCTTGCTCTCCGCCTTACTTTCCGAAGTACGCGTCGTAGATCGTGATCGTCGACGTGTTGGTCTTCTTGTCGGTGACCTTGGCGCGCAGGGACACGGACTTGCCCTTCGCCGGGTTCTTCACCATCACCTTGCCGCCGGTGACCGTGGCCTTCTTCCAGGTCTTGCCGTGGTCGTACGACACCCACACCGCGAGGGACTTGACGCCAATGCCCCTGGCCGGGCCCTGGACGGTGACCGGGAAGGTGGACTTCGCGCCCGCCGGGACCGTGCTGTCCAGCGCCGTCGTGGTGCCGAAGCGGACCGAGGAGGCCGGGAGTTGGGCGGGCAGGCTGTCGGTCGGCTTCTTCGAGCGGAAGGTCCAGGCCGTGTCGACGCGGGTGGAGACGGCCGAGAGGCCGGTGCTGCGCCGCACCGACGCCGTGAGCCGGTATGCCGCCTCACCTGCCGGGACCTTGAAGGACTCCTTGCCGGTGAGCGGGTCGTGGTTGGAGGCGACCTTCGTGCCGTTGCGGTAGAGGGTGGTGTTCGCCGAGGTGTAGTCCGAGATGCCGTCGTGTCCGCCGCCGTCGGTGAACACGGAGAGCCCGGCGGAGATCTGGTTGCCGTCGCGGAAGACGCCGTTCGTGACGGAGCCGTCTGCCGTGATCCGCGGTCCGGCCACCGCCGTGTTGAACCTCTGCAGGTAGCTCCGGCCCGCCTTGAGGTCGAGGTAGTCGGCGGCCCCGGAGGTCGCCTCGACGACCGGGTTGCCGTCGGTGTCCTTCTTCCCGGAGTACTGGTAGAAGTCGGGCCGCCAGGTGACGCCGCTCAGCGCCGACAGGTGGTAAGTGCGGATGCCGGGCAGCTTCTGCGCGACCGCGTCGGAGCCCGCGGACATGTAGCCGTAGCCGTTGGGCACGGAGCCGGTGAGCGCGATGGCGCCGGTCTTGCCGGGGACCGAGGAGCCCATGCCCACCTTCAGCGTGGCGAAGTCGCCCGCCTTGTAGTGCCGGGAGTAGGTGCTGAAGTGCTTGACCGGGGCGGCGGCCGCCGTGTCGTACTCGGTGTTGCCGGCCTTGGTCCACTGTCCGGACCAGGTCTGGGCGAAGTAGTCGACGTCCGGGCCGACGTGTCCGAGGCGGATGTCGGAGAAGGAGCTCATCAGGACGCCGTTGCCACCGGACGCGCTCGGTGTCCGGTAGTACCGGTAGCCCACCCAGGCGCCGTTCGGCTTGGCCGCCGGGTCCGGCACGGTGATGTCGGGTGACTTGGTCTTCGTCAGGTCGATCGTGAGCGTCGTGTCCTTGGTGATGTCCAGTCCGGGCTGGACCACCCAGTCGAGTCCGCCCTCGTATGTCTGGAGGTTCTTCGAACTGGCCGACTCCAGGAGGTACTGGCCCTTGGGCACGCGGACGGTGGCGGTGTCGCCGGTCGACACGTCCGACATCCACGGGACCTGGTCCGCGTCACCGCTCACCGGCGTCAGCGACGCGAGGTGCTGCGGGGTCTCGCCGGTGCGGTTGATGTACTTCAGGGTGAGGTTGTAGTGCTCGGTCTCCCGGATCACGCCCACCGAGGTGACGACGTTCTGGCCGTCCCCCGTCGCCGTGACCCGCGCCGAGTAGCCGCCGTCGAGCGTCCCGCCCAGCTTGGTGTTCACGGTGACGTCCACCGAGGCCGTACCGCCCGCCGGGACAGTGACCGTGCTGGCGCCGAGGCCGAAGAAGCCCGCCGGGGCCGCCTTGCCGTCCGGGTCGCTGCCCGCGACGGAGAGCGCCAGGGTGACGCCCTTCGTACCGCTGTTCCTGTACGTCAGCCGCTTGGTGACCGGAGTGTCGTCGGTGTGCGGCCACTGCTGGAGCGGGAAGTCGAGGGAGGCCGGCCCGGCGGTCACCGTCTGCCCGATGGCCTTGTCGACCTGGATGCGGCCCGCGCCGCCCTCGAAGGGGCTGTAGTCGCCCGGCTTCGAACTGGCGACGAGCGCGGCCTTCAGCTCGGCGTACGTCCAGTCCGGGTGCTCCTGCTTGAGCAGGGCCGCCGCGCCCGCGACATGCGGGGTCGCCATCGACGTACCTGAGATGGTCAGGTAGCCGGGCGGGTTCTCGCCGACCTCCTTGTCGATGACGCTGCCCTTGGCCGCCGCCGCGGTGATGTTCACGCCGGGGGCGGTGACATCGGGCTTGAGGGTGCCGTCGGCGGTCGGGCCCCGGCTGGAGAAGTACGCCAGCTTGTCGGAGCCGTCGACCGCGCCGACGGTGAGCGCGTCGGCCGCGCTGCCCGGCGAGTCGACGGTCCCGGCGCCGCCCTCGCCCTCGTTGCCGGCGGCGATCGCGAAGAGGATGCCCTTGGTCTCGGAGAGCTTGTCGACCTCGGCTTCGAGCGGGTCGACGCCCGCGGTGTCCCCGCCGCCGAGGCTCAGGTTGACGATGTCGGCGCCCTGCTGGGCCGCCCACTCCATGCCGGCGAGGATCGAGGAGTCGTCGCCGGAGCCGTCGTCGCCCAGCACCTTGGCGTTCAGCAGCCGGGCGTCCGGCGCGACTCCCTTGTACTTGCCGGCCGACTCGGCGCCGGTGCCCGCGATGATGGACGCGACATGGGTGCCGTGGCCGAAGTGGTCGGTGGTGTCGGCCGAGTTGGTGAAGTTCCTGGCGGCCACCACCTGGGTCTTCAGATCCGGGTGGGTGGTGTCGATGCCGGTGTCCAGGACGGCGACCTTGACGCCCTTGCCGGTGTAGCCGGCCGCCCAGGCGGTGGGGGCGCCGATCTGGGGGACGGACTTGTCCAGGCGGGCCTTGCGGACGCCGTCGAGCCAGATGTGCGAGATGCCCGAGGCGAGGGCGTCCCCGTGGGTGACGGCGTCCCACAGGTCGGGGGCCTCCCCGGCCGTGGTCTGCACGGCGTCCGCGTCCAGCGCGGTGAGGGTGCGGCGGAGCGTGCCCGAGTCCCGGACGTCGGCCTTGGCGGCCTCGGCGGCGCCCCGGTAGCCGACGATGACCTTCGGTCCGTGCCGCTGACTCCTGCGTACGGCCGCCCTGTTCAGCTCGGTGACGTCGAAGAGCCGCCGGTCGAGCCTGCCGCCCGCGAGGAGGCCCAGGGCGTCCATCGGTACGACAAGGGTGTGACCCGCGACCGTACGGACCTGCACGGGTATGTGCTCACGGCCCTTGGCCCGCCGCACGCCGACCACCTGGCCCTTGGCGTCGACGACGACCCGGTCACCGGTGATCAGGGTGATGAGGTGGCGTCCCGCCGTGCTTTCGGCGGACTTCAGGCCGGACGCGGCGGCGGGCAGCGGCGCGGCCGTCGCCCGGGCCGTGCCGGTGAGTCCCGCGGCGAGCGCGAGGGCCGCCGTCGCCGCCGCACCGGCGACGCATGCTCTTTTCACGTGGCTGCGCAAGGTTCCCCTTCGAGATGTTCGAGACGGATGTCGGATGTCGAGTGGTCCGCCACCGACCCTCGCCGCCCGGGAGTTGATGCACAGCCCTCCCCCGCCAGGTGAATCAACCTTTCGCCGGCGAACCGCATCTAGCCGGACGGGCCGCCCGGCACTGCGGCGGTTGTTCGCGTACGACAGTGAGGGAGGCGGCCGATGGGACGCCCCGAGAGACCTCTGGACCCCGAGGCGGGGCCGGCGCAGCGCCTCGCGCATGACCTGCGCGCGCTGCGCCGGACGGCCGGCGGTCCGTCGTACAAGACCATGGCGGCGGCCGTCGGCGTCTCCGCGACCACCCTGTCCCGGGCGGCGGCCGGGGAGCGGCTGCCGAAGCTCGACGTGCTGCGCGGCTATGTGCGCGCCTGCGGCGGCGACCCCGGGGAGTGGGAGGCGCGCTGGAAGGAGGCCGAGGCGGCCACCGCGGAGTCCGTGCGGGAGGAGACGCCGGACACGAGCCCGCCGTACCGGGGACTCGGCCGCTTCGAACCCGGCGACCGGGACCTGTTCTTCGGCCGCGACCGCATGGCGGAGCAGATCGCCGCCCTGGTCCGGGACCACCGGCTGGCGGTGCTGTTCGGGGCGTCCGGCAGCGGCAAGTCCTCGCTGCTGCGGGCCGGGCTGATCCCCCGTCTCCAGGAGCGGGCGCGGGGCGGTCCGGCGGTGCTGCGGATCCTCACGCCCGGTCCGCGCCCCGCCGCGACCTACGGGCATCTGCTGACACCCGGCGAGGGCGGGGAGAGCTGGGTCGTGGTCGACCAGTTCGAGGAGGTGTTCACGCTGTGCCGGGAGCCGGCCGAGCGGGCCCGCTTCATCGACCTGCTGCTGGCCGCGCGGGCGCCGGGCAGCGGGCTGCGGGTCCTGATCGCCGTACGGGCGGACTTCTACGGCCGCTGCCTGGAGCACCGGGGTCTGGCCGACGCCCTGCACGGGGCCGCCCTGTCCCTCGGTCCGATGACCGCCGACGAGCTGCGGGAGGCGGTGGTCCGGCCGGCCGCCGCGACCGGGCTGCTGGTGGAGCGGGAGCTGACCGCGCGGATCGTCGAGGAGGTCCTGGACGAGCCGGGCGGGCTGCCGATGCTGTCGCACGCCCTGCTGGAGACCTGGCGCCGGCGCCGCGGCCGGCTGCTGACGCCTGCCGCGTACGAGGCGGCGGGCGGGGTGCGGGGCGCGATCGCGGCGACCGCGGAGGAGGCGTACGGCGAACTGCCCGCGGCGCAGGCGCGGGCGGCCCGGCAGGTGCTGCTGCGGATGGTGGAGCCCGGCCGGGGCACCCCCGACACCCGGCGCCCGCTGACCCGCGCCGAGCTGGACGAGTGGGCGGACCCCGCCGTGCGGGCCGTGGTCGGCCGGCTGGTCGGCGCCCGGCTGCTGACCTCCGACGAGGACGGCGTCCAGCTCGCCCACGAAGCCCTGCTCACCTGCTGGCCCCGGCTGGCGGGCTGGCTGGAGGAGGAGCGCGAGCGGCTGCGCCACCACCGGCGGCTGACCGAGGCCGCCCAGGCCTGGGCGGAGAGCAAGCGCGACCCCGGCGCCCTCTACCGCGGCACCCGCCTCGACCGCATCCGGGAGCTCTTCCCGGACGACCACGAACTCACCGCCACGGAACGGGAGTTCCTCGCGGCGGCGCTGGAGGCCCGCGAGGCCGAGCACCGTACGGCCGCCCGTACCGCCCGCCGGGCCCGCGCGCTCCTCACCTCGCTGTCCGCGGTCCTGGTCGTGGCCCTGCTGGCCGGCCTCGTCGCGTGGACCCAGTACCGTGCGGGCGAGCGGCAGCGCACCGACGCCGCCGCCCGCCGGGTCGCCGTCGTCGCCGACTCCCTGCGCGCCACCGACCCGCGCACCGCGCTGCTCCTCGACGTGGCCGCCTGGCGCACCTCGGCCCTCTCCGACACCCGCCACGCCCTGTTCACCGCGCTCACCCAGAGCGAGTCGGACGCCTTCACCGACCCCGCGCCCAACGCCTTCCTCACCGGCTCGGGCCGCACCCTGCTCGCCGTCGACGACCGCACCTGGCGCATCTCGGACATCGCCACCCACCGCCGTACCGCCTCGGGCCGGCTCCCATCAGGCGCCCAGGTGTTCGCGGCCGGCCCCGACGGCCGCGCCCTCGCCCTCACCACGGACGACGGCATACGGCTGTGGAACACCATCGAGGGCCGCTGGACCGGTGCCCCCGGCTTCCTGCCCAAGGCCGTCACCGACATCGCCTTCGGCACCGGCGGCCACAGCTACGTGGTGAGCGACTCGGCCGAGGACCGCGTACAGCTGCGCTCCCTCCCGGGCGGCCGTCCGCTCCTGGAGGTCCGGGCGTCGGACGTGGCGTACCTCGCCCCGAGCCCCGACGACCGGCAGGCCGCCGTCTGCGCCGGGGGCCGGGCCCCGCAGGTCTGGGACGTGCGCACTCATCGCGTCCTGAACGGCGCCTGGACCGGCGCCGACGGGCTGTGCGACCAGGACGGCACGCAGGTGGTGTTCGGCGCGGGGCACCGGTTCGCCGTCCTCACCGCCGACGGCGTCCACGTCTGGGACACCGGCACAGGACGTCAGGTCGCCGACCTGACCGCACCGCAGGCGCAGTCGGCGGTCTTCAGCGCGGACGGGCGGTTCCTGGCGACCGCCGACGACACGGAGCTGGAGGTCTGGCGCCTGTCGGCCCCCGACACCCCCGTCCTGCGCCGCTCCCTCGACGACCGGCAGACCGACGCCACCCTCGCCTGGGACCCCGACCGGACCGTCCTGCGCCTCCTGCGGGGCAGTACGGTCCACTCGTACGACATCACGACGGCCACCACACCGGCCTGGCGCACCGACGCCCTCGACGACACCCTTCTCTCCCCGGACGGCCGCACCCTCGCCACGGCTCGACTCACCGCCGGCCACTACCACTTCGAGCTGCGCGACACGGCCGACGGACACGTGATCCGCACCCTGCCACCGCTGTCCGCGGTCTCGCTGCCCGCCGTCCCCCTGATGGCGTTCGACCCGGACGGCGGGAGCTTCGCGTACGGCGTCTCGACCTCCGCCGGGGATGCCTCGCAGCCGGTCACCGTCTGGGACGTCCGCCGTGCCCGCGTCCTGAGCACCCTGGACCTGGCCCCGGGCGAGGGCGTCGCCACCCTCGCCCTCGGCCCCGGCGGGCGCACCCTCTACGCCGCCCGCCCGATGGATTACGGCGAGGTGCGGGACGAGGTCTGGGACACGACGACCCACCGCAGAACGGGCACGGTCCCGGGCCTGAACAGCACCCACCTCGCTCTCCGCGCCGACGGCCGCCTCCTCGTCGGCGACAACCGCGCCGCCCGCCTCCCGGCGGCCCGCGCCAGGGCCCGTGGCCTCGTCCAGGGCGGGGACATCACGACCCTGGCCTTCACCGCGGACGGCTCCCGGCTGGCCGCGAGCGACCGGACCGGCCGCGTCGCCCTCTGGGACGGCGGCCTCGGCCACCGCACCGGCGTGCTCACCGACGTCTTCCCCGACGCCCCGGCCGACAGCCCCGAGTCAATCAGCACCCTCGCACTCAGCCCCGACGGCCGCACCCTCGCCGTCGGCGGCGACACGGGCACCCTCCAGCTCTGGGACACCGGGACCTGGCAGCCCCTCGGCGGCCCGCTCCCCACCCCCGGCGAGGCCATCGACTCCCTCGCCTTCGCCGCCGACAGCCGCACGCTGTACGCGAGCGGTGCCCATGTCGCCCTCCGGCGCTACGCCGTCGACTCCATGCGGGTCGCCGAACAGATCTGTTCCCGTACGGCGGTCGAGCTGACCCGGGCCGCCTGGAAGACGTACCTGTCGGGGCTGCCGTACCGGAAGGCGTGCGGCTGACACGGTGACGCCGACCGGGCTAGGTCCAATGCCGTGCCCCTGTTGGGGGTCTTTGGCGGTCAGGTGATCGCGAATCCCACTGTGTCGCAGAGGGCGTGACAGCGGGACGCCCGGCGGGCCGATGGGGCGGTGTCGTACCAGCCGGCGAGACGGCCGAGGTTGCAGGCCATGGCGGTCAGGACGTACTGCAGACGGGTGCGGGCAGGCCTCGACAGCGGGCTCTCCGCAGGCCGTGAGCTCGAACGTTCCGGGCCACGGTTCCCCTGTCACGGTGCCGCACCGCCTCGTCATCCGGACATCGGCCAGCCCCCATGGGGCCGCCCGCACCGGCCGGTAGCGGTTCTGCGCTCGCTCCCGGCTTCCGGGGCCCACAGCTGCGTCGGCTGCCGCGGACGGCCCGGATCAGGAATGCGCCACCTGGCCTCTGCGTGGCCGTGGTTGAGTCGTTGCCCGCGGCGTACGGACCGATGACAGGGGCCACGCCACGGGAGTCTTCGATCCTGCTCTGGGCACCGGACGTCTCCTTCTCGAACGGCGTTGTGCATGCTGATCGGTCTGGTGGCCCGCATCGACTTCACTCGTTCCCCAGGTACCGGGAAATCCGGCAGCGGGGACGAGCGTTCCAGCCCGAACGATACCTGCGGGGAACGGATGCAAGATGAGGACGAGAAGCCCAGCAAACACGTGAAACCGATGGAGCGGTAATTCCGCAGGCCACCCTGCCGGGGGCACCACGCGTTACCGCTCTGACCCGGGGTTTCCTCGCCAGAGAGGCGCTCTGATCGGTGTCGGGCTCCTCGTCCGCGGCCGCTTCCCGGTTCAAGGCCAGGCCGAACTTCTCGGCGTGCACCTGTCGTGCGGGGGCCCGCAGGTCTCGCGGACCCGAGAGCGCGGTCGCGGTCACGGCGGGCGGGCCGCAGAGTCCAGCCACCGTTCGACGTTCGGTGCGTCCTGCCGCCCAGGGTTCGGCCACGGTTCACGTCGCCGCGTGGTGCAGCGCTCCCGGTGTGGCCATCAGGTCAGTGGTGCCGCTGGTCTGTTCCGATCTCCCGGTGACGAGTCCTCCGCGCCGGTTCCTCACCGTATTGGGCTCGCTGGTCGGACACCGCCCGACGGGGAAGGGTGCGGGCGCGATCAGCGTGCCGGGCGGATGGCAGACAGCACGCTGAATCCAGCGGGATCAGGCCCGCGGCACAGTGTCCGGGAGGTGCTTCGTGACGGCCGAGATGGTGGCCCCGGCGTGGATGCACGAGCAGATCACGGCGGAGGAGTACGAGTCCTGGTCCGAGGAGCGGTGCGCGGGTATCGAGATCGTGGACGGGATGGTCGTCGTGAGTCCGAGCGCGTCCAAGCGGCACAACCGGCCGGCGCGGATTCTGGCGAACAACCTGGACGCCGCCGCGGGCCCGGAGTGGAACGCCGACACGGACTTCGACGTCCGGCTCCAGGACATCCCGCTCACCAATCGCCGCCCGGACGTCGTCGTGTACCGCGCCGACACGATCGACATCTCCCCCACCCGCCCCGAGCACGTGCTGCTGGTCGCGGAGGTGGTGTCGCCGGGCTCGGAGACCACCGACCGGATCGTGAAGGTCGACCAGTACGCCAAGGCAGGCATCGCCTTCTACTGGCGCGTCGAGCAGGCCGCGACAGGCGTCCCGCTCGTATACACCTACGTCCTCGACCCCGCGACGAAGACCTACCGGGACGGAGACGTGTTCACGGGCACGGTCAAGGCGGCAGCCCCCTTCCCGGTGGAGATCGACCTCGGCCGGCACTGAGCATCGCCTAACCGATCAGGGGGAAACCGCAGGTCACTCCGGACGCGAACGCCCCCGTACGCCATCAGGGGTGCTGTTGGTTGAATCGGGCCTTGCGCGACGTCGGCCTCCAACCGGGTTGGGGGTCGGGAAGCAAGGCCGCCGCACGCCCGGCTTTCGACGCCTCATCCTCCCTGGGCTGTGACGTCGGTGATCTCCACGGATACGTTCGTGCCCGCCGATGCAGTGCTGATCATGGACGGCGTGTAGTTCAGGCTCGTCCGGTCCGACAGTTCGGCTGTCTCGATGACCGGGCCGGACTCGTCGCCGTGGATCTCGTAGGTGATCTCGTAGACGGCGTCCGGGTCGATACTCCCGCTGTCCCCCAGGTAGGTGAGGGTCGGCTCGACCGTCACATTGCAGCCGGCCGTCCCGAAACACTGCCGCTTCGTGGTTCTCAGCTCGATGGTGAAGCTGTCGGCGGTCACCTCGTCGTACGACGGCGCGGGGGTCGGTGTCTCCGTGGCGGTCGCCTCCGTAGCGCCGCCCGTCGGACTGGCGGCTGCGGCCTGCTCGCTGCCGTGGCCGGAGTGCACTACGGCCATGCCGGTGCCGACGACCGCCACGATGACGGCGGCGGCCGAAGCCGCGATGACCAGGCCGGCGCGGGACTTCTTCACCGGTGGTGTCGGGCTGTACGACGGCATCGGCGGTGTGCCGGTGTCGGTCATGGTTCCCCCAGACGCAGTTGTTCGGTTCGAGGATGGGCAGCCGGGAATCCGGACCGCTCTTACTGCCAGCCACCGGTGAAGTCGCCGCTGAGCTGGGCGTCGCAGATGTTGTAGCCGCCCGACGCGTGCCCGGACTTCGTTTGCCCGTCCACGGTCACGCTGCAGTTGATGTCCCCCGAACCCTGCAGTTGGGCGTTCAGCGTGTAATACATCGCCCCCTTCGTGAGGGGCAGGGTGGCCTCGAACTTGCCGTTCTCGAACACGCCCTTGCGGGTGTCGCTGTCAGAGCCGTAGTTGATGTCGAGACCACCGAGCGCTCCGGCCGGGGCGGTGCCCCAGACTTTGAAGACGACGGTCTTCGGGGCGCCGGACCCCTTGCTGTCTCCCTTGGCATCGGCGGCCGTCTGGTTGCCGGTCGTGGTGGTGGACGTGGACTTCGAGCCGCTGCCGCTGACGGCAGTGGCTGCGATGCCAAGGACGACAGCCACGCCGACGAGGCCGAGACAGCCGAAACCGATGACCTTCCCTGCACCAGGTCCCTTTTTCGGCGGCTGCGGCTGGAACGTCGGCTGCCCGTACGGCTGCTGGCCAGCCCATCCGGGATGCTGGGGCGGCTGGTTACTCATGGGTCCCCCTGAGGTGTCCGCTGTCGAAAGCAAGATGTGTGACATGTGAAGATGGCGGCCGGTTGCCGCTTACCTGCTGGATTCACCCCATCGTGTAAACCCGCCAGGCGGGCACGGCCGGCTGCCACGCAACGAAGGCCCTGACTGGGCGCATTACCGCCAAAGGCCGGTCTTGACGAGGCTGCGGTAGCGGGATCCGCCCAGGCCGGACGCACGGACTGCTTGGGAGACGGTGCCCTCGACACCGGCACGGTGTCCGTGGCGGCGGCACCAGTGGTCGGTGAGCTTGATCCGCTTCGGCGGACGCTTGAGATCAGGGTTTCTGCCCCGAAGGGGTGTCCATCATGGAGAGCCTGGGGAAGGAGAAGCCTCGGCCTCGCCAACAGTCCTCGACGAAACGGATTCAGCACACATGCAGGTCACGGCCCCGCCCAAGGAAAACTCCTGAAGCGGGTGTCGCAGGTTCGAATCCTGGCGGGGGCACAGGACCAAGGGCCAGTTCAGGGGCATGATCCCCTCGAACTGGCCCTGTGCCGTGATCATCGGGGGGGGATCAGCTCACGCAGGCTCGCTCCGGGCACGGCGAGGGCGTTCCCCGTGTGCTGAAGGTCGTGTCCCGGGCAGAGCCGAGCAGCCGGGAGGGGATGGCCGTGGCCCGCCTTCGAACCGGGGTTTCCCGCGTCGGGCGAACCCGGGTACGACGTGCCGGACCGCTGAACGGCGCATGGCCCCGGTTCTCGTCAGCCGCCACTGCTTCTCCTCGCCGGTGTGTCAACGCGGTAGCCGGGGTTGACCGTTCACCTGCCGGGATCCAGCCGGTGGGCGAGGTCGTGGGCGGTGGTACTGGTGAGGTCGCCGACGTAGGCCCCGACGATTTCGAAACGGCCGCCGGTGATCGAGGAACTCACGTAGGGCACACCGCGCAGCTCGCCGTCGATGACGATGGCGAACTCGTTGCGCGGGACCGGGGCCGCCGCGATGGAGCCGGTGAGGGCGGCGAATCGGGTCCGGTCGGTGGGGCTGAGGGTCACCTCGACCTGCCACGTGCCGTCGATGGCGCTTTTCTCGGCCTTCGCGGAGGTGGCATGGACGTCCGTCATGCCCCTGGCCCGGTCGACGCGGACACAGAGCGCGGGTTGGGTCGCGGTCGCACGCACGGTGTAGCCGCCGCTGCCTCGGGGGCAGGCTTGCTCCTTGGACGAGGTGACCGGCAGAAGGGAGATCGGGACCGCCTTCCCCGAGTTCCCCGTGCCACCTCCCGCAGCGGGCTGCACCACGTGCGCGCGGGGGGTCGCGCCGTCGCCGACGGCCGCCCAGGCGGTGGCGACCACGGCCACGGCGGCGACGCCGACCCCGGCGCGGGTCAGCCGCTGTCGCCGCTGGGCGGCCCGCAGAGCACCGTCCGCCAGGCCGGCCAGGCAGGCACCGGCGACGTCACCGCCGCTCTCCCGCACGTGGGTGTGCAGGGCATCGTGCAGCAACGTTTCGTGCAGCGGGTGTTCGATCGAGTCGTTCATGCGATGACGCCCCTTCCGGAGGCGGTGGAGGAGGAGGCCGACGGCCCCGCCTCGGCCAGGGTGGTGCGGAGAGAGGCGAGTGCCTTGTGCGTCTGGCTGCGGACCGTCCCCTGGGCGATGCCCAGAATCGCGGCGATCTCGTTGTCCGGCCGGTCCTCGAAGTAACGCAGCACGATCACCGCACGCTGGCGCTTGGGCAGCCGCCGCAGCGCGGCCATGATGTCCTGCCGCTGGACCACGGTGTCGGCCCAGTCGGCGGCCTGCCCGGACGGCCGGTCCGGCAGGGTGTCCGTGACCGTCTCCCGCCCCCAGCTGAGGAGCCGGAAGCGATCCACCTGGGCGTGGTAGAGCGCCCGGCGCACATAGATCTCCGGCTGTTCCCGGTCACGCAGCTTCGACCAACGCCGGGCGGTGGCGGCAAGCGCGGTCTGGAGCAGGTCCCGGCCCTGCTCCCAGTCCCCGGTCAGCAGGTACGCCGTGTGCAGCAGCGGTCTTGACCGCGCCGCCACGAACTCTCGGAACTGGCGTTCCTCGTCGGCGTTCAATGTGCCCTCCCTCGTTCCTCTGTAAAGACGGGTGGGGAAGGAAGTTCGACTGCCCTGCCGGTCACACTTTCTCGACCACGGCGGAGGAGTACGAGTCCTGGTCCGAGGAGCGGTGCGCGGGTGTCGAGATCGTGGACGGGACGGTCGTCGTGAGTCCGAGCGCGTCCAAGCGGCACAATCGGCCGGCGCGGATTCTGGCGAACGGCCCGGACGCCGCCGCGGGCCCGGAGTGGAACACTCGGATCTGGCTGCCGGACGCCTGCTCTACGTGGGCATAGCCCCGCGGTACATGGCGAACCGGACCAGCACGCAGAACCTGCGAAAGCGCGTGCGGTACCACTACCGAGGCAACGCGGCCGGCTCGACGCCGCGCCTCACACTCGGCTGTCTGCTCGGGCTTGAAGAACACACAAGTGTGCTGGATCGAGCACGACGAGCCCTGGGCCTTGGAGTCGGAACTCATCTCTCGACTCGACCTGCCGCTGAACCTCGACCAGAACCGCCACAACGCGTTGCACGGCCGCCTCAAGGACCTGCGGGCCGAAGAGCGAAGCGGCCGCAGACGATCCGCCCCGCGAGGAGGGCGAGGGACAGTCCGTAGCCGGTCCCGGAGGGGTTCGGTCAGCCGAGGCTGTTGCCCCACAGGGACGTGTCGGTGCTCTTGAGGCTGGGGACGCCGCCGTACGTGCCGCCGTCGGCGGTGACGAGCGGGGCGGAGAGCTGGTCCTCCAGGAGTCCGGGGCGGACCTGGACGATGGTGCTGTCGTGGTCGGTCTTGCCGGGCTTGAAGGTCTTCCCGTCGATCGCGGCCTTCAGGTAGTACAGGGCGTACTTGGCGTAGAGGTCGACCGGCTGGGACACGGTGGCGTCGATGTCGCCGTCGGAGATGTACTTGAGTTCCCTGGGGACGCCGTCGTTGGAGACGACGAACACGTGCTTCGGGTTTCTCGGGCCGACCAGCAGCCCCTGCTCCCTGAGCTCGTGCAGCGTGCCGGAAAGGGCGAAGCTGGACTGTATGTAGACACCCTTGATGTCCGGGTGGGCGGTCAGGGCGTTCTGGAGCTTCTGCGCGGCGACGGCCCCGTCCCAGTCGGTGGCCTCTCCGAACACCTTGATGCCCGGGTAGGTCGCCTTCATGCAGGCGTTGAACCCCTCGGTGCGATCACGGCCGTTGATCGACGAGAGGTCACCCTCGAGCATCACGACCTTGCCCTTGCCGCCCAGCTTGGTGCCCAGGTACTTGCATGCCTTCTCGCCGTAGACGCGGTTGTCGGCGCGGACCACCATGTAGACCTTGCCGGTGTCGGGGCGGGTGTCGATGGTGACGACCGGGATCTTCGCCGCCTGCAACTGCGCCAGGATCGGCCCAATGGCAAATGTGCTCTGCGGGGCCATCGCGATGCCCTTGGCGCCCTGGAGGATGAGTGTCTGCCCGTTGGCGGCGAGCTTCGCGACGTCGTTCTGCGAGTTGGTCGTCCTGAGCGAGAGGCCGAGTTGCTTGGCGTACTCGGGCGTGTACTTCATGTACGCGTTCCAGAAGTCGGTGTCGGAGCGCGGATAGTCGACGCCGACCAGCGGCTTGCCGCCGCTCGACGGGTCCGTGCCGCCCGAGCCGCCGCTGCAGGCGCTGAGCAACACGAGTGCGGAGAGGACGGAAGCAGCGGAGCAGAGGACGGGTCTGGGCCTCATCGGTACTACCTCGTGGTGCGTCCCGAAGCGCCTGCCGTCTCACCCTCGGAAGGGCCGGCTGTGAAACGCCGGCTCACTCGGACCCCGGGGTTGGTGGCGGGCTCACTTGGCCGGCGGACACATGCCACCCGGCCGACATCAAACTGTCTCAATATCTAATATACCTGGGCAGGAATCCCATTCCTGCCCGGTCATCTGCCTCGTGGAAGCGTCAGGCGGCGCGCCCGTGCGCCTGCTGCGTGTGTCGGGACAGCGAGTCGATGACCACCGCGGCGAAGAGCACCCCGCCCGTGATCACCAGCTGGACGGCGGTGGGCGTGTCGGTGAGGGCCATGCCCGAGGCGATCGACTGGATGACCAGCATGCCGAGCACTGCGGACCAGGTCGTACCGCGTCCTCCGAACAGGCTGGTACCGCCGATGACGGCGGCAGCGATGGCGTTGAGCAGCAGGACGCCGGAGCCGGAGTTCTGGCTCACCGACGTGATGCGCGAGGCCAGGAACAGGCCGCCGGTCGCCGCCAGGGTGCCGGAGACCGCGAGCACGGCCGTCTGTACGCCGGTCACGCCGAGGCTGGCGCGACGGGCCGCCTCGACGCTGCTCCCCAGGGCGTAGACCTGCCGTCCGTAGCGCGTACGCCGGAGCACGATGTCGAGACCCGCCACCGTGGCAAGGAAGATCAGCAGAGCCAGCGGCAGGCCCTGGAACTGGTTCAGCAGATAGGCGGAGCCGAACCCGATCACCGCCACTACGCCTGTGCGCACCCCGATGACGTGCAGCGGGAGGTGTGACATGCCGAGGGCCATGCGGCGGCGCCTGTTCAGGTAGGCGGCGAAGAAGACCAGAGCTGTGGCGAGTGCCGCCACCGCGTAGGCGACGCCGGCGTTGGTGAAGTAGTAGCTGGTGAGGCCGGCGATGAGCCCGTTGTCGTCGAGGTTGATGGTGCCGCTGGTGCCGAGGATGACGAGCATGAGGCCGTTCCACGTCAGCAGCCCGGCGAGGGTGATCACGAAGGCCGGCACCCGGGTCCTGGCGATGGAGTACCCCTGGAGGGTTCCCGCGACGGTCCCCGTCAGCACGGCGGCGATCAGGGCGAGCCATTCCGGCACGCCGTTGTTGACGTTGAGCACCGCGAAGACCGCGGCGGCGAACCCGCTGATCGAGCCGACGGACAGGTCGAGTTCACCGAGCAGCAGCACGAAGACGATGCCCACCGCGATGAGGCCCGTGCCCACGATGTCCACGCCGAGGTTGGACAGGTTGCGGGGCGAGAGGAAGCTGGAGTTCAGGCTCTGGAAGGTGATCCAGACCGCGGCGAGGACGAGGGTGCCGGGAAGACAGCCCAGCTCACCGCCGCTCAGCCTGCGCCGCCGGACGGCGATCCAGCCCACCAGGGCATGGGTGACGGCCCGCCCGGCACGACGCTGACGGGCTTTCGCGGTGGCTGCCGCGGAATCGGCCCGCGTCTCGTCCGGCATGTCACGCATCCCTTTCACCACTCGGCCTCGCGGTGGGCCGGCCGGCGGGGCACGTTGTCCGTGGCGCCGGTGATGGAGGAGATGATCTGCTCCTGGGGGGTGGTGCTCACGTCGAAGAAGCCGTTGTTGCGGCCGAGCCGCAGCACGGCGGCCCGGTCCGCGAGGGCCTTCACATCGCCCATGTTGTGGCTGATCAGCAGGACCCCCAGGCCCTGGTCACGGAGACGGTCGACGAGGTCGAGGACCTCGCTGGTCTGCTCGAACCCCAGCGCCGCGGTCGGTTCGTCCAGAAGAAGGACGCGCGGGTCGCCGAGCAGCGAGCGGGCGATGGCGACGGTCTGCCGCTGGCCGCTGGACAGCGACACCAGGGGACCGCGCAGATCGGGGATGCTCCGGGTCAGGCGCTCCAGCAGCTGCGTGGTGCGGCGCTCCATCTCCACTTCGTCGAGGAAGCCGAACCTGCGGATCTCTCGTCCGAGGAAGAGGTTGCCGACGACGTCGAGGCCTCCGCACAGCGCCAGGTCCTGGTAGACGGTGGCGATGCCGAGGTCCCGGGCGTCCTGAGGACGCCGGATGTGCACGGGCCGACCCTCCCACTCGATGCTCCCCCGGTCCGCGGGAGCGACCCCGGAGATCACCTTGACCAGGGTGGACTTGCCGGCTCCGTTGTCGCCGAGGAGGGCAAGGACCTCGCCGGCGTGGATCTCCAGCTCGATGTCCCGGAGGACCTCGACGACGCCGAAGCGCTTGCACACGCCGTGCAGGGCGAGCAAGGGGGGCGGCAAGAGAATCCATCTCCTTCCCGGGCCTGGGGCCGGCCGGTCCCGCCTGTCAGGTCAGCCCGGCCTGGTGGCAGTCGCCCGCGAGTGACGGGGGCAGACGTGTTCGAGTGTGTACACGCCGTCCTTCACCAAGGTGTTCTTGATGGTGGCAAGGACCACGGTCACCGGAGTGAGCAGCACGGCCGGAACCTCCGCGCCGCCGCGGGTTTTCACCCGCCCGGTGGCCACCCCGTCCAGGCGCTGACCACGCGCCGTACGGCTGCGAGCTGGGCGTCCTGCCCGGTGGCGGGGGGCAGCGGGGTCGCCTTGTCGGCCTTGAGGGCGGCGATACCGCCGGCGGCGAGGCCGTCGTCGGAGGCGTGGACGCCGTTGAGGACCAGGACGGGGGCGGTGTCCCGGACGCAGGCTTCCATACGCGAGACCTCCCTCCTCCCTGGGGCGCCGCGACGGCAGTCGCGGCGCATCAGAGTGGCCCGCCGGGGCGGGGCGGGGTTTCGTTCGGCACCCGCCCGGACCAGGCGAAAGCCGCAGAACGACCACCTCGCCAGTGTGACACCGGCCACGGTGAACTGCGAACCCGGTGCCGCGTGGCCGGGATGACGGCAATCTATCCGTTTCATCCCGCTATGCGATTCTGGTAGGGGGAGTCACCAGCGGTAGCCGTGTCGGCACCCCGGCACGGACGGGAGGTGGGTGCGGAGATGCCTCACGACGGCAGCGCCGGGGCCGGACTCCCGCAGCCGGGGACGGCCGAGGCCGGCGGCGCGGACTCCGGAGCACCACCGGGGTCGGAGACCCCCGTGAGCGCCCGCGCCCTGACGTTCGCCGGAGCGGCATCGGCAGTGCTCTATCTGCCCGACACAGGTTCTGACGCCCTTCGGTCGGTGGACACGGCCGGATGCGCCCCTGCCGAGTACGGGCTGCCGGAGCGCCTGCCCCTGTCCGGCGGCTCGCCTGCGGCCCGCGCCTTCCGCGCCGCACACTCCGTGTGGCTGACCCCCGCGGCACTCGCGTCCTGTCCCGAGGGGTGTCCGGCGCCGCCGCGAGCCCGGACGTCGCTCGGTGCGTTGCCCCTGGGCGCCGCGGGCGCACGGCTCGGCTGCCTCGTGATCGTGGACTGGGAGTCGACCGGCGGCCGGGGTCTGCTCCTGGTCGAGGCGATGTCGGAGTCCTTCGGCACGGTGCCGGTGGCCGGCGGCAAGCAGGTGTGCGGCGAGATAGCAGTACCTCATCGTGAACCGGCTTCCGTGGGCGCGGAACCGGGCGCCAAGGACGGGGACCGATCATGACGTGTCGTAGCCCTTACGTAACGTCTCGTACGCGGTATGCCGTGGGCGTGCTTGTCGCGGGTCTGCTGACCATGCCCTCGGCCGCCTGTACCGGGAACGGAGCGGCCACCACGGACAGCTTCACCGTCGGCCTGCTGCTGCCGAGCCGGGTGGTGCCGCGCTGGGAGACCTCCGACAAGCCGCTGATCGAGCAACGGGTGAGACAGCTCTGCCCGCACTGCGACATCACCTATGCCAACGCCGACGACGACTCGACGGCCCAGCGGCAACAGATGATCGCCATGATCACCAAGGGGGCCAGGGTCATCGTCCTCGGCGCCACCGACAACAGGGCGCTGCGCTCCACCGTCCAGGAGGCGCACAACGCGGGCGTCCCCGTCGTCGCCTACGACAGGCTCGCCGAGGGGCCGATCTCGGGCTACGTCACCTTCGACGGCATACAGGTCGGAACGCTGCAGGGCCAGGCTCTCCTCAAGGCCATGCACCCCCCGGCCAAGGACGGGACCATCGTCATGATGAACGGCGACCCGACCAGCCCCAACGCCGCGTGGTACAAGAGGGGCGCACTGTCCGTCCTGCGGGGCAAGGTGAGGATCGGCCGTTCCTACGACACCCACGGCTGGAGCACGAACAACGCGAACGCCAACATGTCCGCCGCCATCTCGGCCCTGGGCCCGGGCGGGATCGACGGCGTCCTCGCCGCCAACGACTCCATGGCGGCAGGCGTCATCTCCGCACTCAAGAGCGCCCACGTAAGGCGCCTTCCACCGGTCACCGGCCAGGACGCCGACCTCGACGCGGTGCAGCGCGTCGTCAACGGTGAGCAGTCCATGACGGTGTACAAGTCCTTCCGCGCGGAAGCCGAAACAGCCGCTGCCATGGCCGTCGCCCTGGGCCGCGGCGAGAAGCTGCGCACCATCGCCACGACGACGACCGACAGCCCCACCACCCACCACATCCCGTCCGTGCTCCTCACCCCGGTCGCCGTGACGACCGCCAACATCAAGCAGACCCTCGTCAAGGACGGCGTGTACACCGTCCCTCAGATCTGCACACCACAGCTGCGGGCCGCTTGCGCGAAGGCAGGACTGACTCCGTAGCCGGGCAGGGACGGGCGCGAGCGGGCACCGGGGAAAAGGCCCGGACTGATCACGGTCTGGGCTTTTTGCGTCCCTCCCTCTTGGAGATTGCTCAGCTGTGGAGTCGGTCGAAGCGGAACGGGGTGAGGGGATCGGGGCGGTGGCCGGTGAGGAGGTACTGGGTGAGTCGGTGGCCGGTGACCGGGCCCAGGGTGATGCCGAGCATGCCGTGGCCGGTGGCGGCGTAGGCGTTGGTCCGGCCCGGGACGCGGTCGATGACGGGCAGGCCGTCGGGGAGGAAGGGGCGGCCGCCGACCCAGGGATCGCGGATCAGGCCGACGAGGTCGTCGGGGTCGTCGAACCAGCGGCCCAGGTAGTGCCGGCTGGCGAGGGCGACGGCGACGACGCGGCGCCAGTCGAGGCGGTTGTTGTTGCCGCTGAGCTCCATCGTGCCGCCGATGCGCGTGGTGGTGCCGATCGGTGAGGCGACGGCCCGGCGTTCGCCGAAGTAGAGCGTGTGCCGGGGTGCCGGGTCCAGGTCGACCGAGAAGCTGTAGCCCTTGCCCGCCTGGAGCGGCAGCGGATGGCCGAGGCGGCTGAGCAGGGTCGAGGAGCGGGTGCCGGCCGCGATGACGACGGCCGCGCAGGGGATGTCGCCCTGGGTGGTGCGCAGTGCGGTGACCCGGTCTCCGGCGGTGCGGAAGCCGGTGGCCTCCGCGTTCTCGTGAAGCTTCACCCCCGACGCGGCGAGCCTCTCGCCGAGCGCGCGGGCGAACGCCTCCGGGTCGACCACGCCCTCCCCCTCGACGAGGTAGGCCGCGCGCACCCGGTCCGAGAGTGCCTCGTCCAGCAGCCGGGCCGCGGATCCGGTGACGACGTCGTCGGGGAGCGGGTAGCGGCCGTCGGCCATCTCCCGCTGGACGGCGAGGTGGTGGCGGGCCTCGGCCGGGGACAGGAAGGCGTGCACCATGCCGGGGCGGGTGAGGGTGGTGTCGACGCCGGCCGCGCGCAGGCCGTCGAAGAGGTCGAAGGTGTCGCGGTTCAGTTCGGCGATCGCCGCGTAGCCGCGCTGGAAGGCGGCCGGTGTGCTGCTGCGCCAGAACCGCCAGAGCCAGCGGACGAACGCCGGGTCGGGCAGCGGTCGTAGGTACAGGGGGGAGTCCGGGCGGCCCAGTGAGCGCAGGGCGTAGCGGACGACGCCGGGGGCCGGGACGGGGGTGGAGTGGCTGAGGCAGACCCAGCCCGCGTTGCCGCGGGAGGCTCCCGAGGCCAGGCCGCGCCGCTCGACGACCTCCACGGGGAGGCCGGCCTCGGACAGGTAGTAGGCGGTGCAGAGGCCCACGACTCCGCCGCCGACCACCACCACGGGGCCGGCACCGACCAGACCGGGCGTGGCGGTCATGACCGGGTTCCGTACGAGGCGAGGAACTCCCGGGTCCGGGCCTGGGCGGGGTTGTCCAGGACCTCCTGCGGCCTGCCCTCCTCCACGATCCGGCCGCGGTCGACGAAGACGACGTGGTCGGACACCTCGCGGGCGAAGGGGAGTTCATGGGTGACCAGCAGCATGGTCATGCCGTCCGCGGCCAGCTCCCGCATCACGCTGAGCACTTCCCGGGTGGCCTCGGGGTCGAGGGAGGACGTGGGCTCGTCGAAGAGGAGCACCTCGGGCTTGAGGGCGAGGGCCCGGGCGATGGCGACCCGCTGCTGCTCCCCGCCGGAGAGCATCTCGGGCTGCGCGAGCGCGCGGTGGGCCACGCCGACCCGGCGCAGCAGCGTGACGGCCCGCTCCAGCGCCTCCTCCTCCGGGACACCGGCCGCGCGCTGGGCCAGTACGACGTTCTCCACGGCGGTGAGGTGCGGGAAGAGGTTGAACCGCTGGAAGACCATGCCGACCGTGCGACGGAGTCCGGGCAGGTCCCGGCAGACCTTGCGGCCTGCCTGGTGCACCACTTCGCCGGCCACTTCGACCGTGCCGTCGTCCGGGGATTCGAGCAGGTTGACGCAGCGCATCAGCGTCGTCTTCCCGCCGCCGCTCTGCCCGATGACGCTCACGATGCTGCCCCGGTCGACCTCCAGGTCGACGTCGTCGAGGACCGTACGGCCGTCGAAGGCCTTGCGGAGCCCTCGTATGCGTACGACCGCCTCGGTGGGCGACGCGCACGTGGTGTCGGTCTCGGCGGTGGTCACGGGCTCGGTCATACGACCGCCTCCTTCCGGTCGGTTGCCGCGGTGCCGGAACCGGAACCGGTGCCGAGGTCGGCGGCGAGCAGGGCGCGGGCGGCGCGGATCCGCCGGCGTCGCCACGGGGAGAGGGGGACGCCGGCCCGTACCTTCCGTTCCAGCAGCAGGAGCAGTTGGGAGAGCGGGTAGCACAGGACGAAGTAGACGGCGGAGATCACCAGGTAGACCTCCAGCGCCCGGAAGGTGGCCGAGGTGATGAGCCGTCCCTCCGACATCAGTTCGGCGGCGGAGATGGTGACGAGCAGCGAGGTGGACTTGAGCAGGTCGACGAGCATGGTGTTGGTGCCGGCCAGGGCCAGCCGGACGGCCTGCGGCAGGACCACGTGGCCGAAGATGCCGGCCCGGCCCAGGCCCAGTGCCTCGCCCGCCTCCGTCTGTCCGGCGTGCACGCCGCTGATCGCGGAGCGGAAGATCTCGGAGAGGTAGGCGGCGTAGAAGACGACGAGGCTCAGGCAGCCGGCGGTGAACACGTCGAGCCGGATTCCGGCCGAGGCCAGGCCGAAGTAGGCGAGGAAGATGATCGCGAGGAGGGGGACGTTCTTGAACACCTCGGTGTAGACGGCGGCGAGGGCCCGTGCGGGCCACACCCGGCTCAGCCGGAGCAGGGCCACCGCGAGGCCGAGGAGCACCGCGCCGGCGAAGCTGACCACGGTGTACGACACGGTGCGGCCGAGCGCGGCGATCAGGTCGGGGCGGTAGTCGGACCAGGGGACCTGGAAGAAGCCGGACATGTCATCCCCTCACTGGCCGGCGGAGCCGACGGTCGGCGGGGTCCAGTCCGCGGGCCGGTCCACGCCCCGGCGCGCGGTGGCCATGTCGGCGGAGGGCTTGAGGAACTGCTCGGGGTCGCCGCCGTACTTCTTGATGAGCTTGGCCAGCTCGCCGTTCTGGTACATGGCGTCGATCTGCGCGGAGATCGCCTTCTCCAGCTTCGGCTCCTGCTTGGGGAGGTAGAAGCCGGTCTGGTACGGCTGGAAGTAGGAGTAGGCGGGCTTCGCCTTGACCTGCGCGGCGGTGGGCGGGGTGAGGTACTCGGTGCTGATCTTGAGGTCGGGGCGTTCTTTCTGGGCGGCGATGATGAGCAGCGGGTCGAGGAAGCCGACGTCGATGCGGCCCGCGCCGAGGTCGTCGAAGACTCCGTTGGCGTCCGGGTAGGCGTGCAGCTCGGCGCCGGGCACGGACTGGATCGACTTGACCCAGACGTAGCCCTCGACGGTGCCGAGGTTCAGGTTCTCCAGGTCGTCGACCGTCTTGTAGGTCTTGCCGTCGCGGACGGCCATCGCGGGGGGCGAGTAGTAGGGCGGGTCGGTGAACAGGCCCTGCTTCTGCCGCTCGGCGGACCAGGCGACCCCGCCGATGGTGATGTCGACCCGGCGGGACTGCACCCCGGCGAGCATGCCGGCGAAGTCCGTGACCTGCGGTTTGATCTCCAGGCCCAGCTTCTTGGCCGCGTAGGCGAGGATGTCGCCGTCCAGGCCGACGATCTTGCCGCCCTTGACGGTGGTGTACGGGGCGTACGGCTCCACGGCGACCTTGATGACGCCGGGCGTGAGGGTGCCCAGCGCGGCGGTCTGCGCGGAGACGTTCTTCGGGGCGTCGTCACCGCCCGACCCGCAGGCGGCGACGGAGGAAAGGAGGAGGAAGGTGGAGAAAGAGGCGGCGATGGAGCGCACACGGATCATCGGCATGAGCCTTCCGTTCCGGCTGAGGGAGCCCGCCGTTCACCGCTCTGTGCCCCCGGCGGGGATGTGATTGGGGCCATACGTTAAGGAGCGGACCGCCGTACGTCACCGGTCACTTCGTACACAGTTGTGGCCGGAATCGTTCCCTCCCCTGTACGGTGCGTCCAAGCCCGAGCCGCCCCGCGACGGGAGGAGCGCCCGTGCTGAGCCCCTCACTCGCGCAGGAGATCGCCGGGGACACCTCCGCCGTCATCGGCTTCAACGTGCTGATCACCGATGCGGAGGGCATGGTCATCGGCAGCGGCGACAGCAGCCGCGTCGGCACCTTCCACGAGGCGTCCGTGCAGGTCGTCCGCACGCAGGAGGCCGCCACGCACGACGCGTCCCAGGCTCAGCTGCTGCGCGGAGTGCGCCCCGGGATGACCCTGCCGCTGATCGCGGGCGGGCAGGCGGTGGGCACGGTCGGGATCACCGGTACGCCGGCCCAGGTCCGGCGGTTCGGCCTGCTGGTGAAGCGCCAGACGGAGATCCTGCTGCGGGAGTCCGTGATGCTGCGCTCCCGGCTGCTGGCCGAGCGCGCGGGCGAGAAGCTGCTGGCCGACATCGCCGCCTACGATCCCGAGGTCGTCGAGGGTGAGTTCCTCGTGTTCCGGGCCGCCGAACTCGGCTTCGACCTGCGGCTGCGGCGGGTCGCGGTGGCGTTCGAGGTGACCGTGCCCGTCGCGGCCGCCCCCCGTCAGGCCGCCCCCCGCCTGGCACTGGTCCGATCGGAACTGCTCCGCACCGTCGGCGAGGTCTTCGCCGACCCCCAGGACATCATCGCCACCACGGCCCCCGGCTGGATCGGCGTCCTGCACCGGATCCCGGCCGGGAGTTCCACGGCGTCCCTGGCCGCCGACTGCCGGCGGGTCACCGACGTCATCGCCGCCCAGGACGGCCTGGCAGCCCGTGCGGGCATCGGCGAGCCGGCCGCCTCCGTCGGCGGCCTGCACGACTCCTACCAGGACGCGTGCGACGCGCTCCGCCTCGGCACCCGGCTGGCGAGCGGCTCCCCGGTCCACCTCATCACCGATCTGCGCGTCCACCAGGTCCTGACCTCGGTGAGCCAGTCCGCCCGCAACCGGCTGCTCGACCTCACCACCGCGGACCTGCGCGCCCAACCGGACTGGCCGGCGCTCCGCGACACGATCACCGCCTGGTGCGAGAGCGGGTTCAACCTCGTCAGGACCTCCGAGGCCCTGCACGTCCACCGCAACACCGTCGTCTACCGGATGAACAAGATCGAGCAGATCACCGGCCGCCCGCTGCGCGAACACCGCACCACCATGGCGCTCTACCTCGCCTGCCTGGCAGACCAGTTGGGCGGCGCCGCCGACTCCGCCGCGCCACGGCATCGCCGGGAGCGCCGGACGACGCCGGTGAAGAGGCCCGGCGATCCGGGCGGCCGGCCGAGCGCGGGCTGAACCGGGCGACGCCGGCCGGCCGGGTCCTGGACGGCGACGGGTGTTCGGGGCGGGTCAGCCCGTGGACTCGTTCGGGACGGCCTGCCTGGGCAGGAGCCGGGTGGGGAGGCGGTCCGGGTTCGGCCAGCGGACGTCGTGGGCCCAGTGGAGTTTTTCGAAGGTGCGGATGAGGCGGGCCGCGGGGTCGAGTTGGCCGGGGAGTACGCCGTGGCGGGCGCTGGTGGGGTCGGCGTGGTGGGAGTTGTGCCAGCTTTCGCCGAAGGAGAGCAGGGCGAGGGGCCAGAAGTTGGTGGCTTTGTCGCGGCTGGCGAAGGGGCGGCTGCCGGCGACGTGGCAGATCGAGTTCACCGACCAGGTGACGTGGTGCAGTAGCGCCATCCGGATGACGCCGGCCCAGAAGAAGCCGGTCAGAGCGCCGGTCCAGGTGCCGGTGGCTAGGCCGCCGATCAGCGCCGGGGCCAGCAGGGAGACGGCGGTCAGGAGGCCGAAGAGGTTGCCGATGAGCCGTAGGTCGGGGTCGGCGGCGATGTCGGGGGCGAACCTGGACCGGTTGCTCAGTTCGCGCTTCAGCATCCAGCCGATGTGGGCGTGGAGGAGTCCCTTGAGGAGTGCGCGGGTGTCGGTGCCGTAGCGCCAGGGCGAGTGGGGGTCGCCCTCGCGGTCGGCGAAGGCGTGGTGGCGGCGGTGGTTCGCCACCCACTGGACCGGGGAGCCCTCGATCCCCAGCGAGCCCGCGACGGCGAGGGCGATCCGCAGGCCCCGCCGGGCCTTGAACGAGCGGTGGGTGAAGAGGCGGTGGTAGCCGACCGTGAGGCCGGCCAGGGAGACGACGTAGAAGACCACGGCCATGGCGAGGTCCAGTGCGGACAGGCCCCAGCCCCAAGCGAAGGGCACCACGGCGATCAGGGAGACCGGCGGGGCGAAGACGAAGATCCACATCGCCACACCCGCCGCGGCCGTCCGGGGAGCGTCCAGCAGGGGCTTGGCCCCGGAATCGGCTTGGGGTGAGGTGGCGGTGGGTTCGGTACGGGCGATGTCGCTCGGGTTCATCGGGGGCGTCGGGGTCATCGGTTCCTCACCATCGCTCAGGCTTCGCGGAGCCGGTGGTGGACCGACCCGCATCGCGCGCCCGGGTGGTTTCGGGCGCGGTCGGTGGTCCGCTGCCCACGATCGCACCGGGCGGCATCCGCGCAGGCCGCCGCCGATGGCCAGGGCGTGAACGTCGCGGAACCGGATCTCCGTGGGCGGCGCGCTGAAGGCGTGCACGAAGGCCGCAGCCCGCCGTCCTGCGTTGCCGGACACCCCAGACAACGCAATGAGCAAAGGGAAAGCAAAGAGGAGGTCGAGCCTCATTGCCGCCTTGATCAGCTTGAATGTGACATCGCTCAAATCCTTTGCATTTCGCTCCTGAAATGCCTAGCCTCCAAGTGTACGAAACTGTTTCGATCAGTTTGCGGAGCGGCAGCCCCGGCGGCGACGCATCGACCGCAGAACCCACCAGCACCATCAGCACCGCTTCCGGAGAGCACTGCCATGTCATCCACTTCTGTCGACGCGCGCGCCGACGCCGCGTCACCCGCGTCCGCGTCCACCGCGTCCTCGTCCGCCCGGGGTGCCAAGCACCAGGCACCGCACCGGTGGTGGGTGCTGGCCGTCATCGGCCTCGCCCAGCTGATGGTGGTGCTCGACTCGACGATCGTGAACATCGCCCTGCCGTCCGCCCAGCGGGACCTGGGGTTCTCCAACGACGGCCGGCAATGGGTGGTCACCGCCTACTCGCTGGCCTTCGGTTCGCTGCTGCTGCTAGGCGGCCGGCTCGCGGACTTCTTCGGCCGTAAGACCACGCTGCTGATAGGCCTGATCGGGTTCGCCGGCGCCTCCGCGATGGCCGGTGCCTCGCAGAACCTGACGATGCTGATCGTCGGCCGGGCCGTCCAGGGCGTGTTCGGCGCGCTGCTCGCGCCCGCCGCGCTGTCCCTGCTGACCACGACCTTCACCGATGCCAAGGAACGCGCCAAGGCGTTCGGCGTCTACGGCGCGATCGCGGGCAGCGGTGGTGCCATCGGCCTGCTGCTCGGCGGCGTCCTGACCGAACACCTGAACTGGCGGTACACCCTCTACGTCAACCTGCCGATCGCGGTCGTCGCGGTGATCGGCACGATGGTGTTCGTGCACCGCCCCGCGAAGGGCGCGCGTCCCCGGCTGGACGCGCTGGGCACGCTGCTCGCCGCGGGCGGCATGTTCTCGCTGGTGTACGGCTTCGCCAACGCCGAGACCCACCCGTGGGGCAACTGGATGGTCTGGGCGTTCCTGGCCGCCGGTGGCGTGCTGCTGGCCCTCTTCACGTTCTGGGAGACCCGGACCGCCCACCCGCTGCTGCCGCTGCGGGTGCTGGCCGACCGCAACCGTGCGGCCGCCTATCTCTCCGTGTTCGTCACCGGTGCGGGCATGTTCGGGATCTTCCTGTTCCTGACCTACTACCTGCAGGAGACGCTGGGGTACTCACCGGTCAAGACCGGTCTGGCCTTCCTCCCGATGATCGGGGCGCTGATGGTGTTCGCGCAGCTGGCCACCATCGTCGTGGTGCCCCGGGTGGGCGCCAAGCCGATCGTCCCGGTCGGCGCGCTCCTCGCCGCCGCCGGCATGGTCTGGCTCACCCGGCTCGACCTGCACTCGGCCTACACCTCGGACGTGCTGGCACCGCTGATCATCATGGGTGCCGGTATCGGCATGGTGATGCCGCCCGCGATGAGCCTGGCCACCCTCGGTGTCGCCCCGCAGGACCAGGGCGTCGCCTCGGCGACCACCAACACCATGCAGCAGGTCGGCGGTTCCATCGGCACCGCGCTGTTCTCCACCCTGGCGGCGACCTCGGCGACCGACTACGTCAAGGACCACCACCCGGTGACCCCGCTGGTGAAGGCCAACGCCGCGCTGCACAGCTACGCCACCGCCTACTGGTGGGCGGCCGGCTTCTTCGTCGTCGCCGCCGTCCTCGCGGCGGTGCTCTACCGCAAGGGCAGCCCGCTGGCCCAGACCCAGATCCAGGACCAGGCCGAGGACCGGACCCAGGACCGGACCGAAGGCATGGCCGCGGCTGCGGAAGGAGCGGAAGAGGAGGCCACGCCCCTGGTCCGGCCCCGGGCCGCGACCCTGGTGGATCTGCCGGGTCCGGCGGCGGGTGTGCCGGTGTACGGCCGGGTGCTGGCGGCCTTCGGCGGTGTCCCGGTGCCGGGTGCCGTGGTCACGGTGATCGACCCGGTGGGCCGTCAACTCGGCCATGCCCTCGCCGACTCGGCGGGCCGCTACACGGTGCATGTCCCGGCCGCGGGCTCGTACGTCCTGGTCGGCTCGGCCGCCGGGCGCCAGCCGCAGGTGGCCACCCTCGCGGTGGGCGGCTCCCCGGTCGAGTACAACCTGGTGCTGGCCGGCACCACCGGGGTGACCGGCAGCGTCCGCTCCGCCGACCGCCCGGTGACCGGAGCCCTGGTGGTCGCCACCGACCTGTACGGCGAGGTGGCGGACTCCACCGTCACCGGCGCCGACGGCGGCTACCGGCTCGGCGAACTGACCGCCGGGGAGTACGTCCTGACCGTGAGCGCCGCGGGCCACCGGCCCACCGCCACCACGGTGACCGTCGGGGACGCCGGGGCCGCGCAGGACGTGTTCCTCGCTCCGGCCGCCGCGGTCCGCGGCACCGTCCGCGGCAGGAGCGGCGCGCCGCTGACCGACGCCCGGGTGGCGCTGCTCGACTCGGCCGGCAACGTGGTCGCCACCCGCACCACCGGCGAGGACGGCGAGTACGCCTTCCCGGACCTGCCGGGCACCGAGTACACGGTGGTCGCCTCCGGCTATCCGCCGGTGGCCGCCCCGGTCCGGGTGCACGGCGTCGGGCAGGACGGCTTCGACCTCTACCTCTCCCACGAGGAGCAGGAGACGAACGGGCCGGAGAGCGCGCCGGAAGCCGGCGGGCCGGCCTTCTAGAGTGCGGCTGCCCCCGAGCCCTCCCGGGTAGTCCGGGAGGGCTCGGGGGCCGGTGCCGCGATCAATACCGGTCGGTACCGATAAGTACCGATGAGTACCGGTCGGTACCGATCAGTACTGCTCGGTCTCCATGAAACCCGCGTTCCCGTTGTCGTCCGCGTCGAAGGCGGCGGCGGTGGGGTCGAATCCGGGCGGGCTGTCCTTGAGGGCCAGGCCCATGCCGGCCAGCTTCGCCTTGACCTCGTCGATGGACTTCGCACCGAAGTTGCGGATGTCCAGGAGGTCCGCCTCGGAACGCGCCAGGAGCTCGCCCACCGAGTGGACGCCCTCCCGCTTGAGGCAGTTGTAGGACCGGACCGTGAGCTCCAGTTCCTCGATCGGCAGCGCCATGTCGGCGGCCAGGGCGGCGTCCGTGGGGGACGGGCCCATGTCGATGCCCTCGGCGTCGATGTTCAGCTCGCGGGCGAGACCGAACAGCTCCACCAGGGTCTTGCCGGCCGACGCCATGGCGTCACGCGGCCGCATGGCCTGCTTCGTCTCGACGTCGACGATCAGCTTGTCGAAGTCGGTCCGCTGCTCGACACGGGTCGCCTCGACCTTGTACGTGACCTTGAGCACCGGCGAGTAGATCGAGTCGACCGGGACGCGGCCGATCTCCTGGCCCAGCTGCTTGTTCTGGACGGCGGAGACGTAACCGCGGCCGCGCTCGACCGTCAGCTCCATCTCCAGCTTGCCCTTGCCGTTGAGCGTGGCCAGGACCAGGTCGGGGTTGTGCACCTCGACACCGGCCGGGGGCGCGATGTCGGCGGCGGTGACCAGACCCGGACCCTGCTTGCGCAGGTACATCACCACGGGCTCGTCGTGCTCCGAGGAGACGACCAGCTGCTTGATGTTGAGGATCAGGTCGGTGACGTCCTCCTTGACGCCCGGCACGGTGGTGAACTCGTGCAGCACGCCGTCGATCCGGATGCTGGTGACAGCAGCGCCGGGAATCGAGGACAGGAGGGTACGGCGAAGGGAGTTGCCGAGGGTGTAGCCGAAGCCCGGCTCCAGCGGCTCGATCACGAACCGGGAGCGGAATTCGTCGACGACCTCTTCGGTCAACGAGGGACGCTGAGCAATCAGCACGGGGTATGGCCTCCAGTGTTTGGCGCCCGCTATGTGACGCCGTAGTCCCGAAAGGGTACGGGCGGTTCGGCCACCGAAAAAGCCGAACCGCCCGAGCCCGCCCGTCCGGGCGCCGGTCGGAGGGCTCGGCGGAGCCGCCGCGAAGGGCCCCGGAGGTCGGCGATCGGCCACTCCTGCCCCCCGGATTCGGCCACCCGCAGGGTTCCTGGGCGCATACTGGGGACGATGACAAAGCCTGCTGCACCGAAGCGTCACTTGCCCACCAGCCCCTTCAAGGCCCCGGTCGTCCCGGCTCTCAAGCATTTCGCTGTCGGCGACCAGGTCAACCACGACATGTACGGCCTCGGCCGGGTGATCGGCATCGAGGACGGAATCGCGGCACTCGTGGATTTCGGCTCGACACAGATGCGGATCCTGAGTCCGTACGCCAAAATGACCAAACTGTAGGACCGCTGTGCCCGGTCACGGCACGCCAGGCCCCCTCCGGGACCTGTACCGAAAGCGAGAGCTCTCATCGATCTGACGTCGCTGTTCTCCGCCCTGGAAGGGCAACCCCGCCGTGCCGCCGCGGCATCGCCGCCTCCGGCGACCAACCCCTTCCAGGCCCCGGACTTCGGGGAGGACGACACCTATCTGCACGACGAGGACGCACTCGGGCCCGCCTCGGGCCTGCGTGCCGCACGACCCAAGGCGGCTTGATTCCCACACGTACCGCGGAGGGGTGGAACCGACTCGGTTCCACCCCTCTCGGACGTCCTGTTCGCAGACTGGGGACATGACCCGCACCAGCAGCGCTCCCAGAGAAGCGGCGCCCGAGCACCTCGACGTGGTGATCGTGGGCGCCGGACTGTCCGGCATCGGTGCCGGGTACCGGATCCGGTCCGAGTGCCCCGACCGCTCGTACGCGATCCTGGAGGCCCGGGACGCGATCGGCGGGACCTGGGATCTGTTCCGCTACCCCGGGGTGCGCTCCGATTCCGACATGTTCACGCTCGGCTACCCCTTCCGTCCCTGGCGGGGGCGGCAGACGCTGGCCGACGGGGAGTCGGTGCTGAACTACGTCCGGGACACCGCCGCCGAGTCCGGCGTCGACCGGCACGTCCGCTTCCGTACCAGACTGCTGCGCGCCGACTGGTCCACGCCCGAGGCCCGCTGGACCCTGACCGTGCGCGAGACCGGCGCCGACGGCACCACCCGCACGGGGACCCTGACGTGCGCCTTCCTGTACTCGTGCACCGGTTACTACGACTACGACCGCGGGCACGACCCCGACTTCCCCGGCCGGGAATCCTTCACCGGCACCGTCGTCCACCCGCAGTTCTGGCCCGAGGACCTGGACCACCGGGGCAGGCGGGTCGTCGTCATCGGGAGCGGGGCCACCGCGGTCACCCTCGTACCGGCGATGGCCCGGGACGCGGCGCATGTGACGATGGTGCAGCGGACGCCGACCTGGATCGTCTCCCGCGCCCAGCGGGACCGGCTCGCCGAGGCGCTGGGCGTGCTGCTGCCGGGCGGGGTGGCGCACCGCGCCGTACGGGCCCGGAACATCCTGTTCGGCACCGCCTTCTACCAGTACTGCCGGCGCCGCCCGGAGTCGGCGCGCGCGCTGCTGACCAGGGCGACCCTGCGCGCGGTCGGCGACGAGAGGTCCGTACGGGAGAACTTCACGCCGCCGTACGCGCCTTGGGACCAGCGGCTGTGCGCGGTGCCGGAGGCCGACCTGTTCCGGGCGCTGCGCTCGGGGGCGGTGGACGTCGTCACGGACCACATCGAGACGTTCGTCCCCGAGGGCGTCCGGCTGCGGTCCGGGCGGACCCTGCCGGCCGACATCGTGGTCACGGCGACCGGTCTGCGGCTGCTGCCGCTGGGCGGCGTCGCGTTCACCGTCGACGGGCGGCTCCTCGATCTGCCGGGGCAGTTCGTCTGGCGGGGCGCGATGCTGACGGGCGCCCCCAACCTCGCCTTCTGCATCGGCTACACGAACGCGTCCTGGACCCTGCGGGCGGATCTCAGCTCCCGTCTGGTGTGCAAGGTCCTCAACCACATGCGCCGCCGGGGGTACCCGGCGGTCGTACCGGAGCCCGCCGGGCCGCTGGGCACGCGCCCGCTGATCGATCTGGCCTCCGGCTATGTGCGGCGCTCCATCACCGCCTTCCCGCGGCAGGGCGACCGGGCCCCGTGGAAGGTGCGCCAGAACTACGTCCTGGACTCGCTGACCACCCTGCACTCCGGCCTCGACCGCACCCTGCGGCCAGTACCGACCACCCCGGCCGCCCCGACCGCCGCCGAAGAAGCGCGGGCCCAGGGATGACCACAACGTCCGACGGCACCGCTTCGTCGCGGAACGGGATGTCGCCCGGCGGCCGGCCCGCGCCCGGCGGGTCATCGGTGTGGCGCTGGACGCGCAGCTGAGCGAGGAGGACGAGGAGGACGACGCCGAGATCGACGCCCTGTGCGAGCGGGGCCGGTTCTACGGGACGGAGGGCGAGGGCGGTTCGTCCTCCGGACGGTCCGCGTTCTAGCGCTCTTCGGCCGGCGCGCCCTCCGTGCGGGCGGCCGGTGCCGAAGGTCCGGCGCCGCGGCAGCGGGTCACCGGGCCGGGGGCGGTGTGCTGTACCCACCGGATGCCGACCTCCCGGCCGTTCGGCAGGGTGTGGCGCGGCGGGCCGTCGGCGGGGACGAAGCGCGCGGCCGTCAGCGCCTGTCCGGTCTCCGCGTGCCTCGGGTCGTATGCCACCCGGACGGTCCGAAGGCCCAGGTGGGTATGGCCCAGCACCGCGGCCGCCCCGATCAGCTCCACGGTGAACGCGTGGTCGCGGGCGTGGGGAGCCAGCCAGGCGGTCAGCTGTCCGGAGGCGGGATCCAGCTCGGTGACCCCGGCGTATCTGCCGTCGTCCGTACGCACGCCGATCAGGGGCACGGTGCCGGGGCTGGGATCCATGGTGTGGGCCAGCAGCCGGCGGATCCGGACGGACGACCGGAGGGCATCGGTGTCGCCCGGGCGCAGCGCCAGCAGGGCCTCGCGGGCCTCTTCGCCGAGGATCCGCTCCTCCTCCCAGCCGAGCCACTGCTGGGCATCGGGGTCCGAGGCGGCGGCCAGGGCGGCCGCCAGGTCCAGCCATGATTCCGGGCTGTAGAGCAGCAGCCGCGCCGTGCGCAGGGTGTGCCGGCGATGCCCGCACACGCCGGGCAGCGGGAGTCTGGGCGCCGCTCTCCCCCGCCGTCTCCGTGACCAGAACACGTGCCCCCCTGGAGAACCCCGCGGCCGAGTCGGCCGGGCTCGACGCCGACTCGACGCTCGATGCCGACCGGGGCGGAGTCTAATGCGCCGCCCGTGCGATATGACCCGTGGTCTCCTGGCCGTTGGGTCCCGGGCCGAGTGGGTTTATCGTCGGAATCATGGGGCCAGGACGAGGAGGACGGCCGGTGATGCCGCAGGACGAGGCCGTGATCGGCCGCATGGGGAAAGTGCTCATCGGAACGCGCGGTTCCGGCGGCCCAGGCGAGGTCCTGGTACGGGTCAGAGGCGGTTCCGAGACGTTTCTCGCCTGGTCGGAGGAGCCCCTGCCCGTGGGTGCCACGGTGCTCGTGATCGAATCACGGGGATGCCGCGAGGTCGGCGTCATCGAATGGGCGGATCCATTGGACGCGCTCGGCGGGGACACCGCCGAGGCCGGCTGAGGAGTAACAGGAAATGTTCGGATACCGCGTACCCGCTCCCGACGAGGCGATGCTGATCTCGGGGGGCAGGCGGGGACTGGGGGGCGCGCCGTTCCGAGTGGTGACGGGGCACGGGAAGTTCGTGCTGCCGGTCTTCCGGAAGGTCCGGTTCCTCACCCTGTCCATGTGCGAGTCCGAGGTCACCGAGACCTGTGTGACGAGACAGGGCATCGCGCTGCACGTCCGCGCGGTCATCGCCTTCAAGGTCGGCAACGACCACGAGAGCATCATCAACGCCGGTCAGCGCTTCCTCTCCGACCAGGAGCAGATGTCGGTGCTCACCGGCCGGATCTTCGCCGGTCACCTGCGGGCCATCATCGGCTCGATGACCGTCGAGGAGATCGTCACCGAGCGGCAGAAGCTCGCCGCGGAGGTGCTGGACACCTCGAAGACGGAGATGGCGAAGATCGGCCTGATCGTCGACTCGCTGCAGATCCAGTCCATCGACGACGGCGACACCGGCTACATCGACGCCATGTCCGCCCCGCACAAGGCGGCCATCCAGCGGCAGGCCCAGATCGCCCAGGCCCAGGCCACCCAGGCCTCGGTCGAGGCGGAGCAGGCGGCGGCCCGCAAGCAGGCCGAGTACGCCCGGCAGACCGCGATCGTGAAGGCCGAGTACTCCGCCGAGGTGGACCGCGCCCAGGCGCAGGCCGGCCAGGCCGGACCGCTGGCGCAGGCGCACGCCCAGCAGGAGGTGCTGGCCGCCCAGACGGAGCTGGCCCAGCGTCAGGCCAAGCTGCGCCGGGAGCAGCTGGTCGCCGAGGTCGTGCGGCCCGCCGAGGCGGAGGCCGAGCGGGTCAGGATCCTCGCGGCGGCCGAGGCGCAGCGGATGAAGATCCAGGCGGAGGCGGCGGCCTCGTACGACCGGGTCGCGCTCGACCGGATGCTGATCGACCAGCTCCCGCAGATCGTCAAGGAGGCCGCCGGCGGCCTCGCCGGCGCCAACGTCAACGTCCTCAACGGCGCCGACGGCCTCGGTGAGATCGCCGCCGGCCTGGTGTCCCAGGGCCTGACGATCCTCGACTCGGTCCGGCAGAACCTGAGCGGCGCGGACTCCGACGGCCAGCGCCCCGGCGGCGGGCGTCCCGCGGAGAGCGGCGCGGGCGGCGGCCTGCTCCAGCTGCCCACCAGCAAGGGCCGCAAGCCGAGCGACGACGGTCCGGTGGACGTCGACTGACCGGTCGGCCGCCGGGCCGCCGCTTCGGCGGCCCGGCGGCGAAATTCGCTGTCCGGCGCCGGAGCACGGTGATAGACACCCGGTGTGGCCATGACACCTGACTTCTCCCACCTGCGGCGGCTGATCGACGAACGGTCGACCGACTTCCGTGCCGCGGTCGCCTCCGCGCCCAGCCTCGACGTACGGGTGCCGACCTGCCCCGAGTGGACGCTGTTCGATCTGGCGGAGCACCTGGGCGGGGGCGACCGCTTCTGGGCCGCCGTCGTCGGCGCGGGACCCGCCGACGGTCCGCCGGCGAAGGCCGTCGCCGAGCGGGCCGCCGTGGCCGCGCCGCGGGAGCGTGAGGCTCTGCTGGCCTGGCTGGCCGAGTCGACCCGGCTGCTGCTGAGCGCGCTGCGCGAGGCGGGCGAGGAGCGCGGTTGCTGGACGTGGTGGGGTGCGTCGCAGTCGCCGCGGAACTCCGGTGCCGTCGCCCGGCACCGGGTCCAGGAGACCGCGGTGCACACCTACGACGCCCAGGTCGCCCAGGGCGCCCCGCGGCCACTGCCGGACGAGGTGGCGCTCGACGGTCTGGACGAGTTCCTGGCCACCTGCGTCGCGACGCCGGCCGCCTGGCCGCACAAGCCCACCTCCTTCGACTTCCACGCCGCCGAGGGCCGCTCCTGGCGCCTCACGGTCGACGGGGACGGCGCACGGGCCGCCCGTCTGCCCACCACCGTCACCGGCGAGGACCCGGACGCGCCCGGCGTCTCCGCCCGGGGCACGGCCGGCGAGCTGGTCCTCTTCCTCTACGGCCGTGTCCCGGCGGACTCCGTGCGGATCGACGGGGACGGGGGGCTGTTCGACCTGCTCCGCGCCTGGGAGCCGGAGGAGTAGGCCGCAGGCGGCGCGACCGCTCGGCAACGGTTTCTCCGAATTGCCAGGGGCGGGCGAAGGCTCGGGGGGCGGATGCGACGGGGAGCGCACCGGCCGCCGCCGAAGCGGCTAGGTTGTGGGCACGCGGCCGGTACAAAGGCTGCCAAATCATCCTTCCCCCGCCCCTCTCCCCCGTGAGGCGTTCGTCATGAGCCTGAGCATCCGCAATCAGATTCCCGGCACCGTCACCGCCGTCGCGCCCGGGGAGGTGATGGCGACCGTGAAGGTGCGTCTCGACGGCGGTCAGGAACTCACCGCCGCGATCACCCTGGAGGCGGTGAAGGATCTGGGGCTGGCCGAGGGGTCGGCCGTGCGGGCCATGGTGAAGTCCACCGAGGTCGCGCTCGCCACCGGCCGCGTGTCCGGGGTGTCCATCCGCAACCAGCTGCCGGGCACGGTCAGCGAGGTCGCCACCGGCGGGGCCATGGCCACGGTCAAGGTCGCCGTCGACGGGGGTCAGCACCTCACCGCGGCGATCACCAAGGACGCCGTCACCGACCTGGGCCTCACGGCCGGTTCACCGGTCGTCGCACTGGTCAAGGCGACCGAAGTGGCCCTCGCGACCGCCTGAGTCCGATCGGGCGCAGGCCTGCGACGGGCACGGCACCCGCGCCCGAGACGGGCCGCCCGGCGTCACGCACCGGGCGGGTCCGGCAGGGACAGCAACGCCCGCAGCGGCGCCGAGGCGTGCGGGCCCGCACGCCAGATGAGGGCCTTGGCGTAGGGGATGCGCGGGGTGAGGGGGACCGCCGTCACACGGGGGTCCGCGGTGATGGCGGGGTCCGCGCCGCCCGCCAGCGCGAGGCCCACACCCTCGGCGACCAGCTCGATCTGCAGGGCCACGTGATTGGTGGCGTAGGCCGGCCGGAAGGGCGCGCCCGCCTCGGCGAAGGCCGCGAGCAGGTGGGGGCGCAGGCCGCTGTCGGGGCCGTAGGTGATCAGCGGGGTGCCGGCCAGCTCGGGCAGGGTCAGGGCCGGCCGCCGGGCCTGCGGGCGGTCCGCGGCCACGACGGCGACGATCTCGTCCCGCACCAGGACCCGGTGTCCGAAGCCCGGGTCGAGACCCCCGGGCGGTACGGCGACGAACGCCGCGTCCAGGGAGCCCTGCCGTACCTGGGGGACCAGGCTGGCGCTGGTGCCGTCGACGAGGTGCACGCTCACCCCGGGGTACTGCCGGTGGAACGCGCCGAGCCGGGCGGGCAGTCCGCTGTGTTCGACGCCGTCGGCGGCGCCCAGCGCCAGGTTCCCGGTGAGCAGCCCGGAGCGGGCCGCGAACTCGGCCTTGGCGGCGGCGACGGCGGCCGTGGCCGCGCGGGCGTGCGGCAGCAGCGCCTCCCCCGCCGCGGAGAGCCGGACCGTGCGGGAGTCCCGCTCGAACAGCGCCTCGCCCAGCTCCCGTTCCAGCGCACGGATCTGCTGGCTGATCGCCGGCTGGGCCACGTGGCAGCGGGCCGCGGCCCGGGTGAACGACCTCTCCTCGGCCACCGCGAGAAAGTACTGCAGCGTGCGAACCTCCATGACCTCACTCTATTCCAGTTCCTTATAGGTGGTGGAAGACCCAGGTCTTTGCCCTATGGGAGGCTCCGGCCCATCCTGGAGACACACCCCGGCACCTACGCCCCCGAAGGAGTTCCCATGCCGCTGGTCCGTATCGACCTGGTCAAGGGCCGTGACGACGCCCAGGTCCGGGCCGTCGCCGACGCCGTCCACACCGCTCTCGTCGATGTGCTCGGCATCCCGGAGCGGGACCGCTTCCAGATCGTCACCGAGCACGAGGCCGGCCGAATCCTCGCGCTCGACGCGGGGCTTGGCTTCGACCGCGGCGACGGCGTCGTCATGCTCCAGATCTTCACGCAGTCCGGGCGCCCGACCGAGGTCAAGCAGAAGCTGTACGCCGCGATCGCCGCCGCCCTGGCGACGGTGGGCGTCGCCGGGGAGGACGTGTTCATCGGGTACGTCGAGAACTCCGCCGCCGACTGGTCCTTCGGCTTCGGCCGCGCCCAGTACGTCGAGGGCGACCTGGGCATCCCCGGCGCCGCCTGAGCCGACCGCCGCCCCCCGTCCGGTCCTCGCGCGGATGCCCGGCCCGCCGCCCCGGAGTCAACTGGGAGGCAGCGGGGTCGATCGGAAGGCATCCTGATGCGTGAAGCACCCTCCCGTCGCGTGTTCCTGCGCGGCTCCACCGCGGCCGGACTGGCCACCGCGCTGCCGGTCCTCGGGACGTCGGCCTGCGCCGGAAGGACGGAGACGGAGGCCGCCCCGGCCAGTCCGGTGCCGGTCACGCCGAGCGCGAGCGCCCCGGGCGGCGGCCGTACGGCCAACGCCTACGGCCACACCGCCGCCGACTACACGCGCACCGGCCTGACCCCCGGCACCGTCCAGCAGTGGGAGGACGGCTTCCGCACCGCCGGCCAGAACGACGACCCGGACGTCTTCGAGTGGTGGTACTCCGACTTCACCGGGGACGACGGCACGGTCGTCTCCTTCACCCTGAGCACCCGGCTCGACGACGGATTCGTCCCGGAGCCGGGCGAGGCCCGCCGCAGGCCCAAGTCGGCGGTCATCGTCACCGACCCCGACGGCACCGGCCACGGCGGCGTGCGGGACCACGACTGGGCCGAGTTCAGCGGTTCCACCGACCGGTGCGACGTACGGCTCGGCCCCTACACCTTCACCGGCGACCTGAAGACGTACCGGATGAAGGGTCGGTCGGGGGACGTCGGCGTCGATCTGACGCTGACCAGCCTGGTGCGGCCGTTCCGGCCGGGCACCGGCGTCATCTACTTCGGCGACACCGACCACCACTTCGGCTGGCTGTGCGCGGTGCCGTCCGGCACGGCCACCGGCACGGTCACCGTGCAGGGGAAGCAGCGCGCCTTCACCGGCCACGGCTACCACGACCACAACTGGGGCAACCGGCCCTTCCCCTACGGCGTCGCGCACTGGCGCTGGGGCCGCGGCAGCGTCGGCCCGTACGCGGTGATCGGCGCCGACCTGCATCTGCGCGAGGAGTACGACTCCGCCACCGTCCCCGTCTTCCTCGTCGACGACACGAAGAGCGGCAAGCGACTGGTCGGCGCCCACGACACCCGGACGGTGACGGCCACCGAGTCCGCGCCGGTGCCGTACGACGACCCGGCGTATCCCCGGGACTACTTCAGCAAGGTCCGCTGGACCTACCACGACGGCGCCGACCAGGCCGACTTCACCTTCGCCGACACCGACCAGCGGATCGTCTCCCGGCAGTACCTGACCGACCCGGCCCCGACCCAGGCCCAGCGAAGCGCCCTGGCCCAGCTCGGCATCGACGAGATCTGGTACACCCGGTACGCCACCGACAACGACCTCACCCTGGCCCTGGCCGCCGTCCGCGCCTCGGGAAGCGGGACGGGGACGCTGGAGGCCGCCCAGTTCGGGCTCGGCGACGCCCCGCCGAAAACCGGCGGCTCCGCTTCCCCGTAGGGCCCGGCGCGTCCCCCGTAGGGCCCGGCGCGCTTTCTTTACGCACTCCTGACGCGGGCACCCGCATCCGGGCGGGCCCGGCCGGTGTCATCCTCCATGTCCGGAATCCTGTCCGGATCACGTCGAGAATGGAGTGTGTGCCCATGGACGGCGCCGTTGTCGGGGGCGTACTGGTCGTCGTGCTGGCCCTGCTCGTGCTGCGCAGCGGGATGCGGGTGGTCAACCAGGTGGAGCGCGGGATCGTGTTCCGCCTGGGCAAGGCGCAGCCGGAGTTCCGGCGCCCGGGGATCACCTTCCTCATCCCCTTCGTCGACCGGATGCGCAAGATGAACGTGCAGGTGGTCACCATGCCGGTGCCCACCCAGGAGGGCATCACCAAGGACAACGTGTCGGTGAAGGTCGACGCCGTCGTCTACTTCCGGGTGACCGACCCGGTGCGGGCCGCCATCGAGGTGCAGGACTACGTCTTCGCCGTCGGCCAGGTCGCCCAGTCCTCCCTGCGGTCCATCATCGGCAAGAGCGACCTGGACGACCTGCTGACCGACCGTGAGCGGCTGCACGAGGGCCTCGCCCTGATGATCGACAGCCCGGCCGCGGAGTGGGGCATCCACATCGACCGCGTCGAGATCAAGGACGTACAGCTCCCGGAGTCGCTGAAGCGGTCCATGTCCCGGCAGGCCGAGGCCGAGCGGGAGCGGCGGGCCCGGGTCATCACCGCGGACGGCGAGTTCCAGGCCGCGCAGCAGCTCGCCAACGCCTCGAAGATCATGTCCGACACCCCCGAGGCGATGCAGCTGCGGCTGCTGCAGACCGTCGTCGAGGTCGCCGCCGAGAAGAACTCCACGCTCGTGATGCCCTTCCCGGTCGAGATGCTGCGCTACTTCGACCGGGCGGCCAAGCGGCTCGACCAGGAGGTCGAGAAGAACGAGCGGGAGCTGGACGGCCCGGAGGGGCAGGCCGCGCTCAGGGCCGGGATCGAGCAGATCGCCTCCGTCGCCGACAAGTTCACCCCGGCGCCGGAGCTCACCGCGCCGCGGGAACCGGAGCCGCAGGAGCCGTCCGCTCCCGTCGAGCGGCCGTAGCCAGCGCCAGCGTCACGGCGAGCGACGCGCCCGCGAGGAGCGTCATCGCGCGGGCGGGCGAGGTGAGTTGCGCCACCGAGCCCGCCAGCGCGGCGCCCACGCCCTGCATGGTCAGCATGCCGGCCGAGTGCAACCCGAGGGCGTGGCCGCTGAGTTCGTCGGGGGTCAGCTTCATCAGCCGCTCCTGCTGGACCAGGCTCGCGCCGAACCCGACGGAGGCGACGGCGGCGCAGCCGGCCGCGAGCCCGAGCGGCGGGTGCAGGGCGAAGAGCAGGTAGGGCGTGGCCAGCAGCAGGAGCAGCGGGGTGGCCGCCCGGGCGCGGACGGCGGGCGGGAGCAGCCGGCCGACGGTCACGTCCCCGGCGAGCATGCCGAGGGCCGCGCAGGCGAAGAGGGTGCCCGCCGAGCCGGGGGCGTACGGCACGTACAGCGACTCGCAGCCGACGACCAGGCCGTTGGGCACCCACAGGCCGAGATAGGTGAGCCGGCGCGGGCGGGAGGACCACAGCAGGGCGTTGGTGCGCCAGGTCGCCGCGGCGGAGGGGCGGCCGGCCGCGCGCGGCGGGCGGGCGGTCAGGCCTAGGCGCAGGGCGAGGGCGGCCGTCAGGTAGAGGCCGGCCGCGAGCAGCAGGCAGACGCGCGGGGAGACGGCGGCGAGCAGCGCGCCGCCGGTGGCGTAACCGGCGATCTGCACCAGCCCGCTCGCCATGTTGAACAGCGAACGCCCGGGCAGATAGCCGTCCTTGGCGAGGATCTCGTTCAGCAGGCCCCAGCGGACCCCGCCGCCCAGCGCGGCGACCAGGCCCAGCAGCAGGACGACGGTGAGCAGCGCGCCGGCCGGGAGGCCGGGCAGGGCCAGGCCCGCGGTGGCGACGGCGAAGACGAGCGAGATCGCGGCGAGGGTGGTGCGCGGGGGCAGCCGGTCCGCGCCGGAGAGCAGGAAGGTCGCGCCCAGCACCTGGGCCAGCGAGGGCCCGAACATGCTCAGCGCCGAGAGCAGGGGGGAGCCGGTGGAGCGGTAGACGAGCGTGCCGAGGGCGAGGCCGCCGACGGTACCGCCCGCGTTGTGGGCGGCGGCGCCGAGGAAGAGCGGGGTGAACTCGGGCGTGCGGAACAGGGACCGGTAACGGGTGGTGGGCATGACGGGGAGTCTCGGGGGAGCTCGGCCTGGGCGTTATTGTTTCGCGCGGACGCGAAAGGTCCTCGCGGCCTCGCGGCCGTTCTCACGACCAGGAGACCTCTTGGGCTGGTGGCAGCTGAACGCGGACACGCTCGCCCGTAGCCGCTTCGTGGTCTCCCCCTTCGCCGAGACCTTCGCGAGCCTGCGGCTGCTGCACGGCGGGACCGCCGCGCACCCCGGTGAGCGGGCCTGGCTGGACGCGCGGCTGCCCGGCTACCGGGCGCGGCTCGCCGCCGACCCGGTCACCGCCGCGCTCGTCCGCGCCGGTCTCGGCCGGGTGTGGACCGCCGACTTCCTCACCCCCACCCCCCGGGACGGCGAGAGCGCCGGGGAGGGCATCGCGCGGGTGCGGTCCGCCCGCCCCGACGCGGCCCGCGCGCACCTGAGGGTCGCCCTGGCCGGCCCGCTCCCCGCCGTCCTGGACCGCGACGACCTGCCCGACCGCGCGGCCGACCTGCTGACGTACGTGTGGGAGGCGGCCGTACGGCCGTCCTGGGAGCGCCGGCGGCGGATCCTGGAGGCGGACGTGGTGGCCCGTACCGCGCAGGTCAGCCGGGGCGGCTGGGCCGAGGTGCTGGACTCGGTACGGCCGGGCCGGACCCGCTGGCTCGGCGCCAACCGGCTCCAGGTCAACCTGCACGAGTACCCGCCCCGCGAGATCTCCGGCGCCGATCTCCTCCTCGTCCCGGTCACTCCGAAGTCCGGCTGGGTCTCCTGGGAGGAGCCGGACCGCTACGCCCTGGTCTACCCCTGCGCCGGCGCGCTCTCCGACCCGGCCGCCCGGAGCGTCCCCGCCGCCCTGACCGCGCTCCTGGGCGGCGCGCGCGCCGGCGTGCTGGTGCTGCTGGATACCCCCCTGAGCACCACCCAGCTGACCGCGGTGACCGGCCAGGGCCTCGGCTCGGTCGGCCGGCATCTGAAGGTGCTCCTCGACGCCGGTCTGGCGGAGCGGCGCCGGGCCGGCCGGTCGGTGCTGTACTCGCGGACGGCGGCCGGGGACGCGGTCGTGGAGGCCGGGAACCGTTCCGCCACTTAGCGGAGTTAGAGTCCGCTTATGACGACTACTGAGAACAACGGGTCCGTGCTCGATGTCGAGATCGACGCCCTGCAGGGCGGCTCCGCCGGCCTCGCGGGCTACGGCGGCAAGGCCGTCCTCATTGTCAACGTGGCCTCCAAGTGCGGCCTGACCCCGCAGTACAGCGGCCTGGAGCGGCTCCAGGAGCGGTACGCGGCGCAGGGCTTCACCGTGCTCGGAGTGCCCTGCAACCAGTTCATGGGGCAGGAGCCCGGCAGCGCCGAGGAGATCGCCGAGTTCTGCTCGGCGACGTACGGCGTGACCTTCCCGATGACCGAGAAGGTCGAGGTGAACGGCGAGGGCCGGCACCCGCTCTACGACCGGCTGGTCGGGTTCGCCGACGGCGAGGGGCACACCGGGGACATCCGCTGGAACTTCGAGAAGTTCCTGGTCGGCCGGGACGGGCAGGTCGTCGCCCGGTTCTCGCCGCAGGCCGAGCCGGAGTCGGCGGAGGTCGTGGCCGCGGTGGAGGCCGCCCTCGCCTGAGTCCGGGTTGACCTTGCCCCTGGGGCAGGGACGAGCCTCCTGGTCACCGGGCGGAACGGATCCGCCCGGTGACGGAGGATGTGGCCGTGGACGACGAGGAACTGCTCACGATCGGCGCGTTCGCCGCCCGCTCCCGGCTCTCGGCCAAGGCACTGCGCCTGTACGACCGCCTCGGGCTGCTCGCCCCGGCGCACGTCGACGAGGCGACCGGCTACCGCTACTACCGGGCCGGCCAGGCGGAGCGCGCCCGGCTGGTGGCGCTGCTGCGCCAGCTGGACATGCCGCTGGCGCGGATCGCCGAGGTGGTCGGGGCGGCGGAGACGGCGGACGGTGACACCGCCGCCGGGCTGCTGAGCGGCTACTGGGCGGACGTCGAGGCGCGGCTCGCCGGGCAGCGGACGCTGGCCGCATACCTCCGTGGACGGCTGTCCGGGAGGAGTACGGAGATGTACGAGACGTTCGTGGTGGAGACGGCGCGGGTACCGGCGCAGGTGGTGATCACCGAGACCCGGCACACGCTGGCGGACGAGCTGCCCGCCTGGATCGGGGCCTCGCTGGGCCGGCTGGAGGCGGCGGCCCGGGAGTGCGGGGGTATGACCGGGGCGCCGTTCGTCGTCTACCACTCCGAGGTGTCCATGGAGAGCGACGGCCCCGCGGAGGCCTGTGTCCCGGTGGCGGACGAGGCGGCGGCCCGGGCCTGGGCGGAGCGGCGCGGGCGGGCCTGGGAGACGAAGGTGCGGGTCGAGCCGGCGCGCACGCTGGCGTACACGCGGATCGGCAAGGCGCAGGTGGCGCATCCGCAGATCCTGGCGGCCTTCGAGGCGGTGGAGCACTGGGTGGCCGGGCAGGGCGGTCTGGAGTACGACGGTCCGTGCCGGGAGGTCTACTTCGCGGACTGGGACGCGGCCGGGCCCGAGGACCCGGTCTGCGATGTGGCGTTCCCAGTCCGGTGACCGGGCACAAGCCGAGCCCCCTCGGCAAGGACGGCGGGCTGGTCGAGAGGGCTCTGTGGGTGTTGCTTGTGCAGTTGTCGTAGTCGGGAGCGTGAGCGGTGGGTCAGCGAGTGCCCCCTACGCCTTGACCGAGGTCACAAAGGCGTTCCACGCGCCGGCCGGGAACGCGAGGACCGGGCCCTCCTCGACCTTGGAGTCGCGTACGGCGAGTCCCGCGGTCGTCGGCGACTTGACCTCGACGCACGCCCCGTTCCCTGCGGAATAGGAGGACTTCGTCCACGTCTCCGTGGCGCCCTGAAGCAGTGCCATGTCCACTCCTGTTGCGAGATTGCTGTGGTGCTTGCTGTAGTGCGATTCACGCCAACCTTTCTGACCGGTTGGCGTGATCGACGCTACTAGCCAACTTCCCCGCCTGGAGTACCCGTTCACTCGACCGGGTGGCATATTCCGTTGGAGACTTCCGCTGGACCGTGGCACCGGTGTACAGTCCGCCGCTTCCTCAGCGGGCGTACTCCTTGGCCGCGTCGGCGATGAACTGCCGGGACTGCTCGACGTTCAGCGACTGGGCCCGCAGGTGCTCGTACATCACGGCGTACTTCTGCACGTCGTGGGCCTTCTCCAGGTAGAGGTCGCTGGTCACGCCCTCCAGGTAGACGACGCTGGAGTCGGCCGCGTCGGCGAACTCCAGGATCGCGTACTGGCCGTTGAGGCCGGGGTGCGCGCCCACCTCGAAGGGCAGCACCTGCACGGTGATGTGCGGCTGCTGGGACATCTCGATGAGGTACTCCAGCTGCTCGCGCATCACGAGCCGGTTGCCGACCAGCCGGCGCAGGGCGGCCTCGTCGAGCACCACCCAGAGGCGAAGGGGGTTGTGTTCCGCGGTGATACGTTCCTGTCGGCGCAGCCGCACCTGGACGCGCTTCTCGATGTCGGCGGCGGAGGTCTCCGGCAACGCGCCCTGCACCAGCGCCTCGGCGTACGCGCGGGTCTGCAACAGGCCGGTCACCAGCTGGGGTTCGTACACCCGCAGCGACTCGGCGTCCGTCTCCAGGCCGATGTAGACGCTGTACGGGATGTCGCCGAACGCGTGCCACCACCCTTGCTGGCGCGAATCCCTGGCCATCTCCATCAGGGAGTCGACCACCCGCTGGTCCTCGACCTCGTACACCCCTCACAGGTCGCGGACGTCGCGCTGGCTGATGCTCCGGCGGCCGTTCTCCAGCCTGCTGATCTTCGACTGCGAAACGAGCAACCGCTCCGCCACTTCCTCCGCCGTCATGCCCTTGAGCTCACGGAGCCTGCGCAGCTCCTGGCCCAGCCGGCGTCGCCTGACGGTGGGATTGACATTGGACGCCACGGGACGTGCACCTCCGGCTGCCTGCCTGTAACTACCACTTTGCGTATCTGCTGTTGAGCAGACTGCCACCAAGGTGGTTCCTACCGCTGGGAAACTGTGGATATGCGGCGCGTACGCGTCAGTTCGGGCACATTCCGGATGCGGCCGGGAACAGGGGTGCGGAGACAGCCGAACGGGGCGGCGAGGCGCGTACTGCGTACGCCTCACCGCCCCGCTCGGACCAGCGGCTCCCGAACCGGGTCTCTGGTGTGCCGTGTTGCTGCCCGTCGTTCTCTGTCGCTGCCGTGGAACTGCGGCTCAGTGCACCACGGCGCGCGCCATCGCGCCCCGGCGCGGCTGCATCGGAACACCGCGGGCGGGTTCCGGCGCACCGGGCCTGGCGCCTGGTCCGGCCTGCCGCCGCGGCTGGGCGACCGCGCCGTTCTGCACGTCCATGACGGCGTGGGCCACGAGCCCGCCCATCGGGTCGTGCCGGATCAGGTCCCGCAGCCGGGAGCGAGAGGACCGTCCCTCGTTGCCCGGGTACAGGTGCTTGCCGAGACCGACCGCGTGGGCCAGGGCGGCGAGCGCGGCGGTCCGCGGGTCCGGCGGTACGCCGGTGCGGATCGCCGAATCCAGCCGGCCACGGATCTCCCGGGTGACGGCGTTGTCCGTCGCCTGGTAGCGAGTGGTCGGCAGCACCCCGCACATCTGGCCCGCCACGGCGGCGACCATGCCGCAGCGTTCGAGATGCGTGAGGTAGACCTGACGGAGTCCCAGCCGGGGTCCGCCGATCCAGTGCACAGCCCGCACGGGAGCGCCACGCCTTCGCAGCAACTCCAACGCGCAGTCCAAAGTCGGATCTCCAGTCGGCCGTGGCTGCACCACGGCGATACGATCCCCGTCTGGGGCTATCCGTCCGGCCAGCGCCAGCTCCACTAGCTGTGCTCCGGCCAGACCGAGGTCGAGCGACTGCGGCTGTGCAGTGGTACCCGTGGCCGGGTCCAGTGCCAGCAGCAGAAGCTCCTCCGGAAGTGTTCTGCGGCTCCTGCCCATCCATGCCTCCCCGCGTGGATGAATGACAGGGTGACCCCTCTCACATTGGTCTGTCGAGGGTGCGTGACCGGTTTGTAAGGGAACCGGAAGGTATGTCGTTCTCGTCTACCGCAGGGGCTAAGCCCGCACACAGGACACTGGTACATGGTTCGGACAACGCACGGCAACGTGCGAAGCGTGGAGGAGGCATCGGTGGCGGGCGAGTCCCCCGACAGGTCGAAGCAGCGCGAGTCGTCGGCAGAACCGACGTCGGGGAGCGCGGGTTCGGTTCCCGAAGCACGCGACCCGCGAGTGGCGGCGGCCGCCGGGAAGGAGACGGCCGGCGGCGTGGACACCGCCACCCGGATCTTCTCGGTACGGAACCCGAAGCCGGGTGGCGAGGACGACACGAAGCTCCGCGAGGCGGTGGCGGCGTGGGTCCGGACGGGCGACCCGGAGGACGCGGCCACGGAGCCCGAGGAGGGCCCTGAGACCGCCGAGCAGCCCTCGGACGGCCCCGAGGCGGCGGAGAACGCCGACAGGCCCGACACGGCGCCCGAGGCAACGACAGCGGCGCACACCGCGTCCGCCCCCAAGACCGAGCCGAACAAGCCCACTTCGGCCGAGAACCCCCCGAAGGCCACACCCGAGCCCGCCGACGAGCCGGAGGCGACGGCCGCCGAGCCCGAGGACGCCAACCCCGTGGCCAAGTCGACGGCCGAGACCGAACCGGAAGACGCCCGGCCCGAGGACGACCGGCCCGAGGCCAAGCCGACGGCGACGGCGACGGCGACGGCGGCCGAACCCGAGGACGCGCGCCCCGGCGACCAGCCGCAGGCCGACGCCGAACCCGAAGACGCCAACCCCGCGAGCAAGGCCGCGACGGCTGCGGCCGAGCCCCAGGACGCCCACCCCGGCGACCAGCCGAAGGCCGCGACCGGGGAACCGGCGGACGCGAAGCCCGGGGACGGGCAGGCGGCCGCGGCGGAGCCCGAGGACGAGGCGACGGCCGTCGCCGAGCCCGAGGACGCGGCCGAGGACAAGGCTCAGGCGGCGACCGCCGAGCCGGAAGACGCCAAGCCCACAGGCAAGTTGGCGGCCACGACCGAACCCGACGACGCCCGACCCGAGCGCGGGCCGAAGGCCGACGCCGAACCCGAGGACGCCAAGCCCGCGGGCAAGGCGACGGCGGCCGAACCCGAGGACGCGCGCCCCGGCGACAAGCCGCAGGCCGACGCCGAACCCGAGGAAGCCAACCCTGCGGGCAAGGCGACGACGGCGGCCGAGCCCCAGGACACCCGCCCAGGCGACCAGCCGCAGGCCGACGCCGAACCCGAAGACGCCAACCCCGCGAGCAAGGCGGCGACGGCTGCGGTCGAGCCCCAGGACGCGCGGCCCGGTGACCAGCGGCAGGCCGACGCCGAACCCGAAGACGCCAAGCCTGCGGGCAAGGCGGCGACGGCTGTGGTCGGGACCGAGGATGCTCGGTCCGAGGGGAAGGCGGCGTCGGAGGAGGCCGCTTCCGGGGACGGGCCCGCGGACGCCGATGGCGCGGAGGGCCCGCAGGGGCCAGCCGCGGCTGACAACGATGGCCGCACGGGGGGTGCGGGTGGGGACGCGACCGCCGAAGGCGGAGCCGAGGCGGGCGTCGGGACTGGCGTCGACCAGCCGACGACCATGCTGAAGGCCCCCCGGCTGCCGCAGGTCGACCAGCCGACGACCACGCTCAAGCTGGGCGGCACCGCCAAGCCCGAGGGCGATGCCGAGCGCACCAGCAGGTTCGTAGCGCTCAAGTCGGACATACAACCGGGCGCGAAGCCCGCGAAGCCGCAGCCGGAGTCCGGGGGCGAGCCCGCCTCCACCACCCGCACCACCGTCATCCCGCAGGTCGGCCCCGAGCGCACCACCCAGCAGCCGCTTCCCCCGAAGCCCCCGCTGGACCTGCTCGCGGAGCTGACGAACACGCCCCCGCCGCCGGAGACCTCGGTCAGGACCGCGGTCCGGCGGGTCAAGATCTGGACCCCCCTGGTCATCCTGCTCCTGATCGTCTTTGCGGTCGTACAGAACGTGCGCCCGCTCCCCCAGCCCACGCTCGACCTCACCGCGAAGGACACGTACACCTTCGACGGCAGCAAGGTGGACATCCCCTGGCCCGCCGACGGCCAGGCCGCCCTCGACGTCCAGGGCATCGGCACGTTCGGTTCCTCCGGCGACCAGAAGCCCGTGCCGATCGCCAGTGTCGCCAAGGTGATGACCGCGTACATCGTGCTGCGCGACCACCCCCTCAAGAGCGGCGCGGCCGGCCCGAAGATCAAGATCGACCAGACCGCCCAGGACCAGGCGAACGCCGGCCAGGAGTCCACCGTCGACGTGACGGCCGGCGACTCGGTCACCCAGCGCGAGGCCCTGGAGAGCATCCTCATCGCGTCGGCCAACAACGTGGCCCGCCTGCTGGCCCGCTGGGACGCGGGCAGCGAGAAGGCGTTCGTGGCGAAGATGAACGCCACCGCGAAGAAGCTCGGCATGACCAATACGACGTACACCGACCCCTCCGGCCTCACCGACTCCACCGTCTCCACGGCCGTGGACCAGGTGAAGCTGGCGAAGGCGGCGATGGCGAGCGAGCCGGCCTTCCGCGAGGTCGCCGCGATGATGTCGTACGACGACTACAAGGGTGTCAACCACTCCAACTGGAACCAGCTGGTCGGTCACAACGACGTCGTCGGCATCAAGACCGGCACCACCACCTCCGCCCTCGGCAACCTGGTCTTCGCCGCGAAGAAGACGGCCGGCGGCGAGACCCGCACGATCATCGGCGCGGTCATCCGGCAGCCCGCGGGCGGCGTCGACAACACCATCCTCAGCGCCGCCCTCACCGGCGGTGACAAGCTGATCCGGGCCGCCCAGGACGCGCTGAAGTCGGCGACGATCTACAAGAAGGGTTCTGTCGTCGGGTACGTGGACGACGGGCTCGGCGGCCGCACCCCGGTCGTGGCGACCAAGGACGTCACCGCCGTCGGCTGGTCGGGGCTGAAGGTGAAGCTGACGTTCGCCGCCGACGAGGTACCGCACACCGCGAAGGCGGGCACCAAGGTCGGCACCCTCACCGTGGGTGACGGCTCCGGCTCCGCCGTCCAGGTGCCGGTCGCCCTGCAGAAGGACCTGACCGAGCCCGGCTTCACCAGCAAGCTGACCCGTATCGCCTGAGCCGCACAGAACCCATAGCAGGCATTCCGTCACGCACCCCGCCGATTGGCGGCCCACCCCGGGGCCGCACGGCGGGGTGCGTGCTAGCGTCACGAATCGGGGCAGGTCGCCGGTCGCCGGGACACGGCCGCGAACTGGACGGGAAGCGGCCGGTAACACCGTGGAACACGGCCGAGAACAGAAGACGGGACACGGGGAGTGCCTTCAGGTGGCCACAGCGGAGCCGACACGCGCCGACAACGCCGATCCGGGCCCGAAAGCCGGCCCGCGAATAGCCGTGCCGCCCGCGGAAGCGGACGGCACGGAGCGTAAGGACGGCGGTCGGCTGCTGCGTGCCGCCGAACCCCTGCGGCGGCGGCTGCTGGAGCACCCGGTGCTCTCGGTCACGGCCCTCGCCGGCGCCCTCCACATCATCTGGTTCTTCACGTTCGCGAACAGTGGCGGGGATCTCGCGGCGCAGGACGCCTGGGCCGAGTTCGTCGGCCGGCACCCGGACTCCGCGTACAACCTCGCCTGGTACGGCGGGATGCACCCGGTGTCGTACAGCGTGGTGTCGCCGTACCTGATGTCGCTGCTGGGCGTCCGTACCACGATGATGATCTCCGGCACGGTCTCGGCCGGGCTGCTGACCCTGCTCCTGATACGCAGCCGTGCGGTGCGGAACCCGCTGTGGGCCGCGCTCGCCGGGGTGTTCGCGCTGATCTGCAACGCGCTGTCCGGGCGGGTCACCTTCGGTCTCGGCACGGTGTTCGCGCTGGCCGCGGTCGGGGCGGTGTTCTGCTGGCCGCACCGCTGGCGTTTCAAACGGTGGGCGAAGGCGCTGGTCGCGGCCCCGCTGGCGGCGCTCGCCACCATGTCGTCGCCGGTCGCCGGGCTCTTCGTGGGGCTGGTCGCGGTCGCGCTGTTCCTGCAGAAGCGGCGACCGGGCGCCTGGGCGCTCGGTCTGGCGCCGGCGGCCGTGGTCGCGATCTCCGCCTGGCTGTTCCCGTTCTCCGGCACCCAGCCGATGGGCCTCGGCTCGATGAGCCTGCCGCTCGCCTCCGGCCTGCTCTGCCTCTTCCTCGTCCCCAAGGAGTGGCGGACGGTCCGGCTGACGGCCGGCGTCTACAGCCTCGGGGTCGTCCTCGTCTGGCTGGTCAGCTCGCAGATCGGCTCGAACATCTCGCGGCTGCCGATGCTGTTCGCGGGCGCGACCCTGATCGCCGCCCTCCCGTACACGGTCCCGCGCTCCCGCAAGTACTACGTCACCGTCCTCGCCTTCCTCGGCTCCGCCGGCTGGATCGGCTTCAAGGCGGTCGACGACGTCGTCCATACGACCCCGACCGCGTCCTGGGCGCGCGAGCTGGCCCCGCTCGTCCACCAGCTCCAGCAGGTCGGCGCCGAGAAGGGCCGTGTCGAGGTGGTCCCGGCCGCCTCCCACCGGGAGGCGTCCGCGCTCGCGCCGTACGTCAACCTGGCCCGCGGCTGGAACCGCCAGGCCGACATGGAACGCAACCCGCTCTTCTACGACGACACCCTCAACTCCGCGAACTACCACGAGTGGCTACAGCGCTGGGCCGTGCACTACGTCGTCCTGCCCAAGGACGATCCCGACGGCGACGGCGGGGAACGCGAGCGGGCCCTGGTCCGGCGCGGGATGCCGTACCTGAAGCAGATCTGGGGCGACGCCAACTGGCAGCTGTTCCGGGTGACCGACCCGACGCCGCTCGCCGAGCCGGACGCCGTGGTGGACAGCGCCGAGCAGGGCGAGCTGACCATCGAGGTCCGCAAGGCGGGGCGGATCCTGATCCGGATCCCGTACTCGCCGTGGCTGAGCATCGTCGACGCGGAGGGCAAGAGCCTGAAGCCGCCGCAGGAGACCGAGGCCTCCAAGCACCGGGCGGACGACAGACCCAAGACGTACGTCAACGTCAACGGCTGTCTGGCGGAGACGCCGGAGGACGCGAAGGGGGACAAGTGGACGATGCTGCTGGCCCCGAAGGCCGGCACCTACCGGCTGGCGGCGCCCTACCAGCTCCCGCGCGGCACCCCGTGCCCCGACGAACTCAAGTGACCGGGCGGCGGTGAGGGCGGGCCTGCAACCGGCTGGCGGATCCGTGCGTCAGTCATATGCACAGAGCGTGCGAGGAGCAAGTCGTGCAAGGCGCAAGTGGTGAGCAAGTGCGGTCGTCTGCGGGTGACTTGAAGGCGGACGGGTAGTCCGTCGCCGTCGCGTCCCCCGCTGCCCGATGGTGTGTGACTCCGGGGGGAACGATGAACAGACGCACGGGTCGGCAGGGGGCAGCACGCAGGCTGCCCCTGTTCGTGGCCACGGGAGTGGGTCTGCTGGCGATCCTGGCCACCGTTCTGGTGGTCCTGCGGGTCTCCGACGGGTCCGGACCGGACTGCGACGTCCGATTAGAGGTCAACTCCTCCACGGAGAAGGGTGACCTGCTGGCCGAACTGGCCGCGAAGTACAACTCCTCGGGCCGTGAGCTGGCGGGCGGCCGGTGCGCCCGGGTGTCGGTGTCCGAGACGAGTTCGGGCGTCGCGATGGACGCCCTGGCGCAGGGCTGGGACGAGAAGCGCGACGGCGCGCCCGAGCCGCAGGCCTGGACGCCGACCTCCTCGCTGTGGCTGACGCTGCTCGCCGAGAAGGGGACCGCGTCGGACCGTACCGTCCTCACCGGGGACAAGCCGGTCTCGCTGGCCACCAGCCCGCTGGCCATCGCCATGCCCCGGCCCATGGCCGAGGCGCTGGGCTGGCCCAAGAAGAAGATCGGCTGGCGGGACGTGCTGTCGCTGACCGAGAAGGGCTGGGGCTCGCTCGGCCACCCCGAGTGGGGCCGCTTCTCCCTGGGCAAGGACAACCCGCACACCTCCACCTCGGGCCTGGCGGCGACCGTGGCCGCCTTCTACGCCGCCACCGGCCGCTCCAGCGACCTCACCCTGGACCAGGTCAGGGACCCGAAGACCCGGAAGTTCGTGGCGGGTGTGGAGGCCGGGGTGCTGCACTACGCCGCCGACGCGACCGCCTACATGGCCCACCTCGCCGAGGCCGACGCCGAGGGCCGGTCGCTGTCGTACGCCAGCGCGGTCGCCGTCCAGGAGCAGCTGATCCATCTGTACAACCAGGGCAGCCCCACCGGAAACGTGGACCAGCTCGGCAAGGGGCGCAAGCCGAAGGTGCCGCTGGTGGCCGTGCACCCGGCGGACGGCACCCTGATGCTCGACCACCCCTTCGTGGTGCTGCCGTCGGCGAGCCGGGAACAGCGGGCCGCCGCCGCCGACTTCCGCGCCTTCCTGCTCGAACCCGCGCAGCAGCGCCGCTTCCAGCACTTCGGCTTCCGCGACCACGAGGGCAACGCCGGTCCCGAACTGGCGAAATCGGTGAGCCTGCCCGACAAGGGCAAGCAGCGGCTGTCCCTCATCGACCCGCCGGCCCCCGCGGTGCTCGGCGCGATCCTCGACAGCTGGGACGAGCTGCGCAAGAAGGCCCGGGTGCTGCTGGTGATGGACGTCTCCGGCTCCATGAACCAGTCCGCCGGGGGCGGGCAGAGCCGGCTGGAGGCCGCGAAGAAGGCGGCCGTGAACGCCCTCGGCCAGTTCCATCCGGACGACGAGGTCGGGCTGTGGACCTTCTCCACCGGGACCGACGAGCATCCCGAGCCGTACCAGCAGATCCTGCCGCCGAAACCGGTCCGGGAGAGCAAGGACCGGCTCACCGCGGCCATCAACGGGCTGAACGCCGATGGCGGTACGGCCCTCTACAGCACGGTGCGCGCCGCGCAGCGGGCGGCCCTCGCCGACCTGGACACCAGCCGGATCAACGCGGTGGTGGTGCTCACCGACGGCAAGAACGAGTACCCGGCCGACAACGACCTCGACGCCCTGCTGAAGGACATCGACGCCACCCAGCTGGAGCGGTCGGTGCGGGTCTTCACCGTCGCCTTCAGCGACGCGGCCGACTTCGAGACCCTCAGCAAGATCTCCGCGGCCACCAAGGCCACCTCGTACGACGCCCGCGACCCCGCCGTCATCGACAAGGTGATGGTGTCCGTGATCAGCAACTTCTAGTCCCTGCACGGGCGTTGCCACGACCGACTGAGAGGCGGTGAGCAACGATGGACGGCAGACACCTCCCGGCCGCGGGCACGGTCACGGCCGTGCTGCTGGGTGCGGCGGGCGCCCTGGCCGCGTACCTGGCGGGGGCCGGGCCGGCCGCGGCCCTGCCCGCCGGTGCCGGCATCGGCCTGCTGGTGTGGACGGCCCACCTGGTGACCGACCGGGTGACCGGCCGCCCCGGGACCGACGCCGGGACCGGGGAACCACCCGGGCCCGGATCCACACGGGCCAAGGCCGGGCGCGCCGGATCCGGGCCCGCCGGGTCCGAGCCCCCTGCCGACGCCAGGCGCTGGCTGAACCGTGCCTCGAACGCCGCCCGCAAACTCGACCGCCACCGGCGGGACAGCGCCGACCCCGCCCTGACCGAGGCGCTCACCACGGCCGTCGGCTTCGTGCGGACGGCGGCCGACGAGCTCCGGGCCCGCGCCGAGGCCGTCCGGGTCATCGACGCCGCCACCGAGGGCACCGACCACGCGGCCCTGCGGGGCGACCAGCGCCGGCTGGAGGAGGAGGCCCGGGCGCTGCGGGGAGCGGTCCGGGAGGCGAAGGAGGCCTCCGCCCGCGCGATCGGCGAACGGGCCGCCTCCCTGGAACGCCTGGCCGGGCTGCGCGAGGTCCTCATGGCCACGCTGGAGTCGACCGTGCTGCGCCTGGAGGCCGCCGCCGACCGCGGTTCCCTGCTGGTCTCCCTGCACGCCGCCGGTGACGCCGCCATGAGGGCGGCCGATCTCACCTTCCTCGAACACGAACTGGAGGCCGTCCAGGCGGGACTCGACCGGCTCGACGAGCTCGGCCGCTCCGTGCACGACACCGGCACGGCCCCCGGGGAGGCGGGGTGACCGTGCGGCGCCGATGGAGGACGCGGAGATCCAGGCGGTACGCCGTGCGGTCCAGGAGCAGGAAGGGTCTGCTGGCCGCCGTGCTGGGCTGGTCGCTGCTCGGCACGCCGGCGGCACTGTTCCTCGGGGGCGCCGGCAAGGCTTGGGGTGCGGTCCCGATGTACTTCGGGATTACCTCCGCCTGCGTGGCGTTCTACATCCCCGGCTGCTGGGACGACTACCCGCGCAAGGTCCTCAGGGAGCGCCTCACCGCCGCGCCCGTGCTGACCGCCGCCGTTCTCCTCGTCCCGGGTCCCTGGCTGGTGCCGTGGGTCGCGCACGACTGGGTGGGAGAGCCGGTCCGGGCCATGGTCACCGAGAGGACAGCCCTCTCCGACACCTCCTGGGAGGCGGACGACGGGCGGTTCGTGTACCGGGTCGCCGACGCCACGACCGAACGGGACCTCGGCCGGCTGCTGTACGGGCTGCCGGAACCGGTGCCGGTCGGCACGGTCGTCGAGGTCTCCGTGGTGCCGGGCGGCTGGATACCACCGGTCGGCGCGGAGCGGTTCGAGGACGGCGGCGCACGGCCGTATGTGACCGCCTTCGGCGCGCTGGCCGCCCTCCACCTGCTGGGCTGTGCCGGCGCGTGGGTCGCGTGGCCGCGCGAGCCCTGGTGATCCGAGGCCTCACCGCAGCTCGTTCGCGTAGCGGTCCGTGCCGGGCACGGTCGGGACGAAGGGCGCCACCAGCTCGACCCTCCCCAGCCCCGACCCGGCGATCTGCTCGTCAAGGCCGGTGAAGTGGGTGTCCCAGCAGTCCCTCGGGTCGGTCTCCAGGAACCACAGCAGCGTCAGCCGGGTGTCGACGCCCTCGACCTGCTTCACGTACGTCATCCGGTCGCCGGGCAGGGGCGTCGGGCGGAAGACGGTCACCAGGGCCGACGGGGAGGACGCCACCTTCTTCGGCAGATGGCGGGAGCGCAGCCACTCCAGCAACTCGGCCCGCTGCTCGGGCGATTCGCTGTCGATGACCTGCACCACCAGCCCCGCGTACGGATGGTCGAGGGCGTGGAAGTCGCGGGGCCCGGCCGCGCCGTCCCGGTAGACCGTGGCCTCGTGGTCCTGGAAGGCCGTGAAGACATGGGTCCGGTCCTGGTACACGCGGGCGTCCCGGTTCAGCCGTTTGTTGATGGCGACCGTCCACTTCATGTGGTCGGCGTAGCGGCCGTCGGTGATCCAGTAGACGGAGATGTAGCAGCCGGCGGTGACGGGCTGGGCGATCGCCGACTTCTCGGGGTAGCGCAGGAGTTGCAGGTCGCGGGTGGCGACCCAGCGGCGCCCCGCGTACATCCAGGGCATGGCCATGGCGCCCGCGTAGTAGTGGTCGTCCTCGTACCAGCGGTTGTACGCGTACTCGTGCCCCGGGTGCGGCTCGACCATGGTGATGAGGGCGTGGCCGGGGCGGACGCCGTACGGCCCGACGGCGGCGAGTTCGGCGTAGACGTCACTGCGGGTGTCGTCGCTCATGCGGTTCCCCTTTCCGGTGGTCGCCCATACTCTGACGCTCCGTCAGATAAAGCGCCAGGGCCGTGCAGGCCCCAGAGCCGGGAGGTCATCGATGTCACTGCTCGCGGGCAAGACGGTCGTCGTCTCGGGGGTCGGCGCCGGGCTCGGGCACCAGGTCGCGGCGGCCGTCGTACGGGACGGCGGGAACGCCGTGCTCGGTGCGCGGACCGAGGCGAACCTCGCGAAGAGCGCGGCCGGGATCGATCCGGAGGGCGGCCGGACCGCGTACCGGGCCACCGACATCACCGACGAGGGACAGTGCGAGGCGCTGGCGGGGCTGGCGCGGGAGCGGTTCGGGGGGATCGACGCGGTGGTGCACGTGGCCGCCTGGGACTCCTACTTCGGCGGGGTCGAGGACGCGGACTTCGCGACCTGGGCGTCGGTGATCGACGTGAACCTGCTGGGGACGCTGCGGATGACCCGGGCGTGCCTGCCGGGACTGAAGGCGGCGGGGGGCGGCTCGGTGGTCTTCATCGGGACGCAGTCGTCGGTCGCCGCGCCCTCGCAGGTGAAGCAGGCCGCGTACGGCGCCTCGAAGGGCGCGCTGACCAGCGCGATGTACTCGATGGCGCGGGAACTGGGGCCGTACCGGATCCGGGTCAACACCGTGCTGCCGGGCTGGATGTGGGGGCCGCCGGTGCAGGCGTACGTGCAGTTCACGGCGCACACGGAGGGGGTGCCGGAGGACGAGGTGCTGGGGCGGCTGACCGGGCGGATGGCGCTGCCGGAGCTGGCGACGGACGGGGACGTGGCGGACGCGGCGGTGTTCCTGGCCTCGGACCGGGCGCGGGCCATCACGGGCCAGTCGCTGCTGGTCAACGCGGGGGAGCTGATGCGCTGACCCGTCGGATCCAGCCACCCCAGCTGTTCATGTACATAAATCAAGGTCAGCAAGACGAACGATTTTACTGCCCCTTGACCATACGTCGGCTTGTCGTGCCCTCGTAAACGAACCCACGATGAGCGGGCACTTCGCGGCCTTCCCCGTCCTCGCTCCGCTTATGCGAAGTGCCAGCCAGCTGAGCGGAGTTCAGTAGGCGGACCCTGGAAGGGGGGCGCATGAACGGGCTCGACTGGGCCGTGCTCATCGGCTACTTCGGTGTGATGGTCGCGATCGGCGTCTGGTCGCACAAGCGCGTGGACAACGTCAGCGACTTCTTCACCGCCGGCGGAAAGATGCCCTGGTGGCTGTCCGGCATCTCGCACCACATGTCGGGCTACAGCGCGGTGATGTTCACCGGGTACGCGGGCATCGCCTACACCTACGGCGTGACCTCCTTCGTCACCTGGTCCTTCCCGATCGCCCTCGGCATCGCGATCGGCTCCAAGCTCTTCGCCCCGCGCATCAACCGCCTCCGCTCCCGCCTGCACGTGGCGTCCCCGCTCGAATACCTGAAGAACCGCTACGACCTGAAGACCCAGCAGGCGCTGGCCTGGTCCGGCATGCTGCTGAAGATCGTGGACGTGGGCGCGAAGTGGGCCGCGATCGCGACCCTGCTGTCGGTGTTCACGGGCGTGTCCCTGAACCAGGGCATCCTCATCACCGGCGCGATCACCGCGGTCTACTGCACGATCGGCGGCCTGTGGGCGGACGCGCTGACCGAACTCGGCCAGTTCGTCATCCAGTTGCTGGCCGGCGTCTCCATGTTCGTCGCCGTCGTCCTGAAGCTGAACGACAAGGGCATCGGCCTCTTCGACGCCTTCGACCAGCCGGCCCTGCACGGCCACGGCAAGCCGCTGGTCGGCCCCTACGGCACGGTCTTCCTCCTGGCCTTCCTCTTCATCAAGCTCTTCGAGTACAACGGCGGCATGCTCAACCAGGCCCAGCGCTACATGGCGACGGGCAGCCCGCGCGAGGCCGAACGCTCGGCGCGACTCTCCGCCGCCCTCTGGCTGGTCTGGCCGGTGGTCCTGTTCTTCCCCATGTGGATGTCCCCGCTCCTGGTGCACGCCCAGAAGCCGGACGGCTCCGACTCCTACGGCCTGATGACCGAACAGCTCCTCCCGCACGGCCTGCTGGGCCTGGTCATCGTCGGCTTCTTCTCCCACACGATGGCCATGTGCTCCTCCGACGCCAACGCGATCGCGGCCGTCTTCACCCGTGACGTGGCCCCGGTGATCTCGCGGCAGGCGCGGGCCTGGAACGCGCGCTCGGGCCTGATCGCGGCCCGCGTCACCACGGTCGTCTTCCTCGGCCTGTCCATGGCGGTGGCCACCCAGGTCAACTCCCCCGCCTTCAAGGACATCATCACCGTCGTCATCAAGTGGGTGGCCGGTCTGATGGGCCCGATCGCGATCCCGATGATGCTGGGCCTGCTCCGCCCGTTCCGCCGCTCCGGCCCGACCGCGGCACTCACCAGCTGGGCCATGGGCCTGCTCGCCTTCTGGCTGGTCAACTACCCCATCAACTGGAACGTCGACGGCGGAGTCCCGCTCCAGTACCAGGTCTCGATCCCGCTGGCCGTCTCCCTGGTCCTCTACATCCTCATCGGCTTCCTGAAGCCGGAGGACAGCCCGGAACGCCTGGCCGTCATCGAGACGGTCAACACGGACGGCGACAGCGCGTCGGCGGCCGTACCGGTCCCGGCCCAGGCGGGCGGTGCCGGCGACGAGGTGCTGCGCGACTGACCGCGTCCCCGGCCGACGAGTGCCCCGCCCGACCAGTGCGCCCGGTTCCACGCCGTCCGTGGAACCGGGCGCACAGCTCCACCATCCTGATTAATCCGCTCATATCACTGGTGCGTCGTGACGGTGTCGGCCGGGGCGACTCCCTACGGTGGCGTGCGCTGCCCTCGTACGGACCACAGAAGGAGTGAGCGTGAAGACTTGCCACGGGGTGAAGAGAAAGCTGGCGCTCGGGGCCACGGCGCTGGCCGCGGTCGCCGCCGCGGCCGTCCCGGCGTCGGCCTCGACCGGCCCCGACGGAGGCTGGGGACGCTCGGATCACTGGGGCGTCATCGCCCGCAACACGATCGGCTCCCCCGTCGCCGCCCTGCGCAGCGGCCCGTTCGTCACCCCCTCCGCCACCGTCCCGCCCGAGGCGGCGCATCCGCCCTACGGTCGCGGCAGCCTCGGCATCGAGGTGGCGGACCACTCCACCTCCCTCACCCCGCCCAGCGAGGCCGTCCACTTCGGCAACGAGGTCGACTTCTTCGGCGCCCCGGTGCTGGGACTGCGCGAGGTCGGTTTCCATGTCTTCCAGACCGGCGAGAACGTCTCCTACGGCGGACCCGGGAACCTGCCGAACATCAAGTTCGAGATCAACCCGAACCTCACCGCGAACCCCACCACCTACTCCTCGATGGTGTGGAACCCGCCCGCTGTGACCGCCGTGAACCAGTGGAGTCCCTACCTGGACGCCACCACGACCGGCACGTGGTTCCTCACCGGCGCCGCCGGCACCATCACCGGCTGCAACCTGACCACCCAGTGCTCCTTCCCGGCCCTGCTCACCGCGCTCAACGACGGCGGCGCGGAGCCGGTCATCTACACCGCCGGGGTGAGCAAGGGCCGCGACTACCTGTGGGCCGGGGCCGTCGACGGCCTGCGGATCAACCGTCGCGTCTACGACTTCGAACCCGACGGCGTCCGAGTCAGCCGCGCCCGCTGAGGACAGGGGGACGCGGCCCCGGGCCGGCTACCTCGGGTAGCGCGCCAGCCACCCCGGTGACGCGCCCACCGGACTGTGCAGGGCCGGCCCCTGGGTCATCTCCATCGCGAAGTCGTCGGCCAGTTCCAGGATCGTCTGGCGGCCCTCCAGTTCGGCCACCCAGGCCGGCGGGAGGGCCGTCTCGCCGTGCAGGGCGCCGAGCAGGCCGCCGGTGAGGGCCCCGGCGACGGCCGAGGGCCCGGCCTGGTTCACGGCCAGGCACAGCCCGTGCCGTACGTCCTCGCCGACCAGCGCGCAGTACACGGCCGCCGCCAGCATCCCGTCCGCCGCCCCGTCCCCGGTGAGTTCCTCCACCCGCCCCGGCGAGGGCATCCCCTGCCGTACGGCACCGAGCGCGTGCTGCAACGCGTCCGACACCGGCTGGTGCCCGGGCCGCGCGGCGAGCAGCGCCAGCGCCCGCTGCACCGCCCCGTCCAGCGAGTCCCCGCGGGCCAGCGCGTGCACGATCACCGCGTACGCGCCCGCCGACAGGCAGGCGGTCGGATGCCCGTGCGTCTGCGCCGCGCACTCGATCGCCAGCTGTACGACGAGCTGCGGCTCCCACCCCACCAGCAGCCCGAACGGCGCGGACCGGGCCACGGCCTCCGCCCCCATGTCGTCGGGGTTCTTCGGCGACTCCAGCGTCCCCATGTTCTCGTCCCCGAGCCCGAGCAGCAGCGACCGCGTCGGATCCCGCCGCGCGTACAGCCACTCCTCCCGGGCCAGCCACCCGTCGTCCTTGCGCCGCTCGTCGGGTCCCCAGTCCCGCTGGGTGGCCGCCCACCGCAGATACGCCCGGTGCAGGTCGGTCGGCGGATGCCAGGCCCCCGTGTCCCTCCTCACCTGGGCTCTTATCAGCCCGTCCACGGTGAAGAGGGTCAGCTGCGTGTGGTGCGTCACCGTCCCGCGCCGCCCGTACCCGAACCCGAGATCGACCAGCCCCTCCGGTCCGTACGCCGCCCGGATCTCCTCCAGCGTCAGCCCGTCCACCGGCCCGCCCAGCGCGTCCCCCACGGCCCCGCCGAGCAGAGTCCCCCGCACCCTGCTCCGGAAGTCCTGCTGCTCGGCCCGGCCCCAGACGGCACCCGACGTCGTACTCACCACCATGACCTCCTCACGGGCACCGTCCGTACATACGAGCGCTCAGCACTGTAATCGACCGGGAACGGTCCGTTCAGGGGGCAGTTAGGTATGCGAAGTGTGGGTTGTGTGGCCCCGAGTGGGCGGCTTTCGGCCAGGTCGGGAGGTTGGTGCTGCCGTCAGCTAGTCCCAGACGTAGGTGTCAGTGGCTTCTGCGATCGTGCGCGTCGTGGATGAACTCGTCGGGTTCGGGTACGGGCGGCGCGGCCGGAGTCGGCGAGTCCTATGAGGCGGCGGCTGCTCGCGAGCTCCGTGAGGAGCTGGGAACGTCGGCGACCGTGCGCCTTCGGTTCAAGTTCCTCAACCGGGGCGGGCTCAGCCCTCACTGGCTCGGGGTGTGCGACGCCGTGCTTACGGAGATCGTCGCCCCCGATCCGGGGGAGGTGGCCTGGCACGGGTGGCTGACCGAGTCCGAACTGCAGCGGACTCGGCACCGGTGGACCTTCACCCCTGACAGCCAGGAGATTCTCGATCGGTATCTCGCCTGTCGTGCTGCCTAGTTCATTTCTGGCGTCCCGCCTTCCTAGGCGGCCATACCGACGACCCGGCAGTCCCGGCATCGCCCCGGCCCAGGTGCGCGGAACGCACGCTCGCAGCCGTCGCAGGTCTGGAGCGGATCAGGGCGGGCCGGCGCGGAGGCACCGAGCGAGACCGGGATCGGCAGCTGCGAGGGCAGGAGGGCGGTGAGGCGGTGCGCGAGGAAGGCCGCCGGGTGCTTGATCGGGTCCTGGGGCAGGCCGGTCGTCAGGGCCCGCTCCACGACGGTGGCGGGCACGCCCCGCTCCAGCCACACGGAGACCTCCGGCATCAGCCGCCGTACGTCACGTTCGGAAAGGAGGAGACGGGAGTCGTAGGTGCGCAGGCGGGTGAGAAGGGCGGCAGCCGGGGTCTTCGCCGGGGCAGGGGGCTTCGGTTCGACGACCGGAGCCGATGGCACGGGCAGTGGCCTGCTCGGCTTGTTGTACGAGGTCGTCCGGGTCCTCACCTGCCCCGATTGAAGACGCTCCCTGGCACGCGTGAGGTATCCGTGTTCCTCCAGCTCGCGCAGGGCGGCGGCGATCCGGATCTCGCCCTCGGGGAACCTCGCGGCCAGCGTCTTGATGCCGATCGGTGATCCGGCGGGCAGCGACTGGATGTGCACCGCGAGGCCGATCGCCAGCAGGGACAACTCCGGATGCTGGAGGAGGTGATTGCCGACCACGGTGAAGTTCTCGGTGTGGGGTTCATTCACATGGATGACACCGGAGTGGGATTGCCGGGCCTTGCCGGACCTGGGCGCGCTAGGCTGCTGAGCAGTCATGGGGAAGGTTCTGCTTCCTTGATGATCAGGCCCTCGCAGTGGGATGGCAGTCCCGGCGAGGGCCGAAGTATGTCTGGACCTGTCGCCGCAGACGCTGCCGCACAACTGCCCCTCCGCGCCGGTTGAGTTCGGCATATTCACTCCGGGGAGTGATCGCCGGGGACGGTAGGGGCGGGTTGGGTTCTTTCCCCGGTTCTTTGGTCTTTGGCGTCGGGAACGGCCGGGTCATGGGTCCCCGCGACCCGGTTCCCCCAGCTCCGCCCATACGACCTTGCACCCCGCCGGGGCCGGGTCCACGCCCCAACGCTCCGCGTACGCCTCGACGATCAGCAGACCCCGCCCCGATTCCGCGTCGGCGGCCACCGGGTCGTGGACGCACGGGACGCGGTCGCCCCGGGCGTCGGTCACCTCGATACGGAGGGCTCCGCCGGGGTACAGCCGCAGCCCCAGCCGGAAGTCCCGTCCCGCGACGCGTCCGTGCAGCACGGCGTTGGACGCCAGCTCGGCCACGACCCGCGTCGCCGCCTCGTGCGACAGCCCCCAGTCGTCCAGTTGGCGTTCCGTGAGCAGTCGCGCGAGCCGGGCGCCTCTGCGGGTCGCGGACAGCTGGACCGTGAAGTGGTGCGTGAGGGATTTCTGGGTCATGTCACCCAGCGTGGTCAACTCTCCCTACTCTGAACAGTGATGAACCCCGCACAGAGCGTGACTGTCCGGGTCGTACGTCGGAGGGAGCGGGTGTGGAGGACGAGGAGGCCGAGGCCGTACTCAGGGCGGTCGGGCGGCAGATCAAGGTGTGGCGGGAGGCGGCCGGGAGGCGGCAGGCGGAACTCGGCGCCGCCATCGGGTACAGCGAGGAGATGGTGTCGGCCGTGGAGCGGGGACGACGGATCCCCAAGCCAGACTTCCTGGAGAAGGCCGACGAGGTGCTGGGGGCCGGCGGGAAGCTCGCGTTCATGAAGGAGGACGTGGAGCGGGCCCGGTATCCGAAGAAGGTGCGGGATCTGGCCAAGCTGGAAGACGAGGCGGTCGAACTCGGGGCGTACGCCAACCACAACATGCACGGCCTGCTTCAGACGGCGGAGTACGCGAGGGCGTTGTTCGCCATGCGGCGGCCCGCGTACCCCGAGGATGAGATCGAACGTCAGGTTTCTGCGCGCATGGCACGACAGAGCGTCTTCGAGCGAGTGCCCCTGCCGGAACTCACCTTCGTCCTGGAAGAGGTGACCCTGCGGCGTCCCATCGGGGGCAGAATGGTGCTGCGGCGACAGCTCGAACACCTGCTTGAGATCGGTAAGTTGAGGCACGTAGCGATCCAGGTGATGCCCACGGACCGTGAGGACCACGCGGGAATGGGAGGCTCGCTCCAGCTGGTGAAGCTCCGAGACGGCAAGACACTCGGGCACTCGGAGGCCCAACTGCACAGCCGCATGATCAGCGATCCCCGGGAAGTACAGATCCTGGAAATGCGCTATGGAATGATCCGGGCGCAGGCTCTCGCGCCACGGGAGTCGCTCACCTTCATCGACAAAGTGCTGGGAGCAGAGACATGACCCCCAACGCGCTGAACTGGTTCAAGAGCAGCTACAGCAGCAACGACGGGCCCGAGTGCGTCGAGATCGCGATAGCCCCCGCCACCGTCCACGTCCGTGACTCCAAGGACAAGGACAGGGCGACGCTCGCCTTCGCCGACGCCTCGTGGGTCGGGTTCGTGCGGGAGATCTCCCGTCCGTGACCGGCGCGGTGAGGCGTTCACGCTGACCACGCTCAACATCCGGCTTCTGCCGGACGGTCGCCTGGCCGTGAAGGCCTACGGCCGGCCCGTCGCCGGCGGTCGGGGGGCGTACGTGTCGTTCCCGGTTCCCGACCGGCCCGAACTCGCGGTCCTGGTCACCGACGCGGCCGGCCGGGCCGGGGAGTTGTGGGCCGCGCATCGTGGCCTCGGCTGAGCCCGGGACTCAGGTGTCCGCCGGCTCCCGGCTGATCCAGTCGGTGTCGGGATCCGCCGCGACGGCTCGGCGCAGGTCCGCGTGCATGCCCGGCAGGTCGCCCAGCCTGCGCCGCACCCGGGCCCGCGTCGCCAGGGCCCAGGCGTAGCCGGGGTTCAGCGCGAGGGCGCGGTTCAGGTCGGTGAGGGCGTCGTCCTGGCGGCCCAGGTTGGACAGGGACGCGCCTCGGCTCGCGTACGCCGACGCGTAGTCGGGGTCGAGTTCGAGAGCGCGGTCGTAGTCGGCCAGGGCCTCCGCGTCGCGACCGCTGACGCGCAGGGCGTCTCCGCGTTCGCAGCGGCCCCAGGCCCAGTCGGGTTGCAGGGCGAGGGCACGGTCGAGGTCGGCGAGGCGGCGGGGCTGGTCGCCGAGGCCGCGCCAGACGCGGGCGCGGCGGGCGAGGGCCCAGGCGTAGTCGGGCTTGAGTTCCAGGGCGTGGTCGAAGTCGGCGAGGGCCGCGTCGAGGTCGCCGTGGCGTTCGTGGGCGGCGCCGCGGGAGGCCAGGGCGAACTCGCTGGCGGGGTTGCGTCTGATGCCCTCGCTCAGGTCCGCCACGGCCGCGTCGTGGTGGCGGGCCAGCCGGTGGTGCTCGCCGCGCAGGATGACGTTCCACGGGTTGTGCGGCTCCAGTTCGACCACTCGGTCGAGGTCGGCGAGCGCACCTTCGTAGTCGCCCGACGCGCCCCGGGTGACGGCGCGACCGCGGTGGGCCCGCACCAGCGCCGGGTCCAGGGCGAGGGCGCGGTCGTAGTCCTCCAGGGCCCGTTCGTGGGCGCCGTCCCGCGCGAGCGCGTCGGCTCGCAGCGCCCAGGCCGTCGCCCGCCACGGCTCGTCGCCGCGGGCGCGGCCGAGCAGCAGCCGGATCAGTTCGGCGAGGCCGCCCCCGGCGAGCGCCCGCGAGAGTTCGCCGCCCCGGGTCCGTACGGCCTCGGCGTCCGCGTCCTGGCCCGCCTCGGCCAGCAGCCGCACCCAGCGCCGTACGACGTCGTCGCCGTGGGCACAGGCCGTGACCAGGTCGGCGAGGACCGCCGGGAGCGCGGCGCGGGGTCTGGCGCACAGCAGGTGGTACGACTCACCGAGCCGCAGCTCCCGCCACCCCTCGTCGGCCCACAGCTCGTCGGGCGGCAGCCCGGCTTCGGTCTCCGTGCGCCGTCTGCCGTACGCCTCCGCGAGCCGGGTGTGCCGCTCGGCCCAGCCCTGGGGCGAGCGCAGGCGCTGAAGTCGGAGCATCGGCGCCCGTACGACGTCGTGGTACTGCAACCGGCCGCCGTGCTCGCTGACGAACGGCATGCTCCTCAGCCAGGCGAAGAGCGTGCCCACCCGGTCCTCGGGACCGTCCACGACCGACCGGAACGCGTCCTCGTCGAGCTGTCGGGGCAGCGCGGCCGCCTGCGCGGCGGCTCTTCGCACGGGGTCCCGCTCCCATTTCAGGAACCGGTCGACCGCCGTGGCGCTCGGATCCCCCACGTCCTCGGGGCCGACGGGCCCGGACTCGGCCAGGGTGGAGACGAGCACCGGAAGCCCGCCCGTCAGGCGCAGCACCTCGGCGACCACCGGCTCGTCCCGTACCCCCTTGTCCGCGAGCAGGCCCCGGGCCTCCGCCTCGGTGAAGGGGCCGAGCGGCAGGTCGGTCCTGAAGTCGGCGAAGCTGCCCCAGCGGGCCGTGTCGAAGGGGTGCTGGCCGGAGGTGACCACGACGACGTTGGCGGGGAGGGCGCCGTACCGGTCGGTGGTCATCACGTCGTGCAGCCAGGGATCGAGGAACGGGCCGGTGCGCTCGTAGGTGTCGAGGAGGATGACGATCCAGGGGGCGGTGTCGGCCGCGTCGGCCAGCTCGTTCAGCAGTACCGGGGTCAGTACCCGCTCTGGGGACAGCACCAGTTGGGCGTCCTCCTGGCTGCGGAAGCGGGCCCGGAGCCGGTCGGTGCCCTGGGCGAGGCGGTCCGGGTCCAGGGCGACCGCGAAGGCACCGGCCACCGGCACCATCCCGAGCCCCACCTGCGCGGCCCGTGCCACGGCCAGGCTCCCCGCCGACGGCCCCTCCCGGTCCGCCGGTCCGACCGTCGCCAGGGCGGCCTCCGCTTCGTGCCGCCGCTCCCGGTGCGCGGCCAGCAGCCGCTCCAGCTCCTTGAACCGCCGTCCCTGCGCGGCGAACTGCCGGGCCAGCACCGCCAGCGCCTCGGGCACACCGGCCACGCCCTCGTCGACGTACCCGGTCAGCGCCCCGGCCTCCCGGGCGATCTGCTCCAACTCCCGTACCAGACGGGTCTTCCCGACACCTGCGTCACCGTGGACGTGGAAGAGGAAGCGGTGCCGCTCGTCCTCGGGCGCCAGGTCGAGGTTGCGCCGGAACGCCGCCCGCTCCTCGGCCCGGCCGACGAATCCCGCCCTCCGGCGCCGCGCGATCAGCTCCTGCATCGACGGCCGCGTCGACCCCATCAGCCGCACCCCTCATAGCCGGTCCGTTCGCGGTCTTCACCTGACATGCTGCCCCCATGCCGATACCGCCCCCGCATCCCAACGTATCCGCCGAGGCGCTCCGTTCGCCCGTCAACGGCCTGCGGTTGCGGGCGCGTCGGGTGAGCCGGGAGGTTCGTGGGGCGGGGCGGGTGCTGAGCGATGTGTCCGTGGAGGTCGTTCCGGGGCGGGTGACGGCGATCGCGGGGAGCAGCGGGGCGGGCAAGACCGTGCTGTTGCAGACGCTGGCGGGGCTGGTCGCGCCGACCGGGGGCGAGGTGCTGCACGACGGGGCGCCGCCCGGGCCGCCGGGGCCGGAGTTCGGGTTCGTGCCGCAGGAGGACATCATCCACCGCGAGCTGCCGCTGCGCCGCACGCTGGTGTACGCGGCGGGGCTGCGAATGGCGCCGGGGACGGCTGAAGGGGACGTGCTCGACGCCGTCGACCGGGTGCTGGAGGCGCTCGGGCTGGCGGAGCGGGCGCAGACCCCGGTGCGAGCGCTGAGCGGCGGGGAACGCAAACGGGCCAGTATCGCGGTCGAGTTGCTCACCCGGCCCCGGGTGCTCTTCCTCGACGAGCCGACGTCCGGGCTGGACCCGGTCACCGGCGCGGCCCTGCTGCGCACCCTGCGGACGCTGGCCGAGGACGGCACCACGGTCGTACTGACCACGCATGTCCTCGCCGATCTGCTCCGCGCCGATCAGGTCGTGTTCCTCTCCACGGGCGGCGAGGTCGCGTACGCGGGTGAACCGGGCACGCTGTGCGAGGCGTTCGGGGTCGGCACGGTGGAGGAGGTGTACGAGGCGGTGGCGGGCGGCGCCCGCGCCGAGCGGGGCGTGCCCGAGGACGTACCCCGGTCCGGCGGAGCGTCACCGTCACCGCGTCCGGCGCGGGTCGGTGCCGTGCGGCAGTGGGCACTGCTGACCCGGCGCGGTACGGCGCTGCTGCTGCACAACCGGCTCTCGGTGGCCGTGCTGGCGGGGTCGCCGGTGATGATCGTGGCGATGTTCGCGGTGCTGTTCCGGGCCGGCGCGTTCGATCCGGCGGCGCCGGATCCGGGCTCCACGGCGATGATCATGTTCTGGATCGCGTTCGGGGCGTTCTTCTTCGGGCTGACCTACGGCCTGCTGCAGATCTGCACCGAGCTGCCGGTCCTGCGCCGGGAGTGGCTCGCGGGGCTGCGGATCGGGCCGTACGTCGCCTCGAAGCTGACGACGATGCTGCCGGTGCTGGCGGTCGCGGACGCGCTGTTGCTGGTGGTGCTGCGGGCCCTCGACCGGCTGCCCGCGGCGGGCTGGGACACGTACGGATCGCTGTTCACGTCGAGTGTGCTGGCCTCGGCCGCCGCCCTCGCGCTGGGGCTGCTGGCGTCGGCGGCGGTGTCGGAGCCGGGGCAGGCGACGCTGATGCTGCCGCTGCTCTGCTTCCCCCAGGTGCTGTTCTCGGGCGCCTTCGTGCCGGTGCCCCGGATGACGGTGGCCGGGAAGGCGGTCAGCTGGGCGATGACCAACCGCTGGGCGTTCGAGGCGCTGGGCAGCGGGGTGGGTCTTGAGCCGCTGTGGCGGTCGGGCGGCTCACCGGCGGGGCCGCCCCTGCTGGCGTCGTACGGGGATTCCTTCGGGCATCCGGCGAGCCGCGGGTGGGTGGTCCTGGCGGGCTTCGCGCTGGTGTTCCTGGCCTGGACGTGGGTGGTGCTGGCGCGCAAGTGCCGGGACGGCGTGGCGCGGGACCGGGCGGGGCGGTGAGCCCGGCGGGGTGACACGGCGGGGTGACACGGCGGGGTGACACGGTGGGCTCAGCAGCCCTCCCGTGCGGCCAGTCCGGTCACGCCCGGTACCCGGTCGCGGTAGGTCTCGGTCACGAACGTCAGGAACGTGTCGACGTCCTCGGGCTGGGACGAGACGCCCAGGGAGACGCGGACCGCGCCCGCCGACGGCAGGCCCAGCAGCTCCAGGTAGTCCTCCAGGGAGCCGAGCCGGCGGCGGGCCGCCGAGCGCAGCCGGATCAGCGGCAGGGCGAACGCCTCCTCTCCGGCGCCCGGATTGCAGAAGCAGCCGGTGCGCAGGGAGATGCCCCGGGCGGCGCTGTCACGGGTGACGACGCGTTCGTCGACGATCCGGCCGTCCGCGCCGAGCACGTTCAGCGCGACCGTGCCACCGCGGGCCGCGTCGGCACGGTCGGGGCCGTACACCCGGATCAGCGGGGAGCCGTCGCTGTGCCGCAAGGCCCGTAAGCCGGTGAGGAGCCGGTCGGTGAGGCCGGTGACGTGGGCGTGGATGCGGTCCATGCCGATGCCGTCGATCCAGGCGAGTGCGGCGGTCACGTCCGGCAGGGACAGGAAGTTGACCGTGCCGTCCTCGAAGGCGGCCTCGTCGGCGGCGAGGACGTGCCACTGGGCGCGGGCGCTGACGGCGTAGATGGTGCCGCCCGAGAACCAGGGCCGGCGCAGTTTGGCGAGGGCCGCGCGGCGGGCGATCAGGCTGCCGACGCCGGTGGGGTGGCCGAAGACCTTGTACCAGCTGACGGCGGTGAAGTCCGGGTGGTGGCGGCTCAGGTCGAGGACGTTGGTCGGCGCGAAGGCGGCCGCGTCGAGCAGGACGTCGTAGCCCTGTGCCTGGGCGGTGGCGATCCAGTCCAGGGAGTGCTGGACGCCGGTGAAGTTGCTCTGCGCGGGGTAGGCGAGCAGGCCGCCGGCCCGCCGGCGCGGCCGGGGCGGGGTCAGGGCGGCGCGCAGCCGTCCCTCGTCGAGGTGGAGGCCGGGCACGTAGACGGTGGTGGCCCGGCGGGCCCGGGCGTACTCCCGCAGGCCGTTGACCGAGTTGTGGTTGTCGAGCGACATCACGAGCCTGCTGCCACGGGTGAACGGGTACGCCTCGCCGACCAGGCGCAGGGCGCCGGTGGCGTTGGCGGTGAAGATCACGGCGTACTCGTCGGGGTCGGCGTTGAAGTGCCGGAGCACCGCCCGGCGGGCCTCGGCCAGCAGAACGCCGGAGGCTCGGGAGGCCGGGCTCTCGGAGTGCGGGTTGCCGAACAGTCCGCCGGTGATCCGCCGGGCGCTGCCCGTGACGAGGGAGCGCGGGGGGAGTCCGGCGCCGGTGTGGTCGAGGTAGGTGTGCCCGCCCTCGTCGAGGTAGCCGAACTCCCGCGCCCTCAACTCCGCGAAGCCGTCCGGCTCTTCCGTCCCTCCGCCGGGTATCCGTCCGGCGGCGTCCGCCGTGTTGGCGTCTGCCGTGTCCATGAGACCCCCCTCGCACGCGACTTCGACCAAAGTACCGGCGTACGAGCGACGCGCCGCCGCGGCGCGACGCGACAGGACGTGATGGGTGTGAACGGCGGAGAGCGGGAAGGACCGTGACATGTCCACCTCCCACGCGCCTCGTGCGCTCCCGCTCGCCGCTGCCGTGCTCACCGGCACGGTGGCTCTCTACATCGCCCTCGTCGCCCTCGGGAACATCACCGACTTCGGCACCAACCAGGCCTTCGTCCAGCATGTTCTGGCCATGGACACCACGTTCAAGGACGACGACCTGATGTGGCGGGCCGTCACGAACAAGGGACTTGAGAACACCGCCTACGTCGCGATCATCGTCTGGGAGACCGTCGCCGCGCTCGTGCTGATCGCCGGGACGGTGCTGTGGTTCCGGCGCGACCACGCGCGGGCGCGCCGGCTGTCCACCTACGGCCTGCTGATGCTCGTGCTCCTCTTCGGCGCCGGGTTCGTCGCCATCGGCGGCGAGTGGTTCGCCATGTGGCAGTCGAAGACCTGGAACGGACTCGACGCCGCGACCCGGGTGCTGGTGCTCACCGGGATCGCGCTCGTCGTCGTACAGCTGAGCCCCTCGGATCAGGACGGGTAGGGCACGGCCTCCCGGCCGGTGCGCAACGTCCTTGTCCACCAGGCCAGTTGGTCCAGCACCGTCTTCGCGTACCCCTCCGCCCCGGGGTCGAGCGGGCGGCCGTCCTGCCACGCGGTGAAGTAGTTCGGGAAGGCCAGACCGTCCCGGACGGTCACCGCGTGCAGTTCGGTGAGCACGTTCTCCAGATGCAGCACCGCGTGCCGCCCGCCCGCCGCCCCGCCGTAGCTGACGAAGGCGACCGGCTTGGCCGTCCACTGGTCGAAGTGCCAGTCGACGGCGGCCTTCAGCGACGCCGGATAGCTGTGGTTGTACTCCGGGGTGACGACGACGAACGCGTCCGCCGACGCCAGCGCCGCCGTCAGTCCCGCCATGCCGGACGGACGGGGGTAGGTCTCGCCCGCGTACTTCGGTGACTGGGCCGGCAGCGTCAACGGGATCTCGTAGGCCGCCAGGTCCACGACCTCCACCTCGAACGCGCCGTGCGCGCCCGCCTGTTCGGCGACCCACCGCGCCACCACCGGGCCGAAACGGCCCTCCCGGACGCTTCCCACCAGAATCACGAGCCGGTACCTGTTGTCGTTGTCCATGCCGCCACGATCGGGCCGCTCCCGGCCGGCCGGCCAGACCGGGCCCAGGCTGGCCCCCGCAGGGCCACGCTGCGTCGGGCCGGGCCCCGTTCGGCGTGCCTATCCTCGACGGCATGGGGACACCACTGGGGGACTTCGTCCGGGCGAAGCGGGACAGCATCCAGCCGGAGGCGCTCGGGCTGCCGGAGCGCGGCCGGCGGCGGTCACCGGGGCTGCGGCGGCTCGACCTCGCGGGCCGGGCCGGGATCAGCGTCGAGTACCTGACGCGGATCGAGCAGGGCCGGGACCGCCGTCCGTCGGTGGCCGTCCTCAACGCCCTCGCCGACGCCCTCGGCCTCGGTCCGGCGGAACGTGCCCACCTGCGCTACCTCGCGAAGATCACCGGCGGTGAGTGCGTCACGCACCCGCGGCCGGCGCCGCCGCCGCGCGCGGTCCGCCCGGCCGTCCTGGAGAGCCTGCGCCTCCTCGAACCCGGCCTCGCCCTCGTCACCAACCGGCTCGGCGACATCCTCGCCCGTACGGGGTCGTACGAGGCCGTGATGGGCGCGACCGGGCTCCTGGACGCCGAGATCCCCAATCTCACCCGGTACGTCTTCACCGACGCCCGCGCCCGGGACCTCTTCGCCGACTGGGACACCGTCGCCGACGAGCAGGCCTTCGACCTGTGGCTCGGGCCCTCCGTCGAGAGCGGCGAGTGGTTCACGGCGGAGCTCGCGCCGGCCGCCGGGACCGACTTCGCCCGCCGGATGAACCGGCACGCGGTCCCGGCCCGCGGCGTCCTGCGGCTGCGGCACCCCTCGGGCGCCGCGCTCCGTCTGCGGCGGGTGACGTTCGACCTCACCGAGGAGGCCCAGCAGCTGGTCGTCCTCCTGCCGGCCGACGAGGAGACGGCGGCGGCCGTCGAGCGGCTGCGGCGGACCGTCCGGGCCCCGCGGCCCCGGCGGGCTCAGCCACTGCGCGTCGTCTCGTCCACGGCCACCTGACCACGACCGCCCGACCGCGGTTACCCGACCGCGGCCACTTTGGCCACGGCCACTTTGGCCACGGCTACTTTGGCCACGGCTACTTTGGCCACGGCTACTTTGGCCACGGCTACTTGACGACGGCTACTTGACGACGGTCACCTTGGTGTCCGGTTCCGTGCCGAACGTCCACAGGGCCGTGCCGTCCGCCTTGTGCATGCGGATGCCGCTGGTCTGCTTGCCGGCGGCGGGGGGCGGGGAGGAGCCGTCGACGGCGTTGGAGAAGGCGATCGACAGGCCGGACTTGGACGCGAAGTAGAGGATGTGCTCGATCTGGACGCCGTCCGAGCCGGTCGTGGACGCCAGGGTCTTGGAGATCGTGTAGGTGCCGGGATCGGGGCTCACCGTCCCCGGCCACACCGTGAACGTACGGGTCGCCTTGCCGCTCGCGTCGACCGTCCACACCCGCTCGGCGCCGAGCGAGTAGACGACCCGGCGGCCGGTGCCGGAGGCCGCCGGTACGGCGGGGGCCTTCGCCGGGGCCGGCGACGCGGAGGCGTGGGCGCCCGCCGACGCGCCCGCGGACGCGCTCGCCGACGGGCGGACCGCCGCGGCCGTGGGGTGCGGCCCCTTGTCGGCCTGGAGGGCGAGGAGGACGACGGCCACCGTCGCCCCCGCCGTCAGACCGGTGACCCAGACCCAGGAGGGCAGCAGTCGGGCAGCCACGGGTTCGCATCTCCTCCGCTATGGGCCCCCTGTACAGATGACAGAGGTCGGATCATCGTACCGGGCCGCGCCCCGCCGCCCTCCCGCTCCGATCGGCTAGTCCAGCACCGGCAGCAGCTCCGGAAGGTGCCCGTCGGAGGCCTCCGCCGCGCGCTGCCGCTCCTCGGGGACCGGCCCGTACAGCGTCGTCCGCGGCCTGGCCGGGCGCCCGGCGGCCTCGGCCACGGCGACGAGGTCCCGGACCGACTTGTACGAGCCGTACGACGAGCCCGCCATCCGCGAGATCGTCTCCTCCATCAGCGTCCCGCCCAGGTCGTTCGCCCCCGAGCGGAGCATCTCCGCCGCACCCTCCGCGCCCAGTTTCACCCAGCTTGTCTGGATGTTCGGGATGTGGGGGTGGAGGAGGAGACGGGCCATCGCCGTCACCGCCCGGTTGTCGCGCATGGTCGGGCCCGGGCGGGAGATGCCGGCCAGGTAGACGGGCGCGTTGGTGTGGATGAAGGGCAGCGTCACGAACTCGGTGAAGCCGCCGGTGCGCTGCTGGATGGAGGCCAGGGTGCGCAGGTGGCCCAGCCAGTGGCGGGGCTGGTCGACATGGCCGTACATCATGGTGGAGGAGGAGCGGATGCCCAGCTCGTGGGCGGTGGTGACCACCTCGATCCAGGTGGCGGCGGGCAGCTTGCCCTTGGTGAGGATCCAGCGGACCTCGTCGTCGAGGATCTCGGCCGCCGTCCCCGGGACGGTGTCGAGGCCCGCCTCCTTCGCCGCGGTCAGCCACTCCCGGATCGACAGGCCGGTGCGGGTCGCGCCGTTGACGACCTCCATCGGCGAGAAGGCGTGCACATGCATGCCGGGGACGCGTTCCTTCACCGCCTTCGCGATGTCGAAGTACGCCGTGCCGGGCAGGTCCGGGTGGATGCCGCCCTGCATGCAGACCTCGACCGCGCCGACGTCCCAGGCCTGCTGGGCGCGGTCGGCGACCTGGTCCAGGGAGAGGGTGTAGGCGTCCGCGTCGGTGCGGCGCTGCGCGAAGGCGCAGAAACGGCAGCCGGTGTAGCAGACGTTGGTGAAGTTGATGTTGCGGGTGACGATGTAGGTGACGTCGTCGCCGACCGCCGACCTCCGCACGTCGTCGGCGATCCGGGTCAGCGCGTCCAGCGCCGGGCCGTCCGCGTGGAAGAGGGCGAGGGCCTCGGCGTCGGTGAGCCTCGTCGGGTCGTCGGCCGCGGTCGCCAGGGCCTGGCGTACGTCCGTGTCGATGCGCTCCGGCGCCATCCCGGGGGCCGCCGCCTCGCGCAGGGCGCCCCAGTCGCCGTACACCTCGTCGAAGTCGTCGCGGCGGTCGGTCGTACGGCCCTCGGTGTCGATGGCGGTGTGCAGATCGGTACGGCCGCTCGCGACGAAGACCTCCTCCGGCTCCTGCCACGGATGCCCCTCCACGACCGCGTCCGCGACCGCGAGGCCCGTGGCCGGGTCGGCGAGCGCGGCCACGTGCGGGCGCAGCCGGGGGTCCAGCCAGGGCTCGCCGCGGCGGACGAACTCCGGGTACACGCAGAGACGTTCCCGCAGCTCGAAGCCCGCCGCGGCCGACCGCTGGGCGAGTTCCTCGATCTGCGGCCAGGGGCGCTCGGGATTCACGTGGTCGATGGTGAGCGGGGAGACCCCGCCCCAGTCGTCGATACCGGCCGCGATCAGCCGCTCGTACTCGCCGGCGACGAGGTTGGGCGGCGCCTGGATGTTGCCGGCCGGCCCCATGACCAGCCGCGCCACGGCCACCGCCGCGACCAGTTCGTCCAGCTCGGCGTCCGGCATGCCGCGCATCGCCGTGTCCGGCTTGGCGCGGAAGTTCTGGATGATCAGTTCCTGGATGCCGTGGTACGACCGGGCCACGCGCCGCAGCGCGAAGAGCGACTCGGCGCGCTCCTCGTACGTCTCGCCGATGCCGATCAGGATCCCGGACGTGAAGGGCACGGACGACCGGCCCGCGTCCTCGAGGACCCGCAGCCGGACGGCGGGTTCCTTGTCCGGGGAGCCGTGGTGCGGGCCGCCGGGCTCGGACCACAGCCGGGTGGCCGTCGTCTCCAGCATCATGCCCATGGAGGGCGCGACGGGCTTCAGGCGCTGGAAGTCCGTCCAGGACATCACGCCGGGGTTGAGGTGAGGCAGCAGCCCCGTCTCCTCCAGGATGCGGACGGAGATGGCCCGGACATAGGCGATCGTGTCGTCGTAACCGTGCGCGTCGAGCCACTCGCGCGCCTCCGGCCAGCGGTCCTCCGGCTTGTCGCCGAGGGTGATCAGGGCTTCCTTGCAGCCGAGGGCCGCACCCTTGCGGGCGACGTCGAGCACCTCGTCGGGGGACATGAACATCCCGTGCCCGGCCCGGCGGAGCTTGCCGGGCACGGTGACGAACGTGCAGTAGTGGCACTTGTCACGGCACAGGCGGGTGAGGGGGATGAAGACGCTCTTCGAGTACGTGATGACACCGGGGCGGCCCGCCTCCGCGAGGCCCGCGTCCCGGACCCGGGCGGCGGAGGCGGCGAGATCGGTCAGCGCCTCACCGCGCGCCTGGAGCAGGACGGCGGCCTCGGCGACGTCGAGGGCGACGCCGTCCCGAGCGCGTTTGAGGGCGCGACGCATGGAGTTCTCGGTGGGGCCGGTTCCGGGGGTCGCGGAAGTCGTCATTCTTTGAGCATACGTTCGGGTTCGGTGGGGTTGGCGGGGCGGCGGTGCGCCGTCGGCTGCGGGTGCGCGGGGGTTGCTCGCGCAGTTCCCCGCGCCCCTGAAGGGGCGCTTGCTGCAGCGCCCCTTCTTTTGCTTTTAGGGGCGCGGGGAACTGCGCGAGCGACCACGCACAACCCGCACCCGCCCACTCACAGGTACTCCCCGTACGCGTCCAGCACCCCCAGTACCTCCGCCTCCCCCGCCGGAGGCAACTGCACCACGACCTCCTCGATCCCCAACTCGGCGTAGTGCGCGAGCTTTCCGGCGCTCGGGAAGACCGCGTACGGCACCACCTGGAGCGCCTCCGCGTCCCGCCCCGCGTCGGCCCAGACCGAGCGGAGCACCGGCAGGGACTCGGTCAGTCCACGCCCCCCGATCGGCATCCACCCGTCCGCGTACTCGGCGATGTGGGTGAACAGCTTCGGCCCCGCCGCCCCGCCGACCAGCGTGCGGGGGCCGGTGACCGGACCGCGCGGCTTCTGGACGGGCTTGGGGAAGGCGGAGGAGGCGCGGACGCTCCCGAACTCCCCTTCGTAGGCGGTCGGTTCCTCGGCCCACAGCGCCCGCATCAGGGCCATCCGGTCCCGGCCCAGCTCGCGCCGGGTCCGCCACCGCACCCCGTGGTCGGCGGCCTCCTCGACGTTCCAGCCGAAGCCGACGCCGAGGGTGAAGCGGCCGTCGGAGAGGTGGTCGAGGGTGGCGATCTGCTTGGCGAGGTCGATCGGGTCGTGCTGGGCGACCAGGGTGATGCCGGTGCCGAGGCCGAGGCGCTCGGTGACGGCGGCGGCCTGGCCGAGGGCGACGAAGGGGTCGAGGGTACGGCCGTACTCGCGCGGCAGGTCGCCGCCCGCCGGGTACGGAGTGGTCCGCTCGACGGGGATGTGGGTGTGCTCGGGCAGGTACAGGCCGGCGAAACCGCGCGCCTCCAGCTCACGGGCGAGTCGGACGGGGGCGATGGTCTCGTCGGTGAGGAAGATCGTGACGGCGATACGCATGACCCATCTGTACCGGGGGTGGCGCGATATGTCCATACCGACTGGTCGGCATCACACGCCCCTCCTTTCACACCGCTATGCACATGACATACGGACGCCTGTGGATTCCCTGTCCTTCCGGGGGAGTTCACGTCCAGAGAGGAGAGTGAGCGGCATGTGTGAGGACACGCACGGCATCGGCAGACGCGCGCTGATCGTGACGGGCGCCGCCACAGCCCTTACGTTGGGAACCGTGAGCTTCGCGGCGGCGGACGGCCAGGACCAGGAGACCCGCACGCTGAGCGGCACACTGCCGCCCGGCTGCCCGGACTTCGTGTACGTACCGGTCGAAGTCCCCACCGGCGTACGGGAGATCAAGGTCTCCTACACCTACGACAGACCGAGCGTGCCGGCCGGCACCACCGGCAACGCGCTCGACATCGGCCTCTTCGACCAGCACGGCACCGAACTGGGCGGCAAGGGCTTCCGGGGCTGGTCCGGCGGCGCCCGCACCGAGTTCTTCGTCCGCGCCGACGACGCGACCCCCGGCTACCTCCCGGGCCCGGTCGGCGCCGGCACCTGGCACATCGCGCTGGGCCCCTACACGGTCGCCCCGCAGGGCCTGACGTACCAGCTGACGGTCACGCTGACGTACGGCGAACCGGGCGCCGTCGTCCCGCCCGTCTACCCCCCGGAGCGGGCGCGCGGCCGGGGCCGGGACTGGTACCGCGGCGACTGCCACCTGCACTCCTGGTACTCCGACGGCCGCCGCACCCCCGCCGAGATCGCGGCCCTCGCCCGCGCGGCCGGCCTGGACTTCATCAACTCCTCCGAGCACAACACCCACGCCTCGCACGCGCACTGGGCGGACCAGGCCGGCGACGACCTGCTGATCATGCTGGGCGAGGAGATCACCACCCGCAACGGCCATGTCGTGGCCCTCGGCACCGAACCCGGGACCTTCGTCGACTGGCGCTACCGGGCCCGCGACAACCGCTTCGGCCGTTTCGCCCACCAGATCCACCGGGCCGGCGGTCTGGTCGTACCGGCGCATCCGCACGCGACCTGCGTGGGCTGCGCCTGGAAGTTCGGCTTCGGGGACGCGGACGCGGTCGAGGTCTGGAACGGGCCGTACACCCCCGACGACGAGGTGGCCCTCAACGCCTGGGACGCCACCCTGGTCGCCTCGGTGCGCGACAACAGGCAGTGGCTGCCGGCCATGGGCAACAGCGACGCGCACCGCGACCCGGACGCGGTGGGCCTGCCCCAGACCGTCGTCCTCGCCGACGACCTGAGCCGCGAGGCCATCCAGGACGGGCTGCGCGCGGGCCGCTCCTACATCGCCGAGTCGAAGAACGTGACGCTGAGCTTCACGGCCACCGGCAGCCGCGGCGAGCGGGCCGGGATCGGCGAGCGGCTGGAGGTGGCGGCCGACAGCACGGTGACCCTGCGTCTGGAGGCCTCGGGCGTACCGCGCTGCACGATCCGGCTCGTCACCGACGAGGGCGTCCTGCTGACCAGCGACCCGCTGCCGGTGACCGGCTCGGGCGTGGTGGAGTGGCGCACGACCCCGTCGTACGCCGCCTACGTACGCGCCGAACTCCGCCACGAGACCGCGGCCGGCCCCCTCCCCGGCGCCCTCGCGGCCCTGACCAATCCGATCTTCCTGGGCCGGGCCGCCGACCGCGGCTGAGGGCGGACCGTCGGGAGGTCCGCCTGGGCGAACCTCCCGAACCGGCCCTGTCGCGTCCGTCCTGCCGCGTCCGTCCTGTCGCGTCCGGTCCTGTCACGTCCGTCCTGTCACGTCCGGTCCTGTCACGTCCGGTGTCGCGTCCGGTGTCGAACGGGTCCCCGAACCATGCCCGTAGGCACCTGCGGCTACCGGCCGCCGTCCCGCTTGCGCTCCGTGCGCCGCAGGGCCCGGCGCTGCTTTCCCGGCAGGGTGGCGGCCAGCTCGCCGACCGGGGCGACGTCATGGCTCGCGCCGTCCCGGCCGCCCCGGCACCACCACACCGGCGGGCCGGCCGCGTCCGTGGCATCCGCGTACCAGTCGCCGGCGGTGCCCGCGGGACGGGCGTGCATGCCGAGCTTGTGTTCCCCGCAGATCGGCCAGACCTGCCAGAGCAGCTCCACGACGGTCTCCTGCGCCGCGTCCGCGACCACCCTCAGCACCGTCATCTCGTCGTCCGGCTCCAGCGGGTCGTCCTCCTCGGGGTCCCACGCGTTCACCTGGTTGCCGTGCCAACGGCCGTCGGGCATCGCCACGTGGACCTGCCCCCGGTCGATTCCGCCCGGGGGCAGGGACGGTCCCGGGTCGACCATCAGTACCAGCGCGTCCTGACCCGGCAGGGTGGCCGTCAGATCCCGGTTGACCACGGCGAGCGCGGCCTCCAGCTTCGGCCACTCACCGGGCTCGACCGGCCGCGGCTCAGGGAGAGGCTGCCGGCCATGACCAGGACCGATGCGGTCGTACGAGAAGTAACTCACCGGGGCATCGTGCCATCAGCGCTGTCCTGGTCGCCTCCGTCCCTCACGGACCCGCCCCGCCGTGCCACAGGTCGGTGCTGTGCGCGTCGACGAGGGTGCCGATGCGGGTCAGGACGTCACCGGCCGGCTGCGGGTCGAGTCGGCGTCCGTCGCGCAGCCGCAGTGCGACGAGGCCGTCAGCGGCTTCCCTGGCGCCGATGACCGCTTGGTAGGGAACCAGGCGGGCCGCCCGGACGCGTGCGCCCAGACTGCCGTGTTCCGGGCCGGAGATCTCGGCCCGCAGCCCGAGGTCGGCGCAGCGGCGGGCGAGCGCCTCGGCGCCCGGCAGTTCGGTGCCGGAGACCGGGAGGATCACCAGCTGGGTGGGGGCGAGCCAGGCGGGGAAGGCCCCGCCGTGTTGTTCGACGAGATGGGCGACGGCTCGCTCCACACTGCCGATGATGCTGCGGTGGACCATGACCGGGCGGTGTCTGGCGCCGTCCGCGCCGATGTAGTGCAGGTCGAACTGTTCGGGCTGATGGAAGTCGACCTGGACGGTGGACAGGGTGGACTCCCGGCCTGCCGCATCGGTGACCTGGACGTCGATCTTGGGGCCGTAGAACGCGGCCTCCCCCTCGGCCGCCTCGTAGGGCAGGCCGGAACGGTCGAGGACGTCGGTCAGCAGGGCGGTGGACCGTCGCCATTTCTCGGGTGCGGCCACGTACTTGCCGCCGGGGCCCGGCAGGGAGAGCCGGTAGCGGGTCGCGGTGATGCCGAGCGCCTCGTAGGCCCGGCGGATCATCTCCAGCGCCGCCCGCGCCTCCCCGGCGACCTGGTCCAGGGTGCAGAAGATGTGCGCGTCGTTGAGCTGGATGGCCCGTACCCGGGTCAGCCCGCCGAGCACACCGGAGAGTTCGGAGCGGTACATACCGCCGAGCTCGGCCATCCGCAGGGGCAGTTCGCGGTAGCTGTGGGAACGGGAACGGTAGATCACCGCATGGTGCGGACACAGGCTCGGCCGCAGGACGACCTGCTCACCGCCGAGTTCCATCGGGGGGAACATGTCGTCGCTGTAGTGCGCCCAGTGCCCCGAGATCTCGTACAGCTCCCGTTTGCCGAGCACCGGCGAGTACACGTGCCGGTAGCCCGCCCGGCGCTCGGCGGCGCGGATGTACTCCTCCAGGGTGTGCCGCACGACGGCGCCGTCGGGCAGCCAGTACGGCAGGCCCGCGCCGATCAGCGGGTCGGTGTCGAACAGGTTCAGTTCGCGGCCGAGTCTGCGGTGGTCGTGCACGGTGGTCATCACGGTCTCCCTCGCTGGTTGCGGAGCAGGGGACCGGGCCTACGACGAAGCCCCGGGGCACCTGCCCCGGGGCTTCGCATCAGATCGTCTGTCAGCGCGCCGGGACACTCTCCGGCGTCGTCGTCATGGCAGCGCGCTTCATACCGGTCACGGTAGCAAGGGCGCCGGGCGTCCGCCCGTCGTTTTCGGTGCCCGCGCCGGCCGCCCAGGGCACGCGGCGCGCTGCCGCCGAAAACAACGTGCCGCGGCCGGGCGCGCCTCCCTACGCTTCCGTCATGGACAGCACCTGGACCGCGGGTCTCGTCAACGTCGTGGACGTCGAAGCGACCTGCTGGACCGGGTCCCCGCCGCCCGGCGAGGTCAGCGAGATCATCGAGATCGGGCTGACCGTCGTCGACCTGGCGGCCGGTGAGCGCCTGGCCCGGCACCGGATCCTGGTGCGGCCCGCCCGGTCCACGGTCAGCGGGTTCTGCACGGAGCTGACCGGCCTCACCCGGTCCGAGGTCGACCGGGGGGTCACCTTCACCGAGGCGTGCCGGCTGCTGGCCGCCGAGCACCACGCGGGCGCCCGGCCCTGGATCAGCTGGGGCGACTACGACCGCCACCAGTTCACCCGGCAGTGCCGGGCGACCCGGACCGCCTATCCCTTCAACCGCCGCCACACCAACGCCAAGGCCGCCTTCACCGACGCGTACGGCCTGCGCAAGCGCCCCGGCATGGCCCAGGCCCTGGAACTCGCCGGGCTACGGCTCGAAGGCCGCCACCATCGCGGCGAGGACGACGCCTGGAACATCGCGGGTCTCGTGCTCCACCTCTCCGAGCGAGGTCACTGGCCCGCCCCGGTGGAACACCTCGCCTGACGCGATGGCGAACTCTCGCATCGAGCAGCCGGACGGGAACCCTGTGGGCTCCGGTGAGGAGAACCGCTCAGTCCACCACCTGTGGATCACGGAAGTAGTACACGACGGTCACGCCCATACCCGGGGTGTGCGTGTACACGACGGTGATCGCCTCGGCCGAGTCACGCGCGAGGGGTGTGGTGTACGTGTACTCCACGGAGGGGGGCCGCCAGCCGGGGATCTCGCGACCCACGGCCGGATCGCGGGCAATGGCGGCGAGCGCCTCCCGCGCCCTTTCCCGCTCCCCCTCCGTCAGGTCGCCGAACGCCTTCCTGGCAGGCTCGGCCTCCTCCAACGGGACTTCGTTCACGCGCCGCCGCCTCCGGCTCGTGCGTCCTCCAGTGCCGTCATGATCTCGGGCGAGTTCCTGATCAGGATCCGGTGCCGGTAGGCCCGGACCACGGCTGCGGCGCCGGCGAAGTCGTTGGTCGGGGAGGCTCCTATGGCGGCTGCCAGCTCCTCCTCGAAACGTTCCCGGTCGCCCGGGAAGCCGTAGCGGCTGAGCGCGCTGCGCAGGTCGTCCACGGTCCGGATCTCCGGAAGCGGCATCGCTCCCCAGCCGTGCTCGGGCTGTGCGCTCATGATCAGCTCCTGACCGACGGACATCGCTCCAGCTCCCAGTATGGCCCTCGTCACCACGCCACCGCCCCGGCTCCGCACTCGGCCCACAGCAGCTTCCCGAACTCGCGGAACTCCGACACGCCCCACCTGTCCGCGCAGGCCCGCACCAGGGGCAGTCCGCGGCCGTGCTCGGCGTCGGGTGGGGGTGGCGGGGCGGGCGCGTGCGAGAAGCCGGGCGGGACGTGCGGGTCCGTGTCCCATACGGCCACGCGGAGGCGGCCGGGCTCGGCCGAGCGGAGACGCAGGGCGTACGGCCCCTTGGTGTGGCAGTGCGCGTTGGCCAGCAGCTCGGCCGCCACCAGCTCCGCGGTCGGGGTCAGCTCCGGCAACTCGTGCGCGGCGAGAATCAGCCTGAGCGCGCCCCGTGCGATACCTGGTGCGCGTGGATCGCGTGGAAGGTGCAGGGTGTACGTCCAGGACGGGGATACGGTGACCATCGGAAGTCTCCGGTCGCTGAGGGGAGTTGGACAGGTGCCTGGTGTCTGTGCCGTGGCGTCCCACGGTGCGCTTCCAGGTGAGGCGCCCGGGAATGACGATAGAGGTCCCGCAAAGCAGCTTTGCGAACTTTCGAAGGATCTCGGCCTCTTCTCCCTCGTGTGAGTGACAAGCTCGCTGCACGCCCGTCAGAAGGAGCACTCATGACGCCAAGGCCCGCGCCGACGGCCCGACGCGTCCGGCTCGCCACCGAACTGCGCAAACTCCGTGAGCGGGCGGGCCTTACCTCCACCGAGGCCGCGCAGATGCTCGGCACCAGCTCGGGTCAACTCAGCAACGTGGAGTCCGCCAGGTTCGGGGTGAGCCCCGACCGCGTCCGGGCGATGGCCAACCTCTACTCGTGCACGAACCGGCGCTACATCGACGCCCTCGCCGACATGGCGGCCGAGAAGGCGCGCGGCTGGTGGTGGGAGGCCTACCGCGAAGTACTGCCGTCGGGGCTGCTCACCCTCGCGGAGCTGGAGCACCACGCGACGGCCGTCCGTACCGCCTTCACCTCGCACGTCCCCGGCATGCTCCAGATCGCCGAACACGCCCGGGAGATCTTCAGCCGAGCGATCCCGGCCCTCACTCCGCCGGAGGTGGAGCACCGGGTCTCGCACCGCATCAAACGCCAGGACGTGGTGTACCGGGAGAACCCGAATCCGTACAGCACCGTAATCCACGAAGCTGCCCTGCACATGCGGGTCGGCGGTCCGCGGGTGGCCCGGCAGCAGCTCAGGCATCTGATCGACATGAGCCTGCGGGACCACATCACCCTTCGGGTGCTTCCCTTCGATGTCGGGGCGTTCCCGGGATCCGGCCAGTCCATCAACTACCTGTGCGGGCCGGTGACGGAACTCGACACCGTACAACTCGACCAGTTCCACGGTCCCGTACTGCTCGATGCCGAGGCTCACCTGGAGAAGTACCGACGCCTCCTGGACGTCGTCGAAGCCACCGCCCTCAGCCCTGCCAAGTCCCGGGACCTGATCCACGCCGTCACTCAGAGCCTGTGAAGGAGCCGGTATGTCCACGTGCCGCTGGCGGAAGTCGTCGTACTGCCAAGAAGGCGAGGCCTGCGTCCACATATCCACCACACCCACCACCGTCCGCATAGCCGACGCCGAGCCGCCCCGGAACGTCCTCACCGTCAGCGCCGTAGCCTTCGAGGCGTTGCTCGATCTGGTGAAGAGCCCCGACGGACGGTGAGGCCGTGGCCCACCTCGGAAACAGAGGAAGCATGTCGGATCGCAGATTCCGGATCACCACCGCCTTCCAGCGGCACGTCGCCAACCCCCTGACCCGGCTGCTGCCCTTCCAGACGCTGCTGGAGACCACCGGGCGGGTCTCCGGGCGGCCGCGGCGGACGCCGTTGGGCGGGAAGCGGGTCGGGGACACCTTCTGGCTGGTGTCGGAGTTCGGGACGAAGTCGCAGTACGTGCGGAACATCCAGGCCGATCCGCGGGTGCGGGTGCGGATCGGCGGGCGGTGGCATCACGGCACCGCCCACCTGCTGCCCGACGACGACCCGGTCGCCCGCCTGCGCACCCTGCCCAAGGGCAACAGCGCGGCCGTGAAGATGCTGGGGACGCAGCTGCTGACGGTCCGGGTCGATCTCACCGACTAGTTCAGCTGGCGGCCTTGTAGAAGGCGTACGTCGCCGAGTACGGCACCGAGATCTGGTCGGTGCCGGTGCAGGCAGCCGCGGGGGCCACGCCGCCCTCGGTGTCCAGGCGCTGGATGTAGGTGACGCCCTCGAACGTCCCGGCGCCGCGGGTGGCCGTGGCCTTCAGGAGCAGCTCGGGGACGGCGCCGTCCTTGGCGGACGTGGCGACCGCCGAGGCGTTGACCGCGCTGCCGTCGACCGTGGAGACCCAGACCGGGCCGCGGGAGTGCAGGGCGACCGGGCGGTGGGCGCGGTCCCGCTTGTCGGAGAGGGTGGCGGCGGGCTCCAGGAGCTTCCAGGCGCCGTCGGTGCAGGTGTAGGTCTGCACGCCGTGCGCGGAGTAGACGCCGGTCAGCTTGTTGCCGTCGGGCACGGCGAGCGCGGCGGGGGCGTGCACGGCCGGGAGGCGGGCGGGCTGCGCGGAGTAGGCCTGGACGGCGGTCGTACCCAGCAGGGTGGCGGCGCCCGCGGCGGCGACGGCCGTGGTGGTCAGGGCGATTCTCTTGGCGAGCTTCATGGAGTGGGCTCCAGGGATGTCGTGCGTGTTCCGGGAAGGGAGCGGCCGGACATCGACGATTCGGAAACCGGCCGTCCCCCTTGTCGAGTCCGGACGTTACGGATCCGCCACCGCTTCCGGAACCGGTTTCACGATCTCTGCCCGCACGGGACTCCTCACCGATCCCCAAAGGGCAAGCAAAGAGACCCCGTCGACCTCTCAGCCCGGCCAGACGATCGCCTGCACCTCGCTGTAGGCGTGCAGCGCGTACGAGCCCACGTCCCGGCCCACCCCGCTCTTCTTGAACCCGCCGAACGGCGCCTCCATGTTCCGCCCCACCGTGTTGATCCCGACGCCGCCGGCCCGCAGCCGCCGCGCCACCCGGAAGGCGCGGGCGACATCGCCCGACCAGACGTAGTCGATGAGGCCGAAGTCGGAGTCGTTGGCGAGGGCGATGCCCTCCTCCTCGTCGTCGAAGGGGACCACGGAGACGACCGGGCCGAAGATCTCCTCCCGGGCCGCGCGCATGTCGTTCGTGCAGTCGGCGAGGAGGGTGGGGGCGACGTAGAAACCCCGTTCCGGCGACGGGCGTTCGCCGCCGGCCACCACGGTGGCCCCTTCCTTCCGCGCGAGTTCGACGTACGACTCGACGCGCGCCCGGTGCTCGGCGGTGATCACGGGTCCCACCACCGTGCCGGGTTCCGTCGGGTCGCCGACCTTCAACCGGCCCGCGTACGCGGCCAGTTCCGTCACCAGCCGGTCGTACAGCGCGCGCTGCACCAGCACCCGGGTCGGCGCCGTGCAGATCTGCCCGCTGTAGAAGGAGAAGGTGGTGCCGATCCCGGCCACCGCCGACCCGACGTCCGCGTCCGCGAGGACGACCGCCGCGCCCTTGCCGCCCAGCTCCATCAACTGGCGTTTCATGTCCCGCCCGCACGCCTCGGCGATGCGCTGCCCGACGGCGGTGGAGCCGGTGAAGCTCACCATGTCGACGTCGGCCGAGGCCACGGCGGCCTCGCCGACCCCGGTCGACCGGCCGGAGACGACGTTCACCACACCCGGTGGGGCGCCCGCCGCCTCCAGCGCCTCCGCCATCCGGTACACCGACAGCGGATCCTGCGGGGCGGGCTTCACGACCACCGTGTTGCCCATCGCCAGCGCCGGCGCGACCTTGCCCGCCGGGTTGGCCCACGGGTTGTTGTACGACGTGATGCAGCTGACGACCCCGACCGGCTGGCGTACCGCCAGCGCGCCCATCACACCGGCCCTGCCCATCGGCCCGGCCTCGTTGATCTGCGGCGGGATCGCCCACTCGGCCGGTTCGACGGTGGCGTACCGGCGGAACCGGGCCGCCGCCACCCCCACCTGCATCGCCCGGGCGGTGGCCGTGGTCGCGCCCGTCTCGGCGCGGGCGAGGTCCGCGTACTCGGCCAGCCGCCCCCGGATGAGGTCGGCGGCCCGCCCCAGGACCGCCGCCCGCTCCCCCGCCGGTGTCCGCGACCATGCCCCGAACGCCTCCCGGGCGGCGGCGCAGGCGGCCAGCACCTGGCCCTCGGAGGCCTCCGGGGCCCAGCCGACGGTCTCCTCGGTCGCCGGGTCGACGACCGCGTAGTGCCCGCCGTCGGGCTCCGTCCAGGCACCGCCCACGAACAGCCGCTGCCCGTCCGCCACGTCGCTCACCGGGTGCTCACCGTCCTGGTGTCCCGACCGGAGCGCAGCACCTTCCCCGGTACGGCCCCGCTCACCACGTCGTCCCGGATGGCCTCGACGCCGTTGACCCAGACCGCCCGCACCCCGATCGCCTTCGAGTCCAGCCGGGGACTGTCTCCCGGCAGGTCGTGCACCAGGGTGGCCTGGCCGGCGGCGATCCGCTCCGGGTCGAAGAGCACGAGGTCCGCGTGCCAGCCCTCCGCGATCCGCCCCCGCTCCCGCAGCCCGAAGAGCCGGGCGGGATCGTCGGTCAGCATCTTCACGGCCTGTTCGAGGCCGAGCAGCTTCCGGCCGCGCAGGCAGTCCCCGAGGAACCGGGTGGTGTACGGCGCCCCGCACATCCGGTCGAGATGCGCCCCGGCGTCGGACCCGCCGAGCATGACGTCCTCGTGCTGCCAGGTCTCGGCGCGCAGCGCCCAGGAGGCGGGGTCGTTGTCGGTGGGCATCGGCCACAGGACGGTACGGAGTTCGTCGGCGGCGCAGATCTCGACCAGGCAGTGGAAGGGGTCCTGGCCGCGCTCCTGTGCTATGTCACGCACCACCCGCCCCGACAGCCCGGCGTTCGCCTCGCTGTACGTGTCCCCGATGACATACCGCCCGAAGTTCGCCAGCCGCCGGAACACCCCGGCCTCCTTGGACTGGGCGCGCTCCAGCAGCTCCGCCCGTACCTCCGGGTCCCGGAGCCGGGCGATCCGCTCCGGCACGGGCAGCCCGAGGACCGGCCCCCAGCCCGGTATCAGGTTCAGCGCGCAGAAGGTCCCCAGCGACATGTTCATCGGCGTGAGGATCGGCATGGTCAGCGCCACCACCCTGCCGCCCGCCTTCCGGGCCCGCTCACTGGCCTGCAGCTGCCGCGGCACCCGCTCCGGCACGGCCGCGTCCACCGTCAGCACGTTCCAGTTCAACGGCCGCCCGGCCGCCGCGCTCATCTCGGCGAACAGCTCGATCTCGGCGTCGCTGAACTGGTCGAGGCACCCGGCGACGATCGCCTCGATCTGCGTCCCCTCGTGCTCGCCGACGGCCCGGGACATGGCCAGCAGCTCGGCCGGCCGCGCGTGCCGGGAGGCGACCGGCTGCCCGTCCCCGTCCGAGTGCGTACTGGACTGGGTGGTGGAGAACCCCCACGCCCCCGCGTCCATGGCTTCGTGCAACAGCCTCACGATCTCGCCGAGTTGCTCCTCACTCGGCTGCCCGCCCACCGCGTCCGCCCCCATCACGTACCGGCGCAGCGCACAGTGCCCCACCATGAACCCGGCGTTGACGGCGATCCGCCCTTCGAGCGCGTCCAGATACTCCCCGAAGGAGCTCCAGCTCCACGGCGCCCCTTCCTCCAGGGCGACCAGCGACATCCCCTCGACCTTGGACATCATGCGCCGCGTGTAGTCGGCGTCGCCGGGGCGGGACGGGTTGAGGGGGGCGAGGGTGAACCCGCAGTTCCCGGCGGCCACGGTCGTGACGCCGTGGTTCAACGAGGGGACCGCGTACGGGTCCCAGAAGAGCTGCGCGTCGTAGTGCGTGTGCGGATCGACGAACCCGGGCGCGAGGACGAGCCCGGCCGCGTCCTCGGCCGTACGCGATTCCTCGGTGACGGTCCCGACGACGGCGATACGACCGTCACGGATGCCGACGTCGGCGGTGAAGGAGGGTGCGCCGGTGCCGTCCACGACGGTCGCACCCCTGATGACATGATCAAGCATGGGGCTCCCTTTCCAAGGCGGGCACCTGCCCTACCTGAAGGGGCGCGGGGAACTGCGCGACCAGCCACAACGCACCCGCACCCCGCAACGGCGACTACGCGGCACCCCGGAATCGGGTCGTCCGGTGCACCGGATCCGTGTCGATCTTCGGAATCACGTGCTCCCCGATCAACCGGATCGTCTGCAGCGTCTCCTCCTTCGGCACCCCCACCGGCAGCCCGAAGCTCAACTGGTCCGCCCCCGCCTGCTCCCAGCGCTTGCACTGCCGCAGCACCTCGTCCGGGTCCCCGCAGATCAGCAGCTCCTCCTCCACGAGGAGTTCGACGAACTCGGGCGTGTACTCGGGCAGCGTCTCCGGCCACTCCGGGAAGCCCTCGGGCCGCGGGAAGGTGTCGTGGTACCGGAAGACCAGCGAGGGCAGATAGTGCAGCCCGCCGCTCGCCGCGATGCGGATCGCCTCGTCGTGGGTCGGCGCGCAGATCGCCGTCGTCGTCACCATGACGTTGTCGTTGACGAAGTCGCCCACCGGCTCCGCGTTCACGATCGCCGTCTTGTACTGCTCAAGGACCCATTCCATGTCGGAGACCTTCTGGATGCTGAACCCGAGCACCCCGAGCCCCTTCTTCGCCGCCATGGCGTACGACGGCGGCGACCCGGCCGCGTACCACATCGCCGGGTGCGACTTGCCGTACGGCTTCGGCAGCACCTTCCGCGGCGGCAGCTGCCAGTGCTTGCCCTGGAAGCCGACGTACTCGTCCTGGAGCCACATCTTGGGGAACTCGGCGATCGTCTCCTCCCAGATCTCCTTGGTGTAGTTCATGTCGGTCACCCCGGGGATGAACCCGAGGATCTCGTGCGAGCCGGCCCCGCGCCCGCTGCCGAACTCGAAGCGGTTGCCGGTGAGGTGGTCGAGCATGGCGACCTTCTCGGCCACCTTCACGGGGTGGTTGACCTGGGCCAGCGGGTTGAAGATCCCGGAGCCCAGGTGGATCCGCTCCGTCGCGTGGGCCAGGTAGCCCAGGTAGACGTCGTTGGCGGACAGGTGCGAGTACTCGTCGAGGAAGTGGTGCTCGGAGGCCCAGGCGTACTTGAAGCCGGACTGGTCCGCCTGGATGACGTACTCGGTCTCCTCCATGAGTGCCTTGTGCTCGGCCAGCGGGTCGGTCTCGGCTCGCTTGCCCACGTATCCCTGTACAAAGAGCCCGAATTCCAAGGCGGTTCACCGTCCCAAGTCCAGGTGGTCCCTATGAGCCCTGCTGAGTCCTACGACTTTCTGACGTAGCGTCAGAAAAATCAATAGCTGACGAGCCGTCAGATGACACTGACCCCCGCCAGCCACCCCCCGTCGATCACGAACGGCTGCCCGGTGATGTACGAGGAGTCGTCCGAGGTCAGGAAGAGCGCCAGCCGGGCCACCTCCTCCGCCCGCCCGATCCGGCCCAGCGGCACGAGCTTGCGGTACAGCTCGTCCAGGGCCCGGGTCATCTCCTCCGGGTCGACGGTGGGGTCGAGCCGCGCCGGGTTGGACATCGCGGTGTCGATGGCGCCCGGGCAGATCGCGTTGACGCGTATCCCCCGGTCGGCCAGCTCCAGCGCGGCGACCCGGGTGAGCCCGAGCACCGCGTGCTTGGTGGCGGCGTAGGTCCCCACGGCCGCCATCCCGGTCAGGGCCGTGTAGGAGGCCGTGTTCACGATGGTCCCGCCGTCGGCCAGCTCCGGCGCGGCCGTCTTCATCCCCAGGAAGCAGCCGACCTGGTTGACCTGCACGACCTGCATGAACTCGTCGAGGGGGGTGTCCACGAGCGCGTTGAACCGCAGGATGCCCGCGTTGTTCACCAGCCCGTCGAGCCGCCCGTACGCCTCCTTCGCGGCGGCGACGGCGGCCCGCCACTCCTCCTCCACGCCCACGTCCAGGTGGACGTACTTCGCCCCGATCTCCTTGGCGAGCGCCTCGCCCTGGTCGTCCAGCACGTCCGCCACGACCACCCGCGCGCCCTCCGCCACGAAGAGCCGCGCCTCCTGCTCGCCCTGTCCGCGCGCCGCCCCGGTGACGATGACGACGCGCCCGTCCAGCTTGCCCATGCCGATCGCTCCTCAGTTCAGAAGGGGCGCGACGGACGCCCCGAACGCGGTGATCTGGTCGATGAGTTCGGCCCGGCTCCGGCTGCGGAACCGCACCTGGATCTGGTGCACGCCCATCGCGCCGTAGGCGCGCAGCGACTCGGCGAGGGCGTCCGGGGCTCCGCTGAGCGTGCGGCGGCCCACCTCCCACTCCGGTGTGCCGACGTACAGCGGCTCGGTGATGGCGCCGACGGTGATCGGTTCCCCGACACCCCCGTCCTCGCGCAACCGCCGCAGCTTGTCGATCTGTGCGGGCAACCGGCCGCGCGGGTCGCCCTGCGGCAGCCAGCCGTCGCCCTTGAGGGCGGCCCGGCGTACGGCGGCGGGCGAGGACCCGCCGACCCACACCGGCACCCGCTCCTGGGCCGGCCGGGGCCGCTGGCCGAGCCCCTCGAAGTCGTAGAACTTCCCGTGGTGGGACGGGAACTCGTCCGCCCCGAGGGCCGCCCGCAGCGCGTCGATCGCCTCGTCGAGCAGCGGCCCCCGCTGCCGGAAGTCCACCCCCAGCACCTCGAACTCCTCCGCCACATGCCCGGCGCCGACGCCGAGGATCAGGCGGCCGCCGGAGAGGTGGTCGAGGGTGGCGTACTGCTTGGCGGTCAGCAGGGGGTGGCGCAGCCCGACGACGGCGACGTGGCTGAGCAGCCGGACCCGCTCGGTCACGGCGGCCAGGTGGGCGAGGGTGGCGACCGGGTCGTACCAGACCGTGCTCATGGCGGGGGCGAGCCGGTGCGGGATCGCCACGTGGTCGCAGACGGCGAGGTAGGCGAAGCCGGCCCGGTCCACGGCGCGGGCGATCTCGACGAGGTCCGCGGCGCCCGCCCCGTCCTCCCAGCCCTCGGCGTAGATCGTGGACTGGGACTGGACGGGGAGCTGGATGCCGTAGGCGAGGCTCACCGCGGACCGCCCCAGAGGCCGTCCTCCGTCAGGCCCAGCAGCTCGATCGCGTTGCCGCGGACGATCCGCTCGACCACGTCCTCGGCCAGGTGGCCCATCTGGTCCTCGCCGACCTCGCGGGACTTCGGCCAGGTGGAGTCGGAGTGCGGGTAGTCGGTCTCGTACAACACGTTGCCGAGGCCGATCGCGTCGAGGTTCTTCAGGCCGAAGGCGTCGTCGAAGAAGCAGCCGTAGACGTGCTCGGCGAAGAGCTCGGAGGGCGGGCGGTGCACCTTGTCGGCGACTCCGCCCCAGCCCCGGTTCTCCTCCCACACCACGTCGGCGCGTTCCAGGATGTAGGGGATCCAGCCGATCTGGCCCTCCGCGTACATCACCTTCAGGTTCGGGAAGCGCTCGAACTTGCCGCTCATCAGCCAGTCGACCATCGAGAAGCAGCAGTTGGCGAAGGTGATGGTGGAGCCGACGGCGGGTGGGGCGTCGGCCGAGGTGGAGGGCATCCGGCTGCTGGAGCCGATGTGCATGGCGACGACCGTGCCGGTCTCGTCGCAGGCGGCGAGGAAGGGGTCCCAGTCGTCGGTGTGGACGGAGGGCAGCCCCAGGTGCGGGGGTATCTCGGAGAAGGCGACGGCGCGCACCCCGCGGGCCGCGTTGCGGCGGACCTCGGCGGCGGCCAGCTCCGCGTCCCAGAGGGGGATGAGGATGAGGGGTATCAGGCGGCCCCGCGCGAGCGGGCCGCACCACTCCTCCACCATCCAGTCGTTGTAGGCCTGGACGCAGAGCAGGGCCAGTTCGCGGTCCTTGGCCTCGGTGAAGGTCTGCCCGCAGAAGCGCGGGAAGGTGGGGAAGCAGAGGGCGGACTGGACGTGGTTGACGTCCATGTCGGCGAGCCGCTGCGGCACGTCGAACGATCCGGGCCGCATCTGCTCGTACGTGATCACTTCGAGCTTGATCTCGTCCCTGCTGTAGCCCACGGCGGTGTCGAGGCGGGTGAGGGGGCGGTGCAGGTCCTCGTAGATCCACCAGTCGCCGATGGGGCCGTCCTCGCCCGGCCTGCCCATGACCGGCTTGAAGCGGCCGCCGAGGAAGCTCATCTCCCTCAGCGGGGCCCGGACGATGCGCGGCCCGGTGTCGAGGTACTTCTTCGGGAGCCGGGACTGCCAGACGTCCGGCGGCTCCACGGTGTGGTCGTCGACGGAGATGATCAGCGGAAAGGTGCCGTCCGTGGTGTCCATGGCGCTCACGGTAGCGCCGATCTGACGAACCGTCAGCTAGCGGGATGACGGTTCGTCAGCAGTCGCAGGCCGCGTGTCCGGCCAGCACGGCCAGTTCGTCGTCCTCCAGCCTGCGGGTGCGGCGGGCGGTGGGGTCGTAGGCGACACAGGTGCTCACACAGGTGCAGAACACCCGGTCGCCGCGGGTGATCCGGCTGGTCAGCAGGAAGGAGGTACGGCGGACCGCGCTGACGGTGGTGCTGATGACGGCCGGTTCCGGGGTGAGGTCGAGCGCCTCGGTGTAGTCGAGTTCATGGCGGGCGTAGATGACCCGGACCCGGACCTCCTGGCCGGGGTGGCCGCGCTGGAGGTAGAAGAGGTCCACGTGGGCGTCCTGGATCATCTCCAGCAGGCGCACGTTGTTCACGTGGTTCATCAGGTCCAGGTCGCTCATCCGGACCGGTCGGCTGTAGAGGTGGGGGCGGTGCGGCGGGTGGTGGTGCTGGTGCTGCGCGGGGACGGCCGCCAGGGCCGCCAGGGTCGCCCGGCTCACCGCAGGGCTCCGAGGGCGTCCTCGGCCAGGTCGGCGGCGGCGACCGCCCCGCCCGACGTCTCGATCTCGGTGCGCAGGGCGGTGAGCCCGGCGCGGACCGCCGGGTCCCCCGCCACCCGCAGCACGGCCGCGCGCAGCGACTCGGCGGTGACCCGCGCACGGGGGAGGTGGGTGCCGAGTCCCAGGTCCTCGATCCGGCCGGCGTTGACGCGCTGCTCGGCCATCTGCGGGATCGCCACCATCGGCACCCCGTGCTGGACGGCCTCCATGGTCCCGCCCATCCCGGCGTGGGTCACGAAGACGTCCGCGTGGGCGAGCACGGCCAGCTGCGGTACGTGCGCGTGCACCTCGAAGTGGGCGGGGAGCGGGCCGAGTTCGTCCGGGGTGACGTCCGGTCCGACGGCCATCACCACATGGTGCGGGAGATCGGCGAAGGCCTCGGCGCACGCCCGGTAGAACTCCGGGCGCCGGGTGAACTGGGAGCCCAGGGAGACGAGCAGGACCTGCGCGTCGGGGCGGGGCGGCTGCCAGGACCCCTGGTAGGAGCGGTCGCCGAGGGCGGGTCCGACGTAGGCGACCCGGCCGGCGGCGACCGTGTCGGCCCGGCGCTGGAAGGAGCGGGGCAGGAAGGCGATGGCCTGCCCGGGCCGCTCCACCTCGTGGATGCGCGCGGGGTCCAGGCCGTGCTCGGCGAAGGCGGCGGTGAGGGCGTCGTACCCGGGGAGTTCGGCGAGGCCGCCGGCGCCGTCGAAGAACTCGGGGAACAGGCCGTCGTAGGCCAGGTGCGTGGGCGAGCACAGGACGGTCGGCACGCCCCAGCGCGCGCCCAGCAGCAGCCCCGCGAAGCCGTAGACGTCGTAGAGGACCAGGTCGGGGCGGTCGTCCTCGTACGCCCGGGTCAGCGCGGGCAGGGAGCCGAGCGAGGCGTGCACGGCTCGGGCGAAGCCCTCGGAGAGGCGCTCGGGCGCGTCCGAGCCGTCGCTCTCGACCGGGTAGACGACGGGCTCGGCACCGGCCGCCTTCACGGCGGGCGTGAAGTCCTCGGTGATGGCGTACGTGACCCGGTGGCCCCGGCGCACCAGTTCCTCCACCACGCCCAGGGTCGGGTTCACATGCCCCTGCATCGGCAGGTTCACCACGGCGATGTGCGCCGGGCGCCGGAGCGGGGGCGGGACGGGGGCGGAGGCGGCGGCGGGGCTGGTGCCAGGCACGATGAGCGTTTCCTGTTCCTGTACGGCGCGTCGGGGCGCCCGTCGGTCGTCGCGGGGGCCGTGCGTGCGGTCGTCGGGTGGGTGAGGGGCCGTGCGTGTGGGGAGACGGGCATCGGTACAACGACACCGGTCCGTCCGACGCGACTGCCGACGAGGGTGAAACAACTCCTTCGTGGTGACTTGCGGAACGTTTCGTTGACCCGGCGGACACGGGCGGTGGGGGTCGTGTACGGAGACGGCCGGGGGCCGTGCACGCGGACGGCCGGGGATCGCGGGCGGGCGTGACCGAGGATCGTGGGCGGGCGTTGGGCGGCGTAAGGGGAACCTTCGCCCGCCACCACAGGAGCCGCCTCATGTCCGGAACGCAGCTGCCCTTCATGGAGGAGGGGATGGCCCGCTGGCCGTTCGGTCCGCCCAACGCCGGGATCGCGCTGGACTTCACGGGGTCCCCGCTGCAACTCGGCGAGGTCCGGACGCTGGTGCGGGAGCGGTGGGCCGATCTGCCGCGCCTGGAGAGGCAGTTGGTACGAGGGGCGCGGCGGGCCCGGTCCGGCTGGTCGCGCCGGCACCGCTGGGAGGCGCGGACCGGTCACGATCCGGCCGCGCAGGTCCGGGACGCGGGCGCGGACACCCTCCGGGACGCGGTGGACGACTGGTTCCACAGCCCGTTCCCCGGGGGCGAACCGCCCTGGAACCTGCACCTGCTGCGCGGCCCGTCGGCGGGCGAGTCCACCCTCCTCTTCCGGATGCACCACAGCCTGCTCGACGGACGGTCGCTGACCACCCTGCTCCGTGCCCTCCTCGACGGCTGCGCCCCGGTGGACGCCGGGGCCTCCACGGCCGGGCCGGGCGAGCTGCGCCGGACGCCCGTGCCCGGCACCCAGCCGGGGCTGCTGGCGACGGGCCTGGCCGTACCGCTGCCAGGCAAGGGCGAGCGGCGGATGGGGTACGCGGTGGTACGACTGCCCCCCGACCTCCTGCGGACCGTGCGGGAACGTTCCGGGGCGACCACCAACACGATCTTCCTGGCGGCCGTCTCGGGCGTACTGCGCTCCTGCCTGCTGACCGCGGCCACCGGCACCGGGGCAGGCGGCGGCACCGGATCCGCGGCCGGACGGGTCTGGCTGTCCGTTCCGGTGGACCAACGCCCCGCCGACCGGGGCGACTTCCTCGGCAACGCGTTCTGCAACGTCCGGCTGCCCGCGCCGGTGGACGTGTCCGACCCCGCCGCCCGGCTGCGGGCCTGCGCCGGCCTGCTGACGACCGTCACCCGTCCCCCGGGCCGGGCGGAGAGACTCCTCGAAGCGGCCGTCACCGCCCTGCCGGGCCCCGCCCAGGCGCTGGCCCGCGGCCGTCTCTTCGCCCCGGCCTACGCACCCGCTGCCTGCACCTACGTCCACCTCCGCGAGACCGGCCGGACGCTGGCCGGACGCCCGCTGCGCCGGGTCACCCTGGTGCCGATGGTGCCGCCGGACGACACGGTCACCTTCGCCCTCGGCGGCTGCGGCCGCGGCCACACCGTGAGCGTGTGCACCAACTCCGGTGCCGAGGACGCCGACCTGCTCGCGGAGTCCTTCCGGCACGAACTCGCCCTGCTCGCGGAGACCGTCCCTGTGTGAAGAGTGTGTGGACCGCCGCGTGTCGCTCTGTGATCGGTGTCTCGCCCGGCTGACGCAACCCCCGCGAACAAGGCAGACTGACGGGGTGAATCGGGATGTCTAGGGGGACGGGCATGGACGGTGGAGCGCGGGTACCGGAACAGCGGCGCCCCGACTCCTCGGCGGACGCGGCGGCGTTGCGCTTCAGCGTGCTCGGTCCCGTGCGCGCCTGGCGCGAGGAGGAGCCGCTCAACACCGGCTCCCCGCAGCAACGCGCGCTGCTCGCGGCCCTGTTGCTGCGCGAGGGCCGGACGGCGACCGCGGCCGAGCTGATCGACGCGCTGTGGGGCGCCGAGCCGCCGTCGCAGGCGCTGGCGGCGGTACGCACGTACGCCTCCCGGCTGCGCAAGGTGCTGGACTCCGGGGTGCTGGTCAGCGAGTCCGGCGGGTACGCGGTGCGGGGGCTGCGCGAGGACGCCCTGGACCTGGCGGTGGCCCAGGAGCTGGCGGCGGAGGCGGAGAAGGCGAAGAGCGCCGGGGTCCTGCGCCAGGCCCGGGACGTGCTGAACCGGGCCCTGGCCCTGTGGGACGGCGAACCGCTGGCCGGGGTGCCGGGCCCGTTCGCCGACACCCAGCGGGTCCGCCTGGAGGAGTGGCGGCTCCAACTCCTCGAATCCCGCCTGGACATGGACCTGGAACAGGGCTACCACGCCGAAGCCGTCTCGGAACTCACGGCGCTGACCGCGGCCCACCCGCTGCGCGAACTCCTGCGCGAGCTGCTGATGCTGGCCCTGTACCGCAGCGGCCGTCAGGCGGAGGCGCTCGCGGTGTACGCGGACACCCGCCGGCTGCTGGCGGAGGAGCTGGGCGTGGACCCGCGCCCGGAGCTCCGCGAACTCCAGCAGCGGATCCTGCAGGCCGACCCCTCGCTGGCGGAGCCGTCCGCTCCGGCGCCGGAACCGGTGGCGGTCCCGGTGCGCCCGGCCCAGCTCCCGGCCACCGTCCCCGACTTCACCGGCCGCGCCTCCTTCGTCGCGGAGCTGGGCGAGGTGCTGGCGTCGGCGGAGGGCCGGGTGATGGCGGTGTCGGCGCTCGCGGGCATCGGGGGCGTCGGCAAGACGACCCTCGCGGTCCATGTCGCCCACCAGGCCCGGTCGGCCTTCCCCGACGGCCAGCTGTACGTCGACCTGCAGGGCGCGGGCGCCCGGGCGGCGGAGCCGGAGACGGTCCTCGCCTCCTTCCTGCGGGCGCTGGGCACGGCGGACTCGGCGATCCCCGACTCCCTGGAGGAGCGGTCGGCCCTGTACCGCTCGCTCCTGGACGGCCGCCGGGTGCTGGTCCTCCTGGACAACGCCCGGGACGCGGCCCAGGTCCGCCCGCTGCTGCCGGGCACCGAGGGCTGCGCGGCGCTGATCACGTCCCGGGTGCGGATGGTGGACCTGGCCGGGGCCCATCTGGTGGACCTGGACGTGATGTCCCCGGACGAGGCGCTCGCGCTCTTCGTCCGGATCGTCGGCGTGGAGCGGGTGGCGTCCGAGCGGGAGGCCGCCCTGGACGTGGTGGCGGCCTGCGGCTTCCTGCCGCTGGCCATCCGCATCGCCGCGTCCCGGCTGGCGGCCCGCCGCACCTGGACGGTCTCGGTGCTGGCGGCGAAGCTCGCCGACGAGCGCCGCCGGCTGGACGAGTTGCAGGCCGGGGACCTGGCGGTGAAGGCGACGTTCGAACTGGGCTACGGCGCCCTGGAGCCGGCCCAGGCGCGGGCGTTCCGGCTGCTGGGTCTCGCGGACGGCCCGGACATCTCGCTGGCGGCGGCCGCGGCGGTCCTCGGTCTCCCTTCGGAGGAGACGGAGGACCTCCTGGAGGCCCTGGTCGACACGTCGTTGCTGGAGTCGGCGGCTCCGGGCCGTTACCGCTTCCACGACCTCGTACGGCTCTACGCGCGTGCATGCGCGGAACGGGACGAGGAGCCGCCGAGCACGGGGGCACCTCCCACGCCTTCCGGGCAGTGGGGGAGGGCGGCGGCGCTGTCGCGCCTGCTGGACTTCTATCTGGCGACGGCGGTGGAGGTGTACGCGATCGAGCGGCCGGGGGAGCGCGCGCTGGACCACCTGAGCCCGAGCACCTACCCCGGCCTCGCCTTCTCCGACCGGGACAAGGCGCTGGACTGGCTGTTCACCGAGGCGAGCGGGCTGCTGGCGGCGGTGCAGCAGGCCGGTACGGCGGACCGGCTGCGCCGGGCGGCCGACCTCCTCTTCGCCGCCGTCGACCTCGGGGAGTCCGGGATCGGCGCACGCCAGTACGTCCGGGCGGCCACCGCGGTGATCTCGGCGGCCCAGCGGCACGGCGACGCCTACGCCGAGGGCCGGGCCCGCCTCATGCACAGCCATCTGCTGGGTGTCTCCGGCCAGTTCGCGGAGTCGGACCGGGAGGCGGGGGCGGCGCTGCGGCTCGGTCTCACCGCCGAGGACCCCGTGGTGTGCGCCCAGGCGCCCAACCAGCAGGGCATCATCGCCCTCTACGCCGGGCGCCACGAAGAGGCCGAGCAGCACCTCACCCAGGCTCTGGCCGCCTTCCGGGCGGACCGCAACACGCCGGGTGAGGCCAGCGCCCTGTGCAACCTGTCCCGGGTGCACCTCGCGACCGGCCGTACCGAGAGCGCGGTCTCCCTGGCCCGCCAAGGGGTCACCAGCTACGAACGCGACGACAACGGGATGGCGCTGCGCCTGGCCAACGGCAAGTACGCGCTGGGGCTGGCGCTGACCAGCGCGGGCGAGACCCGGCTGGCCCTGGAGACCCTCACCGACGCGCTGGCCATGTTCCAGGACGCCCGGCAGCAGCTGTGGCACGGCATGACACTCTTCCGGATCGCCGAGCTGCACCTGGCCGACGACAGCCCGGCCCAGGCGGCGGCCTGCGCGGAACAGGCGCTGGCCGTGCTGCACGGCATCGGCGGGGAGTGGCGGCGCGCCAACATCCTCACCGCGCTGGGCAGCGCCCTGCACGGCATCGGCCAGACCGACCGTGCGAAGGTCTGCTGGCAGGAGGCCCTGTCGGTGTACGAGGCGGCGGGCTCGCCGGAGGCGGCGGACGTACGGAAGCTGCTGGCGGGCGCCCCCGTGGTCTAGGGCGGACCGGGGGCCGCAGGGGCGTTCATCGTTCGTTTATCGCCGACCGGCACTCTCAGTGGTGCCGGATCGTCGCGTCGGGGGGCAGACGGCTCGGTGCGATGGCCGCACCACTAGGGTGAACGGCCGTGCGAAGCCCGCCCGGAGACCCACGGGGGAGTCACCGGGCGGGCATTCCCCGCACAGATCCGTCCCGTTCTCAAGGAGTCATCCCATGGCCGACACCACCGGCACCGTCACACCCGACGACTTCCACGCCACGAGCGAGCCGGCCGCCGCCGACGCGGAGGCCGCCGCGCACGCCGCCTCTCTCATCGTCGGCGAGAAGCCGGCCTCGGACGCCGCGGCCGCCGACGCCGAACCGGCCGCGGACGCGGCCACCGGCGACATCACCACCAAGGACTTCCACGCCACGTCGGAGCCGCTCGTCACGCCCGACGACTTCCACGCGACGGACCAGAAGGCCTGACACAGGACCACACCCGGACGGGGACGGCCGCGGCGGCGCGGAGGGGGAGCCGCCGCGGCCGAGGTGTGTCCAGGGGACCGGAGACCCGGGGGGGACCGGGGGACCGTCCCGCGGCATCCGCGAACGCGCTCCGCTCCGTTCGCCCCGCCGCCACCCGGACGTCGTGGCCGGCGGCCAGGCTCGGGTGCCATGGGTTCCGACCGGAAAGCACCCGCTGTGGTAGTGAAGGTCGTTCAGTTCGTGCCGCTCGCCGCGCTCGCGGTGCTGCTGCTCGACTCGGCCACCGACTTCTTCCCCGACGACCCGATCGCGGGGATCCTCACGCCGGCCCGGCTCACGCTGCTGCTCGGGCTGGTGGCGCTGCTCGTCCCGCCGGAGCGGGCCCGGTTGCGGGACTTCCGGACGCGGCTGGACCTGCCGGTGGCGCTGCTCGTCGCGGCCGCGGTGGCGGCGACGTACGGCGGCGGGCACCCGACCGCCCCGCTGCGCGGACTGCTGACGGTCGTGGCGACGTACTACCTCGTCGTGGGTGTGCGCCGCACCCGGCCGGAGTCCTGGCGCGCGGTCGGACTGCTCGCCCTCGCCGGGGTCACGGCGGCGAGCACCAGCGCGTTCTCGCAGGTCACGAACGGCACCTCGACCGGGTTCTGCCGGACCGGCCTGCTCACCGACGTCGCCTGCGACGCGGGCGGCGGTGATGTGCTGGTCCGCGCCACCGGCACCTTCGCCAACCCCAACCTGCTCGGCGCCTGCCTGGTGCTGCTGCTGCCGTTCGCGCTGCTCGCCGCGGTCGCCGTGGACGAGCGCACGGCACGGACGGCGATCGTCGTGATGGTCCTCATCGGGTACGGGGCACTGGTCACCACCTTCTCCCGGGCCGAGTACGTCGCGGCCGCCGCCGGGCTGCTCGTGCTCGGCGGCGCCTACTGGCTGGCACCCCGGCTCGCCGACCGGGCGCGGCGGCGGGTGCTCGCGGTGGTGGGCGGGCTGGGTCTGCTCGCCGCCGCCGGGGTGATCTGGGGAGTGTCCCGGGCCGGGGACTCGCTGGGGGTGCGGGGACAGGCCTGGCGGGCCGCGCTGCGGGTGGCCCGGCAGAATCCGCTGGGGGTGGGGCTCGGGCGGTCCGGTGACGCCATCTCCGCTGCGGCGCCCGGCGAGCGGGTGTTCGTGCACGCGCACAACCTGTGGCTCAACTGGCTGGTGGAGACCGGGCCTCTCGGGCTGCTGGCCGTCCTCTCCATGACCGTCGTCGCCTGGGCGAGCGCGGGCCGGGCCGCGCGCGAGAAGTCCGTGCCGGGTACGTTCGGACTGGCCTCGCTGACCGGGTTCTTCCTCGCCGGCATGCTGGACGACCCGGCCAACCTGGACCGGATCAGCGTGCTGTTCTGGCTGGTGCTGGGTGTGGTGATGGCCGAGGCTCCGGCGGGGTGGCGTCGCCGTCCCGCCGCGCCCGTGGTCCTGGACGACGACACCATCGTCCTCACCGTGCCCCGGCAGCCCCGGCCCGGCCGGCGCCCGGTGGCCGCACGCACGGGACCGGCCCGGGGCCTGTCCTAGCCCGTCCGCCCCCGCAACTCCCCCTTCACCACCTTCCCGCTCGCGTTGCGCGGCAGTTCGGCCACGAACTCCACCGTGCGCGGCACCTTGTAGTTGGCCATCTCGCGGCGGGCCCAGGCGATCAGGTCGTCCCCCGTGAGGACCGAGGCCGGCCGGCGCACCACGTACGCCTTGCCGACCTCGCCCAGCCGGGCGTCCGGGACGCCGATCACCGCGACGTCGGCCACCTCCGGGTGCAGGCCGAGCAGTTGCTCGATCTCCGCCGGGTAGGCGTTGAAGCCGCCGACGATGAACATGTCCTTCAGCCGGTCGGTGATCCGGAGGTTCCCGGCCGCGTCCAGGACGCCGACGTCGCCGGTGCGCAGCCAGCCGTCCGGGGTCAGGGCGCCGGCCGTCGCCGCCGGGTCCTCGTAGTAGCCGCGCATCACGTTGAAGCCCCGGACCAGCACCTCCCCGCTCTCGTCCACGCGCACCTCGGTCCCGGGTATCGCCCGCCCCGAGGTCGACGCGATCACCGTCGGGTCGTCGCCCCGGCGGCACATGGTCACGATCCCGCTCGCCTCCGAGAGGCCGTAGGCGGTGAGGACCGTCTCGACGCCGAGTTCGCCGCGCAGGCGTTCCACGAGCCGCAGGGGGACGACGGCGGCTCCTGTCACCACCAGGCGCAGCGCGGACAGGTCGTGGGCGTCGCGCGCCGGATGGTCGAGGAGGGACTGGTGCAGGGTCGGGGGGCCGGGGAGCACCGAGACGCGTTCCGCCGCCACATTGGCCAGCACCGTCGCCACGTTGAACACCGGCTGCGGGATCATCGTCGCGCCCCGCATCAGGCAGGCGATGACCCCGGCCTTGTAGCCGAAGGTGTGGAAGAAGGGGTTGACGATCAGGTAGCGGTCGTCGCCGCGCAGGCCCGCGAGGTCGGCCCAGACCTCGTAGGCGCGCAGGGTCTGGGCGTGTGTGATCATCGCGCCCTTGGGGCGGCCGGTGGTGCCCGAGGTGAAGACGATGTCGGAGAGGCAGCCGCCGTCCAGCCCGGCCGCGCGGGCGGCGACCTCCCGTGCCCCGACCCCCTCCCCGGCCGCCAGGAAGTCCTTCCAGGTGCGGAAGTCGACCGGCGCGTCCTCCGAGAGCACCACCACCTCCCGCAGCGCGGGCAGCCCGGGCAGCGGCCCCGGGCCGTCCCCGTCCCCGTCCCCGGTCCCCTCCCCCGCCGCCCGGCGCAGTGACGCCACGTACGAGGTCCCCAGGAAGGTGCCCGTGACGAACAGCAGCCGGGCCCCGCTCCTGCGCAGCACGTCCGCCGCCTCCGCCCCCTTGAAGCGGGTGTTCAGCGGGACCAGCACCCCGCCCGCCGAGACCGCGCCCAGCGCCGCGACGATCCAGTCCAGGGAGTTGGGCGCCCAGATCCCCACCCGGTCGCCCGGCTCCACGCCCGCGGCCAGGCAGGCGGCCGCCGCCCGTTCCACCCGGGCGCCCAGTTCGGCGTACGTGATCCGGGTACGGCCGTCCACCACCGCCTCGGCGTCCGCGTACCGCGCCGCCGCCGACCGCACCAGTCCCGGAACGGTCCCCCACTCCATGTCACCGCGCACAACCGGCCTCCCCTCACACATAGCTGACTGTCCGTCAGATTAGCTGTAGCCTGACGACCTGTCAGCAAGCCGCGATAGCCGTGGAGGTGCGGGCACATGGCCGGTCCGAAGGGCTTCAAGGGCATCAAGGACGCCACCGCCATCGTCGGGATCGGACAGACCCGCTTCGCGAAACGGCTCGACGAGGACGAGAAGACCCTGGCCTGCCGGGCCGTCCTCGCCGCCCTCGACGACGCCGGGATCGCCCCCGGCGAGGTCGACGCGCTCTCCTCCTTCACCATGGAGGAGACGGACGAGGTGGAGCTGGCGAAGGCGGTCGGCTTCGGGGACCTCACCTTCTTCAGCAAGGTGGGGTACGGCGGGGGCGGCTCCTGTGCCACCGTCGCGCACCTCGCCGGCGCGATAGCGAGCGGGCAGGCGACCGTGGGAGTCGCGTGGCGGTCCCGGAAGCGCGGCTCCGGCCCCCGCCCCTGGACCAACACCACCGTCCAGCTGCCCACCCCCGCCCAGTGGACCCGCCCCTACGGCCTCCTCCGCCCCGCCGACGAGATCGCCATGCTCACCCGCCGCTACATGCACGAGTACGGCGCCACCCGCGACCACCTCTTCAACGTCGCCCTCGCCTGCCGCAACCGCGCCAACCAGAACCCGGCCGCCGTCATGTACGACCGCCCCCTGACCCGCGAGATGTACATGAACGCGCGCTGGATCAGCGAACCCCTCTGCCTCTTCGACAACTGCCTGGAGACGGACGGCGCGCTGGCCTGCGTGATCGTCAGCAGCGAGCGCGCCCGGGACTGCCGGCGGACCCCCGTCTACGTCCACTCCGCCGCCCAGGGCCTGCCCGCCCAGCACCACGGCATGGTCAACTACTGGAACGACGACCCCCTCACCGGCCCCGCCTGGACCGCCGCCCGGCACCTGTGGAAGCACGCCGACCTCACCCCGGAGGACGTCGACGTCGCCCAGATCTACGACGCCTTCACCGCCCTGGTCCCGCTCTCCCTGGAGGGGTACGGCTTCTGCGGCCGGGGCGAGGGCGGGGCGTTCACCGAGCAGGGCGCGCTGGAGACCGGCGGGCGGCTGCCGATCAACACCGGGGGCGGCGGGCTCAGCGAGGCCTACGTGCACGGCTTCAACCTCATCACCGAGGGCGTCAAGCAGCTGCGCGGCACCAGTACCGCCCAGGTTCCCGGCGCCGCCAGCTGCCTGGTCACCGCCGGCGAGGGCGTCCCGACCTCCGCCCTCCTCCTCACCAACCGGAGCTGAGATGCTGCGACCGGCCATCGACACCGACGGCGCCCCCTTCTGGGAGTACGCGGCACTCGGCGAACTCCGCGTCCAGGCCTGCGCCGACTGCCGTGAACCCCGCTTCCCGCCCCGCCCCTGCTGCCCGCACTGCCAGTCCTTCGCGAGCGAGTGGCGGCCGACGAACGGGCGCGGCCGGATCTGGTCGTACGTCGTCCCGCACCCGCCGCTGCTGCCCGACTACGCCGCCCAGGCGCCGTACAACGTCGTCGTCGTGGAACTCGACGAGGCGCCCCGGGTGCGCCTTGTGGGCAACGTCGTCGCCGCCGCCGGGGCGCCGCTCGACTCGACCGGGCCCGAGCGGATCCGGATCGGGGCGCGGGTGCAGGCCGTCTTCTCGGACGGTCTTGTGCAGTGGGTCCTGGAGCGGCCGTGAGTCCGCGCCTGGACGTGGACAAGGAGACCGGGGTCGCCGTCGTCACCCTCGACCGGCCCGAGCGACTCAACGCGATCGACCTGGCGACGGCGGCCGAACTGGCCGCCCTCTGGCGGGCGTTGCGCTTCGACGACACCGTGCGGGCCGTCGTCCTCACCGGGGCCGGCAGCCGCGCCTTCAGCACCGGCCTGGACCGGGACGCCGTGGTGCCGCAGCCCTCCTCGCCGTACAGCCAGGACGATCCGCTGATCGCCGTAGGACCCAAGGCGAACGACCTGTGGAAGCCGGTGATCGCCGCGGTGGCCGGGATGGCCTGCGGCGGCGCCTTCTACCTCCTCGGCGAGGCGGACTTCGTCATCGCCGAGGAGGACGCGACCTTCTTCGACCCGCACACCTCGTACGGCATGGTCAGCGCCTACGAGTCGGTGCTGCTGGCCCAGCGGATGCCCTACGGCGAGGTGGCCCGGATGGTGCTCATGGGCAACGCCGAGCGGGTCTCCGCCCAGCGGGCGTACGAGGTGGGCCTGGTGTCCGAAGTGACCGGGCCCGGGCGGGCGTTGGAGGCCGCCGTGCGCTGCGCGACCGTCATCGCCGGGTATCCGACGGAGGGGGTGCAGGGCAGCGTGCGGGCCCTGTGGGCGGCTCAGGAGGCGACGCGGGAGCGGGGCTGGGCACAGGCACCGCACCTGATCGCCCTGGGCAACCTGCCCGACGAGCGCCAGGCGGAACTCTTCGGCAACCGGGCCCGCACCGCCCCCCGCGTCCGCTGAACCACGCGTGGCGGGGCGCACCACTCGGGCGTAACGTTCGCTGCGGGAGCCGACTCCCGCCCCGAGCGACGGCCGCCGTGCACAGCCCTTCCGTGCGAGTGGTACGACGGCCGTCCCGGGGTACGGAAGTCTTTCGGGTGCGGGTGCGTGGGGGTTGCTCGCGCAGTTCCCCGCGCCCCTAAAGGCAAAAGAAGGGGCGCTGCAGCAAGCCCCCCTTTAGGGGCGCGGGGAACTGCGCGACCAGCCACAGCGCACCCGCACCCGACACTCGACCGTCGGCGCCACTCACGTCGTGCGGGCCGTCCCCGTTCCCTTCTCCGCGTCCAGCGCGTACACGCAGCGGTCCTTGCTGCACGCGTACACGACCCCGTCCCGTACCACCGGCGACCCGGTGATCTCCCCGCCGGTGGCCAGCTTCCACCGGAGCCGGCCGTCGTCGGCCTTCAGCGTGTACAGCAGATGGTCGGTGGAGCCGAAGTGGATACGGCCCTCGGCCACGGCCGGCGCCCCCACCACGTCGCCGCCCGCCTGGAAGCGCCACTTGGGCGTCCCGGTGACCGCGTCGAGGGTGTACAGGCCCTTGCCGCTGCCGACGTGGACATGGCCCGCGGCCACCAGCACCGGCTCGATCGAGGCACGGGCCTCGGTCGCGATGCGCCAGCGGTCGCGGCCGTCGGTGGCGTCGAGGGCGTAGACCGTGCCGAGGTAGTCGGCGAGGTAGATGCCGCCGCCGGTGACCGCGGGTCCCGGCACGAACGTCGGCGGGGAGAGGAACACCGCCGGTGCCTCGAAGTGCCAGCGCACGCGCCCCGTCGTGGTGTCGAGGGCGATGACGCGGGTGCCCGCGGAGGCGTACACGAAGCCGTCGTCGGCGTGGGTGAGGCGGACCGGGACGCCGCCGCAGGAGGCCGCGTCGCCGATGGGGTAGGACCAGCGTTCGTCGCCGGTCCGGGCGTCCAGCGCGCGCAGCCGCGCGTCCTGCCAGACGAAGACCGTGCCGTCGTGCAGGGACGGCCCGGACTCGGGGGACTCGAAGTCGGTCTGGGCGCCGGACAGCTCCCAGAGTCTCTGCCCGTTGGAGGCCTCCCAGGCCTGGACCCCGCCGCCCCGGGTGCCGGTGACGAGCGTGCCGCGGCCGGCCTTGAGGGAGTACACCCAGGCGTCGGTGGACAGCCGCCACAGGTCGCCGCCCTCGCGGGCCTCCAGGGCGAACAGGGTGGGGCCGTCGGAGGCGTGGATGCGGCCGTCGGCGACCGCCATGGACCAGGCGACGTCACGGGTCTTGAAGCGGCGCCGGCCGGTGGCCACGTCGAGGGCGTGCACCTCGAAGGAGGTGACGTAGACGAGGTCGCCGTCGACGGACGGGGTGCCCCAGACGTCGTTGGACATCCGGAACCGCCAGGGGCGCCAGCCGGACGCCGTCTCCGGCGGCAGGGCGGGCACCGGCGGTACGGCGGGGTCGACGCCGTTGACGCCGGGGTGCGGGCGGGACCAGCTGGCCACCAGGCCGGCCTCGGGCGGCGGCGCCTTGACGGCGGCGGCGCGAGTGTCGGAGACGCGCGGGCCGGGCCCGATGGGCACCTGGGCGCCGGCCAGGCGGACCGGGCCGGTGTCGGGGGCGGGGCCGGGGGCGCCGACGGGGACCGGGGCCGGGACGACGGGGTCGTAGGACGGCGGCGGGGGGACGGCGGGACGGCCGCCGCCGCGCCCGCCGGAGGGGTGCGCGGAGGGTTTCACGGCCGGCCGGCCGCCGCGGCGGGACTCGATCAGCCCGACCGCCTTCTCGGGCAGCCAGGCCGAGGCCGTACCGCTGTCGTCGGAGCCGGAGCCGAACAGGTGCGGGGCCAGCTGGGCCTGGAGGTCGGCCGGGTTGGGGCGGGCGGTGGCCTCCATCTGCATACAGGACTCGATGAGCGGACGCAGTTCGTCCGGGAGTCCTTCGAGGTCGGGTCCCTCGCGGAGCAGCATGAAGACGGTCTCGACCGGGTTGGCGCCGTGGAAGGGCGGGTGGCCGGTGGCGGCGAAGACGAGCATGGAGCCGAGCGAGAAGACGTCGCTCGCGCCGGTCACGGACCGGGAGTCCTTGGCCTGCTCCGGTGACATGTAGGCGGGCGTGCCGACGGCGACGTTCGTCATCGTCAAACGCGTGTTCGACACGCCGGACGCGATACCGAAGTCGATGACCCGGGGGCCGTCCTCGACGACGAGGACGTTGGAGGGCTTGAGGTCCCGGTGGACCAGTCCGGCGCCGTGGATCGACTGGAGCGCCTCGGCGACACCCGCGGCGAGCCAGCGCACCGCCTGGGCCGGCATCGGCCCGCAGTCGTTCACTATCTCTTCGAGGGACGGCGCGGGCACGTACGCGGTCGCGAGCCACGGCACGGCGGCACGCGGGTCGGCGTCGACGACGGCGGCCGTGTAGAAGCCGGAGACCGCGCGGGCCGCCTCCACCTCGCGCGTGAAGCGGACCCGGAACAGCTGGTCCTCGGCGAGCTCGGTCCGGACCGTCTTGATCGCCACGCGCCGGCCGGACGCCGAGCGCGCGAGATAGACCAGCCCCATGCCGCCGGCCCCCAGCCGTCCCAGCACCTCGAACGGCCCGATCCGCCGCGGATCGTGCTGCGTCAGCTGATCCACCACTTGCCTGCCACCTCCCCGTACGGGCCTCGTCCACCCACATATGTACGCGACCCCGTGCAGCGTCTCACCACCGGCACCGCCGTGGCGGCACGCACCCCGATTCTTCCTGGCCCGGGCACAGGTTGCGAACCCGGAGATCAATCGGGGTGTCTTATGACAAAGTGAGACATTTACTCGCCGCGAGCCGTTGTTTCGTGGCTTCTGAGCCGTTGTTCCCTGACTTCTAGCGTTGCAGCAGCGCGAAGGACGCCCCTTGATTGTCGGTGACGACGGCCACTTTTCCGTACGACGTCTCGAAAGGCGCCGCCTGGACCCGGCCGCCGAGTTCCTGGACGGCGCCGACCGCGGCCGCCACGTCCCCGGTGCGGAAGTGGACGACGAACTGCGGCGGCATCCCGGGGTGGAAGACGTCGGAGACGGGGGCCCGGCCGAAGTCCGGGTCGGCGTCCGCGCCGAAGAGGGCCTCGGTGAAGAGGTGCCCGTAGAAGGTGTTGGCCGCGTCGATGTCCGTGGTGTACAGCTGCGCCCAGGCGAAGCCGCCGGGGGCGTGCCGGACGCCGAAACCGGGGTGGCCCGCGGCCTGCCAGAGGCCGAAGACGGCACCCTGGGGGTCGGCGACGAGCGCGGCGGTGCCGAGGTCGCGGACCGGCGCGGGCTCGCTGACCACCTGCCCGCCGGCCGCGAGGACGCGCCGGGCGAGTTCCCGGGCGTCCGGGGTCGCGAAGTACACCGTCCAGACGGTGGGCATCCGGCCGTCCCGCTTCCGCGCCAGCCTGGCCACCGCCGCGCCGCCGAGCCGGGCCCACACGGAGCCGGGGCCGCCGCCGGCGTCCTCGAAGGTCCACCCGAAGAGCCCGCCGTAGAACCGCTTGCCCGCCTCGATGTCGGGCAGCTGCACGTCCACCCAGCACGGGACGCCCTCGGTGTATCCGGATGCCCTGTTTTCGGCCATGTCGTCAAAGTAACCGCCCGGCCCGCACCGCGCAGACCGTCCGCGCTCCGGGAGTGACCGGCGCTTTCCCCTCCGGGCGAGCGCCTCGCACATCCGTGCACCCCATTTGCAGTCGGCCGAATCGCGCTCCGATCACCCCTCGGTAAGCTGACGGCATGACAGGACAAGTGCGTACCGTCGACGGCCGCGTGGCCGGCCGGCGTGGGCAGGCGACCCGGCAGAAGCTGCTCGACTGCCTCAGCGAGATGCTCAGCTCCTCCCCTTACCGGGACGTCAAGGTCATCGATGTCGCCCGGAAGGCGGGTACTTCGCCCGCGACCTTCTACCAGTACTTCCCGGACGTCGAGGGCGCCGTCCTGGAGATCGCCGAGCACATGGCCGCCGAGGGCGGTCAGTTGACCGAACTGGTCGCCGGGCGCTCCTGGGTCGGCAAGGCCGGCTGGGCGACCGCCCAGGAACTCGTCGACGGTTTCCTGGAGTTCTGGCGGAAGAACGACGCGATTCTCCGCGTGGTCGACCTCGGCGCGGCCGAGGGGGACAAACGGTTCTACAAGATCCGTATGAAGATCCTGAACTCGGTGAACAACTCCCTGTCCGATTCCATCGCGGAGTTGCAGTCCAAGGGCAAGGTCGACAAGGACGTGAACCCGGCGGCCGTCGCCGGTTCGCTGGTCGCGATGCTCGCGGCGGTCGCCGGACACCAGAAGGGCTTCCAGACCTGGGGTGTGAAGCAGGCCGAACTCAAGCCGAACCTCGCGCTGTTGGTGCACCTGGGTGTGACCGGGAAGAAACCCACGAAGTAACCCGCACGGCAACACACCCTCCGGGTCCTGTCTGGCAGGCGGCGGTTCACACGCAGCGGTGAACCACCGCCTGTCGTGCTACGCCGGCAGCGGCCGGTCCCGCACCACGTGCTTCATCACCAGCGTCGAGTTGAGGCGCTGCACCCCCGGCAGGGTCGCGAGCCGTTCGTCGTACAGCCGCTGGAAGGCGGCGAGGTCGGCGGTGGCCACCCGCAGCAGGTAGTCGGGCTCGCCGAACAGCCGCTGCGCGTCCAGCACATGGGGGATCTCCGCCAGCTCCCGCTCGAAGTCGGCGACCGTGTCCCGGTCCTCCTGCCGCATGGACACGAAGACCAGCGCCTCGAAGGTCAGCCCGACGGCGGCCGGGTCCACCACCGCCCGGTACCCGCTGATCGCCCCCGACCGCTCCAGCTCGCGCAGCCGCCGGTGGCAGGGCGAGACACTCAGCCGCACCCGCCCGGCCAGCTCGGTCACGGTCAGCCGCCCGTCCTGCTGGAGCTCGGCAAGAATTTTCCGGTCCACGTCGTCCATGAGGTAGATCTTCCCCCGAAAACGTGCTCTTCGAGCAAATTTCGACAACACCTTCGGGTCATTCGCGCCTAATGTCCCTTCCATGGACACCGGACCCCTGATCTCCTTCCTCGCCGTCGACCTGCTGCTGGTGTGCGTGCCCGGCGCCGACTGGGCGTACGTGATCGCCGCCGGGGTGCGCGGCCGCTCGGTGACCCGGGCGGTGGCGGGCCTGATGACCGGGTACGCGCTGCACACCGCGCTGGCGGTGGCGGGGCTCGCGGTGCTGGTGGCGGGCTCGCCCGCGCTGCTCACGGCCCTGACGGCGGCCGGCGCCGGCTACCTGATCCGGCTGGGGTGGAGCGTGCTGCGCCGCCCGGCGGTGCCGCAGGAGGCGGACACGGCCCCGGAGGGCTTCTGGCGGGGCGCGGCGATCAGCGGCCTGAACCCCAAGGCGCTGCTGCTCTACCTGTCCGTGCTCCCCCAGTTCCTGGTCACCCGGGGCGACCACCCGCCCATAGCCCTCCAGACGGCCGTGCTCGGCACCCTCCACATGGCCTGCTGCACCGCCGTCTACCTGACCGTCGGCACCCTCGCCCGCCGACTGCTCGCGGCCCGCCCGAGGGCGGCGAGGGCGGTCACCCGCACCTCGGGGGCGGCGATGCTGGGCATCGGCGCCCTGCTGCTGGCGCAGCACGCCCTGTGATCACCGCGGGTCGAGCCGGAAGACCCGCAGCTCCCGCTCCACCCGCTCCTGGTAGGTGGCGTACGGCGGCCAGAACACCAGCAGCTCCCGCCAGGCGGCCGCCCGCTCCTCCCCCGCCAGCAACCGGGCGGTGACCGGGACGTCCCGCCCCTTCCAGCTGATCTCGGCGTCGGGATGCCTGAGCAGGTTGTAGGTCCAGGCCGGGTGGTCGGGCCGGCCGTAGTTCGAGCCCACGAGGAACCAGCCGTCGCCGTCGGGCCTGCACGCGAGCGGCGTACGGCGCGGCCGCCCGCTGCGCGCCCCGGTGGACGTGAGGATCACGCCCGGCAGCATCTGGGCGCTGAGCAGCACCTTGCCCCGGCTGAGCCGGTGGACGGCCCGGTCCATCGCCGGGACCACGTGCGGGGCGACCTTCAGGAACCCGCGGGTGCCCGCCACCTTCCGCACCAGCCGTTCGCCGATCACATCGCCACCGCCCCTCGCTCGAACAGCCCCGCCGAGGCGGCCGCGTGGCCGCGCAGCCGGTGCGCGGGCCCGAAGAGCAGCTCGTCCCCGGCCGCGCGCTTGAAGTACAGATGCGCCTCGTGCTCCCAGGTGAACCCGATCCCGCCGTGCAGCTGGATCCCCTCCCCGGCGGCGACCCGCAGGGCCTCCAGCGCCTGCGCGAGGGCCAGCCCGCCCACCTGCTCCCCATGGGCCGTCGCCCAGGCCGCGTAGTAGGCGGCGGACCTGGCCGCCCGCACCGCCACGTACACATCGGCCAGCCGGTGCTTGACGGCCTGGAAGGACCCGATCGCCCGTCCGAACTGCTCGCGCTGCTTCACGTACTCCACGGTCCGCTCCAGCGCCCGGCCGGCGGCTCCCACGGCCTCGCCCGCGAGCACGGCGGCGACGGAGTCGCCGAGGGCGGCGAGGGCGGGGCGGATGTCGGTGTCCTGGTCCGCCCCGAGCAACTCGGCGGGAACGTGCCGCAGTTGGATCCGGGCCTGGCCGCGCGTGGTGTCGAGGGCGGTCCGCCGGGTCCGTACGACCCCGGCGGCGTCGCCCGCCACCAGGAAGAGGAGGACGCGCGAGCGGGCGTACCCGCCCGCGTGGGCCGGGACGAGCAGCAGTCCGGCGCTGTGCCCGTCGAGGACCTGGTCGGCCTCGCCGTACAGCCGCCATCCGTCGTCCCCGTGCCTGGCCTGGACCCCGCCGGACCGCCCGCCGCCGGCCCAGTCGCCGCTCTGTGCGTCGGTGAGCGCGAGGGCGGCGCCGAGCCGGGTGCCGGGGACGGCGAGGGCGGCGGTGCGGCCGCCGTCGGCGATCCCCGGGAGCAGTGCGGCGCGCTGGGCCTCGGTGCCGAGGGCGAGCAGCAGCGGAGCGGCGAGGACGGCGGTGGCGAGGAACGGGGAGGGAGCGAGGGCGCGCCCCAGCTCCTCGGCCGCCAGCGCGACTTCGGTGACGGAGCAGCCGGCGCCGCCGTACCGCTCGGGGAGCGCGAGCCCCGGCAGTCCGAGCTGTTCGCCGAGGGCGGTCCAGAGGGCGGGGTCGTGGCCCTCCGCCCGGTCGACGGCGGCCCGCACGTCCTCCGTACCGCATCGCTTGTGGAGCAGTTCACGCAGGGCGCGCCGGATCTCGTCCTGCTCGTCGGTGAAGCGGGCGTCCATGACCGGACCTCCTGACGATCTGACGGCCCGTCATGCTAGGCGTACCGGATGCAGATGCACAGAGGCGGAGTCCGGCAGATCTGATGTACCGTCAGATTCATGACTGGACCCCGCAAGGTCGCCGTCGTCGGTGTCGCCCTCTCGGACTGCGGTCGCGTGGACGACGCCACCCCCTACGCCCTGCACGCCCAGGCGGCCCGCCGCGCGCTGGCCGACGCGGGCCTCGGCCGGGAGGTGATCGACGGCTTCGCGTCGGCGGGCCTCGGCACGCTGGCCCCGGTGGAGGTCGCCGAGTACCTGGGCCTGCGTCCCACCTGGGTGGACTCCACCTCCGTCGGCGGCTCGACCTGGGAGGTCATGGCGGCGCACGCGGCGGACGCGATCGCGGCGGGCCGGGCGAACGCGGTCCTGCTGGTGTACGGCTCGACGGCCCGCGCCGACATCAGGTCGGGCCGCCGGACCGGGAACCTGTCCTTCGGCGCCCGCGGCCCCCTTCAGTTCGAGGTCCCCTACGGCCACACCCTCATCGCCAAGTACGCGATGGCGGCCCGCCGCCACATGATCGAACACGGCACGACGATCGAGCAGTTGGCCGAGGTGGCGGTCCAGGCGCGGGCGAACGCGGCACTGAACCCGGAGGCGATGTTCCGCACCCCGGTCACGGTCGACGAGGTCCTGTCCGGCCCGATGATCGCCGACCCCTTCACCAAGCTGCACTGCTGCATCCGCTCGGACGGCGGCGCCGCGGTGCTGCTGGCCGCCGAGGAGTACGCGCGGGACTGCCGTACGGCGCCGGTGTGGGTGCTCGGCAGCGGCGAGTGCGTCTCCCACGCGACGATGTCGGAGTGGCCGGACTTCACGGTCTCCCCGGCCAGGGTCAGCGGCGAACTGGCCTTCCGGCGGGCCGGGGTAGCCCCCGACGACATCGACTTCGCCGAGATCTACGACGCGTTCACCTACATGACGCTGGTGACCCTGGAGGACCTGGGCTTCTGCGCCAAGGGCGAGGGCGGGGCGTTCGTGGAGAAGGGGCGGCTGCGGGTGGCCGGAGGGGAGCTTCCCGTGAACACGGACGGGGGCGGGCTCTCGGCCCAGCACCCGGGGATGCGAGGGCTGTTCCTGCTGGTGGAGGCGGTACGGCAGCTGCGCGGGGAGGCCGGTGACCGGCAGGTGCGGCGGGCCGGCGGGGGGCTGCCGGAGCTGGGGGTGGCCTCGGGCACGGGCGGCTGGTTCTGCTCGTCCGGCACGGTGGTGCTGGGTCGGGACTGAGCGGAGGGTGGCGGCAACCCTTTCCGGAACGGCGGCAACCTTCTCGGCTTCGGCGGCAACTACCGTCGGAAGCTTCGAAGTTCATTCGTTCGAAGGACGTGCACCGCCGACACCGCGTAAGGATTCCTCCGTGGCCTCCTCCTCACATCGCCGACGCCCGCGCCCGGAACAGGACTTCCAGTGGCGACCGGTCCGCGGCCCGCTGCTCGCGGTGGCCGCCGTCGCCGCCGTCGCCCTGGTCGTCACGCTGATCGTGGCCTTCCGGCCCGGCGACGCGTCCGGCGGCGGACAGGACCGGGCGGTGTCCGACGCCGGGGCCGTGACGAGCGCGACACCGACGGTGCCGGATTCGGCGTCCCCGACCTCGCCGAAGCCCTCGGCGACGACCTCGACCCCCGCGGCGGGCAAGCGCACCACACCGCCCGCGTCCGCGACCCCGTCCACCACCGCCACCCCCACCCGGCGGGCGACGAGCGGCACGGCCCGCACCCCGTCCACCACCACGGCCCCGGCGGCCGGCCGGATCCGCCCCGGGACGACGTACGACGGGGTCGCCACCTCCTACGACGTCGGCAACGGCGACGGCGCCTGCTCGTTCGGCCCGACCTCCGACGTGATGACCGCGGCCATGAACACCGCGGACTACGAGACGGCGAAGGCCTGCGGGGCGTACGTCTCCGTCCGCGCGGCGAGCGGCAAGTCCATCACCGTACGGATCACCAACGAGTGCCCGGCGCCCTGCGCGGTCGGCCAACTCGACCTCAACCAGCAGGCGTTCGCGAAGCTCGCGCCCCTGTCGGCGGGCCGGATCGCGATCACCTGGAGCCTGCTCAGCCCGGCCACCTCGGACACCGTCTCGATCCGCTACAAGACCGGCTCCACCCAGTACTGGTGCGGCATCCAGGCGATCGGCCACCGCAACCCGCTGGCCCGCCTGGAGGTCCGCACCGGCGGCGGCTGGCTGGCGCTGACCCGGACCGGGTACAACTACTTCCTCTCCGAACAGGGCACCGGCTGCGGCGCCGAGCTCCGGCTCACCGACATCTACGGGGAGCAGCTCGTCGTCCCCGCGCTCGCGGTACGCGCGGACGTGGTCCAGCGGACCGGGGTGCAGTTCGCCCGGCACTGAGCGGCCGTCAGCCGCGTACCGGCACGATCCGGTGGCCGCGGCGGGGTCCGGGCGCGTCGAGGAGGGTGACACCGAGGTGGCCGCGGCCGATCAGCCACGCGGCGGGGGCGACGACCAGGGTCACACAGGTCGCGACCACGCTCACCGGGAGGAGCAGCGGCGGCGACTGCCCCGCCGGGAGGGCCCGGCCGCCCTCGTGGACGGCGTAGGCGAGCGAGACGGCGAAGACCGCGAGGAAGAACAGGGAGACGGCCCGCCAGGTCGTGCGGACCCGCCGGGTGCGGCCGTGGTCGCGGACCTCGGCGAGGACCGCGACCGCGCAGACGGGGCACTCCAGTTCGACCCGGTCGCGGCCCACAGCCGGCCGGACCAGCCGGAAGTCACGGGTGGCCCAGGCCGCGGACCGCGTCCTGGGTCGCCCGGTATCGCCCGCCCTATGGCGTACGGCCACTTTCACGGTCCTGGGTCCCTTCATGCCGGACAGTGTGGTGCCGGGGCACAGGTGTGCGCAGCGGTTTGCCCGGTCGGGTTTGCGACCGGGTCCGGCGGGGAAGGCCCGACCGCCGTGCGACCCCTGATGACACGGCTGCCGGAGGTGCCCGAGTGATACTCGGCACATGGCAGCCACGGATCTCCACACGCTCCTGAAGTCGCTCCGCGTCTGGTCCCCCGGGACGACGGAGCTACGGCCGTTCGACCCGGCGTCGGCACCCGACGCCCCGCTCCCGCTCTTCACCGCCTGGTTCGCGGAGGCGGTGGCGGCCGGACAGCCCGAGCCGCACACCGTGTCGCTGGCGACGACGGACGAGGAGGGCCGGGCGGACGTACGGATCGTGATGCTGCACGGCGCGGACACGGACGGCTGGTCCTTCGGCTCGCACGTGACCAGCCGCAAGGGGCACCAGCTGAACGCCCGCCCGTACGCGGCCCTCGCCTTCTACTGGCCGGTGCTGGGCCGCCAGATCCGGCTCCGCGGCCCGGTCACCGCCGCCCCCTCCGAGGAGAGCCAGGCAGACCTGCACGCCCGCTCGACCGGCGCCCTGGCCGCCGCGCTCACCGGTCTGCAGAGCGGCCCCCTGTCCTCGCTGGAGGAACTGCGCGAGGCGTCCGACGCGGCCTGGGAACGCGCCCGCACCGACCCGGCCGCCCTCTCCCCGACCTGGACCCTCTACCGGCTCCGCCCGGAGGAGGCCGAGTTCTTCCAGGGCGACCCGGAACGGCGGCACGTACGCCTGCGGTACACCGGGCAGGCGGACGGGACCTGGCAGCGGCAGCTGCTGTGGCCGTGAGCGGCGGTGCTCACGCCGCCCGCTCCCCGAACGTGTACTCCGCCCAGTCGGCCACCCGCCGGTAGCCGATGCGCTGGTACAGGGCGTTGCTCGTCGGGTTGGCAAGGTCCGTGAAGAGCAGGAGCTCGCCGACCCCCGAGGCCAGCGCCGCCCGGCTGACCTGCGCCGTCACCGCCCCCGCGTAGCCGCGGCCGCGCAGCTCCCGCGGGGTGTAGACGGGTGCGATCCGGGCCTGTCCGGCGACCGTCGGGGTGACGCCGGCCATGGAGACGGGGGTGCCGTCGGCGGTCTCCCAGAGGGTGACGCCGCCGTACGAGAGCCGGAAGTCGGCCCAGTCCGCGCCGCCCCGGCCGCCGTGCGTGCCCGCGTCCTCGACGAACCCGTCGTACCAGCGGACCAGCAGCTCCCGGTCGGCCTCGCCCGCGACCCGGGCCCGGCCCTCGGGCATCGGCGACGGGTCGGTCAACTCGGCCAGCCGGTACAGCCGGTGCCGGTCGTGCAGCCGCGCGGACGCCCCGGTCCGCCGCTGCCACGCCGCCGCGAACGCCTCCGCCGTGGCCCGCTCGGAGGCGAAGCCGGTGACGGGACGGCCCAGGTCCACGAGAACGGCGGCCAGCGTCTCGGCCTCGTCGGCGGTGAGCCGGGTGGCACCCAGGGCGTACGGCGGGGTGTGCAGCAGCGTGGCGCCGACGCCGCCGTCCTCCCGGACGAGGTGCCCGAGGAGCGCCGGCCGGTCGCCGTAGGCCCGCGGGCCGCTCCGCCGGAGCCGTTCCGTCACCGTCAGCTGGACGGTGTGCAGGTCGGGGCGCGAGTGGAGGAAGTCCCTTGTGTAGGAGAGGAATTCGTCGACGTCGGTGGTGAAGTGCCAGCCGGCTGCGTGCCGGTCGGCCGCGTGCCGGTCGACTGCGTGCCGGTCGACCGCGTGTGTTTCGGGGTCCATGGTCGATGGTCCCGTCCGACCGCCCCGCCGGGCATCCGAATTAGGCCTCCACGGCGGTCCCGGGGTCCGTCGCGAGGCGGGCGTGCAGGTGGACGTCGCGGAACGCGTTCTGGCGGCCCGCCTCGAACATCGCGCCGCGCAGCGTGCCCTCGTAGGGGAAGCCGCACGTCTGCGCGATGCGGCAGGACGCGTCGTGGCCGAGGGCGTGGCCCAGCTCCAGGCGGTACAGGCCGAGTTCGGCGAAGGTCCAGTCGGCGGCCAGGGCGAGGGCGCGGGTGGCGACCCGGCGGCCGCGCGCCTCGGGGAGCACCCAGTAGCCGACCCGCGCCGACCGGAACACCCGGTCGATCACGTTGATGCCGACGTGGCCGAGGGTCGTACCGCTCCGCGCGTCCGCGATCCGGAACGGCGCGCAGGTGCCGTCGGCGGCCTGTGCCAGCTGCCCGACCATGGCGGCCCGGGCGCCGGCGAGGTCGATGTCCGGGGTGAGCGGGGTGTTCCAGCGGAGGAAGTCCGGGTCGGCCCGGCCGCGCCACCAGGCCTCGACGTGGGACTCCTGGTCCGGGTCCCAGCGGTCCAGCCGCAGGCCGTGTCCGTGGGGGACGGCGTCGGGGCGGTGGCCGGCGGGCTGTTCGTGGGTCTGGGCCATGAGGCCATTGAAACTCCTGTGCCGGGCGACGGCCCAGCGCGTTTCAGCGCACCTCGGGGCGGAACACCGGCACGCCCTCCCGGAAGGCGACCGTCAGCCGGAGCCCGGCACCCGGCTCGGGGGTGTCCACCAGCTCGGTCATCATGCGCGGGCCCTCTGCCAGGTCGACCACGGCGGCCACGTAGGGGACGCGGTCGCCGAACGGCGGGAGGTCGTTGCGGTGCACGACGGACCAGGTGTAGAGGGTCGCCCGGCCGGTCGCGGGCTCCCAGTCGACGTCCTCGCTCCAGCAGTGCGGGCAGAACTCCCGGGGGTAGTGGTGGGCCAGGCCGCAGTCACGGCAGCGGCGCAGCAGCAGCCGGCCCTCGGCCGCCGCCTCCCAGTAGGGGCGGGTGAAGGCGTCCGGTTCGGGGAGGTCGAAGCGGGGGGCATCCATGGATCTGACGGTACGTCAGGTGACTTGGAAAGCCGAGAGTCGGGCCTGAAAAGCCTGTGCACTTCCCGTGGGGCTGTGCGCCGCCCATGAATCCCGACGAATTGTTGACGATTTTGTCGGCGGTCACCTACGTTCGCAGACGCAAGGCCAAGGAGTCCAAAGACGAGGGGCAGCACGGTGAAGCACAGGTCAGTCAAGCGCAGGACGGTCGTCATGGGTATCGGCGCCACGGCCGGTGTCGCGGCGGTCGGCGGCATCGCGCTCAGCGCACAGGCGTCGAGCGACTCGTCGTCGGGCTCGGCGGGCGCGGCGGGCTCCCTGGCGTTCGATCCGGACGGGTTCTCCAAGCTGACCACGACCGTCACGGACACGGCGGGCACCGAGCACAATGTGACATACCACTTCTGGAAGGCGATCACCTACGTCGCCAACCCGGTGGACGAGACCTACCAGTCCCTGATCGTCAGCGCCCCGGTCGAGATCGACGGTACGGCCGTCGACCCGACGGACGCCCCGATCCTGCTCGCCAACTCCATCGGCGGCTACATGCCCTCCTCCGTGGCGGACGCCACCGAGGTCGGCGGCGGCGGTTCGGCGATGGGCGGCGGCGCGGCCCCCAGCGGGGCGGCCCCCAGCTCCTCCACGAGCGCGGCCCCCAACGCGAACGCCAACACCAACGCCACCGGCGGCGCCACGGCGAGCAACCAGCTCCTCGCGCTCGCCGCCGGCTACGTCGTGATCGAGCCCGGCGCCCGCGGCCGTACCCTCAAGAACTCCGACGGCGAGTACTACGGCACCGCGCCCGCCGCGATCGTCGACCTCAAGGCGGCCGTCCGGTACATCAAGGCCAACAAGGGCCTGATCCCCGGCGACGTCGACAAGATCGTCTCCGCCGGTACGAGCGCCGGTGGCGCCCTCTCCTCGCTGCTCGGCGCGTCCGGCGACAGCCCGATCTACGAGAAGTACCTGAAGGAGCTGGGCGCGGCCGACGCCTCCGACGCGATCTTCGCGGTCGGCGCCTGGTGCCCGATCACCGACCTGGAGCACGCCGACGGCGCCTACGAGTGGAACTGGGGCACCAACGACCTCTCCACCGGCAAGCAGGTCGACCAGACCGTCTCCAAGCAGCTCAGGGCGCAGTTCGCCGAGTACCAGGCGGGTCTGAAGCTGCGCGGCCTGGACGGCTTCGGCCCGCTGAACGCCCGCAACTACGACGACTACCTGGTCGAGCAGTACCTCCAGCCGTCGGCCACCACGTACCTCGCCGCCCTCTCGGACGCGGACCGCGCGACGTATCTCGCCGCCAACACCTTCATCACCTGGTCCGCCGGCAAGGCCACCTTCGGCTGGGACGACTTCCTCACCCACGTCGGCGCCCGCAAGAAGGACACCCCGGCCTTCGACGCCTTCGACCTGTCGGCGGGCGAGAACAATGAATTCGGAGCCGGTACGACGGAGAACCGTCACTTCACGGCGTTCGGCGCGAAGAATGACACCACCGGCCTCAGCAGCAAGCGGGTCGCCGCCGACATCCCCGAGAAGCTGAACCTGATGAACCCGATGTACCACCTGGTGGAGAAGGTCAACGACCGCCGCTCCAAGCACTGGTGGATCCGCCTCGGCACCAGCGACTCCGACACCTCGCACGTCATCTCCGCGAACCTGGCCGCCCGCCTGGACAACCTCGGCGACGACGTGAACCACCTCTACTACTGGGACCAGGGCCACGGCGCCAACACCGACCCCGGCGACTTCATCACCTGGATCGCCGATGTCACCTCCTTCGGCAAGGACAAGAAGGGCGCGGACAAGAAGGGCAAGCGGAATTAACAGGCCGCCGCGGAAGTAAGAAGCTCTCACAATCGGGAAAGAGCTCTCACGGTCGCGATAGCCTCCCAGAACGCGGTGTTCTTTCCCGTCTGTCTAAGGACACCGCCCACCCGTGACGTCGGGCCCCAGCGCACCGGGGCCCGACGTCACGGGCCTTTCTTTTCCGGCCGGATGCGGACCGGATGAGGTGGGCTACGTCACAAGTCCCACCCACTTCTCCTACCGGTGTGATCAATCCGCAACCAATTCCGGTCTTGACCGAGACCCATCAACGTGAAGCGTGATTACGCTCGCGCTCATGGCCGTGTTTCCCCCCACCGTTTCCCCCGTCTACGTCATCGGCGCAGGCCCCGGAGGGCTCGCCGCCGCGTATGCGCTGCGGGCCCGGGGCATCCGCGCCGTAGTCCTGGAGAAGTCGGACGAGGTCGGCGCGTCCTGGCGCCGGCACTACGACCGGCTCCACCTGCACACCACCCGCCGGCTCTCCGCGCTCCCGGGCCTGCCCATGCCGCGCCGCTTCGGCCGCTGGGTCTCCCGCGACAACGTGGTGCGGTACCTGGAGAAGTACGCCGAGCACCATGAACTGGAGATCGTCACCGGCGTCGAGGTCTCCCGCGTGGAGCGCTCGGCCGACGGCGAGGGCTGGCTGCTGCACGCCACCGGCGGCCGGGAGCTGACCGGCTCGGCGGTGGTGGTCGCCACCGGCTTCAACCACACGCCCCGCATCCCCGACTGGCCCGGCCGGGACGGCTTCGGCGGCGAGTTCCTGCACGCCGGCCAGTACCGCGACGCCGGGCCCTTCGCGGGCCGGGACGTCCTGGTCGTCGGCCCCGGCAACACCGGCTCCGAGATCGCCGTCGACCTGGTGGAGGGCGGCGCGGCCCGGGTCCGGCTGGCCGTCCGCACGGTCCCGCACATCGTGCGCCGCTCCACCGCCGGCTGGGCCGCCCAGTACAACTCCATCCTGGTACGACGGCTGCCGACCGGCCTGGTCGACCGGCTCGCCCGCACCATGGCCAAGGTCAGCGTGCCCGACCTGGCCGCCCAGGGCCTGCCCCGCCCCGACAGCGGGCTCTACAGCCGGGTCAAGCAGGGTGCCATCCCGATCCTGGACGTCGGCCTGATCGACGCGGTGCGCCAGGGCAAGGTCGAGATCACGGCCGCCGTCGAGGGCTTCGAGGACGGCAAGGTCGTCCTCGCCGACGGCACCCTCCTCTCCCCCGACGCGGTGATCGCCGCGACCGGGTACGTCCGCGGCCTTGAGGGCCTGGTCGGCCATCTCGACGTCCTCGACGAGCGCGGCCGCCCCACCGCCCACGGCCCCCGCACCCCGAAGAACGCCCCGGGCCTCTACTTCACCGGCTACACCAACCCCATCAGCGGCATGTTCCGCGAGATGGCGATCGACGCGGAGAAGATCGCCAAGGCGGTCGCCAAGCGTCAGCGCGTGGCGTAGAAAACCTCAACCTCCTTACGTACGACCCCTGTTACGCATGTGACCGATGCGACGAGAGTTCTTTGTTACCTGCGGTAGCACTGTGCCCCCGTGCGAGACCAGAATGTGAGCCCTGCTCAACTTTCCGGCTCCACCCCTCTCGCTCATGACGGAGGACGCACGTGGCACGTGAAAGACAGCTCTCCCCCCGACCCGCCCCCGCCCAGCCCCTGTCCCGCCGCTCCCTGCTCGGCGGTGCCGCCGCCGGGGCCGTGGGCCTCACCGCGGTCACCGCGGGCACCGCGTCCGCGGCGAGCTCCCGGACCGTCGACGTCGCGATCGTCGGCGGCGGCCTCGCCGGGCTCACCGCGGCCCGCGACCTGGTGGCGGGCGGAAAGACGGTCGCCGTCCTGGAGGCCCGGGACCGGGTCGGCGGCCGGGTGGTGAACCTGAAGCTGGCCAACGGCGGATTCACCGAGGGCGGCGGCGAGTTCATCGGCCCCACCCAGGACCGCATCAAGGCGCTGGCCGACTCCCTGGGCGTGGCGACCTTCACCACCTACAACACGGGCGACAACCTCCTCTACAAGGACGGCACCCGCACCCCGTACGACACCAGCGGCCTGCTCGGCTCGGTCCCGCCGGTGGACGCCGCCGGGCTCGCCAACGCGGCGATCGTGCAGTCCGAGCTGGACAGCATGGCCACGAAGGTGCCGGTGGACGCGCCCTGGACCGCCGCCAAGGCCGCCGAGTGGGACAAGCAGACCTTCGAGAGCTGGCTGAACGCCCACGCGATCGTGCCCTCCGCCAAGTTCCTGCTGGACCTGGCCTGTACGTCGATCTTCTCGGCCCAGCCCCGCGAACTCTCCCTCCTCTACGTCCTCTACTACATCGCCGCCGCCGGCAACGCCTCCACCGCCGGCACCCTGGAACGCCTCACCGACACCGCGAACGGCGCCCAGGAGTCCCGCTTCGTCGGCGGCTCCCAGCAGGTCCCGATCAAGCTCGCGGCGACCCTCGGCGACCGGGTGGTGCTGAGCGCCCCCGTCCGCTCCATCACCAAGTCCGGCGGTTCCTACGTCGTCACCGCGGACGGCATCACGGTCAACGCGACCCGGGTCGTCGTCGCCGTACCGCCCCCGCTGGCCGCCCGCATCACCTACGACCCGCTGCTGCCGGCCGCCCGCGACCAGCTCACCCAGCGGATGCCGATGGGCTCGATCGGCAAGGCCATCGCCGTCTACGACACCCCCTTCTGGCGGGCCGACGGCCTCAACGGGCAGGCCGTCAGCGACTCCGGCGTGGTCCGCTCCACCTTCGACAACTCCCCGCCGGACGCCTCCTACGGCGCCCTGATGGGCTTCATCGAGGCCGACGAGATGCGGGCCTACGACGCGGCGAGCACCGACGACGTCAAGGCCGCCGTCCTGGCCGACTACGTCAACTACTTCGGGGACAAGGCCAAATCCCCCACCTCCTTCGTGCTGCAACGCTGGGACAATGAAGGCTTCTCACGGGGTGGCCCGGTGGCCTACGCGCCGCCCGGCGTGCTGACCGAGTACGGTGCCGCGCTGCGCGAACCGGCGGGCGGCATCCACTGGGCCGGCACGGAGACCTCGACGTTCTGGACGGGCTTCATGGACGGAGCGGTGCGCTCGGGCGAACGGGTGGCGAAGGAGGTACTGACGGCGCTGGGGTGACAGCGCGGGCACCTCCGGCTGTTTTCGGCCTCAACTTTGCGTGCACACCCGTTCCTGACGCAGTGTCAGTTCAGTAATCTGACACTGCGTCAGTTAATTGTGCTGTCACACAGGAGCGGGCGGAACGATGCTTGGATCAACCCACGGCACCCTCACCACCGACTCCCGCCGGGCCAGGGCCATCGCCTGCGGTGAGCAGCGTCCCGGGCCCGCCGTCCACGGACGGGCGGCCGATTCGGACGAGCTGGACGTCAGCGGACGGCCGCTGTACGCGGACGTACCGGATCTGGACAGGTTCTTCCGGCCGGAGTCCGTCGCCGTGATCGGCGCCTCGGACGCCGACGGACGGCCCAACACCGGCATCACCCGGCAGATTCTCGACTGGGCCGGCCGGGTCGGGGCCCGGGTGCACCCGGTGCATCCGACCCGGCCGTCGGTCTTCGGCATCCCCTGCGCCCCTTCCGTCGCCGACCTGCCCGAGCAGGTCGATCTCGCGGTACTCCTGGTCGCCGACCCCCTTCCGGTGATCGAGGAACTGGCCGAGGCCAAGGTGAAGTTCGCCGTCGCCTTCGCCTCCGGGTTCGCGGAGACCGGCGAGGAGGGCGCGGCCGCCCAGACCCGGCTCGCGGCCGCCGTCCGCCGCTCCGGTCTCCGCCTGCTCGGCCCGAACACCAACCTCAACGCCTTCGAGCGGTTCCGGGACGACCTGGACGGCCCGGCGATCGCGCTGATCACCCAGTCCGGGCACCAGGGCCGGCCGGTCTTCGCCGCGCAGGAACTCGGTATCCGCCTCTCGCACTGGGCCCCCACCGGCAACGAGGCCGACCTGGAGACCGCCGACTTCATCTCCTACTTCGCCGAACGCCCCGAGGTCGGCGCGATCGCCTGCTACGTCGAGGGCCTGAAGGACGGCCGCGCCTTCCTGCTGGCCGCCGACCGCGCGGCCCGCCGCCAGGTGCCGGTGGTCGCCGTGAAGGTCGGCCGCACCGAGGCCGGCGCCCGCACCGCCGCCTCCCACACCGGCAAGCTGACCGGCGCGGACGACGTGGTCGACGCGGCGCTACGGCAGTACGGGGTGATCCGCGTCGACGGCCTCGACGAACTCCAGGACACCGCCGCCCTGCTGGCCCGGGCCCGGGCACCGCGCGCCGACGGGGTCGTGGTCTATTCGATCTCGGGCGGCACGGGCGCGCACGCCGCCGACCTGGCGTCCGGCCTGGGGCTGCGGCTGCCGGTGCTGTCCGAGGCGCGCCAGGCCGAACTGCACCAGTGGATACCGGAGTACCTGAGCGTGGCCAACCCGGTGGACAACGGCGGGCACCCGGTGGGCGACTGGCGCGGCCGGAAGATCATCGACTCGATCCTCGCGGACCCGGAGGTCGGGGTGCTGATCTGCCCGATCACCGGCCCCTTCCCGCCACTGAGCGACCGGCTCGTCCAGGACCTGGTCGACGCGGCCGAGGCCAGCGACAAGCTGGTGTGCGTGGTGTGGGGCTCGCCGGTCGGCACCGAAGCCGCCTACCGCGAGGTCCTGCTCGGCTCCTCCCGGGTGGCCACCTTCCGCACGGTCGGCAACTGCCTCACCGCCGTCCGCGCCTACCTCGACCACCACCGCTTCGTGAGCGCCTACCACTCCCCCTTCGACGAGGCCCCGCGCACCCCCTCGCCCTCCTACCGCAAGGCGCTCGCGCTGATGCGGCCGGGGCAGCAGCTGAGCGAGCACGCGGCGAAGCAGCTGCTGCGCGCGTACGGCATACGGGTGCCGCGCGAGCAGCTGGTGACCAGCGCGGCGGCGGCGGTGCGCGCGGCGGGGCTGGTCGGCTACCCGGTGGTGATGAAGGCGTCCGGCGGGCAGATCGCCCACAAGACGGAGCTGGGCCTGGTGAAGATCGGCCTGACCTCCGCCAGCCAGGTCCGGGACGCCTACCGGGAGCTGACCGACATCGCCCGCTACGAGGGGGTGACCCTCGACGGGGTGCTGGTCTGCCAGATGGTCGAGCGGGGCGTGGAGATGGTCGTCGGGGTCACGCACGACGACCTGTTCGGGCCGACCGTGACCGTGGGCCTGGGCGGGGTGCTGGTGGAGGTGCTGCACGACGCCGCCGTACGTGTCCCGCCGTTCGGCGAGGAGCAGGCCCGGGACATGCTCGCCGAGCTGCGCGGGCGGGCCCTGCTGGACGGGGTCCGGGGGCGGCCGCCGGCCGATCTCGAAGCCCTCGTCGAGGTGGTCCTCCGCGTCCAGCGCATGGCCCTGGAACTCGGCGACCAGCTCGCCGAGCTCGACATCAACCCGCTGATGGTGCTGGAACAGGGGCAGGGCGCGGTGGCGCTGGACGCGTTGGCGGTGTGTCGCTGAGATGAACATGGCCAAATCCCCCGAAGAGCCGGAAATATCCGTTGAGTCATTGGTACTGCACGCCACTGACAACCGGGTCGCCCAGCTCACCCTCAACCGTCCCGAATCCCTCAACGCCATCACCCCTGACCAGCGGGAACGCATCATCCAACTGCTTTCCGCAGCCTCCGCCGACCCGGAGATCGGAGCCGTCGTCCTCACGGGAACGGGCCGGGGCTTCTGCGCCGGCGCCGACCTCCGCGGCGGCGCCGGCGCGGCCGAACGCGTCCCCGGTGACGTGGCCCGCACCATCCGCCTCGGCGCCCAGCGCCTGGTCGCCGCCGTCCTCGACTGCGAGAAACCGGTGATCGCGGCGGTCAACGGCACCGCCGCCGGCCTCGGCGCCCATCTCGCGCTCGCCTGCGATCTGGTCCTGGCCGCCGAATCGGCCCGCTTCATCGAGGTGTTCGTCCGCCGCGCCCTGGTCCCCGACGGCGGCGGCGCCTACCTCCTCCCACGCCTGATCGGCCCGCACCGCGCCAAGGAGCTGATGTTCTTCGGCGACGCCCTCTCGGCACCGGACGCGGAGCGCCTGGGCCTGGTCAACCGCGTCGTACCGGACGAGGAGCTGACGAAGACGGCCCGGGCGTGGGCGGAGCGTCTCGCCAGCGGCCCCACCCGCACCCTCGCCCTGACGAAGCAGCTGGTCAACGCCTCCCTGGAAGCCGACCGCGCCACCTCGTTCGCGGCCGAGGCGGCGGCCCAGGAGATCAACATGACGACGCGGGACGCCCAGGAGGGCCTGCGGGCCTTCGTCGAGCGCAGAAGCCCGGACTTCCGGGGCCGTTGAGCCGCACGGGCCGACCGTGCGGTGCGGTGCGGTGGGCCGGCCGCACGGTGGGCCGGTCAGCCGTCAGCCGTCAGCCGGTTCGAGGATGCGGAGGGTGCCCGCGTCCGGGTCGCCGAAGAGTACGAACAGCTGGGGGGACTTCTCGCTGCCGCCGATGGACCAGTGGGTGTTCTCGCCGCAGTCGGCGTCGAGGCTGAGCAGCACGCCGTCGCGGCCGGTGCCGGAGCTGTCGGCGTCGGGCTTCCACGTACCGGACCCCTCGCACACGACGTAGTCACGGAACTCGCCGTCGCCGACGGGAGGCTGGGCGGGCAGCCGGGCGGCCTCGGCGCTGCCGTCGGCGCGCAGCCGCAGCTCGGCCCCGTCGTCGCCCCGCCAGACCCCGGTCAGCTGGTCGGCGGTCAGCTTCGGTGGCTCGTACTGCCGGATCAGGCCCGCCTCGGTGGCCGCCACGCCGCCGCCGAGGGCCAGGAGGAACAGGGCGACCGAGCCGGGCACCGCCCACCGCCAGACGGCCGCCGGCCGCCAGGAACGCCTGCGGCCGTACGCGACGCTGAGAGTGGGCAGCAGGCCCAGTGCGGCCAGGACCGGAACCGTCGTGGTGAGCGGCCAGGACCACAGCAGCGCGGCCGGTCCGCCCCAGAGGACGGCCGGTGCCACCGGGGCCGCCAGATGCCACGCCCAGGACGGGCCGCCGGGGCGCCGGGCCGCGAGCCGGGCGAGCACCACCGCGGGCCGGGTCAGGACGAACGCCTGCACCACGCCCAGCACCGGCAGCAGCAGCCACCCGAAGACCAGGAAGCACGCGGCGCCCAGGGCACCGCCGGACCCGGCGCCGTAGTCGTCGCCGCCGCTGCTCGCGGCCCACCACAGCACCGCCGCCGCGGGCAGCTGGGCCGCGCCCACCGCCGCGGCCGCGCCCAGATCTTCGCGCGACCAGGACACCTCGCCGCCGCGCAGTCGTCCACGTATGTTTCCCCACCCCATGAGCGCAGCGTAAGTGCCCGCATCGCGCCGCTCACCACCCTTCCCATCTGACGATGCGTCAGCTTCAATGAAAAGGTGATGGGACACGCAGGGGCGGCCGCCGCCGCCGTCCGTTATCTCAGGTCGGTTCCCGGGCCGGGCCCCGTGGAGGCGCTGCCGCGCCCGGAGTTGCGCTGTGTGCGCGCCGACGAGCGGGCCCCGGTCGACCAGACGGAGTTCCGGCGCGTCCTCGGGAACTTCGCGACCGGGGTGACCGTTGTCACCGCACCGGCCGCCGAAGGCGAATCCTCCCCCGCCGGTTTCGCCTGCCAGTCCTTCTCCTCCCTCTCCCTCGACCCGCCCCTGATCTGCTTCATGGTCGGCCGTACGTCGGCCACCTGGCCGCGCATCGCCCGCGCGGGCGTCTTCTGCGTCAACGTCCTCGGCGCGGACCAGGGCGGGCTGTGCCGCGCCTTCGCGGTGAGCGGCGCGGACAAGTTCGCGGGCGTGGCCTACGACGCGGCCCCGGTCTCGGGCGCGCCCCGGCTGACCGGTGCCGCCGCGTGGATCGACTGCGCGATCCACGCGGTGCACACGGGCGGCGACCACCTGATCGTGGTCGGCCGGGTGAACGCGCTCGGCGCGAGCGCCGCTGACGACGTCGCGCCACTGCTGTTCCACAAGGGGCGGTTCCTCTAGTTCCGCACCGGGCACTGGCTCCGTTCTTCACGGGCGGCTGAATCGGGTGGAGTTGCGGCCTGACGCTCACATCACCCGAGGCCGGTCTGCTGCAGTGCCGTCGCGGAGACCGCCTGCTGCGCCTCCGTCGCGGCTTCGGCCTGTTCCGCCTCTCCCTTCGCGGCCAGGGCGTTGGTCGCGGAGTTGAAGCACTCCATGGAGGTGGGACGGTCGGGGCCCAGGACGTACTCCTTCAGGGTGCGGCGGTCGAGGGCCATCGGGTCGGTGTGCGGAGCGCGGACCGAGTCGAGGATCTCCGGGAGGCGGGCGCACCGGCGGTCCAGGAGGTAGGCGCCGCCCGCAGTGGTGTAGGCGGCCCGGAACTCGTGGTCGGGCAGGTCGCGCGCGTTGGTGAGGACGTACGGCTTGAGGCTGGCCACGAAGTCGGCGACCACCGAGGAGACGTCGCTGATGAGGATGTCCGCCTGGTTGAAGCACTCGTAGAGGTTCGGCAGTTGCTTGAGGATCACGTTGTGGCGGACGGCTCCCTGGCTCTCCCAGAAGATCCGGTGCCACTCCGCGCGCAGTTCCTGCCACTCGGCCGCCGCGGCACGGTCGGGAACCCGGGCCTCGCGCATCTGCTCGGCGTCGTCGCCGTCGTGCCGGCCGGCCAGTTCGTCGAGGCGGGCCTGGATCTCCCGCAGCCGGGGCCGTGCGGCGGCGTTCGCGGCCTCCGCCGCCGCGGGGTCGCGCCGCTCGTTGTCGGCGCGCAGCAGCTCGCGGATCGCCTTGTCGGCGGCCGCCGCCTCGGCCGAGCGCTTGCCGGTGAGCGGGTGCGGCTTGTAGACGATCCGTACGTTCTCCGCCAGGAGCTTCTCGACGAGGGCCACGCCCATCGGGATCAGAGAGGTGTGGCAGTCGTCGTCGCTCCAGCCCTCCCAGGTGGGCGCGTAGAGGACGACGGGCAGCGGGCCGGGGACGTGTTCGGCGTGCAGACGGATCGGGGACAGCTGCGGGCGGCCCACCTCCACGATCGCGCTGTCGCTGATCGCGTGCCGCACCCGCTGGTAGCGGTCCCGGCCCGCGCGGCCGGCCACCCAGATCTCGTCGTACACCTTGCTGACCCGGTTGCTGCTGGCCAGCTTGTCGCTGTCGCCGTGCCCGATGAAGACGTGCTTGGCCTCGGCCACGCGGAGCATGTGAACGTTCTTGCCCGCGTTGCCGGGATACAGCACGACCCGGACGCCGGACAGTTCGAGTCTGGCCAGGTCGTCGGCCTTCGGTACGCAGACCACCGGGATCCAGGTACGGCTCAGGTGGCGGAACGAGGCACCCTCCCGAAGGATGATCAATGGACGCAGGTCGAGCTGCTCAAGCGTCTCGATCCACATGTTGACCTGGTACATGAAGTCACGTGAGACGGCCGCGAAGCTGAAATAGAGCACCACCTCCGGCCGGTGATCCTCCAGTTGGCGGTTGACCTCGGCGAACACCTCGTCCCGTGCCGGCATCCGGCGCACCTTGCGGTACTGACCCAGCAGCGCGAGGACAGCCGCCACGGTCACCCCGACGGTGAGCGCCAAGCCCGCGTAGGCCGACTCCCAGGTACCGGCGATGAGCGCGACGAGGAGCCCGGCGTGGGCCGGCAGGTCCAGGTGGAGGAGCTTGCGCAAGTGGCGTCTGTCCAGGAGGGCGGGCGGCTGCCGCGGTATCGACAGCTCGCTCAGGTCGAGGTTCCGCACCACCAGCGGCAGCACCCGGCGCCGGCGGATGGCGTGGTGCACCGCCGTGTACAGCATCATCATCGCGAAGTGACCGCTGAAGACGGCGAGGGCGGTGACCAGCACCACGCCCGGCGCGTCCATCCGGCTCGCCAGCGCGAGCAGCATCACCGTACGAACCGCGAACCGCATGGTGCGATCGAGATGCAGCACCGCCAGCCGGCGCACGAAACTCGGGGCGCGCACATGCAGTACCTCGTCCACCGCATAGGTAACGGCCGCCGCCGCCGCGAAACCCCACAGGGACGGCAGCAGGGCGAAAACCGGCAGCGCGGCGAAACCGAGGCCGAGCAGGAGCACAAGGAGCAGGTCGACCACCCTGTGCACACGTAGAACTCCACACAACCGACGGATCATCATGTGCACGGCTTCCCCCTACCGGACCGTCCACCCGGACAGGCGAACTGGTGTGTCCACCGGTTCGACCCGGTAAGCAAGGAAAGAGTTGTACACCTGATTCACATGAAAAATTCACCTTCCGTATGGCCTGGTGAACACGTTCGGCGTGAATGACGGTGACGACGCCGGAGCCGTCAGGCCGTCGCGGGGAGCACGGGGGTGCCTGCGGCGGGACGTCGTCGGATCACCAGCGCCATCAGCGCCGCCGCCGCGCACAGGGTGCCGGAGGCGTACCAGACCATGTCGTAGGTGCCGAAGACGTCGCGGGCGACACCGCCGAGGTAGGCGACGAGGGCCGCGCCGACCTGGTGGGAGGCGAGGACCCAGCCGAAGACGATGGCGCTGTCCTCGCCGTAGTGCTCCCGGCACAGGGCCAGGGTGGGCGGGACGGTGGCGACCCAGTCGAGGCCGTAGAAGACGATGAAGAAGATCATCGGGGGGTGGATCGACGGGCCGAGCAGCATCGGGAGGAAGAGCAGGGAGATGCCGCGCAGGGCGTAGTAGACGGCGAGCAGGCGGCGCGGTTCGAAGCGGTCGGTGAACCAGCCGGAGGCGATGGTGCCGACGACGTCGAAGACGCCGATGACCGCGAGCAGCGAGGCCGCCGCCGTGATCGGCAGGCCGTGGTCGTGGGCGGCGGGCACGAAGTGGGTCTGGATCAGGCCGTTGGTGGAGGCCCCGCAGATCGCGAAGGTCCCGGCGAGCAGCCAGAAGGGCCCGGTGCGGACGGCGGAGGCCAGCACGCCGAGGGTCCTGCGGGCGGCTCCGGTGACCGGCGCCGGCTTCGGTACGAAGTCGACCGCGCCGTACGGCTTCAGGCCGACGTCGGCCGGGTGGTCGCGCAGCAGCAGCCAGACGAAGGGGACGACCGCGAGGGCGGCGAGGGCGACGGTGACGGCGGCCGGGCGCCAGTCGTACGTCTCGACCATCCAGGAGAGGAGCGGGAGGAAGATCAGCTGGCCCGAGGCGGAGGCCGCGGTGAGGATGCCGCTGACCAGGCCGCGCCGGGTGGTGAACCAGCGGTTGGTGACCGTGGCGGCGAAGGCGAGCGCCATCGAGCCCGAGCCGAGGCCGACCAGCAGGCCCCAGCAGAGCAGCAGCTGCCAGGCCGCCGTCATCCAGACGGTCAGGCCCGAGCCGACCGCGATCACGGTCAGGGCGACGGCCACCACCCGGCGGATGCCGAAACGGTCCATCAGGGCGGCCGCGAAGGGCGCGGTGAGCCCGTACAGCGCGAGGTTGACGGAGACGGCCGCGCCGATCGTGCCGCGCGACCAGCCGAACTCCCCGTGCAGCGGGTCGATGAGCAGGCCGGGCAGGGAACGGAAGGCGGCCGCGCCGATGATCGTGACGAAGGTGACGACGGCGACGAACCAGGCACGGTGGATGCGCGGTGAGCGGGTCGGCTTCGAGCCCTCCGAGTCCTCGGCGGGGGCGGCTGCGGCTGCGCTTGTCTGGGTCACGCCACAAATATCCGGCCACCGGGTCCACTCCATCGAGTGGCCGAGAGGACAGTATTCGCTAGGATCGGGCCATGAGCAGTGACCCCGGCTTCCGCCCGCACCGTGTCGTCGTCCTCGCCCTGGACGGCCTGCTCCCCTTCGAGCTGGGCATCCCGCACCGCATCTTCGGCCGCCCCAAGGACGCCCGGGGGCGGCATCTCTACGAGGTCGTGACCTGCTCGGTCCGCCCGCCCGGCCCGGTCGACACCGACGCCGACTTCGCGATCCACGTACCGAACGGCCCGGAGACACTGGCCACCGCCGACACGGTGATCATCCCGGCGTCGTACGAACTCGGCCCGGTCTTCGAGGAGGGCGTCCTCACCCCCGAGCTGGCCGCCGCCCTGGCCCACATCCGCCCCGGCACCCGGCTCGCCTCCATCTGCACCGGCGTCTACGTCCTGGCCGCCGCCGGCTACCTGGACGGCCGCCCGGCGACCACGCACTGGGCCGAGGCCGATCATCTCCAGCGGCTGTTCCCGCGGATCGAGGTGGACGCGGACGTCCTGTTCATCGACGACGGCGATGTGCTGACCTCCGCCGGGGTGGCCGCCGGCATCGACCTGTGCCTGCACATGGTCCGCCGCGACCACGGCACGGCCGTCGCCAACGAGGTGGCCCGCCGCACCGTCGTCCCCCCGCACCGGGACGGCGGCCAGGCCCAGTACATCCACCGCCCGGTCCCCGACCTCCAGGTGGCCACCACCACGGCCGCCCGCGCCTGGGCGCTCGGCCGCCTCCACGAGCCGATCCAGCTGCGCGACATGGCCGAGCAGGAGGCCATGTCGGTACGGACCTTCACGCGCCGTTTCCGCGAGGAGACCGGCGTCAGCCCCGGCCAGTGGCTCACCCAGCAGCGGATCGAACGCGCCCGCCACCTCCTGGAGTCCACCGACCTCTCCGTCGACCAGGTCGCCCACGACGCCGGCTTCGGCACCGCCCAGTCCATGCGCCAGCACCTACAGACCGCGCTCGGTGTCACCCCGACCGCCTACCGCCGGACCTTCCGCACCTCACCGGCGCGGGTCAGAACGTGAGCACCCCCCGGGCCACCCGCCCCGCCTCGGCGTCCGCGCGGGCCTTCTCGAAGTCCTCCACCGGGTAGGTCGCGGTCACCAGCTCGTCCAGCAGCAGGGTTCCCTGGCGGTACAGCTCGGCGTAGAGCGCGATGTCGTGCTGGGGGCGGGAGGAGCCGTAACGGCAGCCCAGGATGGACTTGTCGAGGAACATGGAGGCGACGACGAAGGACGCCTCGGCGGTGGCGGCGGGCATGCCGAGCAGGACGGCCTGGCCGTGCCGGTCGAGGAGGTCGACGGCCTGCCGGACCAGCTCGACCCGGCCGACGCACTCGAACGCGTGGTCCACCCCGGTCGGCAGCAGATCCCTGACGCCCTCCGTCGAGGGCAGGAAGTCGGTCGCCCCGAACTGCCGGGCCGCCTCCTCCTTGGCCGGGTTGGCGTCCACGGCCACGATCCGGCGCGCGCCCGCGATCCGCGCGCCCTGGATGACGTTCAGCCCGATCCCGCCCGTGCCGATGACCGCCACCGTGTCGCCGCGGTCGACCCGGGCCCGGTTCAGTACGGCACCCACACCGGTGAGCACCCCGCACCCGATGAGGGCGGCCGAGGTCAGGGGGATGTCCTTCGGGATCCGCACCGCCTGCACGGCCCTGACGACGGTCCGTTCCGCGAAGGCCGAGTTGCACGCGAACTGGTACACGGCCGCACCGCCCCGCGTGAACGGCTTCTGCGGCCGCCCTATGGCTTTGCGGCACATGGTGGGCCGCCCACGGTCGCAGTCCGCGCAGGCACCGCAGTTGGCGAGAGTGGACAGCGCCACATGGTCTCCCGGGGCCACATGGGTCACGCCCACACCTACGGCCTCGACCACGCCCGCACCCTCATGTCCGAGCACCACAGGAACGGGGAAAGGTATGGTCCCGTCCACCACGGACAGATCGCTGTGGCAGAGTCCGGCCGCCGCCACCGCGACCAGCACCTCGCCCGGCCCCGGCTCCCGGATGTCCAGATCGTCGACGACCTGCACCTGTTTCCCGTCGAACACGACTCCACGCATCACGACTCGACCCCCTTCGGTTCCCTCGGCAGACCGAGCACGCGCTCGGCGATGATCGTGCGCTGCACCTGGTCCGAGCCGCCGTAGACGGTGTCGGCCCGGGAGAAGAGGAACAGGTGCTGGGCGGCGTCCAGTTCGTACGGCGCGGCGGCCGACCAGTCGGCCGGGCCCACGCTCGCCGCCGCGCCCCGCACCAGCACGGCGAGCTCACCGAGCCGCTGGTGCCAGCCGCCCCACAGCAGCTTGGCCACACTGGGCGCGCCCGGCTCCGCCGCCGCACCCCCGAGCGTCCGCAGGGCGTTCCACCGCATCACCCGCAGCTCGGCCCACTGCCGCACCAGCCGTTCCCGTACGACGGGATCGTCGGCGGCCCCGGTCCGTACGGCGTCCCGGACCACCCGCCCCAGTTCCTCGGCGAACCCGATCTGCTGGGCGAGGGTCGACACCCCGCGCTCGAAGCCGAGCAGGCTCATCGCCACCCGCCATCCGTTGCCCTCGCCGCCGACGACATGCTCCGCACGCGCGTGCGCCCCGTCGAAGAAGACCTCGTTGAAGTCGCTGGTGCCGGTCATCTGGCGAATGGGACGCACCTCGACGCGCCCCGGCTGGTCCATCGGCACGAGCAGGAAACTCAGCCCGTGGTGGCGCCTGGAACCGGGCTCGGTCCGCGCCAGCACGAAACACCAGTCCGCCTCGTGCGCCAGCGAGGTCCAGATCTTCTGCCCACTGACGCGGTAGCCGTCCGCCTCCCGCACGGCCGCGGTCCGCACACCGGCGAGGTCCGACCCGGCGCCCGGCTCGCTGTACCCCTGGCACCACAGCTCCTCGCCCGCGGCGACGGGCGGCAGAAAGCGGGCCTTCTGTTCACCGCTGCCGTGGGCGATCAGCGTCGGCGCGAGCAGGTTCTCCCCGATGTGCCCCGAGCGCGGCGGCGCCGCCGACCGCGCGTACTCCTCCGCCCACGCGACCTGCTGGGTGAGCGTCGCGGTCCGGTTCCCGTACCCGCCCTCCGCCCACCCCAGCCCGATCCACCCGGCGGCACCGAGCGTGCGCTCCCAACTGCGCCGGTCCGCATCGGGTTCGACATGCGCGTCGAGCCAGTCGCGGACCTCGCCGCGAAACACCTCGTCCTCCGGCACTGAGCCGAACTCCACGGTGACCTCCAGAAGTACGTCGGGGTTACGGCCGTACGAAAACCGCCGGCATCCGCCGTCGGGGCTGATCGCCGTCGCGGCGGAGAAAGAGGAGAGGGGCCGACAGTGCGTATGGACAGCGAAAACGGGGGGAGCAGGTGGTGGACGGGCGGGGGTCCGGTGGGCGGCGCCTTTGAACGGCGGTGCAGGCGACCGGCCCGGGGGCGCGGGGAACTGCGCGAGCAACCACGACGGCGCCGCACTCGCCAGCGCATCGCACCCCCGACGGCGAACAGGCGCCCGGCCCCACCCACATGTAGCCCACCCCCTAGGCGTTCGGTCGGCTGCCTTCTCGTGCCGCCGTCTCCATGGCCGTCACCCGCGCCAGCATCGGCATCGGATCCGCCCCCACACTCCCGGGCAGCACCTCCGCGATCCGCTCCGGCGTCCACGCGCCTTCGGACGCGTACGCGGCCCGCAGCTCCCTCGGCTGGGCCCACACCGCGATCTTCGGCCCGGCCACCGTGTACACCTGCCCGGTGATCGCGGCGTCCCGCGCGGCGTCCGACAGGAGGTAGACGACGAACGCCGCCACGTCCTCCGGCTCGCCGATCTCGGTCAGTTCCGTCGGCACGCCGGCCGACATCCGGGTCCGGGCCACCGGTGCCACCGCGTTCGCGGTCACCCCGTACTTGTGCAGGCCCAGCGCGGCGCTCCGCACCAGCGAGATGATCCCGCCCTTGGCCGCGCTGTAGTTGGCCTGGGAGACCGACCCCTGGTGGTTGCCGCTGGTGAAGCCGATCAGGGTGCCGGCGCGCTGCTTCCGCATCACCGCCGACGCCGCCCGGAACACCGTGAACGTGCCCTTGAGGTGGGTGGCGACCACCGGGTCCCACTCCTGCTCGGTCATGTTGAACAGCATCCGCTCGCGCAGGATCCCCGCCACGCAGACGACCCCGTCGAGACGGTCGTAGGAGGCCAGCGCGGTGTCCACGACCCGCTGCCCGCCCGCCATCGTGGAGATGTCGTCGGCCACCGCGACCGCCTCGCCGCCCGCCGCCTCGATCTCCTTGACGACGGCCTCGGCGACCTCGCTGGTGGGCGAGCCGCCGTCGACCGAGACGCCGTAGTCGTTGACGACGACCTTCGCGCCGTCGGCCGCCGCCGCCAGCGCGACCGCGCGTCCGATACCGCGCCCGGCTCCGGTCACGGCGACGACCTTGCCTGCCAAGAAGTTCCCCACGCCCGGCCCCTTCCCGCGGTTTCTGACGGACCGTTAGATTTTATGGCGCGTCAGATGTGCGGACACAAGCCCCGGGGAGGAACCGGATGTCACTGCCGACACTTCATCCGGCGTTTCACGACATCGCCAAGCGCGTCAACAACTGGGGGCGCTGGGGTGCCGACGACGAGATCGGCACGCTGAACCTGATCACCGACGACGTCGTACGCGCGGCCGCGCAGACGGTCCGCTCGGGCCGGCGCGTCCCGCTCGCCCTGCCCCTGCAACAGGACGGCGTGCAGACCGGGATGATCCCCGGGCGGGTCAACCCGCTGCACGCCATGGTGCAGATCAACCAGGAGCTCTTCGGCCCGGGCACCGTCGCGTGCAGCGACGACGCGGTGACCATGGGCCTGCAGGCCGGCACGCACTGGGACGCGCTGACCCATGTCTCGCACTCGGGGAAGCTGTACAACGGCCGCCCGGCGGGCACGGTGACCGCGCACGGCGGGGCGGAGTTCAGCTCGATCGCCACGGCCCGGCACATCGTGTCGCGCGGGGTGCTGCTCGACGTGGCACGCGCGCGGGGTGTGCAGCGGCTGGAGGGGGGTCACGCGGTCACGCCCGAGGACCTGGACGCGGCCGAGGAGCTGGCCGGGACGACGGTCCGGGCGGGGGACGTCGTGCTGGTGCGGACCGGTCAGGTGCAGGTGTATCTCGCCGGGGACAAGCACGGCTACGGCTATCCGTCGCCGGGTCTCTCGGTCCGCGCCCCGGAGTGGTTCCACGCGCGCGATGTGGCCGCCGTCGCCAACGACACGCTCACGTTCGAGATCTTCCCGCCCGAGATCGAGGACCTGTGGCTGCCCGTACACGCTCTCGACCTGGTGGAGATGGGGATGCTGCAGGGCCAGAACTGGAATCTGGAGGAGTTGTCCACAGCCTGTGGAGAAACCGGCCGGTACGCGTTCCTGCTGTCGGCGATGCCCGAGCCGTTCGTCGGGGCGACGGGCACGCCGGTCGCACCCGTGGCCGTTCTCTAGTCCCTGGTGACGAAGCCGGTGTCACGCCGGGGCCGAAGCCCGAGCCGGCGTGACACCGGCCTTCCCCCATTCCCCCCGGAATCCGAACGGCCGCACGCGCCGGACCGCCCCGAGCCCGGCCCCGCGCGCCGCCGTCCGGCTCGACCCACACTCGACGAGGACGTCCGCCATCAAGGCCCCCGCCGTCCCCTCGCGGCGAATCGCAGACCTCAAGCGTGATCACATGGTCACAAGGCGTCAACACCCGTGCGGAGTTTTACGGCTTATGCCCCGGTTCACCGAGGGCGCGCACGGATGCAACCCCCCGGCGCATCACCGCGCACCGGGGTCAGACCGCCTCGAAGGCCAGCCCCTCGAACGAGGCCAGGCCGCCTCCGTACGCCACCGCCGCGCTCTGCCGGGGCTGCGAACACCGGTCGAGTTCACACCAGATGCGCTTGCCGGCGCCTTCGGGGCTCCACCCCCAGCGGTCGGCGAGCCCGTCGACGAGGGCCAGGCCCCGGCCGCCGGTCGCGTCGCCGTCGGCGCACCGGGGTACGGGCGCGCGATTGCTGGTGTCGGCGACCTCCAGCCGTACGGTGACCGACTCCTCGGCGCTCCCGCGGTCCGCGCCGGGCAGCGAGAGCCGCAGCACGGCGGGCCGGCCGGTGTGCACCACGGCGTTGGTGACCAGCTCGGAGACAAGCAGGATCAGCGTCTCGGCAAGCGGCTCGTCCGCCGCTATACCGGACCCGGCGAGGCGCGAGCGGGCCCACCTTCTGGCCCGTCCCACCTCCGCGGGGTCGGGCCGGATCTCCAGCTGCACTTGAAGCACCTGCACCGCTCACACCATCCGAACCGGCGGACACATGAACCCGCGCCGAGCGAGCGCCACGACGAGGATCGCGACGAGCAGAACGGCGAGGGCCACGATCGTAGCCATTTTCTGCATGGCCAGAACAACGGCCAGAGCAAGGGTCACGGAACGTGATTCCCTTACGAGACAGCATGGTTGACGTACAGTCACCCCAACAAGCGCTTCGGGCATATTCCAGCGCGAAGGAGTACGCGTCCGGCATACTGTGCGACGCTCGCCGCGGGGAGTCGAACACGCGGGGGCGCAAGCCCTTACCGCCCTGCGAGCAGCCGTGTGCACCATGAATCGCGGGGCCGCTTCGACGGCACCGCCGGCATGGCTCGTCCTCGGAACCACTCGCATCCCACAGAAGGTACCCGAGGGGACACTCGACTCCAGGCCGTGACGAGTCACGCGTTGGACACAACCCGGTATCAACGCTCCGTGATTCCGGTATGCCACAATCCGCGACATCCGGCCCACCCGCACCACCGATCCCGCAGGCCACGGCCGTTTCGAACGTTCACCCGAGCAGTTCCGCGGCGAGCAGCTCCTCACTCTCCGTGTTCCCTCCGCCACGCTGTGCCCGCACCCAGGCCCGTTTCAGGTGCAGGTGCACCTCCGCCTCCCAGGTGAAGCCCATCCCGCCGTGCACCTGGAGGCAGTCCCGGGTGCCGCGTACGGCGGCCTCGTCGGCGAGCAGCCGGGCCGCCGCGATGTCCACGGGGTCGGCGGTCACCGCCGCCGCGTAGACGGCCGCCCGCGCGGTCTCGGCGCGCACCAGCATCTCGGCGCACAGGTGCTTGACCGCCTGGAACGCCCCGATGGGCTGCCCGAACTGTTCGCGGGTCCGCGCGTGTTGCACGGCGAGCTCGCACGCGCGCGTGGCCGTGCCGAGCTGCTCGGCGGCGGTGAGGAGCACGGCCACCGGATCGGGGGGCGCGGCGGAGGCCGGGCCGGGGATCCGGTGCAGGGGCGTCAACGGGTCGACCGAGCGCACCGCCACGGCCCCGGAGGCGTCCCCGGTGACCGCGTCCGCCTCGGCCAGCCACTCCACCAGGCCGCCGTCCACGCGGGCCACCACGGCCTCCCCGTCGGCCGCGCCGGGCACCTCGGCCGCCGCGAGGTGGGTGGCGGCCAGCGGGCCGGTCAGCAGCGCCCGTCCGGCCTCCTCGAAGACCAGGACCGCCTCGGGCAGTCCGAGTCCGACCCCGCCGTCCGCCTCCGGCAGGCGCAGCGCGAAGAACCCCGCCGCGCCCAGCTCCCGCCACAGGTCCCGGTCGAGGCGGCCGGGCGCGCCGACCGCCGCCCGCAGCGCCTCGCCGTCGAACCGGCGCCCGAGCAGCTCCCGCATCCCGTCCCGCAACGCCCGCTGGTCCTCGGTCAGTTGGAAGCGCACGTCATCGCCCCTTCGGCAGCCCGAGGATCCGCTCGGCCACGATGTTCCGCTGGATCTGCGAGGTCCCGGCCGCGATGGTGTACGAGAGGGAGGAGAGCCGGTCCAGGACCCACGGCCGGTCCAGGTCGAGCGCGTCCGGGCCGAGCACGTCGGCCGCCGTGTCGTACAGCTCCTGACGGGCGTGCGAATAGCGGAGCTTGAAGACCGAGCCGCCGACGCCGGGCACGCCGGTGCCCTCGGCCTCGCTGACGTTCCACTGGGTGAGCCGCCACAGCGCCCGGAACTCGGCGTTCAGCCGGCCCAGGCGGCGGCGCAGCGCGGGGTCGTCCCAGGTGCCGTTGGCGCGGGCCGCGCGCGCGAGGTCGCCGAGCACCCGGCGGCAGGCGACGACCTCGCCGACGAAGGCGGTGCCGCGTTCGAAGGAGAGGGTGACCATGGTGACCCGCCAGCCGTCGTTCTCGGCGCCCACCCGGTTGGCGACGGGCACCCGGACCTCGTCGAGGAACACCTCGGCGAACTCGGCCGACCCGGCCAGCGTGCGCAGCGGCCGTACCGTGATGCCCGGCGCGTCCATGGGCATGCCCAGCCAGGTGATCCCGCGATGCCTGGGCGCCTCCGGGTCGGTGCGCACCAGGAGCTCGCACCAGTCGGCGACCTCGGCGTGCGAGGTCCAGATCTTGGAACCGCTCACCACGTAGTCGTCGCCGTCGCGCCACGCGCGCGTGCGCAGCGCGGCGAGGTCGGAGCCGGCGTCCGGTTCGCTGAACCCCTGGCACCACACCTCCTCGCCGCGCAGGATCGGCGCCAGCCAGCGCGCCCGCTGCGCCTCGGTGCCCTCGGCGGCGATCGTCGGGCCCGCGTGCAGCAGGCCCACGAAGTTGGCGCCCACATAGGGCGCGCCGGCCCGTTCGGTCTCCTCCAGGAAGATCAGCCGGGTGGTCGGGGAGGCGTCCCAGTGGACGTCGGCGTACCCGGCGTCGTAGAGCATCCGCTGCCAGCCGAGGTCGTAGGCGCGGCGGCCCGGCCAGTCCTGTGGGCGCGGCTTCGGCGGCAGGCCGGGCAGCGCCTTGGCGAGCCACTCCCGCAGTCGCGCCCGGAAGTCCTCCTCCTCGGGCGTGTAGGACAGATCCACCGGCGGACACCCCCACGGAACTGATGGTTCGTCAGATTCTTCCGATCTCGCAGGCTAGCCCCGCGCCTCTGGACCGACAAGGCGGCAGGACCTACGATCTGACGACTCGTCAGGTCAGCCGGGCAGGGGGACTCCATGAACGCCACCGCACACGAACTGAGCGCCTCCCGCACGCTCTGGGACCTGGCCGCCCGCCGCGCGGAACTCACTCCCGAGCGCCCGGTGTTCCTCCAGGGCGACCGCACCCTGTCCTTCGGCGGACTGCGCGCGCGTGCCGAGCGGGTGGCGGCCGGCCTGTACGGCATGGGCGTGCGCCCCGGCACGGTCGTCGCCTGGCAGCTGCCGACCCGGATCGAGACGGCCGTGCTGTCCTTCGCGCTGGCCCGGCTCGGCGCCGTCCAGTCCCCCGTCATCCCCTTCTACCGGGACCGCGAGGTCGGCTTCGCCCTGCGCGAGTCCAGGGCCGAGTTCTTCGCCGTACCGGGCGTCTGGCGCGGCTTCGACCACACCGGGATGGCCCGGCGGCTCGGCGCGAAGGGGATCTTCGAGGCGTACGACGACCTGCCCGACGGCGATCCGGCCGTGCTGCCCGCCCCGCCCGCCGAGGGCACCTCCGTCCGGTGGATCTACTGGACCTCGGGAACCACCTCCGACCCCAAGGGCGTTCTCCACACGGACCGTTCGCTGATCGCGGGCGGTTCGTGCCTGGCGCACGCGCTGCGGCTCACGGCGGCGGACGTGGGCTCGATGGCGTTCCCGTACGCGCACATCGCCGGCCCCGACTACACGGTGATGCTGCTGCTGTACGGCTTCCCGGCGGTGCTGTTCGAGCAGTTCGCGCTGCCGGACGCGCTGGAGGAGTACCGCCGCCACGGGGTGACGGTGGCGGGCGGCTCGACGGCGTTCTACTCGATGTTCCTGGCCGAGCAGCGCAAGCAGCCGGGGGTCCCGGTGATCCCCTCGCTGCGGCTGCTCGCCGGGGGCGGGGCGCCCAAGCCGCCGGAGGTGTACCACGCGGTGGTGCGGGAGATGGGGGTGCAGCTGACGCACGGGTACGGCATGACCGAGGTGCCGATGATCACGATGGGGGCGCCGGACGACACGGCGGAGAACCTGGCCACGACGGAGGGGAAGCCGCCGCGGGGGATGGAGATACGGATCGCCGAGGGCGGCGAGGTCCGGTTGCGCGGGGAGGCGGTGTGCCAGGGCTATCTGGATCCGGCGCAGACCGCCGACGCCTTCGACGCGGAGGGCTTTCTGCGCACCGGCGACCTGGGCCGCCTGACCGGAACCGGCCATCTCGTCCTCACCGGGCGGCTCAAGGACGTGATCATCCGCAAGGGCGAGAACATCTCGGCGAAGGAGATCGAGGATCTGCTCGCCGCGCATCCGGCGGTCGGCGAGGCCGCGGTGGTGGGGCTGCCGGACCCGGAGCGCGGGGAGCTGGTGTGCGCGGTGCTCGAACAGCCGCCCGGGACCGCCGCGTTGACGCTCCCGGAGGTGGTGGCCTACCTGCGCGCGGCGGGCCTGTCGGTGCACAAGCTGCCCGAGCGACTGGAGGTGGTGGACGCCCTTCCGCGCAACGAGACCCTGCGCAAGGTGCTCAAGTACAAGCTGCGCGAGCGGTTCGCGGGGACGGCCACCACGGCGTGAGCACTACTCCGGGATGGTGAAGTAGCGGGCGAACGCCGGGACGATCTCCGTCTCGGCGACCCTGCCGTCACCGTCGATGTCGAGGCCGGACGCGACCGCCCGCGCGAGCTCCGGGGGCACCCCGAGGACGCGCAGCACGCGCGCGGTGTCGGCGACGGTGGCCGTGCCGTCGCCCTCGGTGTCCGCGAGGGCGAGGGCCGCGTGCAGGAAGGGGCGGGCGATCTCGCCGAACCGGTCGGGGTTGTCGTGCAGCCGCTTGACCGCGCCGCTCACGAACTCCTCGCGGGTGATGCGCTGGTCGCCGTCCCGGTCCGCCATGCCGGCCATGCCCTGCCAGAAGGCCTCCGCGCCGGCGTACAGGGCCTGGCCCTGGCCCGAGCGGGCGGGGGTGCCGAACTCGGCGAGCAGTGCCTTGGTCGCCGCGTTGAAGTCCCCGCGGTCGATCCAGCCGTTGCCGTCCTGGTCGAAGGTTGCGAACCGGGCGGCGATCCGTCGCTCGTACTCGGTGCTGACCATGTCTGTTCGGGCCGCCTTACGTGACGTGGGGGTTCATCTCGCAGGGAGCGTACGACGCCGCGGGCGGCCCGGGAGCGGGAAAACCACGCTTGTGCCAAGACCGGGGGAATTCTGCGACAACAATGTGGCACTGCCGTGATCGTCGGCTATGGGCGTTCCGGAACACCGGGGTGAGCCGGGGTGACGGGCGCGGGGCGGCTACGCGGAGAGCGGGTCCTCCTCGCCGTCCGCCGTCGCGCTGTCGATGTCGGGGTACACGTCGAACAGCCGTCGTACGCCGAGGGCGCCGAGGACCCGGTTGACGTGAGAACCGTCACTCGCGCCCTGGGCGGGCAGTATCAGCCGCAGCCGGCCCCGGCAGGAGCGGATCAGGCGGCGGGCGGCGATGAGGACGCCGACGCCGCTGGAGTCGCAGAAGAAGACGTCGGACAGGTCCAGGACCAGGCTGTGGTGGCCCTCGGCCACCGCGTCGTGCACCCGCTGGCGCAGCGCCGGCGAGGTCACCAGGTCCAGTTCGCCCGACACCCCGAGCACGGCCCACTCACCCTGCTCGACGCCGATCACCTTGAAAGCCACGGCTCAGCCCTCCGCTCGCCGGATCTCCGGAACCGCCCGGAAACGGAGCAAGTTCCTACGCTTCTTTTCGCGCGGCTGCCCAGCGGCGGTGCCCCGAAACACTGGATGACAAACGAGCGACGATCAGGAAGGGTCTTGTTTCAGTCACTGCCGATCCTGTTCGATCGGAAACAGAAGGGTCGAGCGAGGACTGCAGGACCCGGAGGACCCGGAGGACCCGGAGGCCCCGGAGGACCACAGGGAGGGCCCACTACCATCCGCCGTCCGTCAGGGGGCGCGCATTGCCACAAAGGGGCGTGCGTTGTCCGACGTGCCGACTACATTCGAGGAGACGGTGGAGACACGCTGGACACGGGCACGGGGAGGGGGCCGCATGGCGAAGAAGGACGCACCGCCCCGCTGGGACCGCAAGATGCAGCAGCGGCTCGCGCGCGGCGAGGCGGCCGCCCTCGGTGAGCTCTACGACCGCTACGCCTCGCTCGTGCACGGCCTCGCCCACCGCGTCCTCGGCGACGAGACCGCCGCCGACGGCATAACCCGCGAGGTCTTCGCCCATGTCTGGGAGCATCCCGACGCCTACGACCCCAAGCAGGGCCCGTTGCGCACCTGGGTCGCCGCGCTGACCCACCGGCTCGCCGTGCAGCGGCTGCGGGCCACCGAGACCGCCGCGCTCGGCCCGGGCGAGACCGGCTCCGCCGAGGCCACGGAGGAACTGGAGCGCAAGGTGCTGCGCGCCTCCGTCGCCGCCCGCGCCGACTACATCGTCCACTCCATGCCGACCCCGCTGCGCGCCGCCCTGGAACTCGCCTACTTCCAGCGCCGCGACTACCGGCAGACCGCGGCCGACCTCGGCGTCACCGAGGACGAGGCGCGCCGCCGGCTCCGCCTGGGCCTGCAACTGCTGTCCACCGCGCACGACGCCGGGACCCCGCCGGGATACGGAGGTGGCGTGTGAGCGACGCCTTCGAGGCGCACGACGGCCCCGGCTCCGGGGACGGCGACGCCCCGGGCAACGGCGGTGGCGGCCTGGGCCGGCCGCCGCGCATACCGCTGCCCCGGGCCTCCGTCGAGGACGGCGGACAGCCGCTGCCCGCGCCGGCCGACCTGCCGCCCGTACCGCTGGAGTTGCCGCACGACGTCCTGAAGTCGCTCCTCGGGGCATGGGCGCTGGCCGCGTGCTCGACGGCGGAGTCCCTCGCCGTCGAGGTCCACCTCGGCGACTGCGGCGCCTGTGCGGACGAGGCACGGCGGCTGCGCGAGGCGGTCGGGCTGCTGCACCAGCCGGAGAGCCTCGACCTCGACCCGGGCCTGCGCACCCGCGTCCTGGAGAGCTGCCTGGACCGCCGGCCGCCCCGGATCCCGCTCCCCTCGTGGGCGGCGCCCTACGACGCCGAGACGGCCCGCCTGGACGCCCTGCTCCAGGACATCGGCGACGCGGAGTGGCACGCCCCGGTGCGGCTGCGCTGGTTCGACGGCGCGGCGCCCGCGACCCGCCGTACGACGGTCGCCGGGGTCATCGCGCATCTGCTGTCCGTGGACGGCCTGGTGGCGGTGGCGCTGGGCCTGGACGACCCGCTGGGCGAGGTGCCCGGCCAGGGTCCCGCCGGGCGCACCGAGGCCTTCTGGCAGGGCTCGCACTTCCCGCCGACCCGCGCGGTGCGGGTGCCCTGGCGGGAGCAGAGCCACCAGCTCGTGCAGACCGTCTCCTTCACCGGCGGCGGCGCCGGGCGGCTCGGGGTGTCGTACGGCGACTTCGCGCTGCCCCTGCACGACGCGATGCTGGACCGCGCCTTCGAGTGCTGGGTGCACGCGGAGGACATCGCGGAGGCCGTGGACTACCCCTACGGGCCGCCGGCCCCGAAGCACCTGCACAAGATGATCGACCTCGCCGCCCGCATGCTGCCGGAGGCGCTCGCCGCCCGGCGCCGGGCCGGGCTCGCGTCCCCCGGCCAGGTCCCCCACCTGGTCCCCGCCGGGGCGCCCGGCCGCAGCCTGCGGCTGGAGATCGAGGGCAACGGCGGCGGCCAGTGGCTCATCCCCCTGGACTCACCCGGCGCGGTGGGCTCGGAGGACTTCGAGGTGGCCCACGTGGCCCTGGACGACGTGGAGTTCTGCAGGCTGGCCGCGGGCCATGTACCGCCGGAGGAGGCGGCCGCGGGTCAGCTCGGTGACCGGGCCGCGATCAGAGACGTCCTCTTCGCGGCGGCAAGCCTGAGCCGTATGTAGCCCACGGGGGAGGTGGGTTGCGATGCGTCGGCGGCTGCGGATGATTCGTGGTTGCTCGCGCAGTTCCCCGCGCCCCTGAAGGGGCGCTTGCTTCAGCACCCCTTCTTTTTGCTTTTAGGGGCGCGGGGAACTGCGCGACCAGCCCCCACGCACCGCAGCCGCCCTACGACCGAACCGGCCCGCCCCTCAGGCGAACACGACCGTCCGTCGGCCGTTGAGCAGAATCCGGCGCTCCGCGTGCCACTTCACGGCCCGCGCCAGCGCCTGGCACTCGACGTCGCGGCCGATCGCGACCAGCTGGTCCGGGGTGACGTCGTGGCCGACCCGCTCGACCTCCTGCTCGATGATCGGGCCCTCGTCGAGGTCGGCGGTGACGTAGTGCGCGGTCGCGCCGATCAGCTTGACGCCGCGCGCGTGCGCCTGGTGGTACGGCTTCGCGCCCTTGAAGCTCGGCAGGAAAGAGTGGTGGATGTTGATGATCCGGCCGCTGAGCTGCTTGCACAGGTCGTCCGAGAGGACCTGCATGTAGCGGGCCAGGACGACCAGCTCGACGTCCTGCTCACGGACGAGGGCGAGAAGCTGGGCCTCCGCGTCGTCCTTGGTCTCCTTCGTCACCGGGATGTGGTGGAAGGGGATGTGGTACGAGTCCACCAGCTCGGCGAAGTCGGTGTGGTTGGAGACCACGGCGGCGATCTCCACCGGCAGCGCGCCGATCCGGGCGCGGAAGAGCAGGTCGTTCAGGCAGTGGCCGAACTTGCTGACCATGAGGACGATGCGCATCTTCTCGTCGGCCCGGTTGAGCTGCCAGTCCATGTGGAACGAGTCGCCGACCGCCGCGAAGCTGGCCCGCAGCTTGTCGACCGTCACCGGCGCCTCGGCCGAGAAGTGCACGCGCATGAAGAACAGACCCGTGTCGTGGTCCCCGAACTGCTGGCTGTCCTCGATGTTGCAGCCGGTCATGAACAGGTAGCTCGACACGGCGTGCACGATGCCCTGCTTGTCCGGGCAGGAGAGGGTGAGGACGTACTGGTCGGCCAGGTCGGCCTGCGCTCGGGTGGGCTGATCGGTCATGCACCACAGAATCTCATGCCCCGCCGCCCCCGGCGGCCCCCGTCCGCCACGCGGACGCCCGGGGACCGGCACCGGGACCGGCGCCGGGACCTACGCCGGACCTATGCCGCCCGCGTGATGATCCGCAGCACCTCGAGGCTGCGCGGCTGCGCGTCCGGGTCGTCGCCGTCGCTCGTCGCCAGACGTATGTGCGCGTCCCGGGAGGCGCGGACGGCGTCCGGCCACCCCTGGTGGTCGAGGTACGCGGAGACCTGCGCGTCCGGCCCCACCTGGTGCATGATCCGCAGCACCCGCAGCACGGCGGTGTCGACGAGCGCCGCCTCCTGCGAGTCGCGGAATATCGTCCCGACGTACTTCTCGGCCGACCAGCTGTCCAGCCAGGTGTCCTCGACCAGCCGGTAGACCGCGTCGGTCACATCGCCGTACCCGTCCTGGCCGGCCAGCCAGACGTTCCGCTGGAACTCCGGGTCGGAAAGCATGTGCAGCGCGGAGCGCACATTGCTGCGCCAGCGCCACCACGGCATGTCATTGAGTGGCATGTCGCCCATGGTGGAGGAGCGACGGCCACGACGGGAAGAGTTCTCCGAACCTTGCACGGTCATCGATCGTACGTTCCGCGTCACACCGCCGTAACCCGCCCCCGCAATTCACCTGCACGTCACCTCTCATTGACCGAGGGTCACTTCCGGGTTAGTGATGTGGCGGAATCGTGCGTGTCCATGACCGGCAGGCGAGACCAGCGCAGCACCTTCCCCCCTTCGGCCCACCGGCGCCGCAGAGCCACCGCCCTGTCCGCGGTGGCCATGACGGCCTGTGCGTCGCTCGCCGCCGGCTGCGGCGTCGTCCCAGGGCTGTCCAGCGCGGCGGACGACGAGATCAAGGTCATGACCTGGGCCCCGCAGCAGACCAGCGCGACCAACAAGCCCGGCATGCCCGCCATGGCGTCGGCCATCGTGCGCTGGCTCAACTCCCAGGGCGGGGTCAACGGGCACAAGCTCAAGCTGCTCACCTGCAACGACCACAACACCAGCGTGGGCGCGGCGAACTGCGCGCAGCGCGCGGCCGACCAGAACGTCGTCGCCGTCGTCGGTTCCTACAGCCAGTTCGGCGACTCCTACTTCGCCCCGCTGGAGGGCGCGGCCACCCCCTACATAGGCGGCTACGGGGTGTCGAACGAGGAGTTCACCAGCCCCGTCTCCTACCCGGTCAACGGCGGCCAGCTCACCCTGCTGGCCGGACTCGGGGAGGCGCTGGCCGACTCCTGCGGCCCGGTCACCCTGGTCCGCCCGGACAGCATCGCCGGCGACCAGCTGCCCCAGCTGCTCGACTCGGGCCTGCAGGCCGGCGGCCACGCCAAGTCGATCGACCAGCTGGCGGCCGAGGACCTCACCGAGTACGACAAGCAGTCCCAGAAGGCCCTGGAGAACGCCACCTCGAACGCGGCGAAGACGGGCTGCGTGGTGCCCGAGCTCGGTGACCGCACGGCCACCTTCATGGACAACTTCCAGCGCGCCCGCCAGGACTACCCGAAGGTCAAGACGGCCGCCGAGGTCGGCAGCGTCGACCAGACGGTGATCAACTCCACCGGCGGCGCGTCCGGCCCGTACGAGGGGTCGTACATCACCGGCTGGTACCCGGTGGCCTCGGACTCCCGCTGGGACCAGATGAAGAAGGTCATCAGCAAGGAGGCCTTCGGCGACAACCGGATCGACCCGGCCGACGCCGGTGTGCAGACCACCTGGATCGCCTACCAGGTCCTCGTCGCCGCCCTGAAGAAGATCGGCGACGGCGAGGTGACCGCCGACAGCGTGCGGCGCACCCTCAACGACGGCCTGAAGGTCTCCACCGGCGGTCTCACCCCGACCCTGACCTGGCCCTACCAGGGCAAGCTGGCCGCGGCCGGCTTCTCCCGGCTGGTCAACGCGGACGTGAACGTCCAGACCGTCAAGGGCGGCCTGCTGCAGTCCGCGAACAAGGACGCCCTCGACATGACCAAGATCCTGGAAGACGCGGACCTCAGCTGATCCGCCCCCGCCGGCCCGCGCTCAGCCAGCCATTCAGCCGGTCAGCCGGTCAGCCGGTCAGAGCTGGGTCGGCTGGCGCTGGGTCAGCCCGTACTTGCTCGCGATCGTGTTCCACAGCGCGGCCGCCTTCGCCTTCTGGCTGCTGGCGGTGCCGCTCTCCCGGTTGCCGGCCAGGGTCTGGCCGGTGGTGCGGGCCTGGCCCTTGCGGCAGCCGTGCTTGCCCCTGGCCTGGTCGGCCCAGGACGCGTAGTGGCTGTCGGCGTTCGCGGAGGCCTGCCACGCCTTGGTGAGGGAGGCGGTCAGCTCGGCGTTGTCCGGCAGCTTGTCGACGGACAGCTGCGAGAGCCGGGTGACCAGACCGGCGCGCTGCTTGGCCGCGTCGCGCAGGTCGGAGGCGGCGCCGTCCAGGTCCTTGCACTGCTTCACGTTCGCGACGGCGCCGATCACCGTGGCCCGGCTGCTGCCGCTGTCGGCGAGCAGCTTGTCCAGGGCGACGGCCTGCGCCTTCGCCGGGTCGGCCGCGGCCGACGAGGACCCGTCGGTGGCGGGGGCGGACGCGGCGACCGTCTTGTTGCCGTCGTCCGAGCTCCCGCCGCCCCCGCTGAGCAGGGCACCGGCCCCGATGCCGAGGACGGCGATACCGACCCCGACGGCCGCGATCAACGGCACCTTCGACTTGTTGCGACCGCCCCGGCCGCCGTCGTCGTAGTCGTCATACGAAACCGACGGCGACGGGCCGGCGGGCGGCGGGGTGTACCCCGGCTGCTGCTGGAAGTGCTGGGGCTGCTGGAAGCGCGGCAGCTGGGCGGTGGACGCGGCCGGCGGCTCGCCGCCCGGGGCACTGCGGAAGAGGTTGTCGAACTCGGCGGGCGGCTGCCGGTCGGCGCCCTGCGAGGCTCCCGCCGGGTACGGCGCTATGTACTGGGTGGCCTCGGCGTCGGAGTGCGCCGGGGGCGCGGACTGCCGGCCGAGATAAGTGGTCTGCTCATTGGATCTCTCCGGCGGCAGCGCACCGGGGCCGACCGGCGGGATCAGCTGGGTGGCCCCCTCGTCCACCGGCGCGGCGGGCACCGGCGGGATGAACTGGGTGGCGCCCTCGTCGGCGGGCGGCAGGGCCCCGGGGTACCCGCCGTGGCCACCGTGACCGCCGTACGGGTCGGCGGGCGGCAGCGCGGCTCCCGGAGCGCCGTAGGGGTCCTGGCCGGCGGCCGGCGGCAGCGCGTCACCGGCCGTGCCCGGGGCGCCGTAGGACTGCTGGGGCTGGGCACCATAGCCGTACGACTGCTCGTAGCCGCCGTACGACGGTGCCGGGGCCGTCTCCGGCGGGAGCGGGCCTGCGCCGGAGGCGTCGGAGCGGGCCTGCGCGTGGGCGGCGTGGGACTGGGCGTTCCAGGCGGGCGGCAGCTCGGCGGAACCCCACTCCTGGCCCGCCGCCTGCGGCCAGTCCTGCTGGGGCTGCGAGGCGCCCTGCTGGTGCCCGGGACCCCACGGCTGTCCCCAGGCCTGGCCCTCGGGGGGCGCGGCCGGCGGGGCCGGGGCCTGGGCGGGGGCTATCGGCACGGGGCCGCCCGTCATGCCCGGCAGCAGGGGCTCGCCTCCGTCGGAGGGCAGCACGATGCCTTCGCGTGCGGGCTCGCCCTGTCCACTCTGCGTCACCGGGACTCCTACTAATGGGGGACCTTGTGAATCGTCGGCTCACGCTACCGGGTCCCCTCAGCAAGGTGCCACGCAGCCAAGGGCGCGATCTTGTTCCCTGTGACGGCAGTAACAGAACCGCCCCGCGGTGCGCTGTATATGCCACCTCTTGCACGGCAAGGTGTGGTTTCCCGCACGTTCACGCAACCGCGGGGCATGAATTCACGCGGCCGCCTGCAGATCCAGCCGCGCCCCGAACTCCCTGACCACCGGTTCGTCCCGGAACGGCTCCAGGCGCTGCTGGAAGTCCTCCAGGTACTCGGCGCCCCGGTTGGAGCGGACCGTCTCCAGGAGCTCCACCGCCTTCGTCCCGGTGGCGCAGGCCTGTTCGATCTCGCGCTGCTGCACCTGGGCTGTGGCGAGAAGCACATAGCCGATCGCCCGGCGCCGCGCCCGCTTCTCCGGGTGCCCGTCCAGCGACTGCCGGGCGCACCGCGCGGCCGCCTCGGCCTGGCCCAGGTCCCGGTGGCAGTGCGCCAACTCGTCGGCCAGGTAGGCCTCGTCGAAGTGCGCGATCCACGCCGGGTCGTCCCCGGAGGACGGATCGGCCGCCTCCATCGCGGAGAGAGCCCGCCCGGACGCCAGCTGCGCCGACCGCGCGTCGCCCAGCAGGGCGTGGCCGCGGGCCTCGGCCGCGTAGAACATCGCCTCCGCGCGCGGGGTGACGCGACCCCGCGCCCCCTCCTGCGCCGCCCGCGCCAACTGGGCGATCTCCCGCGGGTTCCCGAGCTGCGCGGCCAGGTGGCTCATGGACGCGGCGAGCACATAGCCGCCGTAGCCGCGGTCCCCGGCCGCCTGCGCCAGCCGCAGCGACTGGATGTAGTACCGCTGGGCGAGTCCGGGCTGGCCGGTGTCGACGGCCATGTACCCGGCGAGCTCGGTGAGTCGGGCGACGGCGGCGAACAACTCCCGCCCCACGGCCTCCCGGTAGGAGCCGGCCAGCAGCCCGGAGACGACGCTGTTGAGGTAGTGCACGACGACCGGCCGCACATGCCCGCTGCCGAACTGGTGGTCCAGGTCGGTGAGCGCCTGCGTCATCGCCTTCACGGCCGCGACGTCCGACTGCCCGACCCGCGGCCCCGCCTGCCGCGCCACCTGCGCGTCCGGTGCCGAGATCAGCCAGTCCCGGCTGGGCTCCACCAGCGCGGACGCGGCGACCGAGGAACCGGACAGGAAGTCCCGGCGCCCCACGTCGCTGCGCCACAGCTCGCAGACCTGCTCGATGGCCCCCAGTACCGTCGGCGAGAACTGGAGACCGACACCGGACGCGAGGTTCTTGCCGTTGGCCATGCCGATCTCGTCGATCGTGACCGTACGGCCCAGCTTCCGCCCCAGCGCCTCGGCGATGATCGCGGGCGCCCGGCCCCGCGGCTGCTGGCCGCGCAACCAGCGCGCCACGGACGTCTTGTCGTACCGCAGGTCGAGACCGTGCTCGGCGCCGCACATGTTGACCCGGCGGGCCAGCCCGGCGTTCGAGCACCCCGCCTCCTGGATGAGCGCCTGCAACCGTTCGTTCGGCTGCCGCGCGACAAGCGGCCTTGCGGCCATGGCGTACCCCCTGCGAACTCCCTGTAGGGAAAAGATCCGGCCTTTGCGATCACTGCCCAGCGGACATACCGAAAATGCGGGACATGCGAGGATTGCCGGGTAAAGGCAGCGGAACTGCGGGGACGACCGCCGCCAACCCCCCACTTGTGACTACCCGCTCACGCCCCGGTTCCTCCTGCGCGCCCCCACACGTGCATCCATGCGCCCCAGTTGCGGAGAAGATGCTCCTCCCCCGCGCGCGTTACGGCCGTAACTCCAGGTGGGTGCGGGAGTTGTGTTGAGCGTGGAAGAGACGATCGCCGGAACCGAAGCCGCTCAGATTCCGAAGCAGCGCGGGGAATCGCTGCTGGAGACCGCCGTACGCTACGCCGAGGAGCGCCACTGGGACGTCTTCCCCGGCACGTGGCTGGAAGCGGTCGAGGGGGTGCAACGCTGTTCCTGCGGGGAGGTCGCGTGCGGCGCGCCCGGCGCGCACGCAGCGCGCCCGGACTGGGCGACGCAGGCCACCGGTAGTGCGACGGTCGCGCGCCGGATGTGGCAGAAGCAGCCGACGGCGTCGATCCTGCTGCCGACGGGGCGGACCTTCGACGCGCTGTCCGTCCCGGAGACGGCGGGGTTTCTCGCGCTCGCCCGGATGGAGCGGATGGAGCTGACGCTCGGGCCGGTGACGCTCACCCCGGACCGCCGGATGCAGTTCTTCGTGCTTCCCGGGGCCTCGGTGAAGGTCCCGGAGCTGGTACGGAAGCTGGGCTGGTCCCCGGCCTCGCTCGACCTCATGGCGCTGGGCGAGGGGGCGTACGTACCCGCGCCGCCGACGCGGTACGGGTCGCGGGGGGCCGTGCAGTGGGCCTGCCGGCCGACGGCCGCGAACCGGTGGCTGCCGGACGCGGAGGAGTTGATCTCGCCGTTGGCCTATGCGTGCGGGCGGGATCGGTAGCGCGCCTATTGGGTTGCCGGGTGCCTTTTCGTCGGCGGCCGCGGGTGCGTTGTGGCTGATCGCGCAGTTCCCCGCGCCCCTGACGGGGCGCTGTGGTCCCGTCAGCTACATGGCTGCGCCCGCCCCTGCGCCGCCCCTCCCACCGTAGGGTTCACTCATGACCGATGCCGTGCGTGTGCGTGGGCTCTGGAAGCGGTTCGGGCAGCAGGTCGCCGTAGCCGGGATCGATCTGTCGCTGCCTGCCGGGAAGTTCGTCGGGCTGGTCGGGCCGAACGGGGCCGGGAAGACGACCACTCTCTCCATGGTGACCGGGCTGCTGCGGCCGGATCAGGGGTCCGTCGAGGTGGTCGGGCACGACGTGTGGCGGGACCCGGTGGCGGTGAAGGCCCGGATCGGTGTGCTGCCCGAGGGGCTACGGCTCTTCGAGCGGCTTTCCGGACGCGAACTGCTCGGCTACTCCGGGCGGCTGCGCGGTCTCCCCGGTCCGGAGGTCGACAAGCGGGCCGCGCAGTTGCTGGACGTGCTCGATCTCGCCGGGGCGCAGCACAAACTCGTCGTCGACTACTCGACCGGCATGCGCAAGAAGATCGGGCTCGCCGCCGCTCTCCTCCACAATCCCGAAGTCCTCTTCCTGGACGAGCCGTTCGAGGGCGTGGACCCGGTGTCCGCGCAGACCATCCGGGGCGTGCTGGAGCGCTACACCGCCTCCGGCGCGACCGTCGTCTTCTCCTCCCACGTCATGGAACTCGTCGAGTCGCTGTGCGACTGGGTCGCGGTGCTGGCGGCCGGACGGATCCGCGCGACGGGGACGCTGGAGGAAGTACGCGGGGAACATCCCCACCTCCAGGCCGCCTTCCTGGAGCTGGTCGGGGCGAGCGGCCGGGACACGGCCTCCGACCTGGACTGGCTGGGCGGCGGGGCGGCCCGATGACGGACGTGACCTCCACCGTCGTACGGCTGAAGCTGTCGCTGTTGCGGAACGGGCTGCGGCAGTCCGGCGGCCGCCGTGCCGCGTTCATCGCGTCGGCCGTCGTCGCGCTGCTGTTCGCGGCGCTGCAGCTGCTGGGCCTGGTCCTGCTGCGCGGGCACGCGCACGCGGACGCGGTGGCCGTCCTGGCGACCGCCGTACTGGCCCTGGGGTGGGCGTTCATGCCGCTGTTCTTCCCGAGCGGCGACGAGACGCTGGACCCCACCCGCCTGGTGCTGCTCCCGCTGCGGCCGGTCCCGCTGGTCCGGGCCCTGCTGGCGGCCTCGCTGGTCGGCATCGGCCCGCTGTTCACGCTGGTGCTGCTGGCGGGCTGCGCGGTGTCCGTGGCGCACGGGGCGGCGGGGTACGGCGTCGCGGTCGTCGGCGTCGTCCTCGCGCTGCTGGTGTGCGTGGCCCTCGCCCGGTCCGTCGCGGCCGCGAACGTACGGCTGCTGACCAGCCGCAAGGGACGCGACCTGGCCGTGCTGAGCGGCCTGGTCATCGCGGTGGGCGCGCAGCTGGTCAACTTCGGGGCGCGGAGCCTCGGTTCGGCCGGGCTCGGGGAGCTAGCGCCGGTGGCCGACGTGGTGCGCTGGCTGCCGCCGGCCTCCGCGATCGGGGCGGTGCGCTCGGCGAGCGAGGGGGCGTACGGGCAGGCCGTCCTCCAACTCGCCCTGTCCGCGGCCGCGCTGGCGCTGCTCGTCGGCGCCTGGGCGCGGACCCTGACCCGGCTGATGACCGCCCCGGACGGCTCGACGCTCCAGGAACCCGGCTCCGCCGGGCGGGGCGCGTCGTCGGGCGGCGGCCCGGGGCGGCTGCTGCCCTCCGGGCGCACCGGCACGGTCATGGCGCGCAGCCTGCGTTATGTCTGGCGCGACCCCAAGACCAAGGCCGCGTGGGTGACCTCGCTGGCCATCGGCCTGATCGTCCCCGTCTTCAACGCCCTGCAGGGCACCGGCTCGATCTACTTCGCCTGCTTCGCCGCCGGCATGCTCGGCATCCAGATGTACAACCAGTTCGGGCAGGACACCTCCGCCTTCTGGATGGTGGCGATGACCATCTCGTCCCCGCGCGACGCCTACGTCGAACTGCGCGGGCGGGCGCTGGCCCTGCTGGTGATCACTCTGCCGTACGCGACCCTGGTGACCGTCCTGACCACGGCCATGCTGGGCGACTGGCCCCGGCTGCCCGAGGTCCTCGGCCTCTCCTTCGCCCTGCTCGGCGCCATGCTCGCCACCGGCGCCTGGACCTCGGCCCGCTTCCCCTACTCCATCCCCCAGGAAGGCCACCGCAACGTCGCCGCCGGCCAGACCGGCCTCGCCTGGATCGCCATCTTCGGCGGCATGGTGTCGGCGGCCCTCCTGTGCGCCCCCGTCATCGCCCTGACGATCGCCCTGAACGTCAGCGCGGGCGGCGAGAACTGGACCTGGGCGCTGCTGCCCGTGGGGGCGGCGTACGGGGCGACGATCACCTGGGCGGGGCTACGGGGCGCGGCACCGCGCACGGCGGCAAATCTCCCGGAAATCCTGACAGCTGTCAGCAAGGGATAGCCCCTTTAGGGGCGCGAGGAACTGCGCGACCAGCCACAACGCACCCGCACCCGCCGAAGTACCCACTCCCCCACCCCACTGGGCGCTCTTCACTCCCCCACCCGCTCAAGAAACGGCTCCACAGCCGCCCTCCAGGCCTCAGGCCGGTCGTACGGCAACAAGTGCCCGGCATCAGCCACCTCCGCGTACTCCCCCCTGGGCAGGACCCGCACCATCTCCTGCGCCTCCGCCCGCCCCAGCTCCCCGTCCACCCCGCGCACGACCAGCGCGGGGCACGGCACCTGGGCCAGCTCCTCCCAGTGCGCGTCGTACACCCAGGTCTCCCGGGACCTCAGCATCTGGTCGGGATCGAAGACCGGCCGCCAGCCGTCGCCGCACTCGTGCATGACCTCGGCATAGAACTCCCCGCGCGCGGGGTTCGGCCGCTCCACCCAGGGATCGTCCTCACCGAACCACTTGCGGACGTCGGCGAGCGTGGCGAAGGGCACGGGCCAGGACCTGAACCAGTCGGCCCACTCGCGCTGCGAGGCCGCGCCGAGCGCGGAGGCCCGCATATCGCAGATGATCACGCCCCGGACCAGTTCGGGGCGCTTCGCGGCGAGCTGCCAGGCGGTCAGCGCGCCCATGGCGTGGCCGATGAGCACGGCGGGGGCGAGGCCCAGCTGCTCGATCGCGGCCGTGGCGTCCTCGACATACGCCTCACGGGTGTACACGGCCTGTGGGGGCTTGTCGCTCTGGCCGTGGCCGCGCTGGTCGAGCGCGACGGCCCGGTGCCGCTCGGAGAGCCAGCGGGCGGTGGACGCCCAGTGCGAGGCGCGGCCCATCAGGCCGTGCAGTAACAGCACGCCGTGCGACGACCGCTCCGGGTCGTCCTTCTTGGGCGGGTCCGCGAACTCCCAGGCGGCGAGGTGTACGCCGCCGGCTCCTGTCACGTCGATGCGCCGTGCCATGGGCCTGGCACCCCCCTAGCTCCGCGTGCCTAGTGTCGCCTCGGATCGCTTCGGATCGCTTCGCGATGTCGCTTCGTGATGCTTCGCTACCACTGCAGACTATCGAATGCCTATTCGAAAATCGGGCTCCTACGGGCAACACCCCTCGTTCGAGTGACCCCTCCCCAGGCATGATCGGCGCCACCGAGGGGATCTGTTCTGCGGGGGGCGGACCGCTCGGGGAAAACGGTCCGAGGGGATGACCCTGAGAGCTCGGGGCTCCGGGTCAGCACTGGGGAGGACAGGCCCCGGCACCGCAAGGTGCCGGGGCCAAACCCAGGTCCATCTCCACGTCCGTCTCCACGCCTTCGGCACATCCTCCCCGCCCCCTCAGGTCATATGCCTCACGCGACAGCCTCGCACGCGAAACGGATGGGCGCTGCGATTCGACGCACTGAATCTCCGATTCGACGCGTTCGACACACCGGGGAGGAACGCCGAAAAGACCCGCCAACTCCCCCACGAACAACGGAAGTTGAACGGCGCTCCGGCTACGGCGCTCAGCGCTTGGCGACGAACACATGGGAGGCGATGTCCGCCTCCAGCTCGGCCGCCTCACCACCGCTGCCCACCAGCACCCCGCCGGCCGACTCCGTCACGCTCACCACCGAACCGGGCTGCACACCCGCCCGCCGCAGCGTGTACATCAGCTGCGCGTCGGTCTGGATGGGCTCCCCGATCCGGCGTACGACCACGGTCTTGCCGTCGGCGCCCGGGTCCAGGTCGGCCAGCGACACCATGCCCTCGTCGAGGAACGGGTCCGCGCCGTCCTTCTCGCCCAGCTCCTCCAGACCCGGGATCGGGTTGCCGTACGGCGACTCGGTCGGGTGCCGCAGCAGCTCAAGCACCCGCCGCTCCACCGCCTCGCTCATCACGTGCTCCCAGCGGCACGCCTCCGCGTGCACCTGCTCCCACTCCAGGCCGATCACATCGACCAGCAGGCACTCGGCGAGCCGGTGCTTGCGCATCACCCGCGTCGCCAGCCGGCGGCCCTCGTCGGTCAGCTCCAGATGGCGGTCGCTGGCGACGGACACCAGACCGTCCCGCTCCATCCGCGCCACCGTCTGGCTCACCGTCGGCCCACTCTGGTCGAGCCGCTCCGCGATGCGGGCGCGCATGGGGACCACGCCTTCCTCTTCGAGCTCGAGGATGGTGCGGAGATACATCTCCGTGGTGTCGATCAGTCCGGACATTCGTGCCCCTCGATTACCTCTGCCGGAAGCCCGGCCGCGTGCGCTGGCCCTGACACCAATTCTGCCGGATCCCACTGACAAGCGGGGGACACCGGCGGAACGGGAACCAGAACGGGCCCCGGACCGGCAGTTCGGCAACCCCGTGCGGCCGCCTGCGCACCGGCCGTATTGACACCGAGATGGTCCAGACCGGAGGGTGATCCGCGACACAGACGCTGCGAAGGGGCACCGCATGAGCGACGGCACGCCGGCCGACCTGTTCTTCGACGCCGCCATCGGCCTCCTGCAACGGGTCCGCGCCGAGGAGGCCGAGGCCATCGGCGCCGCCGCCACCCTGCTCGCCGACACCGTCACCGCCGGCGGCCGGCTGTTCGCGTTCGGCGCCGGGCACTCCTCCCTCGCCGCCCAGGACGTGGTCTACCGCGCGGGCGGCCTCGCCCTCATGAACCTGCTCGCCGTCCCCGGCGCCGTCGGCGTCGACGTCATGCCCGCCACGCTCGGCTCCCGCCTGGAACGCGTCGTAGGACTCGCCACCGCCGTCCTGGACACCTCGCCCCTGCGCGCCGGCGACGCCCTCGTGATCATCTCCCTGTCCGGCCGCAACGCCATGCCCGTCGAGATGGCCATCGGCGCCCGCGACCTCGGCGCCCGGGTCATCGGCGTGACCTCGGTGGCGTACGCCGAGCAGACCACCTCCCGGCACTCCTCCGGCACCTACCTCATGGACCACTGCGACGTCGTCCTCGACTCGAAGATCTCCGTCGGGGACGCCGAGCTGACCCTCGACACCATCCCGGCCCCCTTCGCCCCCGCCTCCACGGTCGTCACCAGCGCCCTGCTCCAGGCGGTCCTCGCCACCACCGCCGCCACCCTCGCCGACCGCGGCATCGAACCCCCGCTGCTGCGCTCCGGCAACGTCGACGGCGGCCACGAGTGGAACGCCCGCGTCTTCGCGGAGTACCGCGACCGGATCTTCTACCAGCCCTGACAGACCCGCCGGGCTCCTGGGAACCCTCGTCACCGCTCCCTCAGGAGCCCCGCCAGGTCCAGCGCCGTGGCGATCCGTACCGCCACGTCCTCGGCGTACGTCGCGTCCGGGCGCTCGAAACGGCTGCGGCCCGACCCGCGCAGGAACGTCACCACGCCCAGCGTCCGCCCCCGGCTGCGCAGCACCGCGCACAACGCGTGCACCGCGTCACCCGGCCACTGCCGGTCCAGCGCCCACGCCCGCGCCCGGTCCGGCGGCACCGAACCCGCGTCCGCCCGCACACTCCCGGCCCGCTCCACGCACTGCAGCGCCGGGTGCCCGTCCTCGTACCGCACCGGCAGCCCCGCCGCGCCCGTCAGCAGACTCGGCCCCGGCGTCCCCGCCGGCGTGGCCGCGATCCGCACCAGCCGCACCGGCCCCACGTCCCCGTCACCCCGCGCACCGCCCACCACCCGGTCCACCACCGCATGATCGGCGAACCCGGCCAGCGCGAAGTCCAGATGGACGGTGGCCGCCTCCGCGGGGTCCTCGCACTCGGCGGCCGCGCGCGCAGCACGGTGCAGCTGGTTGGCACGGAAGCGCAGCATCGCCGCCTCCTGCTCGCTCTGCTTGGCCTCCGTGACGTCCTGGAACAGCCAGCCGACCCCGAGCGGCACCGGCTCCTCCGCGAGCGGCGACGCCAGCCGCAGGAACCCGGACCGCCAGCAGCGCCGCTGCTCGCCCTCCGCCGTCCGCACACTCACCCACATCTCCGCCGGCGCGGGCGGCGCGCCCTCGGCCAGCACATGCGTGAGCGCGCTCTCCAGATCCTCCACACCCAGCGCGAGCAACTCGCCCAGCGGCCGCCCCAGCGCCGACGTACGCCCGATCCCGAGCGCCCGCGCCGCATGGGCGTTCACCACGGCCGGCCGCAGATCGGCGTCCACCAGGACGACACCCCACGCCGCGTCCTCGAACAACGCCTCGCTCAGCGCGATCGACCGCTCCAGGTCTATCTGCGCGTGCACCTCGCTGAACGCGCAGTACACACCCGCCGGCTTCCCGTCCGGACCACGCACCGCCGCCGACTGCGTCCGTACGAGGACCCGCCCGCCGTCCTTCGTGAGCAGCGCGAACTCGTGCACCTGACGACCCGGGGCATGCATGGCCGACAGCAGCCGGCCCTCCACCTCGTCGGCGTCCGCCGCGCGCACCGCCCACCCGGCGAACCCGTGCCGGCCCACCGCCTCGGCCGCCGTCCAGCCCAGGATCCGCTCGGCCTCACGGTTCCAATGGGTGACGACACCGTCCGCGTCGAAGGCGCACAGGGCCGCGTCCATGCCGTCGAGCAGCGCGGCGAGCAGGTCGGAGCCACCCGAGTCGTCCGGGGCGTCCCGCTCCGGTTCCGGCTCGGGCTCGCCGGGCCCCAGCTCGTCCGTGGTCCCACTACGCCGGGAAGCACTCACCTGGACCCCCATCAGGCTGCGTCCGCACGCACGGCGCGTCGGTTCACTCACTGCCCTTCATTCAACTCGAACGTGACGCAGCCCACACTGTGTTCCCGCAAGATTGAAGGAATCGTTGCAAGCCGCACCCCGCCGACGCTCACAGCACGAGCCGCAGATCCACCCACTCGTCGCTCTCCCCGTCGAGCACATACCGCTCCACCTCGGCGAACCCGTACCGCCGCGCGAACCGCAGCCCGTCCTCGTTGACCCCCAGCACACACGTCTCGACGGCCTCGACCCCCGGCACGCACGCGTACCCGACCACATGCTCGTACAAGGCCGTACCGAACCCACGCCCCCGATACCCCGGCAGCACCCGCACGATCACCGTCACCACCCCGTCGACCACCGGCCGCACCGTGGCACACCCCACCAGCACGTCCCCGTCGTACGCGTTCTCCAGCCGATACCCCCGCGCCAGCCGCTCCCGAGCCTCCTCGAAGGTCATCGCCGCAGGCGGCACGACGACGTTGTGCACATACCGCCACTGCTCCAGCGCCCCGCCCCCGTCGCCGCCCCCGTCGCCGCCCACGAGGACCACCCGGAAATCACTCACGCCCATCCCCTCCCGACCGCCGCGCGTACACCTCGATCTCGATCTTCATCCGGGGATCGGCCAGCCCGCACACCATCATCGTCGCCGCCGGCCGCACATCCCCGAACACCCGCCGCAGCACCGGCCAGCACGGCTCGAAGTCCTCCCGCACCGGCAGCAGGTACCGCACCCGCACCACATCCCTGAACCCGCACCTCGCCTCCGCCAGCGCCGCCCCGATGTTCCGCAGACACTGCTCCGCCTGCTCCACCACATCCTCGGAAATCGTCATCTCCGCATAGTCGAACCCCGTCGTCCCCGACACATGCACCCACTCCCCGTCCACCACCGCCCGCGCATACCCGATCTCCTCCTCGAACACCGACCCACTGAGAATCACCTGCCGTTTTGTCATGCGCCGAACGCTAACGAAAAAAGAGTTGAGACTGTCCCGGCGGCTTCTTAGTGTGTGGGGCACACGAGAAGGGAGGTGGTTCGGCAGATGTATGAATACCGGACGCGTGAGGTGGCTGCGGGCTAGCGGCCCGTCACCACACCGAGTGCGGTGCCGGACCAGCACGTGACAGACGCGTGCAGCCGGCCCAATCCCAAGCAGTCACCCGACCCGCGAGCTCGCCGGTGCGTCCGGCCGGCTTCTCCGTCGTAAGGCGGAGGGACCTGAGCTCGCGGGTCGTCTGCGTCTGTGGGGAGCGTGGGGCTCAGGGGCTGAGGCGTTCCACGTGCCAGGTTCCGTCGGGGTCGGCGACGTAGCGGAGGCGGTCGTGGAGGCGGTTCTGGCGGCCCTGCCAGAACTCGACGGTCTGGGGGGCGATGCGGAAGCCGCCCCAGTGCGGAGGGACCGGGACCTGTTCGCCCTCGGGGTAGCGGGCGGTCAGCTCGGCGTAGGAGGCGTCGAGTTCGGCGCGGGAGTAGATGACCGAGGACTGGGTGCTGGCCCAGGCGCCGAGCTGGGAGCCGTGCGGGCGGGTGCGGAAGTAGGCGGCGGTCTCGTCGCGGCCGGTACGGCGGGCGGTGCCGGTGACGACGACCTGGCGGGCGATGGCGTGCCACGGGAAGAGCAGCGAGACGTACGGGTTCGCGGCGAGGTCCTGGGCCTTGCGGGAGTCGTAGTTGGTGTAGAAGACGAAGCCCTGGGTGTCGTACTGCTTCATCAGGACCGTGCGGGAGCTGGGGCGGCCCTCGGCGTCGGCGGTGGAGACGACCATCGCGTTGGGTTCGTAGATCATGCCGTCGGCGGCGGCCCGTGCGGCCTGGTGGAACCAGTGGGTGAACTGGTCCATGGGGTGAGCTGCCAGGTCGTGCTCTTCGAAGCCCTCGGCCCGGTAGTGCTTGCGCATCGCGGCGGGGTCGAGGACGGGGTCGTCGGAGGCGGCGGCGTCGCGGTCGGTCACGCGGTCATCTTGCCGTATGCACATATGGGTCCGGGGTACATGTGACGCAGACCTGTGGTGGCACTGAGTGCCGCTGGGCTCCCCAACTCTGGCACTCGGGGTTATGGTGCAGTTGCCTCCGCCTACACCTCATGAGGAGCCGCCCCATGTCCGACTTCGTACCCGGGCTCGAAGGAGTCATCGCGTTCGAGACGGAGATCGCCGAACCGGACAAGGAGGGGGGCGCCCTGCGGTACCGGGGCGTCGACATCGAGGATCTGGTCGGGCACGTGTCGTTCGGGAACGTGTGGGGGCTGCTCGTCGACGGGGCCTTCAATCCCGGTCTGCCGCCGGCCGAGCCGTTCCCGATCCCCGTCCATTCGGGTGACATCCGCGTCGATGTGCAGTCGGCGCTCGCCATGCTCGCCCCCGTGTGGGGGCTGAAGCCGCTGCTCGACATCGACGCGGCGCAGGCCCGGGAGGACCTGGCGCGGGCCGCCGTCATGGCGTTGTCGTACGTCGCCCAGTCCGCGCGCGGGCAGGGGCTGGCGATGGTGCCGCAGCGGGAGATCGACAAGGCGCACTCGGTGGTGGAGCGGTTCATGATCCGGTGGCGGGGTGAGCCGGATCCGAAGCATGTGGCCGCCGTGGACGCGTACTGGACGTCCGCCGCCGAGCACGGCATGAACGCGTCCACGTTCACCGCGCGTGTCATCGCCTCCACCGGTGCGGATGTCGCCGCCGCGCTGTCCGGTGCCGTGGGTGCGATGTCGGGGCCGCTGCACGGTGGTGCGCCCTCCCGGGTGCTCGGGATGATCGAGGAGATCGAGCGGACCGGGGACGCGGCCGGGTATGTCAGGAAGGCGCTGGACCGGGGTGAGCGGCTGATGGGGTTCGGGCACCGGGTGTACCGGGCCGAGGATCCGCGGGCGCGGGTGCTGCGGCGGACGGCGCGGGAGCTGGGGGCGCCGCGGTTCGAGATCGCGGAGGCGTTGGAGAAGGCGGCGCTGGAGGAGTTGCACAATCGGCGGCCGGATCGGGTGCTGGCCACGAATGTGGAGTTCTGGGCGGCGATCATGCTGGACTTCGCGGAGGTGCCGGCGCACATGTTCACGTCGATGTTCACGTGTGCGAGGACGGCTGGGTGGTCGGCGCACATTCTTGAGCAGAAGCGGACGGGGCGGTTGGTGCGGCCGTCGGCGCGGTATGTGGGGCCTGGGGTGCGGAAGCCTCAGGACATCGAGGGGTTTGTGGATATCGCCCACTGAGTTGCCTGTGCGGGTGTGTGGGCGGGTGCGGGTGGGTGGGAGCTGGTCGCGCAGTTCCCCGCGCCCCTGAGGGGCGCTTCAGCCGAGGATCTCGTCCAGCAGTGCCGCCCATTGCGCCACGACCCGCTCCCGTCTCGCCCTGTCGTCCGTGAGCAGGTTGGCCAGGCCCAGGCCTCTGGCCATGTCCAGGAGGCCCTGGACGGTTTCGCGGGTGCCGGGGCGGGATTCGTCGGCGCCCAGGAGGTCGACGGCGATGCGGTGGGTTTCGCGGCCGACGCGGGCTTCGAGTTCGGTGACGCGCGAGCGGAGCTGGTCTTCGTCGGAGGCGGCCACCCAGAGGTGGAGGGCGGCGCGGAAGAGGGGGCCGGTGAAGAGGTCGACGAGGGCGGAGACGACGGCTCCGCGGTCGCCGGTGGTGCCTTGGGGGAAGAGGGCCCGGATGGCGGTGGAGCGTTCTTCGGCGACGTATTCGACGGCTGCTGTGAAGAGGTCCTCGCGGGTCGGGAAGTGGTGCTGGGCGGCGCCGCGGGAGACGCCGGCGCGTTCGGCGACGACGGCGACCGTGGAGCCTGCCCAGCCGTGTTCGGCGAGGCAGGCCACGGCGGCTTCCAGGAGCCGTTGCCGGGTGGCCCGGCTGCGGTCCTGCTTCGGGGCACGTTCCGTCGTGCTCACACCACCCACGCCGCATCCCGTCGTTCGAGGAAGGCCGTCATCCCCTCGCGGGCCTGGTCGGAGGAGAACAGCCGGGCCGAGAGGGCGGTGAGGTGGGCCGCGTCCCGGTCGAATGTCTCCAGCACCCTAGCCGTGAGCAGCTGTTTCGTCTCGGCCAGGGCCTGGGGGGCGGAGCGGCGGAGGCCGTCGAGGATGGGGGCGAGGGCGGTGTCGACGTCGTCCGCGGTGGTGGTGAGCAGGCCCAACCGGACGGCTTCCGCCGACTCGAAGCGTTCGCCGGTGAGGTAGTGGCGGGCGAGGGCGCGGGGGTCGGTGCGGGGGAGGAGGGGCAGCGAGATGACCGCGGGGGCGACGCCGATTCTGACCTCTGTGAAGGCGAAGGTGGAGTCGGTGGAGGCCGCGGCGATGTCGCAGGCGGCGAGCAGGCCGAGGCCGCCCGCGCGGACGTGGCCGGTGACGCGGGCGAGGACCGGTTTGGGCAGTTCGACGATCTGGCGGAGGAGTTCGACGAGGGCGTCGGGGTGGGGCGGGTCGCGCAGGTCGGCTCCGGCGCAGAACGTGGTGCCGGTGTGGGTGAGGACGATCGCGCGGACGTGGGGGTCCTTGGCGCAGTCGGTGAGGGCCTCGGCGAGTTCGGTGACGAGGGCGGCGGACAGGGCGTTGCGGGTGGTGGTGGAGTCGAGGCTGAGGGTGGTGACGGCACGCGTGTGTGTCTGTCCGATCGACGTCATGGGCCCTCCTCGGGTTGCCCGGCCTTGGCGAGGGCGCGTAGTTCGCGGCGGAGTATCTTCCCGGAGGCCGCGCGGGGCACCCCGGCGATGAAGCTGACCTTGCGGACGCGCTTGTAGGGCGCGACGCGTTCGGCGACGTAGAGCATGGTCTCGTTCTCGGTGAGTTCGGGGGTGTCGTCGGTGGTGGGCCGGCGGACGACGAAGGCGTGCGGGATCTCGTTGCCGTCCTCGTTGTAGGCGCCGATGACGGCGGCGTCGGCGATGCCGGGGTGGGTGAGCAGGAGGGCCTCGAGTTCGGCGGGGGCCACCTGGAAGCCCTTGTACTTGATGAGTTCCTTGACGCGGTCGACGACGTAGAGCCAGCCGTCGGCGTCGACGTGGCCGACGTCGCCGGTGTGCAGCCAGCCGTCGGGGTCGATCATGTCGGCGGTGGCCTCGGGTTTGCCGAGGTAGCCCTTCATGACCTGGGGGCCGCGGATGGCGATCTCGCCGGGTTCGCCGATGCCGACGTCCTTGTGCGGGTCGTCGAGCGACACGATCCGCATCTCGGTGCCGGCGATGAGCTTGCCGACGGTGCCGGGCGGTGCGGTGCCGAGGGCGTCGAGGGGGACGATGTGGGTGCCGGGGGAGAGTTCGGTCATGCCGTAGCCCTGGGCGACGGGCGGCAGGCCCAGGCGCTGTCCGCCGGCCGTGGCGAGCTGGGCGTCCAGGGGGGCGGCGGCGCTCATGACGTACTTGAGGGAGGACAGGTCGTACTGCTCGACGAGCGGGTGCTTGGCGAGGGCGAGGACGATCGGCGGGGCGACCCACAGGCCGGTGATGCGGTGGGTCTGGATGGCCTTGAGGAAGGTCTCCAGCTCGAAGCGGGGCAGGACGACGACGGTGGCGCCCTTGCGCAGGGGCGCGTTCATCAGCGCGGTGAGGCCGTAGATGTGGAAGAACGGCAGGACGGCGAGGATGCGGTCGCCGGGGCCGGAGGGGACGCAGACGTCCAGCTGGGCGAGGTTGGTGGCGATCTGCCGGTGGGTGAGCATCACGCCCTTGGGGACGCCGGTGGTGCCGGAGGAGTACGGCAGTGCGGCGACGTCCTCGACGGGGTCGATGTCGACCTGCGGTTCGGGGGCGTCACCGGCGAGCATGTCGATGAGTGAGCGGTGTCCGGGTGCGCTGTCGCAGACGAAGATCTCCGCTATGCCGCCGGCGAGTTCGGCGGCCCGGCGGGCGGACTCCAGGAGGGGTGAGACGGTGATGATCCAGCGGGCCGCGGAGTCCTTCAGCTGTTTGGCGAACTCCTCGGGCGTGGCGAGCGGGTGCACGGTGGTGACGGAGGCCCCCGCGCGCGTGGCCGCGTAGAACGCCGTCGGGAAGGCGACCGTGTTCGGGCTGTGCAGGGCGAGGACGTCGCCCTTGCGGATGCCCGCGTCGGCGAGCGCGGCCGCGATCCGCCGGTGGAACCGGTCCAGTTGCGCGTAGGTGAGGGTGGTGCCGTCGGTGCCGTCGATGAGGGCGGGCGTGTCGCCGAACTCGGCGGCCCGGCCCAGTACGGCCTCGTGGATGGGGAGTTCTACGGGCGGAACGTCTGCGTACTCGCTGCGGAACACGGTTCCTCCAAGGCGGGCGCGGCTGCCTAGTACGACTTGGGCAGGCCCAGGGTCTGGTGGGAGACGTAGTTGAGAATCATCTCCCTGCTCACCGGAGCAATACGAGCCACGCGCGCGGCCGTTATCAACGAGGCGAGGCCGAATTCCCGGGTGAGGCCGTTGCCGCCGAGGGTGTGCACGGCCTGGTCGACGGCCCTGACGCACGCCTCCCCCGCCGCGTACTTGGCCATGTTGGCGGCCTCACCTGCGCCGATGTCGTCTCCGGCGTCGTACAGGTGTGCTGCCTTCTGCATCATCAGGCGGGCGAGTTCGAGGTCGATGTGTGCCTGGGCGAGGGGGTGGGCGATGGCCTGGTGGGCGCCGATGGGGGTCTTCCAGACGGTGCGGTCGCGGGCGTACTCGATCGCTTTGGACAGGGCGTAGCGGCCCATGCCGATCGCGAACGCGGCCGTCATGATGCGTTCCGGGTTGAGTCCGGCGAACAGTTGCAGCAGGCCGGCGTCCTCGTCGCCGACGAGGGCGTCCGCGGGGAGCCGTACGTCGTCGAGGACCAGTTCGAACTGCTTCTCGGCGGCGTTGAGTTCCATGTCGATCGGGTGCTTCTGGAAGCCCTCCGCGTCCGTGGGGACGATGAACAGGCAGGGCTTGAGGCGTCCGGTGCGGGCGTCCTCGGTGCGGCCGACGATCAGGACGGCGTCGGCCATGTCGACGCCGGAGATGAAGACCTTGCGGCCGGTGAGCAGCCAGTCGGCGCCGTCCTTGCGGGCCGTGGTGGTGATGCGGTGGGAGTTGGAGCCGGCGTCGGGTTCGGTGATGCCGAAGGCCATGAGGAGGGAGCCGTCGGCGAGGCCGGGGAGCCAGGTGCGTTTCTGGTCCTCGGTGCCGAACCGGGAGATCACGGTGCCGCAGATGGCGGGTGAGACGACGAGCATGAGGAGCGGGGAGCCTGCGGCGCCGAGTTCTTCGAGGACGATGGAGAGTTCGGTGATGCCGCCGCCTCCGCCGCCGTGTTCCTCCGGGAGGTTGACGCCGAGGTAGCCGAGCTTGCCCGCCTCTTGCCAGAGTTCGGTCGGGGGGCGGCCCTCGGCGATGGTGCGGGTGATGTATTCGCGGCCGTATTTGGCGCCGAGGGTGGCTACCGCTGCGCGGAGTGCCTTGTGTTCGTCGGCTTCGATTTGGGGGGACATGGTGGCTCCCTTGGGTGCGGGTTGTGTGTGGTTGCTCGCGCTCGCGCGGCGGTAGCCGCAAATTCGATGCAGCCCCGCGCCCCTAAAGGGGCGCTTGTACTACCGCCAATAGAGAGCCGGGCTCCACCTGTTGTCCTACGGCCACTCGCAGCTCGGTCAGTGTTCCCGTCGTCGGTGCCGTGATCCGGTGCTGCATCTTCATCGCCTCCAGCCAGAGGAGGGGCTGGCCGGCTTCCACTTCCGACCCCACCTCCAGGCCTTCCGCCACCCGTACGACCGTTCCCGGCATCGGTGCCAGCAAGGACCCCGGTGCCAGCTGAGCCTTGGCATCGGGGAAGCGGGGCAGGGCGGTGAGGGTGTGGTTGTTGACGTGGATCCGGTCGTCGCCGTAGCGCGCCACCTCGAACTTGCGGTGGACGCCGTCGATGTCGAGTACGACCAGACGCGCGCCGGCATGCACGACGCGTACGCCGTCCGCCGTGAGGCCTTCGCGGGTGTGGCGGTAGCGGACCTCGTGTTCCTCGCCGGCCATCAGGTAGCGCTTGGTCTGGGGCTGGGAGGGGAGGTTGCGCCAGCCGCCGAAGCGGGAGCGGCCGTGGGCGTCGGCGAGGGCGGCGGCGAGGGGGGCGTGCGGGTCGGGGGCGGGTGCCGTCAGCTCGGTGAGGTGGCGGTCGTAGAAGCCGGTGTCCATGCGGGCCGCGGTGAACTCCTCGTGGCGCAGGGAGCCGACGAGGAGATCGCGGTTGGTGGTGGGGCCGTGCAGAGTGGTGTTCTCAAGGGCGTGCGCCAGCTTGCGCAGCGCTTCGGCGCGGGTGGGGGCGTGCGCGACGACTTTGGCGAGCATCGCGTCGTAGTGGACGCCGATCTCGTCGCCGTCGGTGTAGCCGGTGTCGAGGCGGACGCTGTCCGGTACGGCGAGGCGGTGCAGGGTGCCGGTCTGGGGGGCCCAGTCGCGGGCGGGGTCCTCGGCGTAGAGGCGGGCCTCGATGGCGTGGCCGCGGGCGGGGGGCGGGTCGAGGGGGAGGGGGTGGCCTTCGGCGACGCGGATCTGTTCCGCGACCAGGTCGACGCCGGACACGGCCTCGGTGACGGGGTGTTCCACCTGGAGGCGGGTGTTCATCTCCAGGAAGTGGGCCCGGCCGTCGGCGACGAGGAACTCGACGGTGCCCGCGCCGACGTACGCGACGGAGCGCGCGGCGCGCACGGCCAGCGCGTACAGCTCCTTCACCAGGCCTTCGGGGAGTGCGGGCGCGGGTGCTTCCTCGATCACCTTCTGGTGCCTGCGCTGGAGTGAGCAGTCGCGGGTGCCGAGCGGCCAGACGGTGCCGTGGGTGTCGGCGAGGATCTGCACCTCGACGTGGCGGCCGCGTTCGAGGTAGGGCTCGACGAAGACCTCGCCGTCGCCGAAGGCGCTGGTGGCCTCGGCGCGCGCGCCCTCCAGGGCGGCGCTCAGCTCGTCGAGACGGCGCACGACGCGCATGCCGCGCCCGCCGCCGCCGGCGGCCGCCTTCACCAGGACCGGCAGGTCGGACTCGGTGACGTCGCCGAGGGGTGCGATGCCCATCAGTTCCTTGGCGCGCGTCTTGGACGCCATCGCCTCGATCGCTTCCGGGGGCGGTCCGATCCAGACCAGGCCGGCGTCGAGGACGGCGCGGGCGAAGTCGGCGTTCTCGGAGAGGAAGCCGTATCCGGGGTGCACGGCGTCCGCGCCGGCGCTCACGGCGGCCTTCACCACCAGGTCGGCGCGCAGGTAGGTGTCGGCGGGTGTGGCGCCGGGCAGCCGTACGGCGGTGTCGGCCACGCGGGCGTGGCGGGCGTTCGCGTCGGCGTCGGAGTGCACGGCGACGGTCCTGATGCCGAGGTCGGCGCAGGTGCGGAAGACGCGGCAGGCGATCTCGCCGCGGTTGGCGACGAGCAGGGTCGAAATCGACGTGGTCGACGTGGTCACGTGGTCCCTCACATCCGGAAGACGCCGAAGCCGCCCCGCGCGCCCTCGTAGGGGGCGGTGTGGAGGGCCGACAGGGCAAGGCCGAGGACGGTGCGGGTGTCGCGCGGGTCGATGACGCCGTCGTCGTACAGCCGCCCGGACAGGAACATCGGCAGCGACTCGGACTCGATCTGCTGCTCGACCATGGCGCGCAGGGCCGCGTCGGCGTCGTCGTCGTAGGGCTGGCCCTTGGCGGCGGCGGACTGGCGGGCGACGATCGAGAGGACGCCGGCGAGCTGCTGCGGGCCCATGACGGCCGACTTGGCGCTGGGCCAGGCGAACAGGAAGCGGGGGTCGTAGGCGCGGCCGCACATGCCGTAGTGGCCGGCGCCGTAGGAGGCGCCCATGAGGACGGAGATGTGCGGGACGCGGCTGTTGCTGACCGCGTTGATCATCATCGCGCCGTGCTTGATGATGCCGCCCTGTTCGTACTCCTTGCCGACCATGTAGCCGGTGGTGTTGTGGAGGAAGAGGAGGGGGATGTCGCGCTGGTTGGCGAGCTGGATGAACTGGGCGGCCTTCTGGGACTCGGCGGAGAAGAGGACGCCTTGCGCGTTCGCCAGGATGCCGACCGGGTAGCCGTGCAGCGAGGCCCAGCCGGTGGCGAGGCTGCTGCCGTACAGGGGCTTGAACTCGTCGAAGTCGGAGGCGTCGACGAGCCGGGCGATCACCTCGCGCGGGTCGAAGGGGATCTTGAGGTCGCCGGGGACGATGCCCAGGAGTTCCTCCGGGTCGTACTTGGGCGGTTCGGCCGGGGCCGGGTCCGCGTACGCCTTGCGGTGGTTGAGGCGGGCGACCACCCGGCGGGCCTGGCGCAGCGCGTCCGGTTCGTCGAGGGCGAAGTAGTCGGCGAGGCCCGACACGCGCGCGTGCATCTCGGCGCCGCCCAGTGACTCGTCGTCGCTCTCCTCGCCGGTGGCCATCTTCACCAGGGGCGGTCCGCCGAGGAAGACCTTGGCGCGTTCCTTGACCATGATCACGTGGTCGGACATACCGGGGATGTAGGCGCCGCCGGCCGTGGAATTGCCGAAGACGACGGCGATGGTGGGGATTCCGGCGGCCGAGAGGCGGGTCAGGTCGCGGAAGATGGCGCCGCCCGGGATGAAGATCTCCTTCTGGGAGGGCAGGTCGGCGCCGCCGGACTCGACCAGGCTGATGCAGGGCAGCCGGTTGGCGAGGGCGATGTCGTTGGCGCGCAGTGCCTTCTTCAGCGACCAGGGGTTGCTGGCGCCGCCGCGCACGGTCGGGTCGTTGGCGGTGATCAGGCACTCGACGCCCTCGACGGTCCCGATGCCGGTGACGAGCGAGGCGCCGACGGCGTATTCGCTGCCCCAGGCGGCCAGCGGGGACAGCTCCAGGAAGGGGGTGTCGGGGTCGAGGAGGAGTTCGATGCGCTCGCGGGCCAGGAGCTTGCCGCGCGCCCGGTGCCGTGTCACATATTTCTCGCCGCCGCCCGCGAGGGCCTTGGCGTGCTCGGCCTCCAGCTCGGTGAGCTTGGCGAGCATGGCGTCGCGGTTCGCCCGGTAGTCGGGGGTGCGGGTGTCGAGCGTGGTCTCGATGACCGTCACAGCAGGGCCTCCGGGATGTCCAGGTGGCGGGAGCGGAGCCATTCGCCGAGGGCCTTGGCCTGGGGGTCGAAGCGGTGCTGGGCGGCCACCCCCTGGCCGAGGATGCCTTCGACGGTGAAGTTGAGGGCGCGCAGGCCGGGGAGGAAGTGGCGGGTGACGGTCAGCTCCCGGCTCTCCGGGAGGAGGGCGCGGAAGGTGTCGACGGTCAGGGTGTGCGCCAGCCAGCGCCAGGCCTCGTCCGAGCGCACCCAGACGCCGACGTTGGCGTTCCCGCCCTTGTCACCGCTGCGGGCCCCGGCGACGAGCCCCAGGGGCGCCCGCCGGGTGGGACCCGCGGGAAGCGGCTCGGGCAGGGGTGGTGCGGGCAGGTCCTGGAGTACGAGGGTGTCCTGGGCCGGCGGCACAGGGATCCGTCGCCCGTCATGGAGGACGGCCATATGGGGCACCTCCTCCTGGGGGACGTACACATCCTCGAAGACCCCATAGGGCGCGCCCTTTCCCGGTGGGGCGAGCACATGGAAGCCGGGGTAGCTGGCGAGTGCCAGTTCCACGGCGGCTCCGCTGAGCGCCCGGCCGACGGCCTCCTGGTCGCGGTCCCGTACGACGAGCCGGAGCAGCGCGCTGGCCGTCTCCTCGGTGTCGGCGTCGGGGCGGTCGGTGCGGACGAGGTCCCAGCGGATCTCCGACGGCGCCTGCTCGGCGTGCGCGAGCGCGTCGCCCATCTGTTCCTGTACGAGGGCCGCCTTCGCCTCGATGTCGAGGCCGGTGAGGACGAAGACGACCTCGTTGCGGAAGCCGCCGAGCCGGTTGCGGCCGACCTTGAGGGTCGGGGGCGGGGCCTCGCCCCGTACGCCCTCGATCCGCACCCGGTCGGGGCCGTCCTGGCTCAGCCGCACGGTGTCGAGGCGGGCGGTGACGTCGGGTCCGGCGTAGCGGGCGCCGCCGGTCTCGTAGAGGAGCTGGGCGGTCACCGTGCCGACGTCGACGAGGCCGCCGGTGCCGGGGTGCTTGGTGAGGACGCAGCTGCCGTCCTCGTGGAGTTCGGCGAGCGGGAAGCCGGGGCGGCCGAGGTCCCGGCCGGCGGCCCGCGCGGCGGCGAAGAACGCGTAGTTGCCGCCGGTGGCCTGGGTGCCGCACTCCAGGACGTGGCCCGCGACGACGGCGCCCGCGAGCCGGTCGTACTCCCCCGGCCGCCAGCCGAAGTGGGCGGCGGCGGGGCCGGTGACCAGGGCCGCGTCGGTGACCCGGCCGGTGACCACGATGTCGGCGCCGGCCCGCAGGCACTCGGCGATCCCGAAACCGCCGAGGTAGGCGTGGGCGGCGAGGCTGCCCATGTGGGCGGCGGTGAGGTCGTCGCCCTCCACATGGGCGACGCGCACCGGGATGCCGAGCCGGTCGGCCAGCTTCCGTACGGCGTCGGCTAGTCCGGCCGGGTTGAGCCCGCCGGCGTTGGTGACGATCCGCACGCCCCGCTCGTGGGCGAGGCCCAGGCAGTCCTCCAGCTGGCGCAGGAAGGTGCGGGCGTATCCGGCGCCGGGGTCCTTGAGGCGGTCGCGGCCCAGGATGAGCATGGTCAGCTCGGCGAGGTAGTCGCCGGTGAGGACGTCGAGTTCGCCTCCGGTGAGCATCTCGCGCAGCGCGTCGAAGCGGTCGCCGTAGAAGCCGGAGGCGTTGCCTATGCGCAGGGTCACAGGGCGCCGCCCTTCGGGGTGCGGCCGGGTCCCGGCGGGCCCGCGAAGGCCTGGGCGATGTCCAGCCAGCGGTCGGCGTCCGGGCCGGCGGCTTCGAGGGCGAGGTCGGCGCGGTGGGCGCGCTGGGTGACCAGCAGGCAGAAGTCCAGGGCGGGGCCGGTGACCCGGTCGTCGGCGTCCTCGGGACCGTACGTCCACAGCACGCCGGACGGGGCGGTCAGTTCGACGCGGAACTCCTCGAACGGCACGGGCAGTCCGTGCACGCCGAAGGCGAAGTCGCGGGTGCGGACGCCGAGGCGGGCGATGTGCCGGAGCCGGTCGGTGGGGGTGCGGGTCACCCCCAGCGCGTCCGCGATGTCCAGGCCGTGCGCCCAGGTCTCCATCAACCGGGCGGTGGCCATGGAGGCGACCGACATAGGGGGGCCGTACCAGGGGAAACGCGCCCGCGCGGGCGCCGCGCGCAGCGCCTCGGCCAGGGCTTCGCGCCCGGCCCGCCAGTCCGCCAGCAGCCGGGCGGGGGGCTTTGCGGCCCCGTCCTCCGCCCCGTTGTCCACGAAGTCCCCGGGCGCGGTCAGCGCCTTCTCGACCTCGCGGGCGAAGGCGTCCTGGTCGGTGACGGCGAGCAGCGAGGAGTGGTCGGTCCAGGCGAGGTGGGCGATCTGGTGAGCGACGGTCCAGCGGGGCGCGGGGGTGTCGAGAGCCCACTGTTCGGCTCCCAACTCGGCCACCAGCCGGTCGAGTTCCGCGCTCTCCTCACGCAGGTCGTCGATGACGGGCGTCGGATCGGACATGGGGAGGAGCATGGCAGCGGCACCAGAAACAATCAAGCACGCTTGCATGAATTTGCCGTACGCAGCCCGAAGCAGGGGATTCCCCTGGGGCTGCCCGGCGCCCCACAGGTGTGCCCATGCCCTATGTTCGATGCGAACATCCGGCGATGGAGTGATGTGTGAGGCGTGCGGGACGTGCGGAGGGCAGATGAACTCGCCGTGGGGGCGGAGGCGACGCTCGTCGTAGACCCCGCGTCGGCCGGTCACCCGGCGGCCGGTCACCCGGGGGCCGAGGACGCGCCGGTGCGTGAACTCCCCCGTTTCTGGCCGCTGCTCCTCGTGGCCGCCGCCGTCGTCCCCGGTACCGCGCTCTTCCTGCTCGGCCAGGGCGTGAGCAAGGCCGCGCTGCAGGCCTGGCAGACGGTGTGTCTCGCCGTGATCGTGCAGGCGACGCCGTTCCTGCTGCTGGGTACGGCGCTGTCGGGGGCGATCAACGCGTTCGTGCCGGAGCGGGTGTTCACCCGGATGCTGCCCAGACGGCCCGCGCTGGCGGTGCCGGTCGCGGGGATGGCCGGGGTGGTGCTGCCGGGGTGCGAGTGCGCGTCGGTGCCGGTGGCGAACAGCCTGATCGGGCGCGGGGTCACCCCGGCCGCCGCGTTCGCGTTCCTGCTCTCCGCGCCCGCCATCAACCCGGTCGTGCTGACCGCCACCGCCATCGCCTTCCCCGGCACGCCCCTGATGGTGCTGGCCCGGCTGCTCGCCTCGCTGGTCACCGCCGCCGTGATGGGCTGGCTGTGGCTCTGGCTGGGCCGGGAGGAGTGGCTGCGGCCGGCGGCGCGGCACACCGGGCACCAGCCGGGACGGCACCGCTGGACGGAGTTCCGGCACGCCTTCCAGCACGACTTCCTCCAGGCGGGCGGGTTCCTGGTGGTCGGCGCCATGGCCGCGGCCACCTTCAATGTGGCGGTACCGCGTTCGGTGCTGGACACCTTCGCCGGTTCGCCCTGGCTGTCGGTGCTGTTCCTGGCCGCGCTGGCGATCATCCTGGCGGTGTGTTCGGAGGCGGACGCGTTCGTGGCGTCCTCGCTGACCGGTTTCTCGCCCACCGCCCGGCTGGCGTTCATGGTGGTCGGACCCATGGTCGACCTCAAGCTGATCGCGTTGCAGGCGGGCACGTTCGGCCGGGCCTTCGCGGCCCGCTTCTCGGCCGCCACCACGGTCGTCGCGGTCCTGTGCAGTGTGCTGGTCGGAGGGGTGCTGCTGTGAGACGTCCGCTCCAGGTGACCCTGCTGGTCCTCTGCGGCCTGGGTCTGCTGCACGCCTCGCTCTTCACCGACCTGTGCCTGCGCTACGTCAAGCCCGGGATGCGCCCGCTGCTGGTCGTGTCCGGGCTGGTGCTGCTGGTGCTGGGCATCGCGGAGGCGGCGACACGGGAGGGGAGAAAGGGGCACGGGAGGCATGGGGGCCAGGCACATGGGGGCCAGGCACATGGGGGCCACGCACACGGTTCCGGACCACACCCTGAGGCCGGGCAGCACCATGGGCCGGACGCACATGCCGGCCATGACCACTCCGCCGTCCCCCGCGTCGCCTGGCTACTGCTGCTCCCGGCGCTGAGCCTGCTCTTCTACGCCCCGCCGGCGCTCGGCGCGTACACCGCCTCCCGGCAGCCCGCCAAGGTGGTGGCGGAGCAGGACGACTTCGATCCGCTGCCGAAGACCTCGCCGCTGCCCATCACGCTCACGGACTTCACCACCCGGGTGCAGCAGGACCGCACGCTCGCCATCAAGGGGCGCACGGTGCAGATGAGCGGTCTGGTCACGCCGGTCGCCGGGGGCGGGAGCTGGGACCTGACGCGGATCATCATCTCCTGCTGCGCGGCCGACGCGCAGTCCGTGAAGGTCCGGATCTACAGCGACAGCATCCCGCCCGCCAACACCTGGGTGTCCGTCACCGGGAACTGGCATCCGGGCGGGAAGCTGGGCACGAAGTCCGCGCCGGTCGCGCTGGACGCCCGGACCACGAAGAAGATCCAGCGGCCGTCCAACGGCTATCAGGACGCGCTGCCGTTCCCCTCCGGCTGAGAGCTCGTCACCGGCTCCGGCCGCACCCCGGCCACCTGCTCCGGCTGGGCGCCGATCACCGGTACCGGCTCCGCCCGCGGGCCGGTCGCCGGGCGCCGGCCGCGGCCCACCTGGGAGCGGACCGCGCCGATGCTCGCCGCGATGACGAGGGCGATGGCGGCCGCCTCGGTGGCGGTCAGTGCCTGGTCGAGGATGAGGAAGCCGGCGGTGGCGGCGATGGCCGGTTCCAGGCTCATCAGGACGGCGAAGGTGTGGGCGGGCAGCCGCCGCAGGGCGAGCAGTTCGAGGGTGTAGGGCAGGACGGAGGAGAGGACCGCGACCGAGGAGCCGAGGGCGAGGGTGGTCGGGTTCAGCAGCTTGGTGCCGGCCTCGGCGATGCCCAGCGGGAGGAAGAGCAGTGCCGCGACCGCCATGGCCAGTGCGAGACCGTCGGCCTGCGGGAAGCGCCGGCCCGTACGGGCGCTGAAGATGATGTAGGTGGCCCACATGGCGCCGGCCCCCAGGGCGAGGACGACACCTATGGGGTCGAGGTCGCCGAATCCCCCGCCGCCGAGGAGGAAGACGCCGGCCAGCGCCAGTCCTGCCCAGAGCAGGTTGATGAGGCGCCGGGAGGCCACCACGGAGAGGGCCAGCGGGCCGAGGACCTCCAGGGTGACGGCGGTGCCCAGCGGGATGCGGTCGACGGCCTCGTAGAAGAGACCGTTCATCGCGCCCATGGTGATGCCGAAGACGATCACCGTGCCCCAGTCGGTGCGGGAGTGGCCGCGCAGCCGGGGCCGGCAGACGACGAGCAGGACCACGGCGGCGGCGAACAGCCGCAGGGTCACCACGCCGAGGGCGCCCGCCCTGGGCATCAGGGTCACCGCGAGGGCGGCACCGAACTGCACGGAGATCCCGCCGGCCAGCACCAGGCCGACGGGACCGAACGAGCCGAGCCGTCCCGGGACACCGGGGTCGGCGGGCGTGGACGTCGACGTCGGCTGTGAGGTGCTGGGGGCGGTCACGGGCGGTCCAGGAGGGTAGCTGTTCATTACGATGGACTTCTTAGTCCAGGGTAATGGACTTCGACAGGCGCGTGAACCCCTTATGGAACTGTCCTGGATGGTGAGATGTGCGGCCCGCCGACCACCGTCAGGTGGTGACCTCCTCGCCGTTCGCGTTCCAGGCCCGGGTGAACCCCGGTACGTCCGAGGAGGAGAACACGGTCACCGCGCCCGGCACGTACTCGACATGGCCGGCGACCTGGTCATCGGGCGCGGGCGGGAACAGGACGTCGAGGTGGTCTCCCGAGGAGAGTTCGTACTCCATGCCCGAAGGCTCGAACCGCACGGTGAGCGGCCCCTCGTAGGCGCTGATTCGGATACGCATCGGCTACCGGTTCCCCACTGGACGACACATTCGGCCCCGCCCCGGGCGCGGGGCGGGGCCGAACGGCAGTGAAACGAATCTTCAGGTGGTGGCCGGAAGCTACTTCACGTCGACGTAGTCGCCGGTCGCCGTCGAGGCACCGGTGGTGGCGTTGGTCGCGAACGAGTAGCGGTAGTACCCGTCGGCCGTGGCCTTGACCGTGGTCTTGAGGGCGCCGCCGGTGCCGGCGGTGATGGTCTTGAGGGTGGTGTAGGTGGTGCTGCTCTTCTTGCGGTACTGCAGCTGCACCTTCTGCGACGCGTAGCCGGAGTACTTGCCGGTGTTCCAGTCGGCGCGCGTCAGCTTGCCGGTGACGGTGATGGTCTTGCCCTTCTTCACCGGCTCGGGGGTGGCGTCGACGGTCAGCTTGGAGGCCTTCTTGATCTTGCCGGTGCCGATGTTGTCGTCGAAGCTGGCGTTCGCGGAGAGGTCGTAGCCGCCGATGGCGAGCTTCCAGGTGCCGGCGGCGCCGTTGCCCGGCATGTCGGCGGCCGCGTCGATGTTGAAGACGGCCTTGCAGCTGTAGACGCCGGTCTGGGTGGTCGACTCGGTGCAGACCGGGTCGTCGTCGGTGCCCAGGGCGCCGGTGATGGTGTCCGTGCTGGAGGGGTCGGTGCCCTGCCAGAGGAAGGCCTCCGTGACCGCGACACCACTGGAGCTGGTGGCGGTGTAGGTCGCGGTGACGGACTTCTTCGTGGTGGTGCCGAGGACGATGTCCTTGCCGCCGTTGACGACGCCCTTGGAGAAGGCGATGCTCCCGATTCCGGTCTTCGGCCGGACGGTCTGCGCGGAGTTCGCGGCGTGCGCGGCGGACGCGGTGTGCGCGGAGAAGGAGCTGAGCCGCGCCTTCGCGCTCGGGGTCGACGCCGCCTGGGCGGCCACCGGGACAGCGAGCGCGGACAGTGCGACCGCACCGGACAGAACGGTGGCCGCGACGCGTATACGCATGTGAATCCCCCCTGGGATCGCGAGGGGCCCGGCGGGTCGCCCCCGGCCGAGCCCATTGGCGTACGCAGCCTACGAAGAGGATGGAGGATTCCTGAAGATCCCTTGTGCAATAGGTGTGTAACAAGGCTCATGTGACGGGCACTCACCGGACTCGCTGTCCGTCCGGGCGCCGGATGCCCCGGACCGTCCTGCGTGTACGCCCTTGACGAGAACCGCTCTTCCCGAAATCCGTTCGCGCCCCGGGAGTCTTCGAGCGGAGACTGGTGGGGCGATCACAGTGGACAGGAAGAGTGGCCGGCGCTGACGTACAACCGTGACACGTTGCCCTTCCCCGAGAACCGTGTACCCCCCGTCACCTACCGGGGCATGCAGGGCTGGGACGAACTCGACCCGGGCCGGAACCCGTTCGCCTGGGACGAGGACGAGGAGGCCCGCCTCCGCTCGCTGGTCCGCGAGTGGGTGCCGCCTGTGCTCTCCGGTATGGCGGGCTGGTGGCAGGGGGAACGCTGGTGTGAACGCCAGGTCGACGCGATCATCCGGGAGCGGTACGGCAGCTGGGTCACCGGGCCGAGTTCGGTGACGACCCCTGACGAAACCGCCTCTTGAGCCGTCCGGGGGCGGTTCAGATGCCGGGCCAGGGCTCCTCGTCGCGGAACAGGGGGCGGCCGTCGGGGAGTGTGGTGGGCACGTCGGCCCCGTAGGCGGGCTGTATGTGGGGCTCGTACATGGGTTGGGGCCATAGCCCTGCGGCCGCGTACACGTTGTAGTCGTACATGTTCCCGTACGGCTGCTGGTAGGCGTACCCGTCGCCCTGGGGTGCCCCCACTCCCACGCCCACGGCCTCTGCCGCGGGTGCCGGTGCCGGGCCGCCCTGTTGCACGAACAGCGGCAGGCGCAGTTCGCCGGTGTCCATGATCGCGTTGTTCTGGGAGCGGTGGAGGCGGGAGTAGGCGCCGCCGCGGGCGAGGAGTTCGTCGTGGCGGCCGGTCTCGACGATACGGCCGCCGTCGACGACGAGGATGCGGTCGGCGTCGGGGGCGAGGTTGAGGTCGTGGGTGATCATGATGGTCGTCCGGCCGGTCATCAGGCGGCGCAGTGGTTTGACGACCCGGCGTGCGGCCATGGCGTCCAGGCCGGTGGTCGGTTCGTCGAGGACGAGGACGGGGGCGTCGCGCAGGATCGCGCGGGCGATGGCCAGGCGCTGGAGCTGACCGCCGGACAGCCGGGCCGAGTTGGGGTCGACCCTGGTGTCGTAGCCGTCGGGGAGCTTCATGATGAAGTCGTGCGCGTCGGCGGCCTTCGCGGCGTCCTCGATGGCCTGGTCGCTGGCGCCGGGGCGGCCGCAGGCGATGTTGGCGCGGACGGTGTCGTGCAGGACGAGCGTCTCCTGGGGCAGCAGGGTGATGTACTCGCGCAGGCGGGCCAGCGGGAAGTCGCGGAGGGGGACGCCGTCGAGGAGGACCTCGCCGCTGTCGGGGTCGTAGAAGCGCAGCAGCATCTTGGAGACGGTGGACTTGCCGGCGCCGCTGGGCCCGGTGATGATCACGAGTTCGCCGGGGCTGACGGCGAAGGAGAGGCCCTCCAGGGCGGTCTTGTCGGCGCCGGGGTAGCGGAAGCCGACCTCGCGGACCTCGATGGCGCCGTCGGGGCGGCCGGAGTCGGTGCCGCGGCGGGGGTCGGTGACCGAGGGACGCACGTCGAGGATCTCGATCAGCCGTTCCGCGCCGGCCGTGGCGGCGGTGATGGTGAGGCCGAGCTGGGCGAGGCCGCGCACCGGCGGGTAGAGGTAGCCGAGGAAGGCGGAGAAGGCGAGGAGCTGGCCGAGGGTCATGCGGCCGGTGGAGATCTCCCAGGCGCCGATGCCGATCACCGCGAGGACGCAGACGGTCTCGATGACCGCGACGAGCTGTTCGTAGGCCTCGTTCAGGCGGGTGGAGCGGACGGAGGCGCGGAACCAGGCGCCGGCCTCCTCGTTCAGCCGGCGGCGTTCGGCGTCGCGGCGGTCGTACGCCTGGGTGAGCACGATGTTGCCGAGGGACTCCTCGACGACGGAGGTGATCGCGCCGTCGGCGACCCGGCCTGCCCGGGACACGTCCTTGATGGAGCCGGAGAAGCGGCGGGCGGCCAGCCAGAACAGGGGGGCGAGGACGAAGGTGGCGGCGGCCAGGTCCCAGCGCAGCCAGAAGGCGGCGGCCGCGTAGAAGACCGCGCTGAACAGGGCGGACGCGGCCCCGACGAGTCCGGAGACGACCATGGTCTCGATGGCGTCGACATCGCTGGTCAGGCGGGAGAGCAGGTCGCCCTGGCGGTGGCGCTGGAAGAAGTGCGGGGGCAGCTGCTGGACGTGGTCGAAGACGTGTTCGCGCAGCCGCATGACGAAGCGTTCGGTGGCCCAGGCGGCGAGGGAGTTGCCGGCGTACGTGACGATCGCGCCGACGATCGCGATCGCCAGCCATTTCCCGGCCGGGCTCCAGAAGGCGCTCAGCGAGCCCTTCTGCAGGGCGTGGTCGGTGAGGTCGCTGAAGAGCAGGATGGCCTCGGTCTCGGCGAGCGCGGCGATCACCGTGCACACCCAGACGATCATCAGCCACTTGCGCAGGCCCGCGGTCAGCGGCCAGAAGCGGCGGAACGCGACACGGGCGGGGATGGTGGGCGTGTACTCGTCGTCCTCGTCCTCGTATTCCGAGTCGTCGACTTCGTACTCGTATTCTGCGCCCTCACTCTCCTTTACGCGCATTTCACACCACCTCCACCGTCCGACGCGGAATTACTTGAATTGCAGGAGTGAAAAAGGACCGACGGCGAACCGTCGGTCCTTTTTACAGCTGACTCAGTTGTCCTGGCCGGGGATCGGCTTCGGAGCCGGCTTCGGCGCGCGCTTCTTGGGCTTCGGCGGCGGCGGGGGCAGCTGCTTCTTGGGCTTGGGGGGCAGCGGGGCGAGCTTCTTGAGGCTCATTCCGACTCCTTGAGAGTTCGAAGTGCAAGTGGTGCGGGATGGTACGAGAATTCTCTTGGGCAACGTACGGGGATTTCGGATCGTCATCCTCGGCAATCCCCGCCGCCCGACACCGATGAACTTACACGGCCCGAATCCCAAGGGACGGCAAAGTCGGCTTGTGAACGGCAAACAGGTGCTGTGAGTACCTGGGTAACAGCTGTATAACGGCCCCGAAGCTGAGAGTTCTCTTATGAACCTGAGAGCCAGCTTATGAATCGGGGCGGCCGGACCCCCGGACGGGCGTCAGCGGCGGGCCATGTACACGTCGAACGCCTTGTGGAGCAGCTTGTTGAGCGGAAAGTCCCACTCGCCCAGGTACTCCACGGCCTCCCCGCCGGCCCCCACCTTGAAGCGGAGCAGCCCCAGCAGGTGGTTGGACTCCTCCAGGGTGTCGGTGATGCCCCGGAAGTCGTAGACGGCGGCGCCGAGTTCATGGGCGTCGCACATCATCCGCCACTGCATGGCGTTGTTGGGCTGGACCTCGCGCCTGCGGACGGTGGAGGCGCCGTAGGAGTACCAGACGTGCTCGCCGACGGTGAGCATGGTCGCGGCGGCGAGGACCTCGCCCTCGTGGTGGGCGAGGTAGAGGCGCATCCGGTCGGGGTGTTCGGAGGTCAGCGCGGTCCACATGCGCTGGAAGTAGGAGAGGGGGCGCGCGATGAAGCGGTCGCGCTCGGCGGTCTCGGTGTACAGCGCGTAGAACGCGGGCAGGTCCTCGTACCCGCCCCGCACCACCTTCACCCCCGCGTTCTCCGCCTTCTTCACATTGCGCCGCCACTGCTGGTTGAGCCCGCGCTGGATCGCGTCCAGCGAGCGCCCGGCGAACGGCACCTGGAACACGTACCGGGGCTGACCGGCCGCGAACCCCTCCTCCCCGCCCGGCTCCGCCTGCCGCCATCCCATCCGGCGCAGCCGGTCGGCGAGCTCCAGCGCCCGGGGGTCCTGCGACGTGGGCTCGGCGTCCCGCAGCCGCCGGGCGGCGGGATCGGCGATCGCCGCCTTCACCGCCTCCGCGCTCCATCGTCGTACGACGACCGGCGGCCCCATCTTCACGGTGAACGCCCCCCGTCCCTTCAGATACGCCAGCAGCGGATCCAGCCACCGCTCCGGTTCCGCGTCCCCCCAGTCGATGACGGGCCCCTCCGGCAGATACGCCAGGTACCGCCGCACCCTCGGCAGCGCCCGCAGCAGCACCAGCCCGGCCCCGACCATCCGCCCCTCCCCGTCGAACCACCCCAGACTCTCCGCCGTCCAGTCGGACTTCACCTCGCCCCAGGACGGCAGCTGCATATGGCTGGCGGAGGGCCGGGACCCTACGAAGGCGAGGTGCTCGGCGCGGGAGACGGGCCGGAGGCGGAGAGTTGCTGTCATCAGAGGAAGCTCCTGGACAGGTCGGCGATCGGTCTGCACTCGCATCAAGGACAACAGACGCGAACCCGGTCGGATTCGATCCCGCGCAGGTGGGCCAGGGCGTGTCGGGCCCCGGCCCGGGAAGAGCTAGGCGGACCCGCCGTCGGGCCAGGCCAGCACGGTCAGCTCGGGCCACCTCGTACGCCAGCGGGCCGCCTTGGTCTCGTAGACGGAACGCGGGGCGAGTACCGGGTTGGGCCGCAGGACGAGGTTGAAGACGTCCGACAAGCCGTGGGGTGCGTACACCCGCCACCGGCCGCCCTCCTCCAGCCGCACGCCCAGACAGCAGGTGGTCGCCGCGAAGCTGTCGATGGCGGCCTCGGTCGACTCGTACGGCGGACAGGGCACCCCGAACTTCTCCCCGTACCAGAGGTGCACCCGGGCCTCGTTCCGCACCTCGACCTCGGCCGCCACCCCGGCGAACACCTCCCGGGCCCGCCGGATCGCCCGGTCCTCCGCCTCCCACGACAGGTCGTCGCCGTCGAAGTAGAAGAGGTCGTAGTCCTTGATCCCGGCACCCGGCGGCCTGCCGGTCACCACGTTCCACACCGTCTGGAACAGGCATCCCGCCGTCACGTACCACTCGGGCAGCCCGAGCGCGGCACCCCGCTCCAGCACCTCCACGAGGACGTCGTTACGGCACAACACCTCGCGCAGGACGACGAGTTGCTCATCGATTGGCAGCCGACCGGTCATCTTCCCTCCCTACCACGACGACTCCTGACATCGTGTCGCCATGGGTGAACCGGTCGATCAGGTCGACGAGCAGGACCGGGTGCTGGGCGTGGTGGAGCGGGGTGAGGCGATCCGGTCGCGGCTGCTGCACCGGATCGCCACGATCGTGTGCCGCGACGCCGACGGGCGGTTCCTGGTGCACCGCAGGAGCGACACCACTTTGCTCTTCCCGGGGCAGGCCAACTGGATGCTCGGCGGGGCGGTGCGCGCCGGTGAGTCGTACGCGGACGCCGCGGCACGGGAGCTGGCCGAGGAGCTGGGGGTCGTGGACCGGCCGCGCCTCGTGCTCAAGTTCCTGTGCGAGGGGGCGATCTCCCCCTACTGGCTGGGCCTGCACGAGGTCGTCGTCACGGGACCGGTGCGGCCCGACCCCTCGGAGGTCGCCCGGTACGCGTGGGTGACGGACGGGGAACTCTCCGGGCTCGCCGCGCGGGACTCCTTCGTGGCCGATGCCCGGGAGGCGCTCGGGCGCTATCGCGCGCTGAAGAGGGCCAGGGCCTCGGAGTCCGAGGCGCGGGCCCGGAGGAAGTAGTCGGCCCACTCCTCGATGCCGGGGTAGGAGCACGCGGCCACGAGACGGGCGGTGGCCGTGGGGATGTCGTACGGGGTGACGCGCAGGTCGGTGCCGGGGCCGAGGAGGCACCAGTGGGCGCCGGGGCGGCCGTAGGGCATGCCCACGCTGCCGGGGTTGACGACGAGGCGGCCGTGGGCGAGGCGGGTGTAGGGCATGTGGGTGTGGCCGCAGACGACCGTGCCGATCCCGGGGTCGACCTCGGCGAAGACCTCGGCCCAGCGCTCCGGCGGCGAGTCGACCAGGACGATCTCCTCGTCGTCGCGGGGAGTGGCGTGGCAGAACAGGACCCGGCCGAGGCCCCGGACGGTGAGCGTCGCGGTCTTCGGGAGCCCGGCCAGGAAGTCGACCTGGTCCGCCCTGAGGGCGTGCGCCGCGAACGGGCCGATCGGGTCCGGGATGTCGGCGCGCTCGCCCCTGCGGTACTCGACCAGCTCCCGGTCCGCGTTCCCCGCCAGCCACAGCACGCGGTCGCCCAGCGCCCGCAGCACGTCGACCACCTCGGCCGGTTGCGGGCCCGCGGTGATGTCGCCGGTGAGCACGACACGGTCGGCACGGGACACGTCCGGTTCCGCCAGCACCGCCTCCAGCGCCGGCAGCACACCGTGGATGTCGGAGAGGACGGCCACCCGGCCGACTTCGGGTTCGGGCCCGGGTTCGGCCTCGGCTTCAGGCCCGGGTTCGGCCTCGGCTTCAGGCCCGCGTTCGGGTTCGACCTCGGCCTCGACTTCGGGTTCGGCCCCGCTCATTCGGCCTCACCGTCCAGTGCCTCCGCCAGGACCTCCGCCAGGTGTCTCCCCCGCACGCCGGCCAGTTGTTCCAGCTGGGTCCGGCAGGAGAAGCCGTCGGCCAGGATCAGCGTGCCCGGATCCGCGTCCCGGACCGCCGGGAGGAGCTGTTCCTCCGCGCATGCCTGCGACACCTCGAAGTGGCCTTTCTCGAAGCCGAAGTTGCCGGCCAGGCCGCAGCAGCCGCCGGCCAGGTCGCCGGTGAGGCCCGCGGCCTCGCGGAGGCGGCGGTCGGGGGCGTCGCCCAGGACCGCGTGCTGGTGGCAGTGGGTCTGGCCGGTCACCGGGCGGTCCAGGCGGGGCGGCCGCCAGTCCGGGGCCAGCCGTTCCAGTGCCTCCGCGAACGTGACCACCAGGCCCGCCAGGCGGGCGGCACGGGGATCGTCCGGGAGGAGCTCCGGCAGGTCGGTGCGGAGGGCGGCGGCACAGCTGGGTTCCAGGACCACGAACAGGGGGACGACGGGGTCGTCCGTGTCATCCGGGTCGCCCGGGACGTCCGGGACGTCCAGGGCGTCCACGCCCGGCAAGTCGTCGGGCAGGTCGTCCGGCGCCGGCAGGAACGGCTCCAGCAGGAACGGCTCCAGCAGGTCGAGCGTGTCGCGCAGTACCGCGCGGGCGCGGTCCAGTTGGCCCGTGGAGAGGTAGGTCAGTCCGCAGCAGGCGCGGGTGCGGCGGGAGCGCCAGGGGTTCATGCTGACGCCCCGCAGCTCGCCCTCCTCGGAGAGGTGCACCTGCCACCGTCGGCCGGGCAGCTCGGTGACGCCCACCCCGGCCGCCTCCAGCACCCGGACCGCCGCCCGGCCCACGGACGGCGACAGGTACTCGGTGAAGGTGTCCGGCCAGAGGAAGACCCGCTGCGCCGGGACGTCCGGCCGGCGTCCGGCCCGCAGGTCCGCCGTCCACCCCCGCACCCGCTCGCGCTGCCGTCTCCGCTGCCAACGGCCGAACGTCTCCGTCGCCAGCCGGGGGATCGTCCGCTCCGGCGCGATCCCGCCCAGGCGTCGGGCGAGCGCCGCCAACGGCCGTACCGAGGCGAGGGCGTTGACCAGGCGCGCCGTGCGGGTGCGCTCGACCAGGCGCAGCCAGACCGGCAGCCGGCCCATGCTGTAGTGGGCCGCGGGGCGGCGGCGGTCCGCGTAGTGGTGGTGCAGGAACTCCGCCTTGTACGTCGCCATGTCCACCCCGACCGGGCAGTCCGAGCGGCAGCCCTTGCAGGACAGGCAGAGGTCCAGGGCGTCCCTGACCTCCGTGGAGCGCCAGCCGTCCGTCACCAGGTCGCCCGCCAGCATCTCGTGCAGCAGCCGGGCCCGGCCGCGGGTCGAGTGCTCCTCCTCACCGGTCGCCCGGAACGACGGGCACATGACGGACGGGCCGGAGACCGACGTCGTACGGCATTTGGCGACGCCCACGCAGCGCCGTACGGCCGCGGCGAAGTCGCCGCCGTCGGACGGGTAGCCGAAGGCCACGTCGACCGGTTCGCGGGGGAGGACGGCGAAGCGGAGGTTCGTGTCGAGAGGCGCGGGTCTGACCAGCATCCCCGGGTTGAGGAGGTCGTCGGGGTCCCACACCCCCTTCGCCCGCTCGAACAGCGCCACCGTCTCCGCGCCGTACATCGCCGGAAGCAGTTCCGCCCGTGCCTGGCCGTCGCCGTGCTCGCCGGAGAGCGAACCGCCGTGGGCGACGACCAGGTCGGCCAGTTCCTCCGAGAAGCTGCGGAAGCGGGCCACGCCCGCCTCGGTGAGCAGGTCGAAGTCGATCCGGACGTGGATGCAGCCGTCGCCGAAGTGACCGTACGGGGTGCCGCGCAGGCCGTACGCCGACAGCAGGCCTCGGAAGTCCCGCAGATACGCGCCCAGTCGGGCCGGCGGCACCGCGCAGTCCTCCCAGCCGGGCCAGGCCTCGCTGCCGTCCGGCATCCGGGTCGCCGTGCCGGAGGCGTCCTCGCGGATGCGCCAGAGCGCGCGCTGCCCGGCCGGGTCGGTCACGACCAGCGCGTCGACGGTGTCGGCCACCGCGGCGATCGCCTCCGCACGCGCGCGTGCCTCCGCCGCCGTCTCCCCGCCCGTCTCGACGAACAGCCACGCGCCGCCCCGCGGCAGCCCGGCCGGGGACGGCACCAGGTCGGCGGCCATGCCCTCCACCGTCAGCGGGCCGAAGGGCAGCAGCCCGGCCGCGGCCTCCGCCGCCGCGCCCTCGTCGCCGTATCCCAGCACCGCCAGCGCACGCGCGCGCGGGGACTCGACGAGCCGGACCACCGCCTCCGTGAGGATCCCGAGGGTGCCCTCACTGCCGCAGAACGAGCGGGCCACGTCGGCGCCCTTCTCGGGCAGCAGGGCGTCCAGCGCGTAGCCGGAGATACGGCGGGGCAGGTCGGGGAAGCCGGTGCGCAGCCGCGCCAAGTCGCCTTCCACCAGGGCCCGCAGGCCGTCCGGCGCCCCCGCCCAGCCCTGCCCCAGCCGCAGCCGCTGCCCGCGCGCGGTGAGCACGGAGAGCTCGCGCACGCTGTCCGCCGTCGTGCCCCAGGCCACGCTGTGCGAGCCGCAGGAGTTGTTGCCGATCATCCCGCCGAGCGTGCAGCGGCTGTGGGTGGCGGGGTCGGGGCCGAAGCGCAGTCCGTGCGGCGCGGCGGCCTCCTGGAGGCGGTCCAGGACCAGGCCGGGCTGGACGACGGCCGTACGGGTGGCCGGGTCCAGGTCGAGCACACGGTTCATATGGCGGGTGAAGTCCAGCACCAGGCCGGTGCCCGTCGCCTGCCCGGCGATCGACGTGCCGCCGCCGCGCGCCACCACCGGCACGCCGTGCGCCCGGCAGATCTGGAGTACGGCCGCCACGTCGTCCGCGTCCCGGGGGGCCACCACCCCCACCGGGACCCGCCGGTAGTTGGACGCGTCCATCGTGACCAGCGCCCGCGACGTGACGTCGAACCCCACCTCGCCCCGGACCACCCCGCGCAGCTCCGCCTCGACATCCACCATGCCTCCCAGTCTGCCCGCCACCACTGACAGTGACGAGGGTTCGCGCCCCGAACCACCGCCGACGCGCACGGCACGCGACGCGCACGGCACCCGACGCGCGCTGGGGACAGCGGGCGACGGCTCGGGGCAGCTCCCTTCGGGGGATTCCCGCTGGTCGCCGTCTGCCGTCGGCCGGCCCGGCACCGGCAAGGGAACGGCCCGCGCACGGCGGCACCGACCCGTCTCACACGGGTCCCCACCCCGTCCCGCACCGGCCCCCGCGCCCGTCTCACCCGACGGACTACATTTCGACCACGTTTCCCCCACCGGCTACGCTCCCCCCGTGGCTGACATCGAGATCCCCGCTGACATCAAGCCCGCCGACGGACGCTTCGGCGCTGGCCCCTCCAAGGTGCGGACGGAGGCGCTGGAGGCGCTCGCCGCGACCGGAACGTCTCTGATGGGCACCTCCCACCGCCAGGCCCCCGTCAAGAACCTGGTCGGCCAGGTCCGCGAGGGCATCAGCTCGCTGTTCTCCCTCCCGGACGGCTACGAGGTCATCCTCGGCAACGGCGGCTCCACCGCCTTCTGGGACGTCGCCACCCACGGTCTGATCGACGGCAAGTCGCAGCACCTGAACTTCGGTGAGTTCTCGTCCAAGTTCGCCAAGGCCGCCAAGCTCGCCCCCTGGCTGGCCGAGCCCACCGTCATCGCCGCCGACCCGGGCACCCACCCGGAGCCGCAGGCCGAGGCCGGCGTCGACGTCTACGCGTTCACCCACAACGAGACCTCGACCGGTGTCGCCATGCCGATCAAGCGGGTCGCGGGCGCCGACGAGGGCGCGCTCGTCCTCGTGGACGCCACCTCCGGCGCCGGCGGCCTCCCGGTGGACATCGCCGAGACCGACGTCTACTACTTCGCCCCGCAGAAGTCCTTCGCCTCCGACGGCGGCCTGTGGATCGGCGTCTTCTCCCCGGCCGCCATCGAGCGCGCGGAGCGCGTCCACGCGTCCGGCCGCCACATCCCGGAGTTCTTCTCGCTGCCCACGGCGATCGACAACTCCCGCAAGAACCAGACGTACAACACCCCGGCCCTCGCCACCCTCTTCCTGCTCAACCAGCAGCTGGAGTGGCTCAACGGCCAGGGCGGCCTCGCCTTCTCCACCGGCCGTACCAAGGACTCCTCGACCCGCCTGTACACCTGGGCGGAGGAGTCCAAGTACGCCACCCCGTTCGTCTCGGACCCGGCCAAGCGCTCCCAGGTCATCGGCACCATCGACTTCGCCGACGAGATCGACGCGGCCGCCGTCGCCAAGGTGCTGCGCGCCAACGGCATCGTCGACACCGAGCCCTACCGCAAGCTCGGCCGCAACCAGCTCCGGGTCGCCATGTTCCCGGCGATCGACCCGGCGGACGTCGAGGCGCTGACGAAGTGCGTCGACTACGTGATCGAGAAGCTCTGACGGCGCGCCGGCTCCCGCCAAAAGGCAACTCCCGTAAGAGGGCAACTCCCGTAAAAAGCTGCTGGTTTACGCGCCGGGCATGATCCGGGCAAAACCTTCCGCGGATCATTGAGTCTCCTTCGTCGCACACCGGACACTGTGTGCCCCATGCGACGAAGGAGATCCACGCCTCCATGAACAGACCCATACCGGGTACCGTCGAGGTAGCGGTGCGCCACATCCTCAGCGACAAGGTCACGGGCTTCCTCGTCCGGACCCGCAGGATCACCTGGAAGGACGGCGTCTTCCGGGTACGCCGCCCGCAGTCCGGCAAGCAGACCGTGGAACTCACCTGCCCCGTCTGCGACGCGTCGCTGCTGGCCGAGGTCCGCACCGAGGCCCGTACCCGCCGGACCAGGGTCGTCCTGGGCGTCCTGGCCGCCCTCAGCGCGATCGTCTTCTTCGCCGCCTTCGCCTACGCCGTCCACGAGGGCGGCAAGACACTGCCCGAGGGCCAGTCGCTGCCGACCCTGTTCCCCGTCAGCGTCGTCTCGATCTTCGTGACGTTCGTCGCCGCTCCCACGCTCTTCTTCCGGAGCCGCATCTACAACGGCGTCAGCCTCCTGGACGCTCCCAAGCCACGTCGTCTGCACGGGATCAAGCCGGTGCGGGGCTGAGCAACGAGCCCGACGAGGGGCGCCCGGCGACCACCACCGGGCACCCCTGCCTCAGGCGGCGGAGCAGCTCACGCTCGGCACCGCCCCGCCACCCGGCGCGCCCCCGAATCCGAAGCTCACCGAACCACCCGCCGGGACCGTCCCGTTGTGCGCCGCGTTGACCGCGGTGACCGTCCCGCCGCTCTGGGTGTACGACGCGTTCCACACGTTCGTGACCTGCTGCGACCCGCTCCACGTCCAGGTCACCGTCCACGAACCGATCGCCGTGGAACCGGTGTTGGTGACCGTCACGTCGGCGTTGAAGCCGCTCCCCCAGTCACTGCTGACGGCGTACGAGGCCGAGCAGGAGGCCGCCGAACCGCCACCGCCTCCGCCTCCGCCCGTTCCGGTGCCCGTGCCCGGGAACAGCGGCGCCTTCACGCTCGCCAGATACCCGTCCTTCACCGTGTCCACGGTCGCCCAGTCGTCCTTCAGGATCCCGCCCGTGTCACCGGAGTTCGGGTTCCACGACCAGAAGGTCCACTGGAAGGAGTCGGCGCCGTACGTCGAGGTCGGCCGGAGGTAACTCACCAGCGCGGCCAGCCACTTCTGGTCCACCGCCGAGGCGAGCGTCGTACCGAACTCGCCCACCCACACCGGGGCGATGTTCTGCTTGAAGATGTAGCCCCAGTACGTGTCCCAGACCCCCGGCATGTTGGCCGGGAACGTCGGATCGCTGAACCAGCTCTGCTGGGCCACGCTGGTCGCGTAGTCGTGGGCCGAGTACACCACCCGGTTCGCCACCGACAGCCGCACCGGGTACTGGGCCACGCCCATCAGGTTGCCGCCCCACCAGCCGGAGACGCCGTTGAACGTCTGCACGCCCTCGACGAAGACCAGCAGGTCCGGGTTGACGGACAGGACGGCGTTCCCGGCCCGCTGGGCGGCCAGCCGCCAGTCGACCGTCGTGTCGCCGCAGCCCCAGCAGGCCGGATCGTGGGGCTCGTTGTGGAGGTCGATGCCGATGACGGTCGGATCGGCCGCGTACCGCGACGCCAGGGCCTTGAGATCGGCGATCCAGGTCGACTCGGGGACGGACGAGGTGTACCAGAGCGCCGACTGGCCGCCGGCGTCCGGACGGTGCCGGTCGAGGATGACCCGGAGGCCGTCCTGACCGGCGTACGCCACGATCCTGTCCATCACCTGCAGCGAGTTCAGCCCCTGCAGGTCGGCGTTCTTGCCGTTGCTGAAGTCGATGCTGTTGGGGACGGTGGTGGACTTGAGGATGTCGTCGCTGTAGGGCAGCCGGATGGTGTTGTAGCCCAGCGACCTCATCTGGTCGATCATGCTCCTGTAGTCGCGCGACCAGAGGCCGTGCACCACGTAGTTGGCGGTCTCGAAGCCGAACCAGTTGATCCCGGCGATCCGGACCGGCTGCCCGGCCGCGTCCAGGATCTGCCGGCCGCTGGTGTGCCAGTAGCCGGCGCCTGGGGCGGTCGCCGCGTGCGCGGAGCCCGTCGCACCGGCGAGGGGCAGGAGGAGCGCGGCGGCGGCAGCACACAGCGCTCTGCGCAGGGTGCGTAAGCGGAACATGTGCCTGTTCCTCTCGGGAGGGAGGCGCGGCCCCGGAACACATGGGAGCGCTCCCACGCACCGCGCACCTCCCAGGAAACTGACACACCATCATCACGTCAAGACGTACGACGGCCCGGTCCGCCCCGCGCCGGGGCGGCGGGTCAGCCGACCGTCGCGGTGATGCTGTTGATCACGCCGGTGGAGGTGACGACGACGGTGACCGTGAGGGGCCGGACCCGGCTGGGCGCCCCGGTGGGCGGGACCAGCAGGAAGGTGGGCTTGACGTTGAGCGTCGTGGTCGCCGCCGCCGAGAACGGGGCGTTGTTCCGCTGGGCGCCGACGAGGTAGTAGGTCGCGTGGCTGGTGAGACCGGTGCTGGTGGTGTCGTCCAGGCTGCTGATGATCTGGGCGGTGCCGCCGCCGGCCGCGCTGGGCAGGGTGATGACGGAGATGTCGAGGGTGCCCTTGACGTGGACCGACTCGGTGGGGCCGACGATGTCGCCTTCGAACGGCCGGCTGACCGAGCTGAACTGCGGGAGAGCGGCGGCGGCCGCGGTCCGGGCCGTCCGGGCGGGTTCGGCCGCGGCGGCGGTGCCGGCGGTCGCGGGGACGGTCAGGCCCAGGGCGGCCGCGAGCAGGCCGGCCTTCCTGGCCAGGCGGAGGGCGGTGCGGGACATGGGTGCTTCCATTCCGTGAGGCGGGACCCGGTTCCTGTTGCCGCCCCCGTCCCGCGGGACGCTTCCCAGCCTGCGGTCACCGCCGCGCCACCGCCCCGCCGGTGAGCCGGACGGGTGACGCCCGGCCCCGGCCCCGTGCCGCTCAGTGCCGGCGGGCGGACGGGCGCCGCAGCCGCCGCAGCCCGAGGAAGGCGAGCACGACGGCGCCGACGGCGATGGCGCCGCCGACCTTGACCTGACCGGTCGCCGTACCGCCGCCGTCGCCGCCCGCGGCCGAACTCCCGCTGCCCGAGGACGACTTGGCGGAGCCGCCTCCCGGTACGTCCTTTGCCTGCACCGGGCTGTCGGAGCCCTCGCTGCCGTACATCAACTTGGTCCCGTCGGCCGAGTAGCTGACCGACTCGCCCTGCTTCTGCAGCGGCACGTCGAGCCGGCCCTCGCGCTTGATGGCGCCGCCGTTCCAGTCGTAGTAGATCCCGCCGAAGTAGCCGCGTACGGCGAGCTGCTTGCCGTCGGGCGAGAAGGCGGCGTCGGTGGCCCACAGGTCGACGGTGGCGACCGGCTTGAAGATGTTCGTCCCCGAGGAGGAGAGCGTCGCCGGACCCTCGTACAGGTGCCCGCCGTCCTCCTTCTTGTCGATGATGTACACGCGTCCGGTCTTGGGGTGGACGATCAGCGACTCGGCGTTGCGGGCGCCGTTCGAGTACTTCACGACGTACTGCGTGGCCCGGACGGTCTGGTCGACGAGTTTCTTCGGCTCGGGCAACTTGTAGATCCACACGTACGGCCAGCTGCCGTCGAGGTTGTCGCCGATGTCGCCGACGTAGATCTGGTTGTCGGGGCCGATGGAGATGGCCTCGACGTCCCGGGGCTTTCCGATCCCGCTGAGGGTGACGGTGGCCACCGTCTTCCCGGTCGCGCTGTCGATGGCGTAGATGTACGGCCCGTCGTCGCTGTCGTTGTGCGTCCAGTAGATGCCGGGGTGCAGATGGGAGGCGGCGAGACCGCTGGACTCGGTGATGCGCGGGTCCTTGATCGTGAACCCCTGGTCGCCGGTGCCGTCCGTCGCGGCGGCGGAGGCGGAGGCGGCGGGTGTCAGGGCGAGGGCACCCGTGAGCAGGAGCCCGGCGAGAAGGGCGGGCGGTCGTCGGCGCATGGGTCCAAGCCTGCCATCCCGCCCTGTGTTCCACGGCGGGGGCCGCGGCGGACGGGGTTGTCAATAGGTGGCAGCCAGAGGTGCTTGAGCACGTTCTGGCGCGCATGAGTGAGTCTTCGGGCAGTGGCAGGCGCACTCTCTCTGGGGAGGAACGAGAGTTCTTGTCTCGAATGTGTGACCTTTGCTCGTGGTGGTCATTGGGGATGGTGACGGATTTCTACGGCACCGGAACCGGGGAGCTGAAGGAGTGGGCGGGCTGCGGGAAGTGACGGCACCGTTCGTGGCGCCCAGCCCTTCGGGGGTCGCCATCCGGTCCCGGCTCAAGGGCTTGACCGCCGGGGACGAGAAGGTGCTGTGCCTGATTGGTGACCACCTCGGGTCGCTGGCCTCCCTCGATCTCAGGGCTCGCTGCGCGGCCGGGCCGGACCACGGCACCGAGCAGTGGGCGCAGCGCAAGCGCGCGCTGACCGATGAGTCCTCCTCCCGCTGGGCAGGCTCGATCACGAAGGCCACCCATGATCAGTGGGCGCTGGCCCGGCGTGGCCTGCTCGCGCACGTCCAGGGACTAGAGGCTGGGGTGCGCACGATCACGCACCGGCTGTCCCTGTCTGTGGGCGAGAAGGGCACCAGACACGCGCCCGGCGGTTACCGCGACAGGCAGGAGTGGTTCGCCAAATCCCGTCGTCTGCATGTCCTCGAACACCGGCTGGAGGCGGTGCGGGCCGACTGGCAGGCCGGAATCGTGCACGTGGTGCGCGGCGGCAAGCGGCTGCTGGACACCCGCCACCACCTGGAGGCCGCCGGGCTTTCCGAGGCCGAGTGGCGTCGGCGGTGGCAGGCCGGGAGACGGTTCCTCCAGGCGGACGGCGAGTCCGGTAAGCGGTACGGCAACGAGACCATCCGGGTCACCCCCGACGGCGAAGTCTCCATCAGGCTGCCCGCACCGCTGGCGCACCTGGCGAACGCTCCGCACGGCCGGTACGTCCTCGCCGCGACGATGTCGTTCGCGCACCGGGGCGAGCAGTGGGCCGACCGCGTCACCGCCCACCGGGCCGTCGCCTACCGTGTCCATGAAGACGTGGGCCGAGGCCGCTGGTATCTGACCGCGTCCTGGGCCATCCCACCCGTCCAGACCGTCCCGCTCGCCACCGTTCGCATGCATGGACTGGTCGGCGTGGACACCAACGCCGACCATCTCGCGGCCTGGCGCCTCGACCAGCACGGCAACCCCGTGGGCGAACCGCTGCGCTTCGGCTACGACCTGTCAGGGACCGCTGACCACCGCGACGCGCAGGTCAGACACGCCCTGATTCGCATGCTGCACTGGGCCAAACGCCATGGACTTGCCGTCGCCGTCGAAGACCTCGACTTCCAGGCGGAGAAGACCCGGGAGAAGCACGGCCGCCGTAAACGCTTCCGCAAGCTGATCTCCGGAATGCCCGTGGCCAGGCTGCGGGCCCGGCTGGTCAGCATGGCGGCCGAACTGGGCATCCCCGTGATTGCTGTCGACCCCGCCTACACCAGCAAGTGGGGTGCCCAGCATTGGCAGAAACCCCTCACCGGCAAGAACAGGAAGGCCACTCGCCACGACGCTGCGGCGGTCGCGATCGGAAGGCGCGCCCTGGGGCACCCGATCCGGCGTCGGACGGCACCGCCCCGTACCCACCGGAGTGATGGGTACGGGCATCGGACCGTCCAGGCCGGGCCGGTGGCCCCGGGGCGTGAGGGAAACCGCCCTCGCATTCCCGGACCACGGACACGATCCGTGCCGCCCGGCTGCGGAGTGAAAGCGGTGGACCAGAACGCCCAACACCGTTCGGGGCGTTCGGGGCGTTCGGGGCGTTCGGGGCGTTCGGGGCGTTCGGGGCGTTCGGGGCGTTCGGCCGAGCATGAGACCTGGCAACAGGACTCACTCCCACTCAGTCTCTAGGAACGGTACGTGGTGGGCCTCACATCGCACCGCTCCCCTCTGATCGTCCATCATGAGCGGATGCTCAGGTTCATGCCCGTCGGGGACTCGATGACGATCGGCAGCACGGGCGAGCACACATGGCGGTACCGCATGTGGCAGCACCTGTGCGCGACGTACGGCGGCCCGTTCACCCTGGTCGGCCCGCGCGAGACGCTCTACGACAAGCTCGCCGAGGCCCCCGTCTCCTACGCCTACGCCGACCCCGACTTCCCGCGCGACCACCTGGCCGGCTGGGGCGAGGGCTGGCTGCACATGGCGCCGCTGATCGGGGAGGCGGTGCGCGCCAGCCGGGCCGACGTGCTGCTGGTCTCGCTCGGCCTGATCGACCTGGGCTTCTACACGAACGCGGAGCAGACGGCGGAGAACGTACGGTCCTTCGTCACGGCGGCCCGGGAGGCCAACGCGCGGATCGGCATCGTCGTCCTGCCGGTGATCCCGAACGTCCGGGCCCTGACGGACGCGCCGTTCGCGCGGCAGGTGGCCCTCTTCAACGAGTTGCTGGCGAAGGCGGTGGCCGACCTGGACGAGCCCCGCTCACCGCTCCTGCTGGCCTCGCCCCCGGAGTCGTACGACATCGACACGGACACCTACGACGGCACCCACCCCAACGCGAGCGGGGAGCACCGGATCGCGGAGGCGTTCGCGGAGGCGATGTGGCAGGGGTGGGACGTCGGGCAACCGTACGAGGCGGGAACGGACTGACCGATTTCCGCCGTTGCCCGGTCACCGTGCGTATCGTTGAACCGCGCGGCCGTACTCATGCGGAGGGCGGCCGGGGAGGAGCGCCAGGATGACCGTCCTCGAAGACAGGATCGCGATGGCCGAGAGCGACGACGAGATCACGCTGGACGAGATGTTCGAGCGGATCGAGAAGATGCCCGCCCCCGAGGGATACAAGGTCGAGATCGTCGAGGGAACCGTCTTCATGTCGCCGCAGCGGGACACCCACTGGGAGATCATCGCGGACATCTTCGAGCAGTTGCGGACCAAGTACCCACGGAAGCGGGTCAAGTCCGATGTCCGTATCGACTACCCGGGACACCTCAACGGGTTCGCGACGGACGTGACGTTGGTGGCCGAAGGCGCCGCCAAGACCGAGAAGGGGCTCTGGCTCCACCAGGACGTCGAGTTCGTCGCCGAGGTCATCTCCAAGGGCACCGCGGCCAACGACTACGGCGCGAAGAAGACCGCGTACGCCAAGGCCGAGGTCCCCGTCTACCTGATCGCCGACCCCTACCAGCGCCGCTGCCACGTCTTCACCCACCCCAAGGGCGACGACTACGCGACCGAGACCCGGGTGGACTTCGGCACCGACGTCGACCTGACCGGCACGGTCGTCGACCTCGTTCTCAAGACCGACGAGTTCCCGACCGACTAGCTAGTCCTGGGCGTCGTAACGCTCGCGGGCCTCGTGGACCTCTTCGATGTGGGTCTCCGCCCAGTGCTTCACCGAGGCCATCAGCTCGGACAGGCTGCGGCCGAGCGTGGTGAGTTCGTAGTCGACGCGGACCGGCACGGACGGGGTCACCGTGCGGCTGACCAGGCCGTCGCGCTCCAGTGAACGCAGGGTCTGCGTCAGCATCTTGGGGCTCACGCCCGCCATGGTGCGGGAGATGTCGCTGTAGCGGCGGGGTCCCGGCACGAGGGCGGCCAGGGTCAGGCAGGCCCACTTCTCGCTGATGCGGCCGACCAGTTGGTGGGTGGGGCAGGCCTTGATGAACGCGTCGTACTCGACACGGGCCTGTTCGCGCCGCTGGGCCGCGGTCGTGGTCGCCATGGCTCACCTCCCGGGTAGGTACGCACTTATGGGTAACTACTTCCCGATGGATAGTAGCTCTTCCTAGGGTTGTCGGCAGCTGAGGAGATACCTGAGCAGAAGCCGATATCCGGGAGTTTTCTGACATGCGTGCTGCAGTGGTGAGGTCGTTCGGCGGGCCCGAGGCCGTGGAGGTCGTGGAGACCGGGGTGCCCGAGCCGGGCGGGCGGCAGGTGCGGATCAAGGTGGCGGCGGCCGCGCTGAACCCGGTGGACGCCGGGGTGCGGTCCGGGGTGTTCGGAGCGGAGGGGCAGCAGGCGGGTCTCGGCTGGGACGTCGCCGGGACGGTGGACGCGGTGGGCGCCGGGAGCGACTGGGCGGTGGGCGACGAGGTGGTCGCCCTGGCGGCCGGTTTCGGCGGGCCGCTGGGCACGCACGCCGAGTACGTCGTCGTGGACGCGGACGCGGTGGCGGCCGCCCCGAAGTCCGTCGACGCGGTGGCCGCCGCCACCCTCCCCCTGAACGCCCTGACCGCCGCCCAGGCCCTGGACCTGCTGGAGCTGAAGCCCGGCCAGTCGCTGCTGGTCACCGGCGCGGCCGGGGCGGTCGGCGGATACGCCGTGCAGCTCGCCGCCCGTCAGGGGATCACCGTGACCGGGCTGGCCCGCGCGGAGGACGAGGAGCTCGTACGGTCCCTGGGGGCCGCCTCCTTCAGCAGCGGTGCCGTCGCGGCCGGGAGCGTCGACGGGGTGCTGGACGCGGCGCTGCTCGGGGCGGCGGCCCTGGACTGGCTGCGGGACGGGGGCGTCTTCGTCGGCGCGATCCCGGGCGCGGCGCCGGAGCCGGTGCGCGGGGTGCGGACGGTGTCCGTGTCGGTGAGCGCGGACGGCGCACGCCTGGCGGAGCTGTCCGGCCTGGTGGACGAGGGTGTCCTGACCCTCCGGGTCGCCGGGACGTACCCCTTGGCGGAGGCCGCGAAGGCGCACGCCCGGCTCGCCGAGGGCGGGGTGCGGGGGCGGCTGGTGCTGGTGCCGTAGCGCCCGCCCCTGCCACCCGGCCGGCACAGGTCCTTGCCTAGAGCGCACTCCACGCCGTTGGCTGGGTGACCATGAAGTACACGCAGCTCGGACGTACCGGACTCAAGGTCAGCCGACTCGTCCTCGGCACCATGAACTTCGGCCCCCAGACCGACGAGGCCGACAGCCACGCGATCATGGACGCGGCGCTGGACGCCGGCATCAACTTCTTCGACACCGCCAACGTCTACGGCTGGGGCGAGAACAAGGGCCGTACCGAAAGCATCATCGGCACCTGGTTCGCCAAGTCCCCCGCACACCGCGACAAGGTCGTGCTCGCCACCAAGGTGTACGGCAACATGGCCGGCGACGGCGATGCCTGGCCCAACCACGACAAGCTGTCGGCCCTCAACATCCGGCGGGCCGTGGACGCCAGCCTGAAGCGGCTGCAGACCGACTACATCGACGTCTACCAGTTCCACCACGTCGACCGGCGGACTCCCTTCGAGGAGATCTGGCAGGCGATCGACGTGCTGGTGCAGCAGGGGAAGATCCTCTACGTCGGATCCTCGAACTTCCCCGGTTACAAGATCGCCCAGGCCAACGAGATCGCCGCCCGCCGGGGCGGGACCATCGGCCTGGTCAGCGAGCAGTGCCTCTACAACCTCGCCGAGCGGCGCGCCGAGATGGAGGTCATCCCGGCCGCCCAGGAGTACGGCCTCGGGGTCATTCCCTGGTCGCCGCTGCACGGCGGGCTGCTGGGCGGTGTGATCAAGAAGGAGGTGGAAGGCGGCCGCCGGGCCGGTGGCCGGGCCGCCGACGCCCTCGCCAACACCACCATCCGGGCCCAGATCCAGGCCTACGAGGACCTGCTCGACAAGCACGCCGCGGAACCCGGCGAGGCCGCCCTGGCCTGGCTGCTCACCCGCCCCGGCGTCACCGGCCCGATCGTCGGCCCGCGCACCGCCGAACAGCTGGACTCGGCCCTGCGAGCGGTCGAACTCGACCTCGGCGAGGAACTCCTGGCCGGCCTCGACGAGATCTTCCCGGGCCCTGGCCCGTCCCCGGAGGCCTTCGCCTGGTAACACCGGAGAGGTGAGCGCCCCGCCAGGGGCGCGGGGCTGTATCGATGTGCGGCTCCGCCGCGTGGGCGCGACCAGCCACCCGCGGCGGAGCCGAAACCCGACCGCGGTTTCTCCCCGCCGCCCTCACCTCATCGCGGACGCCACCGCGACGACGACGAACAACAACACGAGCGCACCGGCCATGATCCGGTTCCGGGTCTTCGGGTCCACACAACGAGCCTAACCGGCCGCCCCGAGCCCCCAGCGGCCGACCACCTCGTACCGCGGCTGCTCCCCCGGCACCCCCGACGTCGGCAGATTGCTCCGCACCAGCGCCAGCTCCCCCACCGTCCAGGTCCGGCTCGCGAACTCCGCGAGCAGCGCGGTGTACGGCCGTACGTCCACCGCGTCCCGGCTGCGGGCCACCGTCAGGTGGGCCTTGTAGCGGCGGTGCTCCCCCATCGGCAGGCCCGCCTTCCGGGCCGCCGCCTCCGCGCGGTCGGCCAGCAGCCGCAGGGTCTCCAGGTCGCCGCGGGCGCCCGCCCACAGGGCCCTGCCGTGCCCGAACTGTCCGCCGCCCGCGACGGCCAGCGGGAAGGGCGCGGTGCGGTGGGCGGCGCGGGCCAGCCGCTCCGAGAGGTCCGGTACGACCTCGTCCTCGACCTCGCCGTAGAACGCGAGGGTGTAGTGCCAGCCGGGGCGGCCGGTCCAGCGCAGCGCGTCCGCGCCCGGCAGCTTCCGCAACTCGGCCACGCGCCCGGCGAGTTCGGCGGCCACGTCCGCGGGGGGCAGCACGGCGGCGAAGATTCTCATGCGGCCACCCTGCCATCATGGGGAGATGCGGATCACCATCAGAGAAGGCGGCCCCGACGACATACCCGTGATGCTCGGCATGCTCGACAGCTGCGTGAAGTGGCTGGTGGGGCAGGGGCGGACCGAGCAGTGGGGGACGACACCCCTGTCGGCGAACGAGAAGACGGTGGAGTCGGTCGTCCGGTACATGGACGAGGGCGTGGCCTACATCGCCGAGGCGGACGGGGTGCCGGCGGCCACGCTGACCCTCACCGACGCCCCGGGCGCCTATCTGGCCCAGCTGCCGCCGCCCGGTGAGCCCGAGCGGTACATCCACTGGCTGGCCTCGGACCGCCGGTTCCGGGGGCACGGCGTCGGCAGCGCGCTGCTGGCGCACGCGGCCGAGGAGACCCGGCGGGCCGGGGTCGCGCTGCTCCGGGTGGACTGCTACGCGGGCGCCGACGGAAAGCTCGTCCGCTACTACGAGAGCAACGGATTCACCCGTACCGACACCTACACCGCCCTCGGCGACTGGCCGGGGCAGGTGCTGGCCCGGCGGCTCTAGGCCCCCGGGCCTGCCCGCCCTCAGGCCGCCGGGGCGAGCTGTTCCTGGGCCTCTCTCGGCACGAAGCGGACCTGCGGGTGGCCGCGGTGCCAGCCGACCGACAGCCGCAGGTTGCCGACGCGGGCCAGGACCAGGCCGATGCCGATCGCGGCCACCGCGGCGATCGCGCCGCCGACGGCGAGGCCCGCCCGGACGCCGTACGCGTCCGTGATCCAGCCGGCGATGGGCGCGCCGATCGGCGAGCCGCCCATGAACACCATCATGTAGAGGGACATCACCCGGCCGCGCATGGCCGGGTCGGTGCCCATCTGGACGGTGGTGTTGCCGGTGACGTTGACGGTCATGCCGAACATGCCGATCGGCACCATGAGCAGGGCGAACAGCCAGAGGGACGGCGCGGTGGCGGCCACCACCTCCAGGGCGCCGAAGGCGATGGCCGCCGCGATCATCACCCGCATCCTCGCCGTGCCGCGTCTGGCCGCGAGCAGGGCGCCGACCAGGGAGCCGACGGCCATCAGCGTGTTGAAGGCGCTGTAGGAGCCGGCGCCCGCGTGGAAGACGTCGTCGGCGAAGGCGGAGAGGTAGACCGGGAAGTTGAAGCCGAAGGTGCCGACGAACCCGATCAGGACGATGGTCCAGATGAGGTCGGGGCGGCCGGAGACATAGCGCAGGCCCTCCCGCAGCTGGCCCTTGCCGCGCGGGGCGCGCTCGACGACGTGCAGGTCGCGCGGGCGCATCAGCAGCAGCCCGACGATGGGGGCGACGAAGGACAGGCCGTTGAAGAGGAACGCCCAGCCGGTGCCGACACCGGTGATCATCAGGCCGGCGACGGCGGGGCCGACCAGGCGGGCGGACTGGAAGTTCGCGGAGTTCAGGCTGACCGCGTTCTGCAGCTGGTCCGGGCCGACCATCTCGGAGACGAAGGACTGCCGGGCCGGGTTGTCGACGACCGTGGCGAGGCCGACGGCGAAGGCGGCGAGGTAGACGTGCCAGACCTGGACGTGACCGGAGAGGGTCAGCAGGGCGAGCGCGATGCCGGTGAGGGCCATCGCGGTCTGGGTGACCAGGAGGGCGCGCCGCTTGTTCAGCCGGTCGACGAGGACACCGCCGTAGAGACCGAAGAGCAGCATCGGCAGGAACTGCAGGGCGGTGGTGACACCGACGGCGGTCGCGGAGCCGGTGAGGCTGAGGACGAGCCAGTCCTGGGCGATGCGCTGCATCCAGGTGCCGATGTTCGAGACGACCTGGCCCGCGAAGAACAGGCGGTAGTTCCTGACCTTCAGCGAGCTGAACATCGACGACTTGCGGGCGGGGGTAGTAGGGGCGGTCGGTGCGGGGGCGGAAGGTGCTCCGGGTCCCGTACTCAAAGTGGGTTCGCCTCCTCGGTAGAACGGCTTACAGATGTGCGAGCTTCTCCAGCACGGGGGCGGCGGCGCGGAGTTTCGCCCACTCGTCCTCGTCGAGACCGTCGACCAGGCCGGCCAGGAACGCGTTGCGCTTGCGGCGGCTCTCCTCGAGCATCGCCTCGGCCTGCTCGGTCTTGGTGACGACCTTCTGGCGCCGGTCCTCCGGGTGCGGCTCCAGCCGGACCAGGCCCTTGGCCTCCAGCAGCGCCACGATGCGGGTCATCGAGGGCGGCTGGACGTGCTCCTTGCGGGCCAGCTCACCGGGGGTGGCCTGGCCGCAGTTGGAGAGGGTGCCCAGCACCGACATCTCGGTGGGGCTCAGTGACTCGTCGACCCGCTGGTGCTTGAGCCGTCGCGAGAGTCGCATCACGGCGGAGCGGAGGGAGTTCACGGCGGCCGCGTCGTCGCCATGGGTAAGGTCCGGCATGTTCTTTAGAGTAACTCATTACCCTACCTAAAGACCACCCGGGACACGCCATGTGCCCGTGACCTCGGCCACTGAACCCCATCCTCACTCGTACGAGTGAGTCAATTCCGGAAAGTGACGCACGGAGCGGACGGATGTGGCGCCCTCGTATCCATGGGGACCAGTGTGCTCAGCCTGCGGATAGACAAAGAGCTGCTCGACCGGCTCCGGCATCATGCGGCGAAAAGGGGAATGAGCGTCCAGGACTACGTGGTCAGCACGCTCGTCCGCACCGACTTCGACGAGCGGTTCTCGGCCGCCGTCGAGGAGACGGAGAGGTTCTACGGAGTCACCTGACAGGCGTTCGACAAACACAGCTGCGATGTCAACTCCCGTTCCACTAGCGTTAACCCCTCGTGCCGGGCGGCCGCCCGGCAACAACAGGGGGGCTACCACCCATGGACGAGCGAAGGTCCGTCGAGCAGCAGGGGAACCCGAGCCGCCGCCAGTTACTCCGCACGGGCGCCGGGCTGGCCGGCGCGGTCACGCTCGGCACGGCGGCGCCACTGGTGGCGGCGGGCGCCGCCCAGGCCACCGTCGCGACCTCGAAGCACTTCGTGCTGTCCGGTGACGGCGGCAACCCGGTCTGGCGCGCCACGCTCCACCAGCCCTACTGGGCGATGCAGTCCTTCGCCTACGACAACGTCAACGGCCGCATCTACTTCGCCCAGCACCGCATCGGCGACAGCGCCGGGCACAACGGCGACCTGTGGATCTCCCAGACCGACCTCTCGGGCAACGTCCTGGGCACGATGGCCGTCCAGGGGTTCGGCCACGGCTCCTCGATGGGCGTGGAGCCGACGGGCTCGGGCTCGACGCCGTACCTGTGGATCGAGGGCAGCGACTCCGACGACAACGGAGCCGGCGAGAAGCTGTCCCGCTTCCGGTTCGTGGACGGCCTGACCCTCGTGTACTCCAGCCCCGTCATAGAGATCTACGACCGCACCCCGACCATCTCCAGCTTCGTCAAGCTGCCCCGGCCGGCGATCGACCCGTACACCGACCGGCTGCTGATCCGGTACGCGACCAGCGGCTCCGCCTCCCGGGTGTGGCGCCTGGCCGTCTTCGACCTGGCGGACGCCGTCGCCGGCCGCCTCAGCGACGGCTACCGGCTCGTGGAGCGGGCCATCCCCAACAACGACGAGCTCGGCCTCACCGCGGCCGACCAGTTCCAGGGCATCACCCTGTGCGGCCAGTACGCCTATCTCTCGTACGGCGGCCCCGGCGGCCCCTCCTACCTGGTCACGCTGGACCTGAACGACACCGGCGGCTCGTACTACGACAAGTTCCAGACGACCGCCGGAGCCTCCCTGCCGGGGCGCGAGCCCCAGGGCACGGCGATCTGGATGGTGTCCGGGGCGCCCAGACTGGCGTTCGGCTTCTCGTCGAAGACCACGAGCACCGATCCGGACACCCTGGACGCGAGCATCTTCTACAAGAGCGACTTCGTCTCCTGAGCGGGGCCCGCCGGCCTCACCCGGCCGGCGGGCACCCCGCGCGGATCACGTGAGGCCGAGGGCCGGCATCAGGTAGTAGAAGGCGAACACCGCCGAGACGACGTACATCGCGACCGGGATCTCCTTCGCCCGGCCCGCGGCCAGCCTCAGCACCACGAAGGTGAGGAAGCCCATGCCGATGCCGTTCGTGATCGAGTAGGTGAACGGCATCATCACCATGGTCACGAAGGCCGGGATCGCGAGAGTGTAGTCGGCCCAGTCGATCTCCTTGATCGAACCGGCCAGGATCAGGAAGCCGACCGCGAGCAGCGCGGGGGTGGCCGCCTGGGACGGGACCATCGTGGCGACCGGGGTGAGGAACAGCGCGACGGCGAAGAGCGCACCGGTGACGACGTTGGCGAAGCCGGTGCGCGCGCCCTCGCCGACACCGGCCGTGGACTCCACGAAGCAGGTGGTGGCCGAGGAGGAGCTGGCACCGCCGGCGGCGACCGCGACACCGTCGATGAACAGGACCTTGTTGATGCCCGGCATGTAGCCCTGGGCGTCGGTCAGCTTGGCCTCGTCGCTGACGCCCATGATCGTGCCCATGGCGTCGAAGAAGCAGGACAGCAGGACGGTGAAGACGAAGAGGATGCCGGTCAGCAGGCCGACCTTGTCGAAGCCGCCGAAGAGGCTGACCTTGCCGAGCAGGCCGAAGTCCGGGGTGGCGACCGGGTTGCCGGGCCACTTCGGGACGGTCAGGCCCCAGGACGTCACGTGCGCGACGGCGTTGATGATCAGCGCGAGCACGGTCATCGCGACGATCGAGATCAGGATCGCGCCGGAGACCTTGCGCACGATCAGCGCCAGCGTCAGCAGCGAGCCGAGCACGAAGACCAGGACCGGCCAGCCGTTGAGGTGACCGTCGGCGCCCAGCTGGAGCGGGACGGTGGTCTGGGCGGCGTCCGGGATCCGGCTGACGAAGCCGGAGTCCACCAGGCCGATCAGCATGATGAACAGGCCGATACCGATCGAGATCGCCTTGCGCAGGCTGTAGGGCACCGCGTTCATCACGCGCTCGCGCAGCCCGCTGGCGACCAGCAGCATCACGATGAAGCCGGCCAGCACCACCATGCCCATGGCGTCCGGCCAGGACATCCGGGGCGCCAGCTGGAGCGCGACGACGGAGTTCACGCCGAGACCGGCGGCGAGCGCGATCGGGACGTTGCCGATGACACCCATGAGCAGGGTCGTGAAGGCGGCGGTGATGACGGTGGCCGTGACCAGCTGACCGTGGTCGAGCTGGTGACCGTACATGTCCTTCGCGCTACCGAGGATGATCGGGTTCAGCACGATGATGTACGCCATCGCGAAGAAGGTGGCGAAGCCGCCGCGCACCTCGCGGGCCAGGGTGCTGCCCCGCTCGGAGATCTTGAAGTAACGGTCGAGCGCGCCGTACGCGGGGGTCGCACCCGGCTGTTCGGGAGCGGGCGCCTGAGTGGAAGCCGGGGTCGACATTGGAGGTTCCTACGAGCAGAAGTGGCCAGACACAAACGGTTTCAGTATGAACGTATGATGACTAGATCGCTATCTCCGCGCGTAGAACGACCGGGTGCGTAAGCTGAGCCCATGGCGAAGTGGACCCCCAAACACGAGGCACCGGAACCCCTGGAGGGCCCCGTGGTGCCGACCATCATCGGCGGCACGATCGTCTGGTTCGTCCTCTTCCTGGCCCAGCTGCCCTTCTACGGCTGGTACGCCGACCACGGCCACACCTGGTGGGTATGGACCTGCCTGGCCGGCGGGGGCCTGGGCCTGATCGGCGTCTGGTACGTGCGGAAGCGGGACGCGGCGATCAAACGGGCGGCCACGGTAGGCGCTCCGTAGGGGTGCGGCACCACACCCGTACAACCACCGCACGACTTCGGTCCTCCCCAGGTCGGATCTTTGACGCACTCCGCATGTGAACGCTCAAAACCGCACGTACCGTCGAAGACATGCAGCACATCGACGCGGGCGCCGAGCTCGACCCTGTGCATCCCGTACCCCTGCCGGCACCGGTCAGGACAACCGGCCTGACGTCGGCCGAAGTCGCGCAGCGCATCTCGCGCGGCCAGGTCAACGACGTACCGGTGCGCAGCAGCCGCTCGTTCGGCGAGATCGTGCGCGCGAACGTCTTCACCCGGTTCAACGCGATCATCGGCGTGCTGTGGCTGATCATGCTGTTCGTGGCGCCGATCCAGGACAGCCTGTTCGGCTTCGTGATCCTCGCCAACACGGGCATCGGCATCGTGCAGGAGTGGCGGGCCAAGAAGACCCTGGACTCGCTCGCGGTGATCGGCGAGGCACGGCCGACCGTCCGCCGGGACGGGGCCGCCGTGGAAGTGAGCACGAACGAGATCGTGCTCGACGACCTGATCGAGATCGGCCCCGGGGACAAGATCGTCGTGGACGGGGTGTGCGCCGAGGCCGACGGTCTGGAGATCGACGAGTCGCTGCTCACCGGCGAGGCCGACCCGGTCGTCAAACGCCCCGGCGACCAGGTGATGTCCGGGAGCTTCGTGGTGGCCGGCGGCGGCGCGTTCGCGGCGACCAAGGTCGGCCGGGAGGCCTACGCGGCCCAGCTCGCCGAGGAGGCCTCCCGCTTCACGCTGGTCCACTCCGAGCTGCGCACCGGTATCTCGACCATCCTCAAGTACGTGACCTGGATGATGGTCCCGGCCGCCATCGGCCTGGTCGTCACCCAGCTCGTCGTCAAGAACAACGGCTTCAAGGACGCCGTGGCCCGCACGGTCGGCGGCATCGTCCCGATGGTCCCCGAGGGCCTGGTGCTCCTCACCTCCGTCGCCTTCGCGATCGGCGTGATCCGGCTGGGCCGCCAGCAGTGCCTGGTCCAGGAGCTGCCCGCGATCGAGGGCCTCGCCCGCGTCGACACCGTCTGCCTCGACAAGACCGGCACCCTCACCGAGGGCGGCATGGACGTCATGGAGCTGCGGGCGCTGAACGGGGTCGACGAGACGTACATACGCAAGGTGCTGGGCTCGCTCGGCGAGTCCGACCCGCGCCCCAACGCCTCCCTCCAGGCGATCATCGACGCCTATCCCGACAGCGAGGACTGGCGGTGCGTGGAGTCGCTGCCCTTCTCCTCCGCCCGCAAGTACAGCGGGGCGACCTTCAGCGAGGGCGACGGGGAGCTGAGCACCTGGCTGCTGGGCGCGCCGGACGTGCTCCTCGGCGCCGACGACCCCGCGTTGGCCGAAACCGCACGCCTCAACGAGGAAGGGCTGCGGGTGCTGCTGCTCGCCCGCGCCGCCCGCGACCTCGACCACGGGAAGGTGGCGGAGGGCGCCCGCCCCACCGCCCTGGTGGTCCTGGAGCAGCGCCTGCGCCCCGACGCGGCCGACACCCTCGGCTACTTCGCCGACCAGGACGTCCGGGCGAAGGTCATCTCCGGCGACAACGCGGTGTCGGTCGGTGCCGTGGCGGCCAAGCTGGGCCTGAGCGGTACGACGGTGGACGCGCGCCGGCTGCCCGCCGAACCGCACGAGCTGGCCGCGGCGCTCGACGAGGGCACCGTCTTCGGACGGGTCACCCCGCAGCAGAAGCGGGACATGGTGGGGGCTCTGCAGTCGCGCGGACACACGGTCGCGATGACCGGGGACGGCGTGAACGACGTGCTCGCCCTCAAGGACGCCGACATCGGGGTCTCGATGGGCTCGGGCTCGGAGGCGACCCGGGCGGTGGCCCAGATCGTCCTGCTCAACAACAGCTTCGCGACGCTGCCCTCGGTGGTGGCCGAGGGGCGGCGGGTGATCGGGAACATCACCCGGGTGGCGACGCTGTTCCTGGTCAAGACCGTCTACTCGGTGCTGCTTGCGGTGCTGGTGGTCTGCTGGCAGGTGGAGTACCCGTTCCTGCCGCGGCACCTGACCCTGCTGTCCACCCTGACCATCGGCATCCCGGCCTTCTTCCTGGCCCTGGCCCCCAACAAGGAACGGGCCCGACCGCACTTCGTACGCCGGGTGATGCGGTACTCGATCCCGGGCGGGGTGGTGGCCGGGGTCGCGACCTTCGTGACGTACCTGATCGCCCGCCACTACTACACGGGCACCGGATCCCTGGACGCCGAGACGAGCGCGGCCACACTGACCCTGTTCCTGATCTCGATGTGGGTACTGGCGATCATCGCCCGGCCGTACACCTGGTGGCGGGTGGCCCTGGTCGCCTCGATGGGCGTCGCGTTCGTGTTCGTGCTCGTCGTGCCCGCGCTGCAGAGCTTCTTCGCGTTGAAGCTGGTGGGGGTGGTGATGCCGTGGACTGCCGTCGGCGTGGCCGTGGTGGCGTCGGCGGTGCTGGAGCTGTCGTGGAAATGGGTGGAGCGGAGATTTCCGGATTGACGCGGTAGGGGGAACTGCGCGGGCCCGGTGGGGGCTGGTCGCGCAGTTCCCCGCGCCCCTTACGGGGCACTTGACTACTGCACGTCGATGTAGTCGCCCGTGGCGCTGACCGCCGGGGTGGTGGAGGTGCCGACGAAGGAGTAGCGGTAGTAGCCGTCGACCGAGGCGGTGGTCGTCGTCTTCAGGGCGCCCGTGGAGGAGGACTTGATGGTCTTCAGCGTGGTGTAGGTGGTGGAGCTCTTCTTGCGGAACTGGAGCTTCACCGACTGGCTGCCGTAGGCGCCGTACTTGTGGGTGTCCCAGTTGGCGCGGGTCAGGGAGCCGGTGACCGTGATGGTCTTGCCCTTCTTGACCGGCTCGGGGGTGGCGTTGGCCGTCAGCTTCGTGGCGCGGAGGATCTTGGTGGTACCCAGGCCGCCGACCCACTTCGTGCCGCCGTCGCCGACGGCGAGCGCGCCGACGCTCCAGGAGCCCGCCTCGGAGTTGGTCAGGTCTTCGTCCCCGTTGACCGTGAAGACCAGGGTGGCCTTGCAGTTGAGGACGGTGGTGGAGGCGGCGGTGCAGGTGCCCGGCTCGTCGGAGACGAACAGGTCGCTCGGCTTCGTGATCGAGGTGCCCCGGTAGATGGCCGGGCCGGTGGCGAAGTCGCTCGCCTTCAGGCTCGCCGCGTGCGTCACGGTGTACGTGACCGAGAAGGACGCCTTGGTCGTGCCGACGACCATGCTGCTGCCCTTGTTGACCTTCATGCTGGAGAAGGTGACGTCCGGCGCGCTGCCGGCGGCGTGCGCGGCCGGGGCGACGAACGCGGAGAGGGCCAGGGCGCCGGAGACGGCGGCCACAGTGGCACGAATGCGCATGAATTCCCCAGTGGGAACAGTGGGCGCGAGGCCCAAGTGATCTAGGGAGTCTGTTGACTCGGGTGATCAGATCCACGAGGGGTGAGCAAGGTTGTGCAGGTGAGACGTAATCCAGTCAGATTTTGTTTCCTTTGCGACCGGATTACGTCTCCTTGGGATTACTCCCGGTGCTGCTACTTCACGTCGACGTAGTCACCCGTGGCGTTGACCGCCGGGGTGGTGGAGGTGCCCACGAAGGAGAAGCGGTAGTAGCCGTCCACCGTCGCCTTGGTGGTCGTCTTCAGGGTGCCGGTCGAGGACGTCTTGATGCCCTTGACGTTGGTGTAGGTGCTGGAGCCCTTCTTGCGGAACTGCAGCTTCACGGACTGGCCGGTGTAGCCGTGGTACTTGCCGTCCTCCCAGTTGGCGCGGGACAGCTTGCCGGTGACCGTGATGGTCTTGCCCTTCTTCACCGGCTCCGGGGCGGCGTTCACCGTCAGCTTCGACAGGCGCTGGACCTGGGTGCTGCCGAGGGCGCCCTGGTCGGCGTAGCCGACCTTGGTGATGTCGAAGTCGGTGCTGGTCGGGTCCTGGCCGTTCCACGCGATGGCCAGGGCACCGGCGTGCCAGAGCCCGGCGTCGGAGTTGGACAGTTCGCCGTCCGCCGGGTAGACGTCGATGTTCCCCTTGCAGCTGGCGGTGGTCGCCGAGGTGGCCGTGCACTTCGCCGGGTCGTCGCCGATCAGGAAGTTGGACTCGTCGGTGTAGGAGCCCTTGTAGATGTAGGCGCCCGTGTTGAAGTCGGCGGCGGTGATGTCGACGTCGGCGCCGTGGGTCAGCGTGTAGGTCACCGACGTGGCGACGTGCGCGGTCGTACCGACCTTGACCGCCTTGGCGATCTTCACGTTGGAGAAGGTGACGTCCATGGCGTACGGAGCGTCGTCGTCCGCGGTGGTGGCCGTGTACGCGGTCTTGCCGGACGCCGAGTGAGCGGCCGCGAAGAGCTTCGCCGCGTCGGCGCCGAAGGACGAGCCGCCGGCGGCGTGCGCGGCGGGCACGGCGAAAGCGGAGAGAGCGAGGGCGCCGGAGACGGCGGCCACGGTGGCACGGATGCGCATGCGTTCCCCCATGGAAATGTTCGAGGAGTCCGTTGACTCGCCCGATCAGATCCATGGGCGGGCAGAAAGGTTGTGCAGGATTCGAAAGCTGTGTCGATCCTGTGAAGCTCAGTCGAACCAGCGGTCCCGTGCCAGCTCCTCCGTGCGGGACGGGTCCTCCAGCAGTGCGGCCACCTCGAAGCGGCGTGGCCACTGTCCGGCCGCCCAGGCGAGGCCGGCGGCGACGCCCTCCAGGGTGGCGGCGTGCAGGACGCCGTCGCCCGTGAGCCGCCAGTCGATCTCGACGCCGTCGACGACCAGTTCCTCGTGCTCGACGTAGGTCCCGGGGGTGCGCGGGCCGAGCAGCACCCGGACCGGCTCGGGGACGTCGTGCTCCGTGCCCTCCGAGTCGACCGAGCCGGTCACCGACTCGCTGAGCCGCCGCACCTGGAACAGCTCGGCCAGCTCGGCCGCGCGGGCCGGCCGTACCGGCAGCAGCGGCACACCGGAGGTGAAGGGCAGCAGGTCGGGCGAGTCGACGACGACCGCGTCGGCCGCGTCCACCACCTCGACCCGGCCGTCGATCACCGCCCGCACCTCGTCCGGCAGGGTCACCTGCTCGGGGTCCAGGTCCGCCAGCGCCCCGTAGAGGGCGTGCAGTTGGGCGCCGGTGACCGGGCGGTCCGGGTCGGCGAGGCGGTCCAGGAGCTCGGCGGCGCCGCCGGGTTCGTCGAGGAGGGCGGCGACCGAGGTCCGTACGCCGAGCGCCCGCAGCACCTGCTCGTCCTCGAAGCCGGTCGCGTCGGCCTCCTCGTAGAGGCCGCGCAGCAGCGGGTCGCCGCCGGCGGCCAGCAGACCGGCCGGGCGGCGGCCGTCGAGCACCGGGTGGCCGCGCAGCCACCAGGCCGTGTACGGCCGTACGACCTCGTGGGTGCCGTCGGGCAGCAGGATCCGGACCGGCTGGGTGAGGGCGTCGCGGAGCGGGGGCCGGGCGAGCAGGGCGAGGGCCTCGGGCCAGTGGTCCTCGTCGACGAGGTCGAGGTCGCGGACGGCGATCAGCTCGGTGGCGACCGGCGGGACGGGGGTGTCGGGGAAGCGGTCGAGGATGTCCTCGCACCAGACGTCGACGGCGTCAAGCAGACCCGCGTCGTCGGGTTCGGCGAAGTCGCCCTCGCGGGGCTCCAGTTCGTCCGGGTCGAGGACGACGTCCGTGGCGCGCACGAGGGCGAAGTTCGCCAGCACCCCGCAGGCGGCCAGCGGCTGTTCGCCCCACTTGCGCGCCAGCTCGGCGTCCACGGCGGCCAGTTCGTCCTCCCGGATCACCTGGGCGAACGCGCTGCCGGGGAGGACGAGTTCACCGGCCGGGGCCAGCTCGCCGTCCTCGTCGGGCAGGGCCAGCGCGCCCAGCCACGGCTCGTCACCGGGCTCCAGAGCGGCGTCCCGGACCAGCGCCAGCACGGTGTCCGCCAGCTCCTCGGCGTCCGGGGCGTCCTCCTCCCAGTTCAGAGAGCCCTCGTCGTCGAGCGACGCGGCGACGGCGGCCCGTACCTGCGGGGTGGTCAGGACCGCGCGCGGGCTCGCGGGCAGCGCGCCGAGCTTCTCCAGGAGCGGGTGGGCGGCGTCCTGGTGGGCCACCTTGAGGCCGAGCCGGGCGAGGACCTCGGGGTCGATGGCGGCCGAGTCGGGGGTGGGGAGCAGTACCTGACGGGGCCCGATGGTGGTCCGGCCGTCGGCCAGCGGCACCGGCAGGCCGGACAGCCGCTCCGGGTCGACGCCCGCGAGGCTGTCGTAGAGCCGCCACCACCAGTCCGGGTCCTTCTCCAGGCCGGCGAGACGGTCGACGGCGTCGGCCAGCGGGAGCCGGGCGACGCCCAGCGTGCGCAGCTCGACCCGGCGTTCCAGACCGGCGGGCAGGAGGGTGGGCAGCACCTCGGCGAGGACCCGGACCGTGTCGGCGCCCGCCCCCTCCACGATCTCGGCGTCGCGCGGCCGCAGCGCCTCGGGAAGATCGGAGTCGTCCGAGGTGTCCACGGCGGGCGGCAGGAAGGCGGTGCGGGGCAGCCGCTCCAGGATCGCCTGGCGCAGCGTCCCGTCCAGCTCGCCCTTGCCGAGCGGACCGGGCACCAGATGGATGATCCCCTCCCCCACCGGCCGCCAGTCGGCGAGGAGTTCGGCGTACGCGTCGGCCGCGCGCCGCACCAGGAAATCGGTGAGCGGGCCGGGGGCGGTGTGCCGGCGGGTGGTGTCGAGGGGGAAGGAGGCGATGAGCAGGGCGGGCACGCCGAGGGGCTCGTCGCTGGGCGTGGGGGCGTGCACGACGGCGGCGGTGCGCGGGCGGTCCGGGGCGCCCTCGGCGTCGGTGGGCACGGCCCAGGTCAGCGACCAGTGCGGACGCAGCCGCTCCTCGACCGGACGGTCGGCGAGCAGGTCGGCGGTGAGCGGCCCGTGCGCGGAGACGGTACGCCAGCTGGTCGTGCCCCGCTGCGAGTCCTCTACGACGGTGAGGGCGCCGTCGGCGCGGCGGCGCAGGGTGCGGGTGGCGTCGGCCGTCTCGATCACGACCTCCTCCAGCCCCGGCAGGGCGAGCAGGAGCGCGTCGTCGACGGCGCCCAGGAGACGCTCGGCGAGATCGGTGGCGGCGGTGTCCCGCAGCGGCAGGATCACGACCGTGTCGTACGGGTCCGGGGCGGTGCCCTCGGCGGCGAACGGGAGCCGGAGCAGCGGCACATGGCCGTCCCGGCGGCGGATCTCGTCGCCGAGCCCCGAGCTGCTCAGGGCGGTCTCCTCGGCCAGCTCCCGGGCCTCGGCGAGCGACCAGCGCACCCCGCCGTGCCGTCCCACGACGGCCGGCTCGTCGGTCACCGCGAGCACGGCGGCGAACCCGACGCCGAACCGTCCGACGGAGCCGGTGTCGCCCTCCTCCCGCTTCGCGGAGGCGCGCAGGGTGGAGAGGGACTCGACGCCGATCGCGTCCAGCGGAGCACCGGTGTTGGCGGCGAACAGGACGCCGTCGCGGAGAGTGAGCCGGAACCGCCCGGGCACACCGGCCCGTGCCGCCGCGTCCGCCGCGTTCTGCGCGAGCTCCACGACGAGCCGGTCCCGGTATCCGCCGAGGACCAGGTCCTCCTCGGCGTTGGCGTCCTCACGGAAACGAGCGGGGCTGGTGGCCCAGGAGTCGAGGACACCGCGCCGCAGACGGGCGGTCCCGAACGGGTCGGCACCCTCGGCGGCGGGCCGCACGAACTTGCTCACGTTGTCTCTCCTCGTCGACGTGAGCACGAAGGTACCGCGCGCCGAGCGTCCCCCCGCCCACCCGGCTCAGCGGCCGCGAGGCAACCACCCAGCCCCCGGAGTCACCGCCTGGCTGGAACGCGACGTCAGCACGGCCGCCGTGGCTCACGCCCTGACCGCCGGCCTGCCGTACGAGCCGCTCCACAGGCCCGCCGCCGCGCTCGCCCACCGGCTGACGGACCGGCTCCCGCCGTCACCGCCGTTCCGCGCGCCGCCCTCGCCCCGGCCGACCCCGGCCAGACTCCACGACTGCGACGGCTGCGACCACGGCTTCCGCTCCGCCAGGACTCTGCCGCGGCTGCCGAAGCGATCTCCCGGCGGCCCGCTAGGAGTGCCCCAGCTCCGCCGTCTCCTCGTCCGGGACCGGCGGGACCGAGCCGGAGTCGGAGGCCGGGCGGAGGGGGAAGGGGTCGATCCTGGTCTCGTCGACGACCGGCGGGGCCGGCTGCGGGGGCTTCGGCATGACCGCGGCCTCCGAGTGGCCGCCGCAGCCGTAGGAGAGCGAGACGACCCGGCCGTCGGCAGGTGAGAACTCGTTGGCGCAGACGCCGAAGGCCTGGCCGAGGGAGCCGCCGATGGGGCTCAGGAAGCCGCAGCTGACGCAGGTCGCGGGGGCCGCCTGGGCCATCGGGGTCTTGGCGCCGAAGGACTCCTCCCAGCGGTCGGCCGCGGTGTGCAGGCCGTAGCGGGACAGGACCCGGGCCCGGCGCATGCCGAGTTCCTCGGCGACCGAGGCGATCGTGCCCCGGGACGGGACGGTCGGCAGATGCGCGGGCGTGCCCGCGGTGACCTCGGCGTCCTCCGCCTCCGCCAGCTCCTCCATCTCCGCCGAGACCGGGGAGTTCGGCTCCGGCTCGTCCTCGCCGGAGTAGCCCGGCTCCAGCCGGAGGTCCTCGGCCTCGGTGGGGAGCAGGTCGCCCGGGCCCATGTCGCCGGGGCGCAGCCGCTCGCTCCACGGCACCCACTCGGGGGCGAGGAGGGCGTCGGGGCCGGGGAGGAGGACCACCTCGTCCAGGGTGACGACCTTGGCGCGGGAGGCGCGGGCCACGGTCACCCCCCAGCGCCAGCCCCGGTAGCCGAGTTCCTTGCACTCGAAGAAGTGCGTGACGACGCGATCGCCTTCCGCGACCGCTCCGGTGTGCTCCCCGACCACGCCGGGCGCGGCTGCCTCCTCGGCGGCGGCACGGGCGAGGTCGACCGCCTCGGCGCACAGACGGTCGGGGGTGCGGCTTCGCGTTGTCGCTGCGCTCACAGGTATCGCTTCTCTCCTACGCCGTCTCACGAGTGCGGCTGCCTCCGGCGGTGGGGCGGACGGAGCGGACCTGTGGGCCGCATCGACGTCCGCGTCCGATCGCACTCGGGCGCACCTCTGCCATCCATTGTGCGTTATGGCTGAGATACGCACGCTACCCCGTCGCCGGTGGTGGGGGACAGTCCGGCGCGGTGCCTGGGCGGCGCCCTGTGCCGAAGACGGTACGGGGTGGGGCGGAAGTGGGTCGTCGCGGGCTGCGGGTGGGTGGGGGTTGCTCGCGCCCACGCGGCGGAGCCGTACATCGATACGGACCCGCGCCCCTACGGGGCGCTTCGGACTCGCTTGGCCACAAAGTGCACTAGGGACTGCACTCTCAGGGCACTATGAACGACGTGGCAACCGCGAGGTCCCCCCAACGCGCCGTCGGGGTCGGTAGCGGTGCGGGCCGGGTGCGCGGTGCCGTCCGCTCGGTCGGGCGTGCCCTGCACTTCCCGGTGACGGGTACCGCCCGGGGCATCAGGAAGGCGACACACGCGCACGGCGCCGGTGAGTCCGGGCTCGGGAAACTGATCGAGCTGCACGCGGTGAACGGCGCCGGTGACGTCATGATCACCATCGCGCTCGCCTCCACCGTCTTCTTCTCCGTGCCCACCGACGAGGCCCGCGGCCGGGTCGCGCTCTACCTCGCCATCACCATGGCGCCCTTCACCGTGCTCGCGCCCGTCATCGGCCCCCTCCTCGACCGCCTCCCGCACGGCCGCCGGGCCGCGATGGCCGGTTCGATGCTCGCCCGGGCGCTGCTCGCGCTGGTCATCTCGGGGGCGGTGGCCAGCGGGAGTCTGGAGCTGTATCCGGCCGCCCTCGGGGTGCTGGTCGCGTCGAAGGCGTACGGGGTGGTGCGCAGTGCGGTCGTGCCCCGGCTGCTGCCGCCCCGGTTCTCGCTGGTGAAGGCCAATTCCCGGGTCACCCTCGCCGGGCTGCTCGCCACCGGCGTGGCCGCCCCGGTGGGGGCCGGACTCCACGCCATCGGGGACCCGTGGCCGCTCTACGGCGCCTTCGTGATCTTCGTCGCGGGAACCTTTCTCTCCTTCACCCTCCCCCCGAAGGTCGACTCGGCCAAGGGCGAGGACGTGGCACTGCTCGCCGCCGACGAGAAGCATCTGCACGGCCCGCTGCGGAAGGACCGGGACGACCAGAGAGAGGCGAAGGACGCCAGGCGGCCGGGGCTGCGGACCGTGGGGCCCGCCGTCACGCACGCCCTCGGCGCCAACGCGGCCCTGCGCTGCCTCTCCGGGTTCCTGATCTTCTTCCTGGCGTTCCTGCTCCGCGAGCACCCGCTGACCGGCGAGAGCGCGGCGGTGTCGCTGGGGATCGTGGGGGTCGCGGCGGGCGTGGGCAACGCGCTGGGTACGGCGGTGGGGGCCTGGCTGCGCTCCCGGGCCCCGGAGATCATCATCGTGGCGGCGGTGGCCCTGGTGCTGGGCACGGCGGTGGTCGCGGCCCTGTTCTTCGGCGCCCTTTTGGTGGCCGTGCTGGCCGCGGTGGCCGGTTTCGGGCAGGCGCTGGCCAAGCTGTCCCTGGACGCGCTGATCCAGCGGGACGTGCCGGAGTTGGTGCGCACCTCCGCGTTCGCGCGCTCGGAGACGCTGCTCCAGGTGGCCTGGGTGTTCGGCGGCGCGGTGGGCATCGTCATGCCGTTGAACGGCACCCTGGGCCTGGTGGTGGCCGCCGTGATCGTGGCGGTCGGCTGGCTGACCACCCTGCGCGGCCTGCTGAACTCGGCCCGGCACGGCACCCACCCCCGACCGCGAGTGGCGTAACGAACCGGGCACGCCGTACCCCACATGGGGAGACGGCCGGGACCTCCCGATAGCCTTCGGCCATGACCACGCTGCACTCCCGCTCGCGACGCCGCCGCGTCGTCGCCGCCGCCGGCGCCGTTTCCGCCGGACTGCTCGTCCTGTCGGCCTGTGACAAGCCCTCCCCGATCGCCACGATCACCGTCGGTACGAACTCGGTCAACTCCGAGGCCACCTGCTACAACGACGGCAAGGCCCTGGACACGGCCTCCCTCACCAAGTGCCTCAAGGACACCGGGATCAAGTCCATCAAGGTGGACCCGGACGACACTGTCCGGTTCGGCGTCGACCCGAAGATCGCGGACAACGGCTGGACGATCCTGATGAACGGTCAGGCGCTCACCGACTCCAGCACCAAGACCTACCGCACCATCCCGGGCAGCGTGTTCTTCAACGCCCAGTACGGCGCCTCCGGCAACTCGACGCTCGTCTCCATCAAGGAGGGCGACAAGTCGGTGCTGGGCCTGTGGTCCTTCAAGCTCAAGAAGGACGCCTGACCACGTCCGCCGTACGCGTCCTCGTAGCCACTGCGGTCCCGGCCGAACGGGACGCGGTGGCACGGGCGTTCGGCAGCGCGGCGGAGGTGCCCCTGCCGGCGGCGACCCTGCTGCGCACCCCCGGGGGCCACGACCTCCTCGCCGCCGGGGTCGGCCCGGCCCGCGCCGCGGCCGGCACCGCGACCGCGCTCACGGCCGCCGCCCTCGACGGCCGCCCCTACACACTGGTCGTCTCCGCCGGGATCGCCGGCGGTTTCGCGCCGCGGGCGCCCGTGGGCTCGCTGGTCGTCGCCGACGAGATCACCGCGGCCGATCTGGGCGCCGAGACGGCCGACGGTTTCGTGCCGGTGACCGAGCTCGGCTTCGGGACCGTCAGCCACCGTCCACCGAATTCGCTCGTACGAGCGATCGCCGAAGCCGTCGGCGCTCACCCCGGAGGGGTACTCACCGTCTCCACGGTGACCGGCACCGCCGCCCGCGCGGCCGAACTGCGCGCCCGGCACCCGCACGCCCTCGCCGAGGCCATGGAGGGCTTCGGGGTCGCCGAGGCGGCCGCCGCGCACGGCGTGCCCGCCGTGGAGATCCGCGCGGTCTCCAACCCCGTCGGCCCCCGCGACCGCGCCGCCTGGCGCATCGGCGACGCGCTGACCGCCCTCACCGAGGCCTTCGGGAAGCTCGCGCCCGTCCTGGAGAGTTGGAACCCACATGACCAGTGACCCGTTGCGCATCGCGTACTCGCCCTGCCCCAACGACACCTTCGTCTTCGACGCCCTCGCCCACGGCCGGGTCCCGGGCGCGCCCGCGCTCGACGTGACCTTCGCGGACATCGACATCACCAACGGCATGGCCGAGCGCGGCGAGTCCGACGTGCTGAAGGTGTCGTACGCCGTGCTGCCCTACGTCCTCGACGCGTACGCCCTGCTGCCCTGCGGGGGCGCGCTGGGCCGGGGCTGCGGGCCGCTGGTGCTGACGCGGGAGGCGGGGGCCGACCTCACCGGCCGTACCGTCGCCGTACCGAGCGAGAAGTCGACCGCGTACCTGCTCTTCCGCCTCTGGGCGGCGGACACGCTGACGGACGGCGGCGTCGGCGAGATCGTGGTCATGCCCTTCCACGAGATCATGCCCGCCGTGCGGGACGGGAAGGTCGACGCGGGGCTGGTCATCCACGAGGCGCGCTTCACGTACCAGAACTACGGCCTGCACAAGCTCGCCGACATGGGCGAGCACTGGGAGAGCACGACGGGCCTGCCGATCCCGCTGGGCGCGATCATCGCGAAGCGCTCGCTGGGCGCCGGGACGCTGACCCGGCTCGCCGACGCGATCCGCACCTCCGTCCACGCGGCCTGGGACGATCCCGAGGTGTCCCGGCCCTACGTCATGGCGCACGCCCAGGAGATGGACCCGGCCGTCGCCGACCAGCACATCGGGCTCTACGTCAACGAGTTCACCTCGGAACTCGGCGAGGACGGATACGCGGCGGTCCGCGGACTGCTCACGCGCGCGGCGGCCGAGGGACTCGTCCCGCCCCTCGGCCCGCACGCACTCGATTTCCCGTAAAAGGAGTTACGGGACTTACCCGCTTACGAGACGCGTATGTCTCTTACGCGGCTCCTGTGCGGCTACACGTCCAGCTGGTCCGCGACCGCCCGCAGCAGCCCGGCGATCTTCGCGCCGGCCGCCTTGTCCGGGTAACGGCCGCGCTCCAGCATCGGCGTGATGTTTTCGAGCAGGGTCGTCAGGTCCTGCACGATGGAGGCCAGCTCGTCCGGCTTCTTGCGCTGGGCGGCGGCGACCGACGGAGTGGGGTCGAGAAGGACCACCGACAGGGCCTGGTCACCGCGTTGACCGGCGACGACGCCGAACTCCACGCGCTGGCCCGGCTTGAGTGCGTCGACCCCGTCGGGGAGAACCGAGGAATGGACGAAGACGTCACCGCCGTCGTCGCGGGAGAGAAAGCCGAAGCCCTTCTCACTGTTGAACCACTTGACCTTGCCGGTAGGCACGTCTGTCCTCGTCCTCGTATCTCGTCGGAAACTGCTCGGTAAACTTCTGAATGCAACAGCTCTGGAACGGCCCTTGATAGCACTCGGGCGGGTCGACCATGACCCGCCGGTACCAAGGCTAATGGTCTTCGGGCGCGTGACAAGACGTCGCCCGGTTGTTCCTTCGGGCAGGGAACTACCCTGGTCGAGTGCGTGACAAAACCCAAGCGAATTCCGCCGGGCCCGGTGACCGACTGATCCGCGCCGGTGCCGTGGTCTTCTTCATCGGTACGGTGGCCACACTCGTCACCGTGATACCGCTGTTCCTCGGTGCGAAGCCTTTTCCGACCTACATGTACCTGCTGAGCATGCTCATGGGCGTCGGCTTCCTGATCGCGGGCGCCGGAGTGCTCCAGTCCGTGGCGGCGGGGCGCCGTCAGGCGCGGGAGGTGTCCTCGCGGTAGCGGGTGAGCCAGGCGGGCAGCTCGGTGAGGTCACCGAGCACCACGTCGGCACCGGCGGCGCGCAGCTCCTCCGCGGCACACGGCCCGGTGGCCACGGCCACCGACAGGGCCCCCGCCTTGCGCGCCCCGCGCACGTCTCCGACGTGGTCGCCGACGTACACCCCCGCGCCGTGCTCGCGCAGCGCCTCGGCCTTCTGCTCGGCCCACAGGTTCCCGACCACCGCGTCCGGGACGATGCCGAGGTGGCTGAGGTGCAGCTTCGCGTTGGGCTCGTACTTCGCCGTGACGACCACGGTCTTCCCGCCCGCCTCCCGCACGGCGGCGATCGCCTCCCGCGCCCCCGCCATCGCGGGCGTCGCCGTGATCGCGATCTCCGGATACATGGCCCGATACAGATCACTCACCTCCGCGATCCGCTCCGCCGGGAACCAGTGCACCAACTCATCGGCGAGCGGCGGCCCCAGCCGCGTCACCGCCAGATCCGCATCGATAAACGTCCCGGTCCGCTCGGCGAGCGCCCGGTATGTGGCATGGATACCCGGCCGGGAGTCGATGAGCGTCATATCGAGATCAAAACCGACGGCGAAGGCACGAGGACTCATATGGCCCATTGTGCCGGTCCCCGCGGGGCGACAACCGGGGTGGGGGGCGCTTGCAGCAAGCGCTCACTGACAGCGCCCCGAAGGGGCGCGGGGCCCCGTCGACATGCGGCTCCGCCGCGTGAGCGCGACCGGCCGCCGGACGGCCGCCCCCGCGCCACTCCGTCAGGGTGCGCGAAGCGCCCCGTAAGGGGCGCGGGGAACTGCGCGGCCAGCCCCCACCGGCCCGCAGCCGCCGGACAGCGGACCGCCGCTCCCCCTACCGCGTCCTCTGTGACCGCCACACCAGGAACAGGGCCGAGGCCACCGCCGCCCCCCGCACCACCCACGGCCAGGTCTCCGCCACCGCGCCGCTCATGTGGCCCTCGGCGATCGGGGCGCCCCAGCGCCCGGCGCTGCGGCCCCAGAGCCAGACCAGTCCGGCCGTCACGGACAGCCCCGGTACCCACATCACCGCCAGCTTGGTCTCCGCCGGGGTCAGCCGCCGCGACCCGTAGGCGATCAGCCAGCCGAGGAGCAGCGCGAACCAGTTGCCGAGCACCGCGCCCACGACCAGCGCGGCGGCGGCGAGCAGCAGCAGCGGGTTGCTCCAGCCCACGGCGGGGCGGGGCAGGACGCGGAGCCGACGGCGCTGCCCCTCGGTGCCGGCCTCGGCCTCCGCCGCCTTCGCGGCCGTTTCCTCCGGCGCCCCGTCGGCGCCCGCCTCCGGCTCCTCCTTGCGCGGGCGCGGCTTCCTGAGCATCTCGGGGATCTCGACGCCCCCCACGAACCCCGGCACCCCGTCCCCGTCCCCGAACGGACTGCTGTCCACCCGCCACCAGTCGGGCTGCCCGGAGCCGTCGTACGTCCCGGCGGGCCGGGGGCGCGGTACGACGCGGCGCAGATCCTCCGCCGGATCGGCCGACTCGGCCCGCCCGTCGGGTGCCGCGTCCCGCTGGACGGGGACCGCGGCCGCAGGCGGCGCGGCGGCGGTCTCCGCCGTGCCCCCGGCGGCCTCCACGACCTCGTCGGGCGTGCCCAGCCGGTCCAGGATGCGCCGTACCGCGGCGGGACTGTCGACGGTCGTCTTCGCCCGGTGCCGGTCGATCTCGTTGCGCAGCCCGGAGACAAGGCGCATCCGGTCGCCGGAGGACAACTGGCGCTGGTGCGCGATGTCCCCGACCCGGCTCAGATACTCGTAGACGACCTGATCGCTCTCGATACCCACGAAGTCCCCTCCGGGGCGGGTGCGTTGCGTTGGCGTTGGATACCCCGTCGTGACGACGGTAGCGCAGCGCACGGCTCACGTCGGCCGGCACACCAGCGGGTATCGCGTCTCCGAGCAGGGCCGGTTGCCGTACTCGCGCAGGATGTCCTTGCCGCCCTGGTCGGTGAGGTAGCGCAGGAAGGCCGCGGCGATGGACCCGGCGGGCGGTTCGCCGAACGTGTAGGCGTACTCGGTCTGCCAGTACGGGTACGTGCCGTGCTCGACGCCTTCGAGGCTGGGCGGCATGCCGTCGATGTCCAGTTTGACGAGGTCGGCGGAGGTGACCCCGGACGCCTCGCTGTAGCCGAGGGCGCCGCTCTGGCGGGCCACGGTGTCCAGCATGGTGTCGGTGCTGTCGACCTCGCAGACGCCGGCCCGGGTGGGGCCAAGGGACGCGCAGTCGCCGCTGCCGGACGCGGGCACCGGCCTGCCCGCGAGGACGCGCTGCTCCAGGGCGCCCCGGGTGCCGGAGTCGGAGTAGCGGTTGATCAGGTGGATGGGGAGCTTGGCGCCGCCCACCACCGACCAGTCGGTGATCTTCCGGGCGTAGATGTCGCGGATCTGCCCCAGGGTGAGGTTGGCGACGTGCGCGTCCTTGTTCACGACGAGGGTGAACAGGGAGTAGACCACCGGCCGCGGCAGGTCCTGGGCATGGCCGTCGCCGGCCGGGCCGTCGGTGAAGGTGATGTGGTCGCCGAGGCCGTCGTTGCCGGAGATCCGGGCGTCGTCGCCCGCCTTCTCCAGGGTGGTCAGGCCCACCCCGCTGCCCCGGAAGGTGCCGTCGTCGACGGGGATGCTCGCCCCCTTGGCCGAGCACAGCTCGGTGTACTTCCGCGCGGCCTTCGTCACCGCGGGGGCGAAGGCCGTGGAGCCCGACAGGTGCAGGGTGCCGCCGACGCAGTCCAGCGGGGCGGGCTTGGCGGGCCAGAAGAGGGTGAGGCTCGCCTGGAGGAGGACGGCCACCGCGAGCAGGCTCATGAAGAGCTTCGCCGGCCGGGAGGCGAAGGTGTGGCTCTCGGTGTGAGCGGGCTTGAGCCGGGTGAACCAGCGGACCCAGGCGAAGGACCGGTTGCTGTCCCCGATCAGGTCGGCATGGAACTCCGGCTCCAGGAAGCGGGCGTGCGGGATCCCGGACTGACGTTCGAGCACCGCCAGCACCTTGTAGTGGGCACCGCGGTTCAGCGTGACCTTGGGCAGCCGGAGGACGCTGGCACCGTTCTCCTCGCTGATCCCGAAGCCGTTGCTCTCGGCGTCGTTGTCGGGGGCGGTGAAGAAGGTGAGCAGCGAGGACGGGTTGAGTTCGGTCACCGCCATGCCGACCACCCGGCGGTCCTTGAACACGACCCGGATACCGGTCTGGCTGTTGCGGGGAGCCAGGTAGTTCTCGGGCTCGATCGGCCGCCAGCCGGCGTTCTCGATCCGGATCAGGACGAACGACGGCTCCGTCAGCGGCGTGCCGTCGTCATGGGTGGCGGCCAGCACGTCGGCACCCGGCGCGTGGGCGACGTCCGTGGCGAGCGTGTCCATCTGGAGGCGGTAGCCGAGCCTCTTGCGGCGGATGACCACGAACTCCCACACGAACGCCAGCACGGGGATCGCGACGCTGAGCATCGCGACGACATTGTTGAAGTCGAGCTCGGAACCGAACGGTCTCACGGCCGCATCCCCCTGAATCCCCTTGGCTCGTGGCGCAGTTGACCTGGCACGGGTTGTCAGGGAGCCCAGGGTGACGAGTGGTCGCCGAGCGTTGCCACAGTTGCCGCGTTCCTCCCGACGAAGTTCATGCAGTGGCCATCTACGAAACGTCCCGTTCGCCGGGTCGCCGCCCTCTCCACAGAACCGGCCGGGGGACCTTCGATCCCGGTCCCCGCCCCGCACCCGCTACCGTGGGTCGGATGAGCAACCCGGCCACCCCGCCGCGTTCCCTCGCGGAGGCGCTTCGCGCCAGGGACGACGCTTCCCTGGCCGTACTGCTGCGCGCCCGCCCCGACCTCATCACCCCCGTCCCCACCGACCTCACCCAGCTGGCCACCCGGGCCGGCACCCGGGCCTCGGTGCTGCGCGCCCTGGAGCGCCTGGACCGGTTCGCCCTGCAGACGGCGGAGGCGCTCGCGGTGGCCGGCGACCCGGCGTCGTACCGGGAACTGCTGGGGCTGATGGCCGGCGACGACGGGGACCCGGCGGTCGCCGCGGCCCTGCCGCGCGCGCTGGGCGCGCTCCGGAACCAGGCGCTGGTGTGGGGGGACGACGACCGGCTGCGGCTGGTGCGGACCGCGCGGGAGGTGCTCGCGCCGTCCCCGCAGTACCCGTCGCCGACCGGTCTCGGCCCGACCGTGCGGGAGGCGACCTCGGGCATGTCGCCGGGCCGGATCCAGGAGATCGTCGCCGACGCCGGGCTGCCCTCGACGCATGACCCGGTGTCCGCCGTGGACGCGCTCACCAAGCTGTTCGGGCACCGGAAGAAGATGGCCAGACTGCTCGGCGCCGCGCCCGCCGAGTCCCGCGAGGTCCTGGGCCGGCTGGTCTGGGGGCCGCCGTACGGCCAGGTCACCCCGGAACCGGCGGCCCATCTGCGCTGGCTCCTGGACCGCGGCCTGCTGGTGCCCACCGCGCCCGGCACGGTCGTGCTGCCCCGCGAGGTCGCCCTGCATCTGCGCGGGGGCCGCGCCCACCGCGAGCCGGAGCCGGTGCCGCCCGCCGTGGAGCCGACGGCGACCCACCGTCCACAGGTTGTGGACGCGACGGCGGCCGGGCAGGCGTACACCGCGCTGGCGACCGTCGAGGAGCTGCTGAAGGACTGGGACGAGGGCGGCCCGGCCGTGCTCCGGGCCGGCGGGCTCAGCGTCCGGGACCTGAAGCGGACCGCCGTCGCCCTGGACGTGCCCGAGCCGATCGCCGCCTTCTGGGTGGAGCTGGCCTACGCGGCCGGGCTGCTCGCCTCCGACGGCGAGGCCGACGAACGCTTCGCGGCCACCCCCGCCTACGACGAGTGGCTCGACCGCCCGCCGGGCGAACGCTGGGCCCAGCTGGCGTCGGCCTGGCTCACCGCGACCCGCACCTGTGGCCTGGTCGGCGGCCGGGACGCCAAGGACCGCGCCCTCTCGGCGCTCGGCCCGGGCCTGGACCGCTCGGCCGCGCCAGAGGTACGACACCGGGTGCTGACCCTCCTCGCCGCCCTCCCGGAGGGCACCGCCCCGGCCGCCGAGTCGGTGCTGGCCCGGCTGCGCTGGGAACGCCCGCTGCGCGGCCCGCAGGTGGGGGTCCCCCCGCGCGAGCGAAGCCGAGCGTGGGGGAGCGAGGACGACCTGCGCAGCCGCCTGGCCCGCTGGACCCTGACCGAGGCCGAACTGCTGGGCGTGACGGGCCGCGGGGCACTGTCGGCCCACGGCCGCACCCTGCTCGGCGCACCCCCGGCGAAGAAGGCACAGGAGAAGGCACAGGAGAGGGCACAAGAGAAGGAGCAGGAGAAGGCCCAGGGGCAGGAGCCCTCGGGTCCCGGTCCCGGTCCCGCCCTCGATCCCGGTCTCGGCCCCGGGGACAAGCTGCCCGTGCATCACCACCATCCCGACCATCCCGCCGCCGTCCTCGAACCCCTCTCCCCGCCCGAGCAGGCCGTCGCCGCCGCGGCCGCAGGCCGGCTGCTCGCCCCGCTCCTCCCCGAGCCCCTGGACCACGTGCTGCTCCAGGCGGACCTGACGGCGGTCGCCCCGGGCCCGCTGCGCCGCCCGCTCGCCGACGCGCTGGGCGTCCTGGCCGACGTCGAGTCGAAGGGCGGCGCGACGGTCTACCGCTTCACGCCCGCCTCGGTCCGCCGCGCCCTGGACGCCGGCCGTACCGCCACCGACCTGCACGCCTTCCTCACCACTCACTCCCGCACGCCGGTCCCGCAGCCGCTCGCCTACCTGATCGACGACGTGGCCCGCAGGCACGGCCATCTCCGGGTGGGCGCGGCCTCGGCGTACGTCCGCTGCGACGACGACACGGTCCTCAACGAGATCATGGCCGACAAGCGTGCCGCCGCCCTGCGCCTGCGCCGCCTCGCCCCGACGGTGCTGGCCACCCAGGCCGACCCGGCCACCCTGCTGGAGGGCCTGCGCGCGATGGGCTACGCGCCCGCCGCCGAGTCCGCCGAGGGTGATGTCCTGATCACCCGCGCGCACGCCCACCGCACCCCGCCGCGCACCGCCCCCGATCCGGTCCCGGACGGTCCGCCGGCCCCGGACACCACTCTCCTGGCGGCGGCGATCCGCGCGATCCGCGCCGGCGACCTGGCCGCCACCGCCCCGCGCAAGCCGGCCGGCGCCGCCGCCCGGGGCGGCGAACTCCCCCGCACCACCGCCGCCGAGACCCTCGCCACCATGCAGGCCGCCGTCCTCACCGGCGACACCCTCTGGATCGGCTACGTCAACGCCGAGGGCACCGCCAGCCAGCGCGTCATCGCCCCCATCCGCGTCGAGGGCGGCTTCGTCACGGCCTACGACCACACCGCCGACGAGGTACGCACCTACCCCCTGCACCGGGTGACAGGAGTGGCGGAACTCGCGGAGGACTGACCGGCCCTGAGGCGGCACATCGCGGCACTTCCGGCGGAGCGCTCGGCGCCCGGGGCAACCAGTTGATCATGTTGCAGGGCTCGCACACGCGTGCGTCACTGGCCTAGAAACAGCCAATACGTCCCCTTTTGGGAGGACTTGGAATGGTTGACCTTTCCACTTCACGGGGTTCCACGGTCGCCGTCTGGTCGGATTTCTGCGCCATCGCACCCAGCCCGGAACTGCGCGGCAGGATGCTCCAGGAACTGGAGCGGCTGCGCGGCGAATCGGACGTGGCGAGCCTGCTCCGGCCCGGCGGCAACCCCCGGAAGTTCGGCTACGGCGACGGCACCATCATCCCGGCCGGCGAATTCCCCCCGGGCACCCCGCACGAGGCGATCCGCACCGCGGCCGCCCACCGCGCCCCGCTGACCGGCGCGATACGGGTCGTCGTCGTCCTCGCGGACTTCGCGGACAAGCCGATGACCGAGAGCAACGAGCACTTCGAGAAGCTGTTCTTCTCCGTCGGCGAACTCCCCAACGGCAGCGTCCGCGACTACTACCGAGAGGTGACGCACGGCCTGGTCGACATCGTCGGCGAGGTCATCGGCCCGGTCCGGATGCCGCAGAAGCTGTCCTGGTACGCCAACAACAACTACGGCATCGGCAAGCCGTCGGGCGAGGCCCGCGCGCAGATCCTGGCCCGGGACGCCGCCGTCGGCGCCGACCCGCTCGTCAACTACGCGCCGTACGACAACGACGGCAACGGCTTCGTGGACGCCTTCATCGTCGTGCACTCCGGCCAGGGCGGCGAGGCCACCGGCCACCGCGGCGACCTCTGGTCCCACAAGTGGGTCCTGCCGAGCGCGTACAACGCCGACGGCGCCCGGATCTACGGCTACCTCACCATCCCCGAGGACGCCAGGATCGGCGTCTGCGCCCACGAGTTGGGCCATCTGCTGTTCGGCTTCCCGGACCTGTACGACGTCGACGGGTCGTCCGAGGGCGTCGGCAACTGGTGCCTGATGGGCGCCGGTTCGTGGGGCGGCGGCGGTGACGTCCCGACGCATCCCTCCGCGTGGTGCAAGGTCCAGCAGGGCTGGGCCAGGGCGGTCAACGTCACCAGCGACGGGATGCTCTCCGTCCCCGACGTCAAGAACGGCTTCGAGGCGTTCCGGATGTGGACCGACGGCCTGCCCGGCAAGGAGTACTTCCTGGTCGAGAACCGCCAGCAGACCGGGTACGACCGTTCGCTGCCCGCCCCCGGCATGCTGATCTGGCACATCGACGAGGCCCGGCCGGACAACACGGACGAGGACCACTACATGGTGGGCCTGGTCCAGGCGGACGACCAGCGCGACCTGGAGTCGGCCGTCAACCGCGGCGACGGCGGCGACACCTACCCCGGGAGCACGGGCAACAGCTCGTTCACCGCGGCGAGCAAGCCCGCCTCGCACTCGTACGCCGGCGCGCCGACCGGGATCTCCCTCACGGACATCTCGGCGCCCTCCGCCACGATGACCGCCATGGTGTCGGTCTCGACGGCCGGTGCCGTACGCGCGCCCGCCCCCGCCATGGCCCGCCGGGACACCGAGGACGTGCCCGGACTGGTCCAGACGATCCACGACCTCCAGGACCGGCTGGCCGCCCTGGAACAGGCCGTGGTGCCCTGGGCCGGCGCCGAGGCCTACCTGGAGCAGGCCGCCCTGCGGCCCGAGCTCAGGGGCGCGACGGGCGGCCCGGACCCGCTCCTCAAGGCCGGCAACGGACACGGCGGGCACGGCGGCCACGGCGGGCACCGGCACGAGGGCCCGCACCACCGGTGACCGCCGGCCATGGCGCAGGTCGTCGAGAACCGCACTGACCTGACCGCACGGCTGGTCGGCACCGCACCCCATCCGCGGCTCGCGGGCTGGGACCGCGCGGAGGTGGACGTGCTCGCCGCGGAGCCGGTGGCCGGCTACGCCGACCTGCTGTCGGGCGAGGTCGGGCAGCGTCTGCCGCTCACCGTGCCCAGCGCGCTCCTGGCGGACGTGGCCCCCGGATCCACCCTGCACGTCCGGGCCCGGCTGGCCGCCCCCGGCGAGGCGATGACCGAGAAGAGCCCCACTCCGGGCACCTTCACCGTCGAACCGCCGGGGTGATCCACCGCACCTCCCGCCGCACTCCCGGGGGACCGGCCGACCACGGCCGGTCCCCCTCCGGCCGTCTCCTGCCTCCTGCGGCCTCGCCCCTCGCGTCTAGCAGTCGCGCACCGGTGCGTTCGCCGGCAGGCCGAAGTGGGCGCGGGCCGCGGTCCGCAGGCCGGCGGACTCCATCGGCCGGTCGATACGGGACTCGGCGTAGGGGCTGAAGTGGTCCTCGTTCCATGCGGCGTAGCCCGCGCCGTCCGGTGCCTCCGCCTCGGAGACGACACGGAAGCCGCCGTCCGCCGTGTCCCGCCGCAACCGCACCACCTGGGCAATCTGCGCGCCGCTGCACTCCACCAGGGCACCGCCCCGCACCCCGTACTCCAGGCACAGGGTGTCGACGCCGGCGTGCACCTGCCCCCCGCTCTCCAGCAGGTCCAGGGCCTCCGCCCGGCAGAACCAGCGCGACCTGAGCGAGGGCACGGTCTCCCCGTACCCGGTTCCGGCGGCCTGGGTCACGAGCCGGGCCTCGATCGCGGGACGGACCTCGGCCCAGAGACCGGCGTCCACGGCACTCGACCCGCGCGCCCAGGCCCCGGCCGCCACCAGCACCGCCACCGCCCCCGCGCCGGTCACCCAGATGCGTACGGACGTCACCGCACCCCTCCTCACCGGACCACGCGCACTGCGCGGCCTCCCCCGGACATGACACCCGAAACGGGCTCAGGGTTGCACCGGACGATCAGGAGCCTGTCGAAGCCGGTCACCGGCGGTGCACGTTCCGTCGAGCGCCGCCGGTGATCGCTCGCACATGAGGCACACTGGAACTTTGGCCCGTGACGATGGCCGCCACGGCGATGGCCGCACGGGCCGAAGGGAAAGGGTGCCGCGCGTGAATGGTCCTCTGATCGTCCAGTCCGACAAGACGCTGCTCCTGGAAGTCGACCACGAGCGGGCCGACGAGTGCCGTCGGGCGATCGCGCCCTTCGCCGAGCTGGAGCGGGCGCCGGAGCACATCCACACCTACCGGGTGACCCCGCTGGGCCTGTGGAACGCGCGGGCGGCCGGACACGACGCCGAGCAGGTCGTGGACGCGCTGGTGGAGTACAGCCGCTATCCGGTGCCGCACGCGCTGCTGGTGGACATCGCCGAGACGATGGACCGCTACGGCCGGCTGACGCTCAGCAAGCACCCGGCACACGGGCTGGTACTGACCACCACCGACCGTCCGGTGCTGGAGGAGATCCTGCGCTCCAAGCGGGTCGCCCCGCTGGTCGGCGCCCGGATCGACCCCGACACCGTCGCCGTGCACCCCTCCGAGCGCGGGCAGATCAAGCAGACCCTGCTGAAGCTGGGCTGGCCCGCCGAGGACCTCGCCGGATACGTGGACGGCGAGGCGCACCCGATCGAGCTCGCCGAGGACGGCTGGGCGCTGCGGCCGTACCAGAAGCAGGCCGTGGAGAACTTCTGGCACGGCGGGAGCGGTGTCGTGGTCCTGCCCTGCGGGGCCGGGAAGACCCTGGTCGGGGCCGGGTCCATGGCGCAGGCCAAGTCGACCACCCTGATCCTCGTCACCAACACCGTCTCCGCGCGGCAGTGGAAGCACGAGCTGGTGAAGCGGACCAGCCTCACCGAGGACGAGATCGGCGAGTACAGCGGGACCCGGAAGGAGATCCGGCCCGTCACCATCGCCACCTACCAGGTGCTCACCACCCGGCGGAAGGGCGTCTACCCGCATCTCGAACTCTTCGACTCCCGGGACTGGGGTCTGATCGTCTACGACGAGGTGCATCTGCTGCCGGCTCCTGTCTTCAAGTTCACCGCCGATCTGCAGGCGCGCCGGCGGCTGGGGCTGACGGCCACCCTCGTGCGCGAGGACGGCCGGGAATCGGACGTGTTCTCCCTCATCGGGCCCAAGCGCTTCGACGCTCCCTGGAAGGAGATCGAGGCGCAGGGCTACATCGCGCCCGCCGACTGTGTCGAGGTGCGGGTGAACCTCACGGACTCCGAGCGGCTGGCGTACGCCACCGCCGAGACCGAGGAGAAGTACCGCTTCTGTGCGACCACCGCGACCAAGCGGAAGGTCACGGAGGCCCTCGTGAAGCGCTTCGCGGGCCAGCAGATCCTGGTCATCGGCCAGTACATCGACCAGCTCGACGAGCTGGGCGAGCATCTCAACGCCCCCGTCATCAAGGGCGAGACCTCCAACGCGCAGCGCGAGAAGCTCTTCGACGCCTTCCGTGAGGGCGAGATCAGCGTGCTGGTCGTGTCGAAGGTCGCCAACTTCTCCATCGACCTGCCGGAGGCGACGGTCGCCATCCAGGTCTCCGGCACCTTCGGCTCCCGCCAGGAGGAGGCCCAGCGGCTGGGCCGCGTCCTGCGCCCGAAGGCCGACGGCCACCAGGCCCACTTCTACTCCGTCGTCGCCCGCGACACGATCGACCAGGACTTCGCCGCCCACCGCCAGCGCTTCCTGGCGGAGCAGGGCTACGCCTACCGGATCATGGACGCCGACGAGATCCTGGCGGACGGCTGAGCACCGCCGTCGCGCAGGGCGCGGCCGTGCCGGCGTAGGGCGAGGGCCGCCCCCGCCAGCAGCGCCAGCCCGAGCAGCGGGTACGGCGACGCGAGCGGCTGCTGCCACCACGGGAAGTGGAGGTCCCGGTCGCCCGCGTGGGGCAGCAGCCACATGGTGCGGGCGGTGAAGAGGGCCGCGGTGGTGACGGCGAGGTACGGGCGGCCGGCCGCCAGGAGTACCGCGAGCAGGGGCACGCACCACACCCAGTGGTGGGACCAGCTGATCGGGCAGACCAGCAGGGCCGTGAACGCGGTGAGCGGGATGCCCCAGCGGTCCCCGTCCACAGGGCGGGCGCGGGTCGCCAGCCACAGGCCCGCCACGGCCAGCCCGGCCGCCGGGAGCACCCAGGCCGGTCCCGGTGTCTCCGCGCCCGACGCCCTGGCGATCAGCCCCTGGAGCGACTGGTTGTCGACGATCCACGCCTTGCCGACCCGGCCGGTCTCGAACAGGCGCCGGGTCCAGAAGTCCGCGGTGGCCGAGGGGAGGAGAAGGGCACCGAGCAGGGCCGTGCCCAGGAAGGACGCCGTCGCGACGCCTGCCTCCTTTCTGCGTGCGGTGAGGAACAGATAGGCGATGAAGATCGCCGGGGTGAGTTTGACGCCCGCCGCGATCCCCAGGGCCAGACCCCTGGCGCGGGCGCCGGGCGGGCGGGTGAGGTCCCAGAGGACCAGGCAGGCGACCGCGAGGTTGATCTGGCCGAAGAGGAGCGTCTGGAAGACGGGCTCCAGCCAGAGGGCGAGGGCGGTGGCCGCGCACAGCGCCGGAAGGCGCAGCGGGCGCCCGGCCAGGCGGGCGGAGAGGGCGACGAGCCGGGCGAGCAGGAGCGCGTTGCCCGCGAGGAACGCCACCTTCAGGGCCGGGACGGGGATCCAGGTCGTCGGGACGAACAGGACCGCCGCGAAGGGCGGATACGTCGCCGGCAGCCGCCACTCGGTAACCGTGAAGCCGTACAGATCACCACCGTGGACCACGGCCTCGCCCTCGGCCCGGTAGACCAGCAGGTCGGCCATCGGGGCGTGCAGCAGGAGGCAGAGGGCGGCGAAGGAGAAGAGAGAGACCGCCAGGAGGGAGAGGGACAGCAGGAGAGGGATGGGGGGTAAGAGGTGGGCTGGGGATGACGTCACCGTCCGCTTCGGCACGGAGGTGACCCTATGCCGTTACTTGTGGCGTATGCCCGCTTCCTCGCCGTACTCGCCGAGGAGGACGACGCTGACCGCCGCGCCCACGAAGACCTTGACGGCACGCAGGGCGTCGCCCAGACGGTGGTGGGGGACTCCGTCCACGGCGGTGGCGCCGGGGGGACGGCTGGGGGCTGGTGTGATGGTTGCTGCGCTCATGCCTCAATAGTGGGACTTCGGGCATACCGACGGCATCGGTCCACGGGTCCAATTTCCGGTATCCACCCGTCCACCCTCGGATGGACCCCCGCCCCTACCTCCGACCGGCCTCCAGGGTGACGCTCCCCCTAGGGGACTCCCCGTGGACTCCCCATGGACTTCCGGGCACTCCGGCGGGACACGGCGCGCGCCGGACCCGGCGGCCGGCCGGGGGAAAATCCATTGGCCTCCCCCACCCCCGCCTCACTACAATCTCCGCTCTTGCCCGCCTCCGTCCCCGGAGTGCCGCCGGCCGGACGGAAACCGGTCGGCTGATCGCCACCCGTGCGCCATCCACACCAGAGCGCCGTCCGCCCGCAGGCCTTCGGAGGCACCCCCTTGTCCACGCCCGCCCACGACCAGCCGACGGACGTACCCGGCGTGTCCGACGCACCCGCACCCGCCGACCCCCTCTCCCGCGAGCGCACCCACCTGGCCTCCTCCCGGGCCGCCCTGCGCGCCATGCGCGAGGACGTCGAGTCGCTGGACATCAGCGACGTCACCGCGAACTGGGTCAACGCCGAGGTGCTGGCCCGCCAGATCGAGGAGCGCATCAAGGCGCTGGCCGACCTGAGCGACACGCCCCTCTTCTTCGGCCGCCTCGACTACCTGCACGCCCCCGGCGCCGACCAGGCCGAGGGCGCGTACGGCGAGCGTTTCTACATCGGGCGCCGGCACGTCCACGACCACGACGGCGATCCGATGGTCATCGACTGGCGGGCGCCGGTCTCGCAGCCGTTCTACCGGGCGTCCAAGAAGGACCCGATGGACATCGCGCTGCGCCGCCGCTTCGGGTACACCCGCGGCGACATCACGGCGTACGAGGACGAGCACCTGTCCGACCCGGCGGAAGCGGCCCGCACCAGCAAGCTGCTCCAGCAGGAGATCGAGCGGCCGCGTGTCGGCCCGATGCGTGACATCGTCGCGACCATCCAGCCCGAGCAGGACGAGATCGTGCGCAGCGGGCTGGGCGGCACCGTCTGCGTCCAGGGCGGCCCGGGGACCGGGAAGACGGCCGTCGGCCTGCACCGGGTGGCCTACCTCCTGTACGCCCACCGGGAGCGACTGGCCCGCACCGGCACCCTCGTCATCGGCCCGAACCGCTCCTTCCTGCACTACATCGAGCAGGTGCTCCCGGCCCTGGGCGAGCTGACCGTGCAGCAGGCGACGGTGGACGACCTGGTGTCGCGCGGCGTGGACATCCGCGGCACCGACGACGCGCCCGCCGCGGTCATCAAGGGCGACGCGCGGATGGCGGAGGTGCTGCACCGGGCCGTCCACGCGCATGTCACCCTGCCCACCGAGCAGGTCGTGGTGGTCCGCGGCTCCCGGCGCTGGCGGGTCCCGGCGTACGAACTGCAGGACATCGTCCGCGAGTTGCTGGACCGGGGCATCCGGTACGGTGCCGCGCGGGAGGCCCTGCCGCAGCGCATCGCGCACGCCGTGCTGGTCCAGATGGAACGGTCGGGAGAGGCCCCCGACGACCGGGTGCAGGACTCGGTGGCGCGCAACGCGGCGGTGAAGGCGGCCGTGAAGCAGGTCTGGCCGCCGGTCGACCCGGCGAAGCTCGTGCTGCGGCTGCTCACGGACGCGGACTTCCTCGCGGAGCACGCCGCCGGGATCCTCGACGAGGAGGAGCAGAAGACGATCGTCTGGGCGAAGCCGGTGCGGTCGGTGAAGGCGGCCAGGTGGTCGGCGGCGGACGCCGTGCTGATCGACGAGACGACGGACCTCGTCCAGCGCACCCACTCCCTCGGCCATGTGGTCCTGGACGAGGCGCAGGACCTGTCCCCCATGCAGTACCGCGCGGTCGGCCGCCGCTGCACCACCGGCTCGGCGACCGTCCTCGGCGACCTGGCGCAGGGCACCACGCCCTGGGCGACCAGGAGTTGGGACGAGGCCCTGTCCCACCTCGGCAAGTCGGACGGCGTGATCGAGGAACTGACGGCCGGTTTCCGCGTCCCGACCGACGTCATCACCTACGCCTCCCGCCTCCTCCCGCACATCGCGCCCGGCCTCGCCCCGGTCGCCTCGGTCCGTGAGAACCCCGGTTTCTTCGCCCTCCGTCCCGTCACGGAGACCGCCGAAGTGGTCGCGGCCTGCGAGGAGTTGCTGCGCAACGAGGGCTCGACGGGCCTGATCGCGGCGGACGCCCGCGTCCCGGCGCTCGCCGAGGAACTCACCGCGGCCGGCATCGGCTTCCTGGCCCCCGGCGAGGAGACCACGGCCGACACCCGCCTCACCCTGGTCCCGACCTCCCTGGCCAAGGGCCTCGAGTACGACTACGTGGTCCTCGACGAACCCCGGGCCGTCGTCGACGGCGAACCGGACGAACGCACCGGCCTGCGGCGCCTGTACGTGGCGCTGACCCGGGCCGTGTCCGGCCTGATCGTGACCCACACGGCCGCGCTGCCGCCGCAGCTGGCCTGAACCGGCCGGTCTTGCGCCGGAATTCCCATGGTGTGCCGGGTGCGGCGCCGTCGTGGCTGGTCGCGCAGTTCCTCCCCCAGCCTTCGGCCGGGGGTACCCCCAGCGCCCTTTACGGGGCGCTGCACTCAGGCCGACTCCGCGCGGGACCCACCCGTCCCGCCGGTGTCGCCCTGCCCCTGCGTCTGCGCCTGCGCCTGCGCGTCGTGTGTCGCGGCGAGCGGGCCCAGGTGCTGTGCGGCGCTGTCCAGCAGTCCGAGGTCGGCCTTGGTATGGGCGATGGCGGCGTCGATCAGGACGGCGACCAGCGGCTCGTCGGCGTGGGCCCGGCGCTGCCGGGCCAGGCCCGCGAGCTCGGAGAGGTACGTCTGCCGCTGCGACTCGATCAGCGTGGTCAGGGCCTGCGGACCCAGGGCGGAGGCGCCGAGGAGCTTCAGGAAGAGTTCGTCGCGGAAGCCGCCGACCCGCACCCAGGCGGTGGTCGCCCAGGAGCGCAGTTCGGCCTCGCCCGCCTCGGTGAGCGTGTAGAGGTTCTTGTCGGGCCGGTCGGTCTGGGTGACCTGCGAGCGTGAGACATAGCCGTCGCGGACCAGCCGTTCGAGGATCTGGTAGAGGTGCCCGATGTTCAGGCCACCCCACTGCGGGCCGATGGCCTCCTCGAACCGGGCCTTGAGTTCGTATCCGTGGTTCGGTCGCCGGGTCAGCAGCGCGAGCACGGCGTGGTGGAGCGGCATATACGTCCCTTCTACATTGTGACAACATACCCCTGCATTGCCGCAATGCAGGTGCGGCGACGTATGTGCCGCGATGTACGAGGGCGAGGCTGCATCAATGGCTGTGAGCGTGGCGTTGCGCGGGGTGAGCCGCCGGTATCCCGGCCTGACCGCGCTGGACGGGATCGACCTGGAGGTCGCGGCCGGCGAGGTGGTGATGCTGACCGGGGCGTCCGGTGCCGGCAAGTCCACCGTGCTGCACGTGACGGGCGGCATGGACCAGCCCGACGAGGGTCACGTCGAGATCGACGGCACGGAGCTGCTGCGCCGGGACCTGGACCGCCACCGCCGGCGGATCGGTTTCGTCTTCCAGCGCTTCCACCTGCTGCCCGCGCTGACCGTGCTGGACAACGTGCTCGCCCCGGTCCTGCCGCGCAGGGTGGACTTCGACCGGCAGGCGCGCGGCATGGAACTGCTCGAAGCGGTCGGCCTGGACCACCGCGCCGACGCCCTGCCCTCGCAGTTGTCGGGCGGCCAGCAGCAACGCGTCGCCGTCGCCCGCGCGCTGGTCAACCGGCCGGGGCTGCTGCTGGCCGACGAGCCCACGGGCAACCTGGACAGCGTCATCGGGCGGGAGATCATCGACCTGCTGATGTCGCTGCGCGAGCGGTACGGGATGACGATGCTGGTCGCCACCCACGACGCGGAGGTCGCCGCCAACGGCGACCGGGTGGTGCGTCTGCAGGACGGCAGGATCACCTCGGACCAGCGGGTCACGCCGGCCGGCGACGTGCTGCACCGGCTGGGGGGCCTGCGCCCGTGATACGGATGATCCTCGATCAGCTCCGGCGCAGGCGCGGGCGCGCGTCGGCCCTGGCCGCCGGGATCCTGGTGGCGGCGACCAGCTTCACCCTGCTGACCGCGACGGTGAGCACGAGCCAGGCGACCACCGTGGGCACGGTACGGAAGAACGCCCGGTCCGCGTACGACGTCCTGGTCCGCCCGCCCGACTCGCAGACGGCCGTGGAGCGGCAGAGCGGCCTGGTCGCGCCGAACTTCCTGTCCGGCACGTTCGGCGGCATCACCATGGACCAGTACCGGCGCATCCGCGGCCTGGCCGGGGTCGACGTGGCCGCGCCGGTCGCCAACATCGGCTACCTGATGGTGTCGAGCACGGTCACCGTGGACGTGTCCCGCTTCCTGGACTCCAAGGCGTCCCGGCAGATCCTGCGCATCAGCCCGACGCTCACCTCCGGACTGGGCGCCTACCGCACCTCCGACGAGTACGTCTACCTCACCCGCTCCCCCCTGACATCGGCGGGGAAGCCGGAGGACCTGTTCCAGTCCGACACCCTGGAGGAGGGCGCGGTCGACAAGACCACCCAGCGGTATCAGCTGAAGGGCAAGTACGACGTCTGCTTCTACTTCAACTGGGACAAGACCGAGCAGACCGAGTTCAACCTGAAACTGCCGATGAGGCCGAACTTCATCGCCGAGGACCTCAGGGAAAAGTCGCCGTTCGACCCGGACCTGAGTTCGCGGATGAACTGCCAGTCCGGCCGGGACAAGGCCACCATCGACGTTCCGGTCAGTTACCCCGTGCTGCTGTCCGCCGTCGACCCGGCGGCCGAGGACGAGCTGGTGGGCCTGGGCTCCACCGTCACCTCGGGCCGGATGCTCACCGAGCGGGACAAGCCGTGGACGGTGTCGTCCGCCAAGAGCGTCCACGGGCAGCACGACTCCTACATCCCGGCGCTGCTCAGCGACGACCCGCTGACCACCGGAACGCTCGACGCCACCGTCCAGCGGCTCGACGTCGGCGACCCGGCCGAGCTGCCCTCGAAGCTGGGCAACCCGACGGCCGGCAGCTTCGTACGGGGCCTGCACGGCACCACGGTGGGCAGGACCCGGGTCGACCTGAGCAAGGGCTACCGGAAGGCGCTGACCGAGGATTCGTTCGACACCGGGAACTACTGGACGGTCGGCCCGGTCACCTACCGCCGGACCTCCGACGGCGACCTCGCCGCGCAGCCTCAGGCGCCCCAGAAGCGCAGCCTGTGGGTCACCACCTCGGACCAGCAGCCGTTCACCAACGTCCCCGAGGAGAACCACCAGGGCACCCAGTACCGGAAGGTCACCAGCCACGGCGCCACGGAATGCATCGGTCTGGGTTCCTGTGACGGCGTCGACTCCGGGCGCCTGCCCAACCCCTTCGTCCGCCTGGTCGGCCGCTACGACACCGGCAGGCTGCACGGCTTCTCGGCACTCTCCGACACCCCGCTGGAGACCTACCAGGCGCCGCAGGTCACCGGCGCGGACCCCGCGACCCGGGCGAAGCTGAACGGCCGGCCGCTGCGACCCGACCGCAATCTGGGCGGCTACGTCAGCCCGCCGCCCACCATGCTGACGACGATGGACTCCATCACCGCGCTCACCAAGAGCCGCCGGGTCCCGGGCCTCCAGGACAAGGCGCCGGTGAGCGCGATCAGGATCCGGGTGGCCGGGGTGACCGGCGTCGACACCGCCTCCCGGGCGCGGGTGAACGCCGTGGCCGGGGCGATCCGGGCCGCCTACCCCCGGCTCCAGGTCGACGTCACCGTCGGCAGCTCACCCGCCCCGCAGACGGTGGCGCTGGGCGGCTCGGCGCGGGTGACGGAGCGCTGGGTCGCCAAGGGCGTGGCCCTGCGCATCCTGCGGGCCGTGGACACCAAGAGCGCGGTGCTCTTCGTACTGGTCCTCGTCGTGTGCGCGCTCTTCCTCGGCCAGGCGGCGCTGGCCTCGGTGCGCTCGCGCCGTACCGAGATCGGCACGCTGCGCTGTCTGGGCTGGAGCGGCGGCGAGGTGCTCCGCCTGGTCCTCGGCGAGCTGGCGGTGATCGGCCTCGCCGCCGGGACCGCGGGCGCGGTGCTCGCGTACGTGCTGGGCCGGATGCTGGGACAGCCCGAGGCCGGCGCCAAGTCGCTCCTCGTGCTCCCGGTGGCGCTCCTGCTGGCCACGGCGGCGGGCCTGATCCCCGCCTGGCTCGCCACCCGGCTGGGTCCGATGGAAGCGGTCCGGCCCCCGGTGACGGCCGCCCGCCGCGCCCGCCCGGTGCGTTCGGTGGCCGGACTTGCTGTGCTCAACCTGCTGCGGGTGCGCGGCCGCACGCTGCTGGGCGCGGCGGGGCTGGCGCTGGGCGTGGCCGCCTTCACCGTGCTGCTCGCCCTGACGCTGGCCTTCCGGGGCGAGGTGGCCGGGTCGCTGCTCGGCAGCGCCGTGGTGGCGCAGGCGCGCGGGGCCGACTACCTCAGCGTCGCGCTGTCCCTGCTGCTGGGCGCCGCCGGCGCCATCGACGTCCTGGTCATCTCGCAGCGCGAGCGCGCCGCCGACCTGGCGGTGCTGCGGGCGACCGGCTGGACCAACCGCGAGCTGGCCATGCTGACCCTCTACGAGGGGATCGGACTGGCTCTGCTGGGCGGCCTGTCCGGCGCGGTGGCCGGTCTGGCCGGGGTGCTGGCACTCGGCCGGGGCGTGCTGCACGGACACCTGTTCACGGTCGCCGGCGCCGCGCTGCTGGCCACGCTCGCCGCGACCGCCCTGGTGGTGGCGGCTCTGACGGTGCCGATCCGGGGGCTGTCCCGGATCGCCCCCGCCCACCTGCTCGCCGCCGACTGATCCGGTCCGGCCCACCCGGCCGGCCCACCACGACCCGGCCCACCCGGCCGGCCCACCACGACCCGGCCCACCCGGCCGGCCCATCACGACCCGACCCATCACGACCCGGCCCATCACGGCCCCGGCCCATCGACAGGGCCGGGGTCGTCCCGCGCCGGTCAACGCGGTACCGCGACCCCCGCCTCGTCCAGCAACCGGCGCCAGGACCGCACGGCGTCCTCCGACACGGCCCCGTCCCAGCCCGCCGGCCGGGCCGCGCCGCCGATGTGGAAGGCGTTGATGCCGGCCGACAGGAGCTCGGGAACATGGCTGAGTCGGAGCCCTCCGCCGACCAGGAGCGTCTGGCCGTATCCCGGCTCGCCGCGCCGTCCGGCCTCGGCCAGCAGCGTGGGCAGTCCCTCGTCCACGCCCTCGGCGGCACCGGCCGTGAGGTAGGTGTCCAGGCCGGGCAGGTCGGCGAGTTCCTTGCGCAGCGCGTCCCGGTCGGCGGCCCGGTCGATCGCCCGGTGGAAGGTCCAGCGGCAGCCGTCCAGCGCGGCCACCACGCGCTCCACGGCGTCCAGGTCCACCCCGCCCCCGGCATCGAGGAACCCGAGCACGAACTGGTCGGCACCCACGCCCCGCAGCTCCCCGGCCACCCCCGTCAGCCGGTCGACGTCGCCCGCCGCGAACCCGTCGGCCAGTCGCAGCATCACGCGCAGGTCGATGTCGACGGCGGCCCGGATCGCGGCGAAGGTCCGGGGCGACGGGGTCAGCCCGTCGGCCGCCATGTCGGTGACCAGTTCGAGGCGGTCCGCGCCTCCGGCCTGGGCGGCGACCGCGTCCCCGGCGTCGAGGGCGATCACCTCCAGGACTGCACGCGTGCTCATAGGGCCCCTTCCATGGTGTTCCCCGTGTACCCCGGGCACGGCAGGCCGACGCCCACCCGACCTCAGGAGGTCTAGTCCAATCCAGGGTACGCGGGAACCACCGGCCCCCGCGAGACCGCCCCGGCCCGGCGACCGGCCCCACCCGCACGGTTCCAGCCGCCCGCCCGCACCTTCGCCAGGATCGGCCCCTGCCTCACCGCGCGCGGGACAATGACCCCATGGCCGACCTCGACGCCCTGCGCTCCCGCTGGCTCACCGCATTCCTGATGTCCCGGGAGGACGACTCCTGCGCGGTCTCCCCGCACCGGTACGCCGACGAGCTGCTCCGCCGCTGGCAGGAGCCCCAGCGCCGGTACCACACGGTGGCCCACCTCACGGCGGTCCTCGACCACATCGACGTACTGGAGGAGTACGCGGACGACCCGGCCCTGGTCCGGCTCGCCGCGTGGTTCCACGACGCGGTGTACCTGCCGGACCGGTCGACGAACGAGGAGCGCTCGGCCCGCCTCGCCGAACGCGCCCTCGCCGACACCGGGATCTCCGCGGCGGACACCGCCGAGGTCGCGCGCCTCGTGCGGCTCACCGTCAGCCACGACCCGGCCCCCGGCGACCGCAACGGCGAGGTGCTCTGCGACGCCGACCTCGCGATCCTCGCCGCCCCGCCCTCCGCGTACGCCGCCTACACCGCCGCCGTCCGCGAGGAGTACCACTTCGTCCCGAACGACGCCTTCCGCGCGGGCCGTTCCGCGATCCTGCGCCAACTGCTCGACCTGCCCCGGCTGTTCAGGACGCCCCACGGCCGGACCGAGTGGGAGCCGACCGCCCGCTACAACCTCGCGGCGGAGCTGGAAATGCTGTCGACCGCGGAGGATCCGGCGTCCTAGGGTGCCGCCCATGGCTGACATGGGCGGGGACCAGGTGGAAGAGGCCGTCGCGGGCTGCACGGCGGCCCTGCGGACGGCGGTGGACCGGAACTGGGCAGAGGTGCGGGCCGGGCGGCTGGACTGGAACTGCCACGAGACGGCGGTCCATGTCGCCGACGACCTCGTCGCGTACGCGGCGAATCTGGCCGGACGCGCCCAGGACGCGTACGTCCCCTTCGAGCTCAGGCTCGACGACGGCACCGACAACTCCGGCCTGCTGCACGTCATCGAGACCACCGGCGCCCTGCTCGCCGCGACCGTCCGCACCACCCCCCGCGAGGTCCGCGCCTTCCACCCGTATCCCTTCCGCAGCGCCGACCGGGTGGGCTTCGCCGCGATGGGGGTCGCCGAAGTACTGCTCCACACCCACGACATGGCCACCGGACTGGGCATCCCCTACCGGCCCGCCGAGCAGCTCGCCGAGTCCGTCCTCGGCTGGCTGTTCCCGCACGTCCAGCCGGGCCCCGCCGCCTGGCCGACCCTGCTGTGGGCCACCGGCCGCGGCGAACTGCCCGGCCGCGCCCCGGTCACCGACTGGCGCTGGTACAACAACCTCGTCCTGCCCGCCGAACGCCTCGACCTCGTCGGCATCCGCCCCGCCGCCGCCCGCGACCTGCGCCTCGGCGGCGACGGCGGCTTCGAGTGGATCGACGGCGGCCCCTACGAGGGCACCCTGGACGCCGCCGGCTTCCTGCTGAAGGCGTACGAAGGGGGCGTGCACCGCCCGGAGTTCGGCGTCTTCGCCCTGGTCCGCCGGGAGGACGGCCGGGCGATCGGCGGCCTCGGCTTCCACTCCGCCCCGGACGGGGACGGCCGCGTGGAGATCGGCTACGACCTGACCGAGGCCGCCCGCGGCCACGGCTACGCGACGGAGGCGCTGCGCACCCTCGCCGACTGGGCCCTGGCCCGCGACGACGTCCACTCCCTCTTCGCCACCGTCGACACCGCCAACACCCCCTCCCAGGCGGTCGTCACCCGCGCCGGCTTCACCAAGGTGAGCGAGGACGAGGCGGGGCTGGCCTTCGAACTCCGGGTGGGCTAGCCGCCGTCACCGGGGCACCCACGATCCCCGTCGTCACCGGGGCGCGTCGCTCTTGCGCCGGCGCAGCCCGGCACCGTGCAGCAGCCGCACCACCTCACGGCTGCTGACCTCCACCGCCCCGGCCGCGACCGCGTCCCCGTAACGATGGGACGGGATGTCGTAGTGATCCCGCTCGAAGGCCCGCCCGGGTACTCCCAACGCCTCGGCGAAGCCGTGCAGTTCGGCGTACGACACGTCGCTGACCAGGTGGGACCACATCCGGCCGTGGCCCGGCCAGTTCGGTGGGTCGATGTACACCGTCACGAGGAGGACATCCCGCCGGTGGCCCCGCTCAGGGCGCCGACCGAGGCGACCTTGACGCCCGCCTTGTGGCACACCCAGTGCGGGTCGGGGCCGAGCTCCGGTTCGACGTCCAGCGCGTGCGGGTCGCCGGAGCCGCACACCGGGCACAGCGGCCAGCGGCCGTACCGCTCCAGCAGCGCGTCCTGCACGTCCTGGGCCACCAGCCCCGCCACGTACCCCGCGCCCTCCGGCCACTGCTCGACCCACCAGCGCCGCTGTACGACGGCGTCCTCGACCAGTGAGACCACGTCGGCCTCGGCGACCTCGCCCGCGACCAGATCGGCGAGCACGAGGGCGCGGGCTGCGTGCAACGCCTGTTCCAAGGGGCTTACGGGGTGCATGCTCCCATTGTGCGCGGTCTTGACCGGCCGACCGAAACGAAAATATCTTTCAAGAGTGACCGAGGACGTGAAGGAAATTTTCAGCACCCGCGGAAGTGGTGGTGCTCCGCCGGCTCCCGCCGCCCTCGCGGCCAAGGTGCGCACCCTCGCCCCCTCCATGACCCGCTCCGTGCAGCGCGTCGCCGAGGCCGTCGCGGGCGACCCGGCCGGCTGCGCCGCCCTCACGGTCACCGGCCTCGCGGAGCTCACCGGCACCAGCGAGGCGACCGTCGTCCGCACCGCCCGGCTGCTCGGCTACCCCGGCTACCGCGACCTGCGGCTCGCCCTCGCCGGGCTCGCCGCGCAGCAGCAGTCGGGGCGGGCGCCCGCGATCACCACCGACATCGCCGTCGACGACCCGATCGCCGACGTCGTCGCGAAACTCGCCTACGACGAGCAGCAGACCCTCGCGGACACCGCCGCCGGCCTCGACACGGCGCAGCTGGGGGCCGCGGTGGAGGCGCTCGCCGGGGCGCGGCGGACGGACGTGTACGGCATCGGGGCGTCCGGGCTGGTCGCCCAGGACCTCACGCAGAAGCTGCTGCGGATAGGGCTGATCGCGCACGCGCACAGCGATCCGCATCTCGCGGTGACGAACGCGGTGCAGTTGCGGGCCGGGGACGTGGCGATAGCCATCACGCACTCCGGGTCGACCGGGGATGTCATAGAGCCGTTGCGGGTGGCCTTCGAGCGGGGGGCGACGACCGTCGCGATCACCGGGCGGCCGAATTCGTCGGTGACGCAGTACGCGGATCATGTGCTGACGACGTCCACGTCGCGGGAGAGCGAGCTGCGGCCCGCCGCGATGTCCTCGCGGACCAGTCAGTTGCTGGTGGTGGACTGCCTGTTCGTGGGGGTGGCGCAGCGGACGTACGAGGCGGCGGCTCCTGCGTTGGCGGCGTCCTACGAGGCGTTGGCTCATCGGCACCGGAGTTCGCCCCGATAGACCGTAGGGGGGTGCGTCGTGGGGCGTGTGCGGGTGCGTCGTGGCTGATCGCGCGCACGCGGCGGTAGCCGCACATTCAATGCAGCCCCGCGCCCCTAGGTGAGTTCCCTTGACCGAGTCAGAAAGAGCCGTTTCCGAATGACTACCGAACGACACTCGCTCCGCACCGAGCTCGAAACGCTCACCACCGAAGCATTCCGGCCCGAACTCGCCGAGATCGACACGCTCGCCACCCTCGACATCGCCCGCCTCATGAACGGCGAGGACGCCGGAGTGGCCGCCGCGGTCGCGCTCCGCCTTCCCGAGATCTCCGCCGCCATCGACGGCATCGCCGCCCGGATGGCCCAGGGCGGCCGGCTGGTGTACGCCGGGGCGGGCACCGCGGGGCGGCTCGGGGTGCTGGACGCCTCCGAGTGTCCGCCGACGTTCAACACGGGGCCGGGTCAGGTCGTCGGGGTGATCGCGGGTGGGCCGGGGGCGATGGTCACGTCGGTGGAAGGGGCCGAGGACTCCGCGGAACTGGCCCGGAGGGACCTCGACGCGCTCGGCGTCGGACCGGCCGACTCGGTGGTCGGCATCTCGGCGTCCGGCCGGACCCCCTACGCCGTCGGCGCCGTGGCGCACGCCCGGGCCCTCGGTGCCCTGACGGTCGGCCTGTCCTGCAACGAGGGCAGCGCGCTCGCGGCCGCCGCCGAGCACGGTATCGAGGTGGTCGTCGGCCCCGAGCTGCTCACCGGGTCCACCCGGCTCAAGGCCGGTACCGCCCAGAAGCTCGTCCTGAACATGCTGTCGACGATCACGATGATCCGGCTCGGCAAGACGTACGGGAACCTGATGGTCGACGTCCGGGCCTCGAACGACAAGCTGCGGGCCCGTTCCCGGCGGATCGTCGCCCTCGCCACGGGCGCCTCGGACGAGGAGATCGAGGAGGCCCTCGGCGCCACCGGCGGCGAGGTGAAGAACGCCATCCTGGTGATCCTCGCCGGTGTCGACGGACCCTTGGCCGCCCGCCTTCTGGAGGAGTCCGACGGCCGGCTGCGCGCGGCGCTCACCACGGCGGGCGGCTGACCCGCACGCTCGGGGAGTGCAGAGATCGCCGTACGACACCGCCACCGCGCTGCTGCCGCTCGTCGGCGGGCCCGCGAACGTCACCTCCGTCGCCCACTGCATGACCCGGCTGCGGCTGGGCGTCGCCGACCGGGAGCGGGTCGACACGGAGGCGGTGCGGGCGGTCCCCGGGGTACTGGGGGTGGTGGCCGACAGGGACACCCTCCAGGTGGTGATCGGGCCGGGTGCGGTGGTAGCCGTAACCGCCGAGTTCGAAACCCTCCTCGACACCGCCACCGGAACAGCCCACCGCGCACCGGCCGACGACCGGCCGGGCGGCCCCGCCCCGGGCGGCCTCCGGGCTGCCGACAGCGCGGGGCTCGCCGCCCGGGGTGCCGAGCTGAAAGCGGTACGGGCCCGGCGCAACGCGACCCCCCTCAAGACCGCGCTCCGCCGGATCGCCGACGTCTTCGTGCCGCTCATCCCGGCCCTGATCGGCTGCGGGGTGCTGGCCGGGTTCAACGGGCTCCTGGTGAACGCCGGCTGGCTGACCTGGCTGACCCCGGCCCTCGCCGCCATCGCTTCCGGCTTCATGGCGCTGATCAGCGTCTTCGTCGGCTACAACACGGCGAAGGTGTTCGGCGGGACACCGGTGCTGGGCGGTGCGGTCGCGGCGATCGTCGTCTATCCGGGCGTGGCGAAGGTGACGGCCTTCGGGGTCGCCCTCTCCCCCGGCCAGGGCGGGGTGCTGGGCGCGCTGGCGGCGGCGCTGCTCGCCGTCGGCGTCGAACGGTGGTGCCGCGGCCGGGTCCCGGACGCCCTCGACGTCCTGCTCACCCCCACCGTCACCGTCCTGGTCGCCGGACTGGCCACCCTCTACGGCCTCATGTATGCCGCCGGGGTCGTCTCCTCCGCCATCGGCACCGCCGCGAACTGGCTGCTCGCCACCACCGGCCCGCTCGCCGGCCTGGTCCTCGGCGGCCTCTTCCTCCCCCTGGTCATGCTGGGCCTGCACCAGGCCCTGATCCCCATCCACACCACCCTCATCCAGCAGCAGGGCTACACCGTGCTGCTCCCCCTCCTCGCCATGGCGGGCGCGGGCCAGGTCGGCGCCGCCCTCGCCGTCTACGCCCGCCTCCGCCACGACACGTCGATCCGTACGACGATCAAATCGGCGCTCCCCGCCGGCCTGCTGGGCGTCGGCGAGCCGCTCATCTACGGCGTCTCGCTCCCGCTCGGCCGCCCCTTCCTCACCGCCTGCGCGGGCGGGGCGGCGGGCGGGGCCTTCGTCGGGTTCTTCGCGGTGCTCGGCGACCGGGTGGGCGCGACGGCGATCGGTCCCTCCGGCTGGGCCCTGTTCCCGCTCCTCACGGGGAACAGGGGCCCGGCCCTCGCGGCGGCGGTCTACGCGGGCGGCCTGCTGACCGGCTACGCCGTCGGCTTCCTGGCCACGTACCTCAGCTTCGACGGCGGCGTACCGAACGACCCGTCGCCTCGCCGATCCAGCAGTACGTGACGACACGGTCCACGTTTCCCGGCGTCCGGTCGCGCGGGTCGAGGACCAGGGTGTTCTCAGCCACGGTGGGGACTTGGCACACTGCTCTCGACAAGCGCGCATTCACGGGGAGTTGCCATGGCGACGATCGGGCTGGCCGCAGCCATCGAGGAACTGCGTCAGGAGTTGTACGAGGCACAGGACCAGGGCGCCCGGCAGCAGTTCGCGTTCGAGATCCGGGAAGCCGAGCTGGAGTTGCTGCTGGAACTGCGCAACGACGTGAAGGGCGACGGGAAGCTGCAGTTCGGGGTGGCCACGGTCGGTGGCGGCGCCGGTCACTCGTCGTCCCGGTCGCACAGGCTGACGCTGAAGCTTCAGATCAAGGACCGGGCGGCCGGTGGCGGCAGCCCCGAGATCACGGAGGCGCGCCCCGGCTCCTGGGACGACGAGGGCTGAGGTGGACCCGCGCAGACTCGCCCTGGTCCGGGGCGGCGAGGACACCGGGTTCCGCCGCGTCGGCAGCGGATACCTGATCGCATCGCGCCTCGTGCTCACGGCTCGGCATGTCGTCGACGCGTGCCCGCGCGTCGACGTACGCGTGGGGCACCCGCAGGACGCCACACACCGCTGTGCGGCCCAGGTCTGCTGGACCCACCCGGACGGCCGCGATGTGGCGTTGCTCCTGCTCGACGACCCCGTCGAGGTACCGGGGGAGGTCCGGTGGGGCCTCCCGGCCGGCCAGGCCCCGCTCCCGTACGAGGCCCTCGGCTTCCCGTCGGCGACCACGAGAGACGGGCAGCACAGCGTCGAGCACCTGCGCGGAGAGCTGCCGGTGCTGGGCGGGGGCGCCGGCGACCAGGACCGGTACGTCCTCGACCAGGGGCCCGCGCCGGGCGGTCCGAAGGCGTGGGCCGGGGCCTCCGGCAGCGCGGTCTTCTGCCGTGAGCGTCTCGTCGGGGTGGTCATCCACGACGACGAGGCGTTCGAGAACCGGCGGCTTCACGCCTGTCCGGCCCGGTCGTTCGTGGCAGACCCCGGATTCGCCGGGCTGCTGGAGCGGCACGGAGGCGGACGGGCGCGGCTGAGCCAGGTGGGCACGGACCTGGAACGCTACCTGCGTGCCGCTCGCCTCGCCGCGACGGAGCATCCGTATCCCGGCGTCGTCCCCGGCACCATGCCGCCTCTCGCCCAGATCTACGTGCACCGGCAGGTCGTACGGCAGCCACCGCCCGACGGGGACACCGCCCGTGATCTCGGGCTCGACACGGAGGGCCCGTCGGCCGGATCCCCGCCGCAGCCGGCCGACGAGGCCCTGACCGGCGACGCGACCTGTCTGGTGATCGGAGGACCGGGCGGCGGCAAATCAAGCCTGTTGCGCACCCGTCTCACCGATGGCATCGCACAGTGGCTCGACGCCTCCGACGAGACCGGCCCGGCGCCGGTCCTGGTACCCGCCGCCGCCCTGCAGGGCGCCCCCCTGGGCAGGGCACTCGTCGACACCGTCAACGCCCAGCTCCGTCAGTACGGTCTCACGACACCCCTCCCCGAAACGTTCTTCGAACGCCGTCCCGCCCCAGGGCGCACCTGGCTGGTGCTGGTCGACGGCCTCGACGAGATCACCAGTCCCGACGGGCGGAAGGACGTCCTCAGGACCGTGGCGAACGCCGGAGACGACTACACGTTCGTCGTCGCCACCCGCCCCGTCCCCGAGGCCGATTCCGGCATCCCCGACCCGCAGGTCCCGCGCTACCGGCTGGAGCCGTTCCGCCCCGACGATCTGGAGCGCCTCGCGACCGGCTGGCTCCGCGCCCTCGACGTCCCCGAACCCGAGCGCAGCGCACGGCGGTTCCTCAGCGGACTCACGGTGGGCAGGCTGGCCGACCTGGTCCGGGTTCCGCTGATCATGTCTATGCTCTGCCATCTCCAGGCCAAGGCCCCCGACGCACCGCTCCCGCACGCGCGCGAACCGATCTACCGGAGCTTCGTCGCACTGCTGCACGAGCGCCAGTACGCCGCCGGTGGCGTCGAACAGGCCCGGGCCGCCCTGCGACGGTACGGCTCCGACGCCGAGGCCAGAGCGGAAGGCGCCTTCCAAGGCCTCCAGGGAATGCTCGCCCACGTGGCCTACCACCTGCTCCTCCCGGAGCACGGACCCCGGCCCGTCCTCGACCTCGCGCAGGAGCACGGGTGCGCCGAACGGCCGGAGGCGGTGCCGGAGAAGCACTGGCGGGACTTCCTGGAGTCGGTCCTGTGCGGCACCGGCCTCCTGGCCCGGCGCTCGGACGACCTCGTCTTCATTCACCAGACCTTCGTGGAGTACTTCGCCGCCCGCCACGTGGTCGACGACGAGGAGAGACTCCAGGCCGTCTTCCGGAAGACCCTCATCCGTACCGCCCGTTACCTCCCGGGCAGGTCACGGCCCCCGGGTGTCAGGCCCCGGCTCTGGTTCAGCACGTACTGGGAGGCGCCCAGGGACGACCCGTTCAACGGTTTCCTCCTCGACATCACGCCCGGAGACCATCCCCTCAAGAACGAGCTGTTCGGCCGGATGGCCTCCCGGCGTGCGGGCATCGACGGCTACCGGTTCCTGATCCTGCAGGGGCTCTTGGGCACCTCTCTGCCCGTGAGCGTCGCCGACAGCGTCGTGCGGCAGATCCGCGAGGCCGCCCGTGACCGGTCGCTCAAACCGTCCGCCCGCACGTACACGGCCAGGCTGCTGACCGCGTTCGACGAGGCGGACGGCATGGCGGCCTTCCGGGAACTCGTCCATGACCGCACCCTCAAAGGCTCCGACCGCATGGAGGCGGCCCAGGCCTTCGCCGAACTCGCCCCGGCAGAGGCCCTCGACGTCTTCCGTGCCCTCGCCGAGGACAAGACCCTGGACCGCCACCACCGCAGACAGGCCATGTGGACCGTGGCCGAGCTGGATCCGGCAGCCGACGCGGAGCCGCCGCAGGATCACGCCTTCTACATGAAGGCGGACAACCAGCACCGGGCGGAAGCGGCACTCGTCCTGTCCCAGGCCGATCACGAGACTGCCGTCCGACGGCTGCGCGCCCTTGCCCATGACGAGAGCGTGCGTTCCCCCGACCGGGTGAGGGCGGCGGAGGGGATGGCGCGCATCGAACCGGCGGAGGGGGTGCACCTGCTGCGCTCCTTCGCCCATGACCCCGGCCTCGGCGACCACTCACGCGTACAGGCGGCGGCCCGTCTGTGCCGCTACGAGAACGATGCCGAACTCTTCGCGATGCTCGCCCGCGACCCCACGCTGACGGCGTACTACCGGCTGCGGGCCGCACGGCTGCTGTTCCTGCTGGACGAACACCGGCTGGCTCGGACGCTCCTTCGCGAGCTGCGCGACGACACCGCCCTCGGGCGCCGCCACCGCTGGCGGGCCGCCCTGTCACTCGCCGGGTCACGCCTCTCGGACCGGGGCTGACAGAACCACCACCCTCAACACGGCGGCCGCCCCGCCCTGTTGGCCCTCCGTACCTGGGCCCGCAGCACCTCCTCCGGCGGCGTGAGTTCCAGCGACCCCACCGGACAGTCCCACTCCCGGCCGCCGGCCAGTGGCCGCACCTGCACCTGGCCGCCGACATGCCCCCGCACCTCACCGACCCGGCCGTCCCGCACATCCGTCACATGCGTCCCGAGCGGCGGCCGCTCCCCCCTGACCACCGAGGCCAGCCGCTCCGCCACCCGCACATTGCACCGCCCCAGCTCCACCAGGGCGAAGGGCTCGTCGCTCGCGCCGGTCACCGGGTCGACGCAGAGCGACGGCAGCACGACACCGACGTCCCGCAGGGCCGCCCGCAATGTCTCCACGACTTCCTCGGTGGTCCGCAGCACCATTCCCTTTACCTCCACACTGAGTTCCCGGTTCACCACACAGCGTGTCCGCCCCGCCTCTAACCTGGCCAGATACGGCATCCCAACAACCTCGTCTGTTGGACAGGGGCGTGCACATGGCAGGGCCGAAGGATCTGGACCCGTCGTCGTCTCCGCGCGCGTTGCTGGGGGCGGAGTTACGGCACGCGCGGGAGCGGAAGGGGTTGAGTCAGGCGGAGTTGGGCCAGCGGCTGTTCGTGAGCGGTTCCTACGTCGGCCAACTGGAGGCGGGGACTCGGCGGATGCTGCCGGATCTCGCCCGCCTGCTGGACGAAGTCCTGAAGACCGACGGCTTCTTCACGCGGAACTGCAGGGCGGCGGCCAAGTCGAAGTACGCGGATCACTTCGCAGATGTAGCGGAGGCCGAAACTCAAGCCACGGCCATCAGGGAATACGCACCGCTCCTGATCCCTGGCTTGCTCCAGACACCCGCGTATGCCGGGATCGTGAACCGCGCCTACGCCCCGACCGCGCCCGAAGAGGTCATCCAGGAGTGGACAGAAGGCCGGATGGAGCGAACCCGATTGCTTGACCACCCGACAAAGCCGTTGTTGTGGGCCGTGCTCGACGAGGCGGCGCTGCGCCGGGAGACCGGCGGCCGGGCGGTGATGGCGGAAGCACTGCGCCACATCGCCGACCTGTCCCGACAGAACCGGGTCATCATGCAGGTGCTGCCGCTCAGCGCGGGTGCGCACGCGGGCATGGCCGGAGCTCTCAAGCTGATGGAGTTCGAGGACGCCCCTCCACTGGCCTACCTCGAAGCGGTGCGCAATGGGCGGCTGGAGGACGACCCCGCCTCCGTCACCCAACTGAGGTTCCTGTTCGATCTCCTCGCCGCCTCGGCACTCTCGCAGCAGAAGTCCCTGGCCCTGGTCGACGCATTGGCGCAGGATTACGCCCATGACATACATCCCTGACCACGCACCGAGTTGGCACAAGTCGAGCTACAGCCAGGGTGGCGACAATTGCCTCGAAGTCTCCGTCGGCCACCCCACCCTCATCCCCGTCCGCGACTCCAAGACGGCCCCCCACGGCCCGAAGCTCACGTTCCGGCCGGAGGCCTGGGCGGCCTTCGTGCGGGACATCAAGGACTGACGCCCGAGGCTCAAGCCCCCCCCCGGCTCCGAGCCCTCTTTTCAAGGAATGGCCAGAGGGCCTCAACCCGCCCCTGTCAGCTCCCGAGGTCCGGTCCCGCGTCGCGGAGATCCGTGGCGCGATGAACGAACGACGAGAGAGGGCACCCGTATGACGGCTCCTGCGTTCCGACGACGCCACCCCAAGGCGATGGAGGGGAGGAGGCGACGCCATGACCCCTGAGACCGGAGAACGCCCGCAGATGTCCGTCGAGGACTTCGAGGAACTCGTCCGCAGGGCTCCGAAGGAGCTGCGGAACCGGCTGGAGTTCCTCGGCGGCCGCCTGTGCGTGCGACACGGCCCGCTCGACGTCGAGGAGTTCGAGGAACTGGCCGCCGCTCTCACGACCGCGACACCGACCGACGGGACCGCATCGACAAGCCCGTCGGCTACGCGGCCGTCGACATCCCCGTGTACCTGCTCATCGACCGCGACAACGACACCGTCGTCGTCCACAGCGAGCCCAAGGACGGCCGCTATCAGCAGACCGCCTCCCACCCCTGGGGAACTCCGGTCGAACTCCCCGACCCCCTCGCCTTCACCCTGGACACCGAAGAGCTCAAGGACTACGCCGACTGAGCTCGCCGCCGCGTTGTCAGCGCCGCGTGCGACCCTGGTCGGCATGAACCACTCCCAGCTGACCGCCCTGGGCCGTGCCCTTCGTCTGCTCGGTGAGCACGGGGAGGCCCTGTCGGCGACGACACCCGACGCCAAGCTGCACGAGGTGAAGGACGACCTGCGGCGCGCCCTGGACCTGCTGGAGGAGAGCGTCAGCGCGGCCGCGCCCACCACCCGGTGCGCCGAGCACCCGCAGGGCCCCGTGGACGAGAGCGCCCCTGACCTGTGCCTGCTCTGCGAGACGCGGCGGCGGGCGGCACGGCGGTCGGAGTTCGGGAGCGGGCCGCGGCCGGTGCGGGAGGAGGCCGCCGGGCCCGCCATGTCCCGGTACGGGGTGCGGGCCGACCGGCCGCAGCCCCAGCAGCGGTGGCTGCCGGAGGCGTGGAACGGGCGGGAGTGGGAGCTGTGCGGCACCCCCCGCCGCGACCGGCGCGAGGCCGAGCTGTACATCGCGGCCCAGCGGCGCGGATCCCGGCCGGCGATGGCCTACCGGCTGGTGCACGAGTTCACCGACTACGAGGTACTCCGGGTCTGGGGCACCCCCGTGCAGGTGGACATCGAGCCCCTCGGCAACCTCTAGCGGCCGGCCTCTCCTTACCCGAGCAGCATTCTCTGACTAGAGTCAGAGAATGGACGCTACAGATATCGAGCGGGTGCGGCGGTTCAACCGCACCGTCACCGAGCGCGTGGGCGTGCTCCACGACCGCTATCTGGGCCGCGACCGGCCGATCGGCGAGGCCCGCCTGCTCTGGGAGATCGGCGGGCAGGGCCAGGACGTACGGCAGCTGCGCGAGCGGCTCGGACTCGATTCCGGGTACGTCAGCCGGCTGCTGCGCTCCCTGGAGAGCGCGGGCCTGGTGACCGTGGAGCCGCAGCCCCGGGACCGCCGGGTCCGCACCGTGCGGCTCACGGAGAAGGGGCAGGCGGAGCGCGAGCTGCTCGACGAGAGCAGCGACGAGCTGGCCGCCTCCCTCCTCGAACCCCTCAACGCCGGCCAGCGCGCCCGGCTGGTCGCGGCCATGGCCGAGGTCGACCGGCTGCTGACCGCCGGGACGGTCGCCCTGGACGTCGTCGACCCCGACCACCCCGACGCCCGGCACTGCCTCCTCGCCTACTTCGCCGAGCTGCAGGAACGCTTCGACACCGGCTTCGATCCCGCGCGCAGCCTGCTGCCGGACGCGGGCGAGCTCCGCCCCCCGCGCGGCCTGTTCCTGGTCGCCCGGCTGCACGGCGAACCCATCGGCTGCGCCGGTGTGAAGCTGCCGGCCGGGGCCCCCGCCGAGATCAAGCGCATGTGGGTGGCCCCCCGGGCCCGCCGCCTCGGCCTCGCCCGCCGCTTCCTGACCGAGCTGGAGGCGCAGGCCGCCCGGCACGGCTACGACACCCTGCGCCTGGACACCAACAAGACCCTCAGCGGCGCGATCACCCTCTACCACTCCTTCGGCTTCCAGGAGGTCCCCGCCTTCAACGACGAGCCCTACGCCCACCACTGGTTCGAGAAGCGGATCAGCCGGGCGGCAACGACGGAGTGACCGGTCCTCACCCGCCCGTCGGCCAGCGCTCCGGGTCCCTCCCCAGCAGTCGCAGTGCCTCCTCCAGCGGACCGGCCCCCGCGGGCACCTCCCGCACGGGTGCGAAGGCGAAGCCCGGCCCCCGCCGCGCCGGATCGGCCGGGACCAGGCGGGCGACGGCGAGCGCCGCGTCGAGGGTGTCGCCCGGCAGTTCCACCGGCACGCCGAGGGTGGCGGCGACATCCCAGGCGTGCACCACGTAGTCGATGAAGTGGAAGCCGATCGCCATCCCGCCGGGAAAGCTCCCGCCCAGCTCCGGCAGCGCGAACTTCCGCCCGTCCGCGCCCGGTTCGGCGAACGCGTCGAGCACCTCCGCCGCGGCCTCCCGGTGCACCCGCGCCGGCTCGCCCATGTCCCCCGGTTCCCGCCAGCGCGTGGCGTCCTCCCCCGCGCCCCGCGCCGCGGCCGCGAAGCCACGGTGCTGGGCCGCCATGTGCGCCACGAGCCGGCGCAGGGTCCACCCCACGCACGGCGTGTCCCGCTCCCAGTCCGCGCCGCCCGCCAGATCCACCACCCGCACCGCCTCGCGCACCGCGATCCGGTCCAGCCCGACGATGTCCGCTCCTGTGACAGTCATGAACCGAGCCTAAGACTGTGCGAACGGTCGTGCTAGTTGTTTGAGGTGATCCGGCTCGGCTCAATGCGCGCTGCCCTCAGTGGACTTGAGGCACCCGGAGCGGATCGACCGCCGCCGTCCGCAGGCGGGCCGCGATCCCGATACGGGCCCGCCGGTACGCGGTCTCCTCACCGTGCAGCACCGCGACCCCGTTGGCCGTCTCCATCAACGCCACGAGTTCGAAGGCGAGCTGGGGCACATCGACGTCGGCGCGCAGCTCCCCCGCGTCCCGCGCCTCGGCGAGGGTCCGCTCCATGTACGCCGACCAGTCACGCTGGGCCCGGACCACGGCGTCGTGCACCGGTCCCGAGCGGGCGTCGAACTCGGCGATGACCTCGTAGAAGAAGCAGCCGCCGGGAAAGACCCGTCCCCGCGAGTATTCGAGCCATCCCTCGCACAGCCGCCACACCCGCGCGATGCCCGCGGGGTCCGCCGTCACCGGGCGGATCACCCGCTCGGTGAAGATGCGTCCCGCCTCCCGCACGGTGGCGAGCTGCAGCTCCTCCTTGGACCCGAAGAGCGCGAACACCCCGCTCTTGCTGAGCCCCAGCTCCGTCGCCAGCCGTCCGACGGACAGCGCCTCCAGCCCTTCCACGGACGCGATCCCGACGGTCCGGTCCAGTACCGCCCGCCGTGTTCTGTTCCCCCGTTCGACGCGCCCGTCCGGCCGGGGCGTTGATATGTCCTTGTCCGTCACGCGGCGAACAGTACCAACGCCCTCCGGACCCGGCCGGTCAGCCGAGCAGCGGCGACGGCGTGAACTCGTACCCCTCCCAGAGCTGCCGTGCCTTCTCCTCCGGGTACGCGGTCACGGCCGGGTGCGTGTCCAGGACCTGGGTGGCGCGGGCCTCGGGGTCGTACGCCGGCCAGCCCGGGTCGCCGGTGGCCGCGAAGGAGGTCCACGCGGTACGGAAGCGGCTGGACAGGGCCTCGGCCTCGGGGGTGACACCGGCGCCCGCCCAGAGGAGGTTGGCGAGGTCCGCCTCGAACGTGCCGAAGAGCAGCGGGATGTCCAGGCCGTGGCAGGCGCCCAGGATGCCGCCGTTGCCGGGGGCGCCCCAGGTCAGTTCGTAGAGGTGGGCCCGGCCGCCGCCCGCGGTCTGCGCCTCCGCCAGGCGCAGGGACGGCATGGCGAACAGCCAGTCGGTCTGTACCCGTTCGTACAGCTCGGTCGGCGACGCCTCGGGGAAGGCCGCGCGGTAGGCCCGCTCCCCCGCCTCGCCGCCCGGTGCGAACAGGCGCAGCGCGCCGGTCGCCTGCTCCTCCGTGATCTTGCCGTACATCGCGCCCATGACCAGGAAGAGGCGGTACTCGTCGCGGTTGTGGCCCACGAGGAGCTCCACGTCCCGGGCGGAGCCGGAGGCCAGCGCCTGCCAGGGGGCGGTGGGCAGGACGTCCCCGTCGACCACCGGGGAGAACGGGGTGACCGTGGGCGCGATCCGGCCCCAGCGGTCCAGGTGCTGGAGCATCTTGGCGCTGAGCGCCTGCCCGGCGTCCGGCAGCCGGCGCGGGTCGACCGTCGCCAGGTCGGCCGCCGTGGGGCGCAGGCCGGCCTCGGCCGCGAGGGCCCTGCCGATGTCCTCGGCCAGGTCCAGGGAGAAGAACGTGCCCGGGACGCTCTGGGCGATGGCCCGCCGGAACAGGCCCCGCGCCCTCTCCATCGCCAGCAGGGAGGCGACCGAGCCGCCGCCCGCGGACTCGCCGAACACCGTGACCTGGTCGGGGTCGCCGCCGAACGCCGTGACGTTCTCCCGCACCCACTCCAGCGCGGCGACCTGGTCCAGCAGGCCGCGGTTGGCGGGCGCCCCCTCGATCTGGGCGAAGCCCTCCATGCCGACGCGGTAGTTGAGGGTGACCACGACCACGTCGCCGTCGCGTGCGATGCGCTGGGCGTCGTAGCCGGGGCTGCCGGAGTGGCCCAGCTTGTACGCGCCGCCGTAGATCCACACCATCACCGGGCGGCGGGCCGCCGGGTCCGGGTCGGGTGTCCACACGTTGACCGTCAGCCAGTCGTCGCCCTCGGGGAGGTCCGGGTTCGCGCCCGTGGCCGTCATGCCCGGCTCCTGCGGGGGCGGCGGTCCGAAGGCGTACGCGTCCCGCGTGCCGTCCCATGAGCGTGCCGGGCGTGGGGCGGCGAACCGCAGCTCGCCCACCGGGGGCTCGGCGAACGGTATGCCCCGGAAGACCGCGAGGCCGTTCTCCCGCAGGCCGCGCACGGTGCCGGTGGCCGTCCTTACGACGGGGCCGTCGGAGGGGGTGGCCGACTGCGGGGCGTTGTTCGTCGTCATCGTCGCTCGCTTTCGCGTCGGGGGGTTCGCGTGGTGGTTCAGGTGCGGGTTGTCCGTGGCTGGTCGCGCAGTTCCTCCCCCAGCCTTCGGCCGGGGGTACCCCCAGCGCCCCTTTCGGGGCGCTTCAGCGGGGGCGTTCCGAAAAGTCGGGGCCGGTTACTCGTGGAACGGGTGGGGGTGGACGGAAGTGCCGGGCGGCCCTCACCCGATGGGGTGAAAGCCGCCCGGCGGTTCGCCAACTGCCCGGTTACGCCTCCGCGCCGACCGTCTCGACCTCGCGGTCGGCGTCCGTCGCGGCCGCCGCGGCCGTCTTCTGGCGCGGGATGAACGTGGCGACGAGGAAGGCGAGCAGCGCGGCTCCGGCGCCGATGGCCATGACGACCTTGAAGCCGTTCTCCGAGGCCAGCGCGTGGCCGCCGAAGTCCGTGGTCATCTGGGACAGGATGACGCCGGCGATGGCGCTGGCGAAGCTGGTGCCGAGGGAGCGCATCAGGGTGTTGAGGCTGTTGGCCGCGGCCGTCTCCGACGGGTCGACCGCGCCCATGATCAGGGCGGGCAGGGCGCCGTAGGTGAAGCCGACGCCGGCGCCGATGATGCAGGAGACCAGGATGAGGTGCCAGACCTCGGACATCAGGACGATGTTCAGGGCATAGCCGGCGCCGACGATCAGGGCGCCGATCATCAGGGTGACCTTGGGACCCTTGGCCTGGGTGAGCTTGGCGGAGGCGGCGGACATGGCCATCATCACCAGGCCCTGCGGGGCGAGCACCAGGCCGACGGTGAGCATGGACTTGCCGAGGCCGTAGCCGGTCTGCTCGGGCAGCTGGAGCAGCTGCGGCAGCACCAGGGACATCGCGAACATCGAGAAGCCGAGGGCGATCGAGGCGAGGTTGGTGAAGAGGACCTGCGGCTTGGCGGTCGTACGGAGGTCGACCAGCGGCTGCCGGGAGCGCAGCTCCCAGAAGCCCCAGGCGAGCAGGATCACGACGGCGGCGGTGCCCAGGCCGAGGGTGGTGCCGGAGGTCCAGCCCCAGGTGGCGCCCTTGGAGACGGCGAGCAGCAGCGTGACCAGACCGGCGGACAGACCGAGCGCTCCGGCGATGTCGAAGCGGCCGCCGGTGCGGACCTTGGACTCGGGCACGATGAGGAGGACCAGCGCGAAGGCGACGGCGCCCAGGGCGGCCGAGGTCCAGAACAGGATGTGCCAGTCCCACTTGTCGGCGATGAAGGCCGCGGAGGGCAGTCCGAGGGCGCCGCCGACCCCGAGCGAGGCGCTCATCAGGGCGGTGGAGCCGGCCAGCCGGTCGGCGGGCAGCGCGTCCCGCATGATGCTGATGCCGAGCGGGACGACGGCGGCCGCGAGGCCCTGGAGCGTGCGGCCGATGATCATCGGGACCAGGGAGTCGGCGAGGGCGCAGACGACCGAGCCGGCGACCAGCAGGACGATGCTGGTCAGGAGCATGCGCCGCTTGCCGATCATGTCGCCGAGGCGGCCGACGACCGGGGTGGCCACCGCGGCGGCCAGCAGGGTGGCGGTGACGGCCCAGGCGGTGTCCGAGGCCGAGGCGTGCAGCAGGGTGGGCAGCTCCGGGACGATCGGGATGACCAGGGTCTGCATCAGCGAGACGACGATCCCGGCCAGGGCCAGCACCGCCACCACGGCGTTCGGCCGCGGCGGGGCGGATGTTCCCGCCGCGGCGGGTCGGGTGAGGGCGTCGGACATGGGGGCTGGCCTCCATCGGACGGGCTCGATGAGCGGAGTCTTTGACTGCTTGACTTAAGCAACCTTAAGTCGATTGATTGAGTTAAGCAAGTTAATTCCAGAATAACTGCGCTGACCTGCGACAACACGGCTGCTCGGGAGCGGACGAGCGGCTACGACCCCTCAGCCGTGCTCGGCGACGAACGCCCGCGCCCGCTCCTCGTCGATCTCGTAGACCGTCTCGTGCGCCCGCGGATCCCGCGCGTGGAAGGTGTGGAACATCGGGCTCGCCGGGCCGTCCAGCTCCACCAGCGAGGCCGACGCCCCGCGCACCGCCCGCTCGCCCCCGGCCGCCACGGTCAGGTCGATCCGGTTGACGACCCCCGGCGTCACCCACACCGGCACCGACTCCAGCAGGCCGAAGAGCTGGAGGTGGTAGTGGCCGGTGAGGATCACCCGTACGTCACTCCCCCGGATCACCGCCGCGAGGTCGCCGGGGTCACGGAGCCCGAAGGCCCGCTGGGTCGCCGAGAGGTCGAGCGCGACGGGCGGATGGTGCAGGGCGAGGACCGTGCCCCGCTCGGCCGGGGCGCGCAGCACCTCGCGCAGCCACTCCAGCTGGGCCCGGCCCAGGCGGCCGTAGACCTTCCCCGGCACGAGCGAGTCCAGGGTGACGAGGCGCCGGCCGGCGACGGTGCTGACGGCGGCCCGCTCCGGCGCGTCGAAGGACGACTCCGCACGGTCGGTGCCGTCGGCCGCCAGGTGCCCGCTGCCCAGCACCTTCGCGAACGCCTCGCGCTCGTCGTGGTTGCCGGTGGTGCAGAGGACGGGGATGTTCCTGGCCCGCGCGTACGCGCCGATCAGGGTGCGCAGGGTCGTGTACGCCTCCACCGCGCCGTCGTCCGCGAGGTCACCGGTGACGACGACCGCGTCGAGGCCCCGCAGATGCCGGAGTTCGTCGAGCATCAGGCGCAGGGACGCGGTGGCGTTGACGCCGCGCCTGTTGGGGGCGTCGGTGCGGTCCAGGTGGGTGTCGGAGAGATGCAGGATCCTCATCTCCCGGAGACTAGACGCCGGACCCGGTGGCGGTCAGCGGGCCGGGCGCCACATCGTGGTCACGGTCCGGCCGCCCGGCGTGACGATCTCGCCCCGCGGGACGAAGCCCACGCTCTCGTAACGGCGGTCGTTGGCGGGGTTGGTGGACTCCAGGTACGCGTTCGCGCCGATGGCGTCGAGCCGGGCCAGCGTGTCGGACAGGAGCGCCATGCCGAGCCCCTTGCCCCGGTGGTCGGCGTGGGTGCCGAGGATGGTCAGATGGAAGAAGGGCTCCTCCGGATGCGCGGCCCCGAAGCCCGCCTCCGTCTCCTCGACGGCCCGCGCCACCTCCGCCCCGGCGACCTTCTCCATCACCGCGCCCCGCTCCCGCTCCTCCTCCTCGGTCAACTCGACACCCCCCGGCGGAATCCACACGGCCACCGCCTCCACGCCCGGCGTCACGAACGTCCACGGATACCGCAGCGCGCCCCGCGCGTACACCCGCCACAACTCCCCCATCTGCCGACCCCGCCGCCCCTCGTCCGGAAAGACCGGCCCCCACACCGGGTCCTGGAGAAAGGCACTGGTCAACGTGGACACGACGGCATCTAGATCGGCGGGGGTGGCCGGGCGGGAGGAGTGGCTCATGGGGACGACGGTAACGGTGACACCACCGGCCGCCTCCTTCAGGTTGACCCGGTATACAGCGGGAGTGCACATACCTATGGCGTCGGCGTTGTGATGAGCGTGGACGTACTCGACGCGCTCTCCCTGGCCGTGCTGGTCGTCACCCTCCTCATGACCGTGCACGTCCTCGGTCTGCGGTTCTTCTGGCGGCCGGGAAGGAGCCGGTTCCGCGCGTCCGACCTCGACTGGCGTTTCTCGCCGTCCTTCCTGACGGCCGCGGCCGTGGGCGGCCTCTGCGGTTTCGTGCTCGGCGGCCCCCCGCACGGCTGGTTCGACACCGTCGGCCTGGCCACGCGTGCGGTCGGCGCGGCCTGGCCGTTGGAGTCCTGGTACCGCCTCCACACCCCGGCCGACCCTCGGCACGCCCGGCTGACCCGCCGCCTGGGGCCGGCACAGACAGCCGCCTTCGCGGTGCTGACCACGGCGGGAGTCCTCTGACGGACCTGACGAACGGCGGACATGACGAACGGCCGGGACACTCCGCGTCCCGGCCGTTCATCGTGTCCGCGCAGGTGCTCAGCTCAGGGTCTTGAGCGCAGCCGCGTCGTACGCCGACAGCTCCTCCGTGCGGCCGGCGAGGACCTTGGACGCCCACTCGGGGTCCTGGAGGAGGGCGCGGCCGATGGCGACCATGTCGTACTCGTCGCGCTCCAGGCTGTCGAGGAGGTCGTCGATGCCCTTGACCGGGGAGCCCTCGCCCATGAAGCCCTTGATGAAGTCGCCGTCGAGGCCGACCGAGCCGACGGTGATGGTGGGCTTGCCGGTGAGCTTCTTGGTCCAGCCGGCCAGGTTGAGGTCGGAGCCCTCGAACTCGGGGAGCCAGTAGCGGCGGGTGGAGGCGTGGAAGGCGTCGACGCCGGCGGCGGCCAGCGGGGTCAGGATCGCCTCCAGCTCCTCCGGGGTCTCGGCGAGACGGGCGTCGTAGTTGTCGGACTTCCACTGCGAGTAGCGGAAGAGGACGGGGAAGTCGGCGGAGACGGAGTCCCGTACGGCCGCCACGATCTCGGCCGCGAACTTGGTCCGGGCGACCGGGTCGCCGCCGTACGCGTCGGTGCGGCGGTTGGTGCCCGCCCACAGGAACTGGTCCAGGAGGTAGCCGTGGGCGCCGTGCAGCTCGACGCCGTCGAAGCCGATGCGCTCGGCGTCGGCCGCGGCCTCGGCGAACGCGCGGATGACGTCGTCCAGGTCCTGCGAGGTCATCGCCCTGCCCTCGCCCTCGGTGCCGTCCAGGCGGATGCCGGAGGGGCCGACGGCGGGGGCGTCCGCGAACGGCGGCTGGCCCTGCTTGCGGACCATGCCGATGTGCCACAGCTGCGGGACGATCGTGCCGCCGGCCGCGTGCACGCCCTCGGCGACCTTCGCCCAGCCCGCCAGCTGCTCCTCGCCGTGGAACCGCGGGATGCGGCTGCTCTGCCCGGCCGAGTCGTGACCGACGTACGTCCCCTCGGTGACGATCAGACCGACACCGGCGGCGGCCCGGCGGGAGTAGTACGAGACCACGTCCTCACCGGGGACACCGCCGGGGCTGAACTGGCGGGTCATCGGCGCCATCACGATCCGGTTGGGGACCGTGAGCCCGTTCAGGGCGATGGGACGCGAGAGGATCTCGGCCGCGCGGGAGGCGGGGGGCGTGGTGACGGTCACGTGGGGGGCTCCTCGTGAGTAGGTCGTATACCTTGATCGTATACCAGTCGGTATGTGCACACGCATCGAGTGCACCTCCGTCCACAACGACCTGCCCGGACGCACGCATTCCCGGCACCCGCCCGGATGCCGTGTGACCCGGGACACGGGCCCGCGGCCGGTACCGCTAGCCGACGAGCAGATCCCGCTTCAGCGAGCGGAGTTCCTTCGCGTCGATGCCGAGGCCCTTGTCCAGGTAGGCGCCGAAGGTGCCGTACTTGTCGTGGACCTCCTGGAAGCCGGAGTTCAGGTACTCGGCACGGACGTCCAGGAGCGGCTTGTAGACCTTCGCCTGGGCCGGGGTCATCGCGGCGAGCGTGGCCGCGTTGGCCGCCGCGCGGTAGGCGTTGCTGGCGAGGTAGTCCGTCATCACCGTGGAGCGGGGCACGCCGAGCGCGGTGAGCAGGGCGGCGCCGGCCCAGCCGGTGCGGTCCTTGCCGGCGGTGCAGTGGTAGACGAGCCCGTGCCGGCCCTCGTCGGCCACGCCCGCGAGGACCGAGGTGTACGCGGCCTGCGCGGTGGCGCCGCTGACCATGTACTTCTCGCCGTCCACCATCATCTGGACGGCGGCTTCCTCGGTGGTCGGCAAGGTGGTGGTCATGGAGGACCCGGCCAGCACGTCGGCGACGTGGTATGTCACATACGACGGCACGACGTCCGGTGCCGAGGTCCGCTCCGACTCGGTCCGCAGGTCGTAGTCCGCACGGATGCCCAGCCGCCCGAGCTTGGCGACGTCGGCGGCGGTGAGCTTGTTCAGGGCGTCGGAGCGGTAGATCTCGCCCATCTTCACCCAGTGGCCGTCGGCGGTCCGATAGCCGCCCGCGTCACGGAAGTTGACGGTGCCGTCGAGCTTGACGAGCCGGTCGGCGAGGTGCAGCGAGCCGCCGCGCTCGGGCACGAGGTCGAACCACTGCCGGTCGGCGGCGGGCAGCCCCTTCACCGTGACGTCACCCGTGGCACCGCCGCGCGCGACCACGTGCCCGTCGGCGCGGACGGCGACCGAGCGCACCCCGGGCGCGGTCCAGACGACGTGGTACGAGCCGTCGTCGTTCGCCGTCACGGTCGCGGCCGTGAAGGGGATGCGGTGGGACGAGTGCGAGTGACCGGCGGCCGGGGCGGCGACGGCGGCCGGCGCGGTCAGGGCGAGGAGCACGGCGGCGAGCAGGGAGGGCTTCATGAGCGTCATGAGACGGATGCTGTGTGCACGTACCGTCCCAGACGTGAACGCCGGATGACTGACAGCATGTGCATGGATGGCAGTTTGTGCCACACCACTCCCCCGACCGGCGCGAACGCCCTCCGCCGGCCGGCGGAAACGCCCGAGGGCGGCACCCCCTGTCGTGAACAGGGGGTGCCGCCCTCGGAAAGGACGAGCCGATCCGTGGCGGATCAGAAGTCCATGTCACCGCCCGGCATGCCGCCCGGGGCGGCCGCGGCGGCCTTCTCCGGCTTGTCGGCGATGACGGCCTCGGTGGTGAGGAACAGCGCGGCGATGGAGGCGGCGTTCTGCAGGGCAGAGCGGGTCACCTTCGCCGGGTCGATGATGCCCTCGGCGATCATGTCGACGTACTCGCCGGTCGCGGCGTTCAGGCCGTGGCCGACCTGGAGGTTGCGGACCTTCTCGACGACGACGCCACCCTCGAGACCACCGTTGACGGCGATCTGCTTGAGCGGGGCCTCCAGGGCGAGCTTCACGGCGTTGGCGCCGGTCGCCTCGTCACCCTCGAGCTCCAGCTTCTCGAAGACCTGGGAGGCCTGGAGCAGGGCCACGCCACCACCGGCGACGATGCCCTCCTCGACGGCCGCCTTCGCGTTGCGCACGGCGTCCTCGATGCGGTGCTTGCGCTCCTTGAGCTCGACCTCGGTCGCGGCACCGGCCTTGATGACGGCGACGCCACCGGCGAGCTTGGCCAGGCGCTCCTGGAGCTTCTCGCGGTCGTAGTCCGAGTCGGACTGCTCGATCTCGGCGCGGATCTGGTTGACCCGGCCCTGCACCTGCTCGGAGGAGCCGGCGCCGTCGACGATGGTGGTCTCGTCCTTGGTGATGACCACCTTGCGGGCCTTGCCCAGCAGGTCGAGGGTCGTGTTCTCGAGCTTGAGACCGACCTCCTCGGAGATGACCTCGCCACCGGTGAGGATGGCGATGTCGTTCAGCATCGCCTTGCGGCGGTCGCCGAAGCCCGGGGCCTTGACGGCGACGGACTTGAAGGTGCCGCGGATCTTGTTGACGACCAGGGTCGACAGGGCCTCGCCCTCGACGTCCTCGGCGATGATCAGCAGCGGCTTGCCCGACTGCATGACCTTCTCCAGGAGCGGGAGCAGGTCCTTGACGGAGCCGATCTTCGAGTTGGCGATCAGGATGTACGGGTCGTCGAGGGACGCCTCCATACGCTCCATGTCGGTGGCGAAGTACGCCGAGATGTAGCCCTTGTCGAAGCGCATACCCTCGGTGAGCTCCAGCTCCAGACCGAAGGTCTGGGACTCCTCGACGGTGATGACGCCTTCCTTGCCGACCTTGTCCATGGCCTCGGCGATGAGCTCGCCGATCTGGGTGTCGGCGGCGGAGATGGAGGCCGTCGAAGCGATCTGCTCCTTGGTCTCGACATCCTTGGCCTGTTCGAGGAGGGCACCGGAGACGGCCTCGACGGCCTTCTCGATACCGCGCTTGAGGGCCATCGGGTTGGCGCCGGCGGCTACGTTGCGCAGGCCTTCCTTGACCAGGGCCTGGGCGAGCACGGTCGCGGTGGTCGTACCGTCACCGGCGACGTCGTCCGTCTTCTTGGCGACTTCCTTGACCAGCTCGGCGCCGATCTTCTCGTACGGGTCCTCGAGCTCGATCTCCTTGGCGATGGAGACACCATCGTTGGTGATCGTGGGGGCGCCCCACTTCTTCTCGAGGACGACGTTGCGGCCCTTGGGGCCGAGCGTCACCTTGACGGCGTCCGCGAGCTGGTTCATGCCGCGCTCGAGGCCGCGCCGCGCCTCCTCGTCGAACGCGATGATCTTGGCCATGTGAAGTGGTCCCTCCAGGACTGGGGGTGAGTCTTCAGGACCGCGCCCGCGCCCGCGACGGACGGCTCGCCGACCCGTGGGTTCCTTGCCCCACCCGGCCCGCGGGCCTCACCGACCCGGTCCTTCTTTGTCACTCTCACCTTCAGAGTGCTAACGCCAATGATTAGCACTCGGGGTAGGCGAGTGCAAGCGCCTCCCGGGGATCGGGCACACGCGGCCGGGCATGCCGAAGGGCCCGTGCCCCGGGAGGCACGAGCCCTTCGAAGATGTACAGAAGAACGTCGCTGTCAGTCGGCGCGTGCTTCAGCTGGTCGCCAGCCGGACCATGTCCGCCTGCGGCCCCTTCTGGCCCTGCGAGATCTCGAAATCGACTCGCTGACCCTCTTCCAGGGTGCGGTACCCGTCCATCTGGATCGCGCTGTAGTGGACGAAAACATCCGCACCACCGTCGACCGCGATGAAGCCGTACCCCTTCTCCGCGTTGAACCACTTGACGGTGCCCTGAGCCATGCCTAACTCCCCTATTACTGGCCCTTGCACAGATCCACACTTCGCGGATCCGGGTCAGACCTCACCCCCCAATGGTTGGGGGCGTGCGCCGGAACGCGTCGACCGCGGCCGAATGTATCTGTCCAACTGCCGTCTGCAACAGGTCAATCGGACGAGAATTCTGGACGGGAAGGGTCCGGAATGTAGCAAGAATTCGGCCGAATTCAGGGCAAGTCGGGCCCCAGATAAGCCGCAAAAGCCGCAAAGAACCCGCACACTTTGGCTACTTCTTGTCGGGCTCGCGGTATCGAATACGGGGCTCCCGACCTGGAGATCAGGACCGCGTTCCCCAACTGTACCGCGCTCAACCACACAGAATTGCCCCCTCCGCTTCTCTCACGGAGGGGGCAATCAGATGAACACTCGGTGATGGGTGTTACCGAAGGTAATGTTCGGTCATACGGCCATCAGGTCAGCAGGTCAGCCGGGTCGGCGCGGTCTGCGGGGTCGGTCAGCCGCCCGCGACGGCCGGGATGATGGAGACGCCGGCCCCGTCCGGGGTGGCGGTCTCCAGGCCCTGCTCGAAGCGCACGTCGTCGTCATTGACGTACACATTGACGAACCGGCGCAGCTTGCCCTGGTCGTCGAGAACGCGGGCGGAGATTCCCGTGTGGTTCTTCTCCAGGTCGGTGATGACCTCGCCGAGGGTGGCACCTTCGGCACTGACTTCGGCCTGGCCACCGGTGTAGGTGCGCAGGATGGTGGGGATGCGAACAGTGACGCTCACGGCTTTAAACCTCCGGTCAGGGCAGCGCCCTATTTCTCGGGGACTCAGGCGAGCCCGGCCTCGTGGAAAGACTCGAGATTCGGGCGAATGGTCGCGGTAAGACCCGTACCCGCCACCGCGTCGAGCGTCTTCAATCCATCACCGGTGTTGAGTACAACGACCGACTTCGAGGGATCGATGAGCCCATTCTCAATGAGCTTCTTGGTGACTCCAACCGTCACTCCGCCGGCGGTCTCCGCGAAGATCCCCTCGGTCCGCGCGAGCAGCTTGATCGCGTCGACGACCTGCTCGTCGGTGACGTCCTCCACCGCGCCACCCGTACGGCGGGCGATGTCGAGGACGTAGGGACCGTCGGCCGGGTTGCCGATGGCGAGGGACTTGGCGATGGTGTTCGGCTTCTGCGGCCGGACCACGTCGTGGCCGCCCTTGAAGGCCACCGACACCGGCGAGCAGCCCTCGGCCTGCGCACCGAAGATCTTGTACGGCTTGTCCTCGACCAGCCCGAGCTTGATCAGCTCCTGGAGCCCCTTGTCGACCTTGGTGAGCTGCGAACCGGAGGCGATCGGGATGACCAGCTGGTCCGGCAGCTGCCAGCCGAGCTGCTCGCAGATCTCGTACGCCAGGGTCTTCGACCCCTCCGCGTAGTACGGCCGCAGGTTGACGTTGACGAAGCCCCAGCCCTCGCCGGCCGGGTCGCCGATCAGCTCGGAGCAGAAACGGTTCACGTCGTCGTAGTTGCCCTCGATGCCGACGAGCTCGCCGCCGTAGATCGCGGCCATGACGACCTTGCCCTGCTCCAGGTCGTGCGGGATGAACACGCAGGAGCGGAAGCCGGCCCGGGCGGCGGCGGCGCCGACCGCGCCGGCCAGGTTGCCGGTGGAGGAGCAGGAGAGGGTGGTGTAGCCGAAGGCACGGGCGGCCTCGACGGCCTGGGCGACGACGCGGTCCTTGAAGGAGTGCGTCGGGTTGCCGGAGTCGTCCTTCACGTACAGGCCGCCGGTGACGCCCAGCTCCTTGGCCAGGTTGTCGGCCTGCACGAGCTTGGTCCAGCCGGGGTTGATGTTGGGCTTGGTCGCCACGTCGGCCGGGACCGGCAGCAGCGGGGCGTAACGCCAGATGTTCGCGGGTCCCGCCTCGATCTGCTTCCGCAGCTCCTCGGCGTCGTACGCCGAGTAGTCGTACGCGATCTCGAGCGGGCCGAAACACTCCTCGCAGGCGAACACCGGGCCGAGCGGCACCCGGTGACCGCACTCGCGGCAGGACAGCGCCGTGGCGGGGCCCAGGTCGACGGTCTTCGGGGAATCGGTTGCAACAGTCTGCGCAGCCATGTGAGGCGAGGCCCTTTCTCCTCATCTTCCTCACGACGCATCTCGCCGTGAGACGGATTTGGCACCTTCCCTAGCCGGGAGCCACGCCTTGGAAGACGAGTACCGACTGGAGGGTTGCCGGGGCTTCATCGGGCCGTATCCCTCTGCCCCTCTGGATGAGCTGTATTCGGTTGTCAACGCACGGTGACCGCAGGACATGCGATGGTCATCGGCGTTGTTCAAGACTGTAACCGAAGGCCAGGACAGTTGAGATAGTCGTCCGAACCGCGAGATGGATCACACCGCGCTGTGTGATCGTGACAGTGAGGAGCCGCTGACTGTGCTGGAAGAAGTCGAGCGCTGGCTGGCCACCCGCTCCTGGTCCCTGAACGACCGTCCCCTGCACCGGATACTCGCCGCCAAGCAGCGGACGGGTCAGTCGGTCTCCGTCGTGCTGCCCGCGCTCAACGAGGAGGAGACCGTCGGTGACATCGTCGCGGTCATCCGCCACGACCTGATGCAGCAGGCGCCGCTCGTCGACGAGATCGTCGTCGTCGACTCCGGCTCCACCGACCGCACGGCGGTGGTGGCCGCCGCGGCCGGCGCCCGGGTCGTCCACCGCGACACGATCCTCCCCCGCATCCCCGCCGTCCCCGGCAAGGGCGAGGTCCTCTGGCGCTCCCTGCTCGTGACCACGGGAGACATCGTCTGCTTCATCGACGCGGACCTGAGGGACTTCTCCTCCGACTTCGTCTCCGGGATCGTCGGCCCGCTGCTGACCGACCCCGGGGTGGACCTGGTCAAGGCGATGTACGACCGCCCGCTGGCCGGCGCGGCCGGGCAGGGCGGCCGGGTCACCGAGCTGATGGCCCGCCCGCTGCTGAACATGCACTGGCCGCAGCTGGCCGGGTTCGTGCAGCCGCTGGGCGGCGAGTACGCGGCCCGCCGCTCGCTCCTGGAACAGCTCCCTTTCCCGGTCGGCTACGGCGTGGAGCTGGGCATGCTGGTCGACGCCCTGCACCTGGTCGGCCTGGACGCCCTCGCCCAGGTGGACGTGGGGGTCCGCAAACACCGCCACCAGGACGGCCAGGCCCTCGGCCGGATGTCCGCCGCGATCTACCGCACCGCCCAGCTGCGGCTGGCCCGCGGCCACCTGATCCGCCCGTCCCTGACCCAGTTCGAACGGAGCGAGGACGGCTTCGAGCCGCGCACGTACTCCGTGGACACGGAGGAACGGCCGCCGATGGCGGAGATCGCGGAGTACGCCGAACGCAAAGTGGCGTGACTTCGACGGGTTCGACGCGCGTTCCGTATACGGCCGCTGGTCGGGCGTAGCCGTACGTTTGAGCGTTTACGGGCCGGGCTAGGTTGAGGCGTATGGCTTCCACCGGCGGTGCTGAGGTGCTGGTCGCGTCCAACCGCGGCCCGGTTTCGTACGAGGTGCGCGAAGGCGGTGCGCTGCACGCCAAGCGGGGCGGCGGCGGGCTGGTCTCCGGCCTGTCGGCGATCGGCCCGGACGCGAACGCCGTGTGGGTGTGCGCGGCGCTGAGCGACGGTGACCGCGAGGCGGTGCGGCGGGCCGACGGCGGCCGGCTGCCGGTGGCGGACACCGGGGGCCAGCGGGTCCGGATGCTCGACATCGACGCGGAGGTGTTCTCCGACGCGTACAACGGCATCGCCAACTCGGTGCTGTGGTTCGTCCACCACATGCTCTACCAGACCCCGCTGGAGCCGGTCTTCGACGCGGAGTTCCGGCGCCAGTGGGCGTCGTACCAGGCCTACAACCGGGCGTTCGCCGAGGCGCTGGCCCAGGAGGCGGGCGAGGGCGCCGCGGTCGTCATCCAGGACTACCACCTGGCGCTGGCCCCGCGGATGCTGCGCCGCCTGCGCCCCGACCTCCGAATCGGCCATTTCTCCCACACCCCCTGGGCGCCGCCGGACTACTTCCGGCTCCTCCCCGACGACATCGCCGCCGAGCTGCTGAGCGGGATCCTCGGCGCCGACCACGCGGCGTTCCTCACCCGTCGGTGGGCGGACGCGTTCGTCGACTGCTGCCACGCCGTACTGGGCCCCGGGATCCCCTCCTCCGGAGACACCCGGATCGGGGTGCACGGGCTCGGCGCCGACGCGGACTTCCTGCGGAAGCGGTCGCACGAGCCGGACGTCGAGGAGCGGATGGCCGCCCTGCGGGAGGAGATCGGCGACGGCCGCAGGACCATCGTCCGGGTCGACCGTACGGAGCTCTCGAAGAACATCGTGCGCGGACTGCTGGCCTACCGGCAGCTGCTCGACGACCACCCCGAGTGGCGGGAGCGGGTGGTGCATGTCGCGTTCGCGTATCCGTCCCGGCAGGACCTCGCCGTCTACCGCGACTACACGGCCGAGGTCCAGCGGGTCGCCGACGACATCAACTCGGCCTACGGGACGGCGGGCTGGACGCCGGTCGTGCTCCATGTGAAGGACGACTTCGCCCGCTCCCTGGCGGCGTACCGGCTGGCCGACGTCGCCCTGGTGAACCCGATCCGCGACGGCATGAACCTCGTCGCGAAAGAGATCCCCGTGGTGTCGGACGAGGGGTGCGTGCTGGTGCTCTCGCGGGAGGCGGGGGCGTACGAGGAGCTGGGCGAGGACGCGGTGGTCGTGAACCCGTACGACATCGGGGGGACGGCCGCCGCGTTGGCGCTGGCGCTGGGCATGCCGGTGGAGGAGCGGGCGGAGACGTGCAAGCGGCTCGCTGCGGCGGCTACGGCGCTGCCGCCTGCGGCTTGGTTTCTTGAGCAGTTGGAGGCGTTGGGCGGGTGAGTTCGTAGTTCGTCGGCTGCGGGGCGGTGGGGGCTGGTCGCGCCCACGCGGCGGAGCCGCACATCGATACAGCCCCGCGCCCCTTACGGGGCTTACGGGGCGCTGTATGCGACCGTCTGGCCCAGTAGCCGTACGACTCCCTCCGGGCCGTCCACGACCACGTCCGCCCGGTCCGCCAGCTGGGTGACTTCCTCGCTGCCGCTGCACACCAGGACGCCGGGGACGCCTTCCTCCCGCAGCTTCTCGACGGCGGCGAAGGCGGGGATGTCGCCGAGGTCGTCGCCGGCGTAGAGGACCGATTCGGCGCCGATCTCCCTCGCGTAGTCGCGCAGGGCCACGCCCTTGTCCATGCCCGGGGGGCGGAGTTCCAGGACCAGGCGGCCCGGTTCGACGATCAGGGCGTGACGGGTGGCCAGGTCGGTCAGGGGGGCACGGAGGGAGTCGAAGGTGGCCTGCGGGTCGTCGGCCCGGCGGGTGTGGACCGCGACGGCGAAGCCCTTCTCCTCGATCCAGGTACCGTGCGCGGCGCCCACCCGGTCCAGGAGGGCGGGGAGTTCGGCGCGGGCGGCGGCGATGCCCGGGTGGGGCGGCGGCGCGGTGATCTCGCCGGTGGCCGCTTCCCAGCGTTCGGCGCCGTAGTGGCCGAGGACGACGAGGTGTTCCAGCCCGGGCACGCCCGCGAAGCCGCCGTAGCGGACCGCCACCTCGGCCGGCCGGCCGGTGATCACGGCGACCGCGGCCACCTTCGGCGCGAGCGCGGCCAGCACCGGCACCGCGTCCGGGTGGGCCCGCGCCTGCTCGGGATCGGCGACGATCGGCGCGAGCGTGCCATCGAAGTCAAGACCGATCAGCGCGGTGTGCGGCTGCGCGACAAGCGCCGCGAGACCGTCGCGACCGGCCTGGGTGCGAGGCGTCGGAAGGGGTTCCGTGATGTGGGTTCCCATGCAGCCGACAGTATCCGAGCAGCGCCCCGTCAGGGGCGCGGGGAACTGCGCGCTCAACCCCCACCGGCCCGCAGACCGAGGCGGCCGACGGGGGGGGGTCGAGGGGGGCGAAGGGGGGGCGAAGGGGGCGCAGCCCCTCAGCGCACCGCCCCCTCAGCGCACCGCCCCCTCAGCGCACCGCCACCTCAGCGCACCGCCACCCTCACCGCTCCCCCCGCCGAGCCTCCCGCACCCTCCGCAGCCGGTTCACCGTCACCGGGTCGTGGGCCAGCGCCCGCTCGTCGTCGAGGAGGGCGTTGAGGAGCTGGTAGTAGCGGACGGGAGCCAGGTCGAGTTCCTCGCGTATCGCCCGCTCCTTCGCGCCGGTGCCGGCGAAGCCCCGCCGTTCCAGGGCGAGGATCGCCTGCTCGCGCGCGTCCAGTTCTTGCCGGTCCATGCCGAGAACGGTAACGCTCAGCCCGTGCTCGTACGGCTGTCGGCCAGCGACGCCTCCGCCTGGAGGCGGGTGAGGACGGTCGTCGGGTTGCCCGTCGAGGTGACCGCGGTGCCTATCTGCTTCTTGATGTCGGCGCTGATGGCGGCCCAGGACGTCTTGCCCGCCGGGTACAGCTGGGAGGTCGGGAGCTGTTCGAGGAAGGGGCGCAGCTGCTTGTCCTGCGGCTGCGTGGAGTCGGTCATCGCCTGGGACGCGGACGTGGTGACGGGCAGCAGGCCGTACTCGCGGGAGAAGGAGAGGACGTTCTTCTCGCTGTAGACGTAGTTGAGGAAGTCACCGACCTGGTCCGCGTGGCCGTTCTGCTTGAAGGCCGCCATCCAGTCGGCGACGCCCATGGAGGCGGTGCCGGTGGACTGCCCGGCCCGGGCGGGCATCGCGACGGTGCCGAACTTCACGCCCTTCTTCTCGGCCTGCTTGATGAGCGTGGGGTGGCCGTTGATCATGCCGACCTGGCCGTCGGCGAAGGCGGCGAACGCCGTCGCGCGGTTCAGTTTGCCGGGCGCCGTCGGGCCGGTCAGGCCCTTGCCGACCAGTTCGTCCTTGAGCCAGGTGAGGGTGTCGATGTTCTGCGAGGAGTTGATCGTGTACGTGCCGGTGTCGTCGGTGTAGCCGCTGCCGCCGCTGAGCAGCCACTGCATGGTCTCCGCCTGGGCCTCCTCGGGACCGAGCGGCAGCGCGTACGGGTACTTCACACCGTTCGCCGCGAGCGCCTTCGCGTCGGCCGCGAGCTCGGTCCAGGTGGTGGGCGGGGTGGTGATGCCGGCCTCGGAGAAGAGCGTCTTGTTGTAGAAGAGGACGCGCGTGGAGGCGGCGAAGGGGATGCCGTACTGGGCGTGGTTCCACTGGCCCGCCTCGGCGAGCTGGGACGGGAAGTCGGCCTGGACCGGGATGGAGAGCAGGTCACCGGCCTCGTACAGCTTGCCGGCGGCCGCGTAGTCGGCGTACGAGCCGATCTGCGCCAGGTCGGGGGCCTTGTCGGCGGCGACCATGGCCTTGACCTTGCTGTCGACGTCGTTCCACGAGTAGACGCTGACATCGATCTTCACGCCGGAGTGCTGGGCCTCGTACGCCCTGGCCAGCCTGTCCCAGTACTTCTGGGAGCTGTTGGCGGCGGAGTCGCCGTAGTCGGCCGCGACGAGTCTGAGGGTGACGTCCGAAGAACCCGTCGCCCCACAGCCACCGAGAACCGCCGTCATGCCCATGGTGGACACCACCGCGATCATTCCTGCCCTACGCCGCCGCACCCGCACTACCTCGATCTAACTGTCTCGCCGTTCAACATGTGGACCCATAAGGTCTACACCACGTAAGTGGACTAGACCTCTTGCGGGTCGGCGGGCCACACTGTTCCCGTGAGACATGTCATCGCCCTGGACGTGGGCGGCACCGGAATGAAGGCCGCGCTGGTCGGCCCGGACGGCGAGCTGCTCCACCAGGACCGCCGGGCGACCGGCCGCGAACGCGGCCCGGACGCGGTGGTCGCCGCCATCCTCGACTTCGCCGCCGAGCTGCGGGCCTACGGCGAACAGCACCTCGGCGAGCCGCCCGCCGCCGCAGGAGTCGCGGTACCGGGCATCGTCGACGAGCGGGCCGGCGTCGCCGTCTACGCCGCCAACCTCGGCTGGCGCGACGTCCCGCTGCGCGCCCTCCTCGCCGACCGCCTCTCCATCCCGGTCGCCCTCGGCCACGACGTGCGCACCGGCGGCCTGGCCGAGGGGCGGCTCGGCGCGGGCCGGGGAGCGGACCGCTTCTTCTTCGTCGCCCTCGGCACCGGCATCGCGGGCGGCTTCGGCCTGGACGGCCGGGTGGAGTCGGGCGCGCACGGCTTCGCGGGCGAGATCGGCCACATCGTCGTACGACCGCAGGGCGCGCCCTGTCCGTGCGGTCAGCGCGGCTGCCTGGAGCGGTACGCGTCGGCCGCCGCGGTGAGCGAGGCGTGGGCGAAGGCCTGCGGTGACCCCGACGCGGACGCGGCGGACTGCGCGAAGGCCGTCACGTCCGGCGACCCGAACGCCGTCCGGGTGTGGGGGGAGGCCGTGGCCGCCCTGGCCGACGGCCTGGTGACAGCCCTCACCCTCCTCGACCCCCGCGTCCTCATCATCGGCGGCGGCCTGGCGGAGGCGGGGAGCGTGCTCTTCGAGCCGCTGCGGGGGGCTGTGGAAGCCCGGGTGACGTTCCAGAGACTGCCGTCGATCGTCCCGGCCGAACTGGGAGACACGGCCGGTTGTTTGGGGGCGGGCCTGCTCGCCCAGGACTTGTTGACTACGACCACTACCGCGGAGGTAACCCCCTGATGGCTGCGAACGAGCCGCACGACAGCGCCCCGCCAGGGGCGCGGGGAACTGCGCGACAAGCCCCCACGCACCCGCAGCCGGGGTCGAACGGTCTGGTCCTCGACGGAGCCCGCACAGTCCTCCCGACCGGAGTGGTCGACAAGGGACGACTGGTGATCGACGGCACGAAAATCACCGCCGACGCCCCCGCAGACGCCCAGGTCATCGATGTCACCGGCCACTGGCTCCTGCCCGGCTTCGTGGACATGCACAACCACGGCGGCGGCGGAGCCTCCTTCAGCTCCGGCACCGCGGAGCAGATCCTCGCCGGCGTCCACACCCACCGCCTGCACGGCACGACCACCCTCGTCGCCTCCACCGTCACCGACGACATGGACGTCCTCGCCCGCCAGGCCGGTCTCCTCTCCGAGCTGGCCGAGCAGGGCGAGATCGCCGGTGTCCACTTCGAGGGCCCGTTCATCTCCCCGTGCCGCAAGGGCGCCCACTCCGAGGCGCTGCTGCGCGACCCGGACCCGGCGGAGGTCCGCAAGCTGCTCGACGCGGCGCGCGGCCACGCGAAGATGGTCACACTGGCCACCGAACTCCCGGGCGGCATCGAGTCGGTACGACTCCTCGCCGAGCACGGTGTGATCGCCGCCGTGGGCCACACGGACGCGACGTACGAGCAGACGGTGGAGGCGATCGACGCCGGCGCCACGGTCGCCACGCACCTCTTCAACGCGATGCCGCAGATCGGGCACCGCGCGCCCGGCCCGATCGCCGCGCTCCTGGAGGACGAGCGGGTGACGGTCGAGCTGATCGACGACGGCACGCATCTCCACCCGGCCGCGCTGCAATTGGCGTTCCATCACGCGGGCCCCGGCCGCGTCGCATTCATCACGGACGCGATGGACGCGGCCGGTTTCGGCGACGGCCGTTATCTGCTGGGCCCGCTGGAGGTGGAGGTCGCCGACGGGGTCGCCCGGCTCGTGGACAGCGGTGCCATCGCCGGCTCCACGCTGACGCTGGACCGCGCGCTGCGGCGGGCGGTGACCGTCGACCGGCTGCCCGTCGAGCACGCCGTCGCCGCGCTGTCCGCCAACCCGGCCCGGCTGCTGGGCCTGTACGACCGCGTCGGCTCCCTGGAACCCGGCAAGGACGCCGACCTGCTGCTCCTGGACGCGGACTTCACGCTGAAGGGCGTGATGCGCAAGGGCGCGTGGGTGGTCGTACCGGAACTGCCCGAACTGACGTAACCGCCCGAACTTCCCCGATGTGCGCTCCCCTTGAGAGACGGCGACCCTAGGCCGGTCGCCGTCTCTTTGGCATGATCGAGCCCCCCAGTGGATGGCACGGGCATATGCGAGGGAGGACGCCCGGTGATCCTCACCGTCACGCTGAACACCGCTCTGGACATCACGTACCGGGTCGGCGCCCTGCGCCCGCACGCCTCGCACCGCGTCTCGGCGGTGGCCGAACGGCCGGGCGGCAAGGGCGTGAACGTGGCCCGGGTGCTGGCCGCGCTCGGCCACGGGACGACGGTGACCGGGTTCGCGGGCGGGGCCACCGGGTGGGCGGTGCGGGAGCGGCTGGCCGAGACGGCGGGGGTGGTGGACGCGCTGCTGCCGGTGGCCGGGGCGACCCGGCGCACGATCGCCGTCGTGGACGAACGGACGGGTGACACGACCCAGTTGAACGAGCCGGGGCCGCAGATAGCGCCCGCCGAGTGGGGCGCCTTCCTAGACCACTACGAGGAGTTGCTGTCCGATGCCTCGGCGGTGGCGCTGTGCGGGAGTCTGCCGCCGGGGGTGCCGGTGGGGGCGTACGCGGGGTTGATAAAGACGGCCCGTTCCGCCGGCGTCCCCGTCCTCCTCGACACCAGCGGGGAGCCGCTGCGCCGCGGTGTCGCCGCCCGCCCCGACCTGGTCAAGCCGAACACCGACGAACTCGCCGAGCTCACCGGCTCCCACGACCCGACCCGCGCCACCCAGGACGCCCGCCGACGCGGCGCTCGCGCCGTCGTCGCCTCCCTCGGCCCGCAGGGCCTGCTGGCGCTCACCCCGGACGGCCGCTGGCACGCGACCCCACCCACCCACGAACACGGCAACCCCACCGGCGCCGGCGACTCCGCCGTCGCCGGCCTCCTCTCCGGCCTCGTCGAACAACTCCCCTGGCCCACCCGCCTGACCCGCGCGGTCGCCCTCTCAGCAGCAACCGTACGAGCCCCGGCAGCAGGCGAGTTCGACCGCCCGGCCTACGAGAAGCTGCTGGCGCAAGTTTCGGTGACAACGGGGTGAGGACTTTGCAACCCTCGCCGGGTATGCCCGCCTAGCGGTTTGGCCGAGAAACACCCTTCCCTTCATCTCGGCCGGATGATCAGATGATCACTAGTTCGCCAAATTGACCAGTGGCGAAGACTTCGGAATCGGGGAAAATTAAATGGGCATAGCCAAGAAGAGCTTGACGACGGTAGCGGTGACCGCCGCATTGTTGGGCGGCGCCTTTGCCACTCCGGCCTCGGCGGCCGATCCCAATACCTGCCCGTCAGGGAAGGTCTGTGGGTGGTCGAAACCGAACAGGACTGGCACCAGGACCGTCCTCTCCGTAACGCCCGGCTGTTATCCGTTCGACACGGCCAAGTCCGTTTCGAATCAGACGCCCTATCGCATCGAGTTCTGGCACATCACCCCGGGCACCGGCTGCAACGTCGGCACCAAGCTGGTCACTCTGAAGCCGCACACCTACTCGGACAACCCCGGTACCGTTACGGGGATTGCGGTCTACGGAAGCTAGTCGGGCCCGCGATCGAGCCTCACGACGGTCCGCCGGTCTACCGGCGGACCGTTCGGCTTTCAGGTTCCCTATTCCAGCCACAGCTGATCGAAGAGCGCGTCGCACTGATTGCCATCATTGCAAGCAAGCTCGATGACGTTGGTCCCCTTCGTCAGGGTGACCGGGGCCCATGTGCTCTGCCAGCCCTTTTCATAGTCCCCCTTCGGGGAACCGATGAAATTCTTCAAACCGATCGGCTGATTATTCGCCTTGCCGTTCACGGAGAGCGTCGCATTGGCATCGACACCAGGAATGCTGTAACGCGCATACAGCCGGAAGTCCCCTGCCTTTTGAATGCCGTTCACCGTCCACGTCACTTTGGCCCCGACGTGGTTGAAGCCGCTCACGTAAACCCCACCGTCGGCTTTCGCGCCCTTCACGTCCGAAGCCACAGAGGTGCCGCCGTCGAGGCGCAGTGCCTTCGCGTCGATCTTGGGCAGTTCGCCAGATGCCGACACCGAGCTCGTGCTCGACGGGGACGGGGACGCGCTCTGTGACTGGGACGGGGTGGTGGAGGCATCGCCGTTCGCCTTGTTGTCGTCGCCGTTGCCGTTCATCATGGCGACGCTGATGCCGATGACGACGGCGGCGACGACGGCGATGGCGCCGATGAGGAGGCCCTTGGTGTTGGGGCCCCGGCCGCGGCCGGGGTTCGGGGGGGCCTGGCGGGTGGTGGGGGCGCCGCCCGGGAAGGTCTCCGGGGCCTGGTAGGCCGCGGACGGCGACTGGCCGTAGCCGGCGCCGGGCTGCTGCTGGGGGATGGTCTGGCCGCCGTACTGCGCCTGCGGTGCCTGCTGCTGGCCGCCGTACGTGCGCTCGCCGACCGGTCGCACTCTGCTGACGGCGTTCGGGTAGCCGTAACCACCGGAGCCGGACGGCGGCTGGGCCCCTCGGGCCTGACCGTCGGCGTACAGGTAGCCGAACGGGTCGTCGTCCTCGGGCGTGCTCGCGCCGTTGTCGCCGGGCGTCATCCCTTGGTACTCCTCAACAGGTGCGGGCGGATGCGGTACAGGTATTGAGTGTCGAGCCTACCCGGTCTGGCTGAGCCAAACAGGTGACTCGGACCGCATCAGCGCGATGACCTGCGGGTCATCCGGCACGGCGGTGCGCTTTGGGACGAGATCGTTTCTCTACGTACATCCGCTCGTCGGCGGACTTGAGGACTTCGTCCGCCGTCATGCCGCAGTGCGCCCATCCGATGCCGAAGCTGGCGCCCACCCGGACCGCCCGGCCCTCGGCGCGGATCGGCTGGATGATCTCGTTGCGCAGGCGTACGGCGAGGTCCTGGGCGTCGGCCTTGCCGAGCCCGTCGGCGAGGATCACGAACTCGTCGCCGCCGAGCCGGGCCACGGTGTCGCCGTCCCGGACCCCCCGGGTCAGCCGGCGGGCGACCTCGATGAGGACCGCGTCGCCCGCGTTGTGCCCGAACCGGTCGTTGATCGACTTGAAGCCGTCGAGGTCGCAGAAGAGCACCGCGAGCCCCTTGGCGCCGTCGTCGCGGCCCTCCTCGGGGGCGACGGTGTGCACGTGGTGGTCGTAGCCACCGTCGTACGACGGTGACACGCCGGCGAAGTCGAAGTCGAAGTCGAAGCCGTGGCCGTTGACGTCGTAGGCGGGGTGGCCGTAGGCCGCGTCCAGGGACTCCAGGGCGCCGGCGTCGGCGCGCCGGCAGAGCCGGGAGGAGAGGCGGGAGCGGAGTTCGGCGGAGTTCGGCAGGCCGGTGAGGGAGTCGTGGGAGGCGCGGTGGGCGAGCTGGAGCTCGCGGCGCTTGCGTTCCTCTATGTCCTCGACGTGGGTGAGGAGGAAGCGGGGGCCGTCGGCCGCGTCGGCGACCACGCTGTTGCGGAGCGAGACCCAGACGTAGGTGCCGTCCCGGCGGCCGAGGCGGAGCTCGGCGCGGCCGCCCTCCGCCGAGGTGCGGAGCAGGGTGCCGATGTCCTCGGGGTGGACCAGGTCGGAGAAGGAGTAGCGGCGCATCGCGGAGGCGGGGCGGCCCAGCAGCCGGCACAGGGCGTCGTTGGTGCGCAGTATTCGTCCGTGCTGGTCGCCGCCCATCTCGGCTATCGCCATGCCGGAGGGGGCGTACTCGAAGGCCTGCCGGAAGGACTCCTCGCTGGCGCGCAGGGCCTGCTGCTCGCGCTCCAGCCTGACCAGTGCCCGCTGCATATTCGCACGTAGACGCGCGTTGCTGATCGCGATCGCGGCCTGGAAGGCGTACATCTGCAGGGCCTCACGGCCCCAGGCGCCGGGGTGCCGGCCGTTGCGCGGGCGGTCGACGGAGATCACGCCGAGCAGTTCGCCGCAGGCGCTGCCGGATATCCCGGGCGTGTACATCGGGGCGAAGAGCCGGTCGGAGGGGTGCCACTCGTCCTCGAAGCGCGGCGCCGGGCCGTCCGTGTACCACTGCGGGACGTCGTCGTCGTCGAGGACCCAGCCCTCGGTGTGCGGTATGAAGACGAGGTCGCCCCACTGCTCGCCCATGCCCAGCCGCCGGTCCCAGGACTCGCGGGAGCCGACCCGGCCGGTGATCAGGGCCTCGGCGGCGGAGTTCCCGGCGAAGGCGGCGACCACGAGGTCGCCCTCGGCGGGGCGTACGAGGTTGATGCAGGCCATCTCGTAGTTGAGGGCGGTGATGACGCCGTCGGCGACGGTCTGCAGTGTGTCCGCCAGGCTGCGGGCCGTGTTCATGTCGGCCATGACCTGGTGCAGCTGTCGCAGGGACGCAAGACGGACGTAGGGCTCCGACTCGGTCTCCATGCTCGCCCTCCCCCCGAGACCTCGCAGTGAATCAAGGGTCTGCTTCGGCGCTACTTTTCCCCGCCACTGAATCACAGCGCGCTGCCCACTCGGTACACAGGGTCAACAATTAATGCCCCTTGTGACTCAAGTCACAGGAGAACGTGAACAATTGAGTGGAGTTTCTGCGTTTTCCCTGTGCGTTTACTGAACACAACCTTTGGGTGCGTGCACACATGATGCACGTTACGACCCTTCACCCGCCCTTGGTCCTAGGACCCGGCTCGGGCCGATGGCCGATGCGGTCGCGCCGGGTCCGAGATTAGCGTTTCGGGCGTGCTGAAGACTCCCTCCCCCACCGCCGCCGAACCCACCGGGCATGCTGTGGGGGTGAGCAACGATGCGTTCAAGGCCGCCATGTCCCGGCTGGCCGCGGGCGTGGTCCTGGTGACCGCGCAGGAGCCGCCGCTCGACCCCGACGACCCGCTGGCGCCGGCCGGCGAGAACGTCGGCATGACGGCCACCGCGTTCCTCTCGGTGTCGCTCGACCCCCCGTTGGTGCTGGTCAGCCTGCGTACGGGGGCCCGTATGGACGACCTCCTGGACGAACAGCCGCTGTGGGCGGTCTCCGTGCTCACCGAGAGCCAGCGGCACATCGCGGGCCGCTTCTCGATGAAGGGCCGCATCAGCGACCGCCTGCTCTTCGAGGACATCCCGTACGCCCGCGGCGAGGTCACCGGCGCCCCGCTGGTCGGCGGCGCCCTCGCGACCCTGGAGTGCCGCACCGAGCAGCGGGTCACGGCCGGCGACCACACCCTCGTCATCGGACGCGTCCTCACCGCCGAACTCCCGAGCGCGGAAGGCGGTCCGCTGATGTATTTCCGGGGTCGCTACCGGCAGTTGGGCTGAGCCGAGAAGACCGCGCGGTCGGTTTATTAAATTCCGCGCACGGCCGCCTTTTCCGAACGGCGTATTCCCTAACCGAGATCAGGGCCGAAATCGATGTCGAGTTCGGCGACTCGCGCCGGGTCGGTCACGATGTCCAGCACGGCGATGCGGTCGCGAACGACCGTGAAGGCGAGGGTCCGCTCCGGACGGCCGTCGGCGAGGACGACGATCCCGGGCACGCCGTTGATCAGCGCCGGCACGCCAGGGCCGACGAGTCGCGCGAACCGGGTCGCGCCGCCGGCGACCGCGGCGGCGCCCGTGGTCACCCCGACCTCGGTGCGGGCCACCACGTCGGGGTCGAGCACCCGCAGCAGCCCGTCGAAGTCACCGGCCCGCGCGGCCGCCAGAAAGGCGTCGACGAGTTCGCGCTGCCGGGCCAGGTCGGCGTCCGGGGCGCTGTGCGGGCCGCGCACCCGGCGCCGGGCCCGGCTGGCCAGCTGGCGGGCGGCGGCGGGATTGCGACCGAGAATCCCCGCGACCTCCTCGAAGGGCACCGCGAACAGGTCGTGCAGCACGAACGCGAGCCGCTCGGCGGGGGTGAGGGTGTCCAGGACGACCAGCAGGGCGACCCCGACCGTGTCGGCGAGCAGGGCGTCCTGTTCCGGGTCGGCGGCGGGGCCGGGGAGTTCCACCGGGCCGCCGCCGGCCTCCAGGGACTCCTCCGCGCGCGACTTCCGGGACCGCAGCATGTCCAGGCAGACCCGGCCCACGACGGTGGTGAGCCAGCCGCCCAGGTTCTCCACCCGTCCGCTGTCGGCCCGGCTCAGCCGGAACCAGGCCTCCTGCACCGCGTCGTCGGCCTCGGCGACCGACCCGAGCATGCGGTGCGCGACGGCACGCAGCCGGGGACGGTGCGCCTCGAAACGCTCGGCGAGGAAGTTGTCGTCGGTGCCGTTGTCGGTGCTCATCGCGGTACCACCCGTGGCCGTAGTCCGTCCGCCGCTCGGCGGCCTTCCCTGGACTGACGGATGAGGCGACCCGGATGTGACCGGGGCCCCGGATGCGACGGGGGCCGCTAGGACCAGTCGCGGCCGGTCCGCCCCCGCTTGGTCTCCGACCGCTGCTTCTTCTCCCGCAGCCGGCGTTCGTTGATCCCGCGCGGGATGCGGGTCGGCGTGCGGGGCTTGGGCGGAGGCGCGGTGGCCTCCGCGAGGAGCGCGGCGAGGCGTACGGCCGCGGTCTCGCGGTTGCGCCACTGCGACCGGTGCTCGGACGACCGTACGACGACCACGCCGTCGACGAGCCGCCCGGCCAGCCGTGCCAGCGCCCGCTCCTTCCACACCGGGGGCAGCGCCTCGGTGGCGGCCAGGTCGAAGCGCAGCTCCACCTGCGAGTCACTGGTGTTGACGTGCTGTCCGCCCGGCCCGGACGACCGCGAGAAACGCCAGTTGAGCTCGGCCTCGGGGAGCGAGACGGAGCCGCGGATGACATAGGGACCGGACATGGCTCCATGGTCGCGCGGCTGACCGGCACACGTCACGCGAATATCGTTCATCACCCGTTTGGTAAAGAAAGTAAAGCGAGGTGGAACCTTCGGTACCCCTCGTGGCGTTCATACGGGTAGCTGTAGCTTCGAGCCCGTACGCCGCACGGCAGTACGCACACAAGGGAAAGGACTCCCCGACCATGGCTGTAAGCCTGTCCAAGGGTGGCAACGTCTCGCTCACCAAGGAGGCTCCGGGCCTGACCGCCGTCACCGTGGGCCTCGGCTGGGACGTCCGCACCACCACCGGCACGGACTTCGACCTTGACGCCTCCGCGATCGCGGTCAACACGCAGGGCAAGGTCTACTCCGACGCCCACTTCGTCTTCTTCAACAACAAGCAGACCCCGGACCAGACCATCGTCCACACGGGCGACAACCGCACCGGCGAGGGCGCGGGCGACGACGAGGCGATCAACGTCAACCTGGCGGGCCTCCCCGCCGACATCGACAAGATCGTCTTCCCGGTCTCCATCTACGACGCGGAGACCCGCTCGCAGAACTTCGGCCAGGTCCGCAACGCCTACATCCGCATCGTCAACCAGGCCGGCGGCGCCGAGATCGCCCGCTACGACCTCTCCGAGGATGCGGCGACCGAGACGGCCATGGTCTTCGGCGAGCTGTACCGCAACGGCGCCGAGTGGAAGTTCCGCGCGGTCGGCCAGGGCTACGCCTCCGGCCTCGTCGGCATCGCCCAGGACTTCGGCGTCAACGTCTGACCGACGCTGCGCTGCGCGGGAGCCCCCGGCCGCTTCGAGGTGGCTGGGGGCTCCTTGTTACTCCGGCTCCGCGACTGGGCAGGCCAGCTCGGCGTTCGCGCGATTCGGCGAGCAGGTCACCACTGCCAAGGACAGGTATGAGGGACGTTCGAGGTAGAAGCCGTATGACACGTCAGCTCCCGATTGCAGTTGTTCGGCAGCAGCGTTCACCTGCCGGGCGAGGCGCGTAGGGTCACGGCCCCTGTCCGACGCGAACCGGGGCGCGTACTCGGCCAGGCGTTCACCGAGCCATGACGCGGCCACCTTCGCCTCCTCCCACGTGCCGCGCACCAAGGAACGCGGCTTGATCAGCCAGTACGCCGTTTCCAGGGGCGGCAGATCCGACGTGAGGAACTCCCCGGCCACCTCGCGATACCGCTGGATCAGCTCCGGCCTGCTTCCGGGAGATGGCTCCTCGGGATGCGGAGGCCGTCGTAGTGCTTCCTGGTCGAAGCGGTCCTTCGGGCCGGTCCACAGGTAGCCGTGGTGGTGCACGAATCTTTCCCGTTCCGAGAAAAGCCGACCGGACCGGGCCCGGGAGAGTGAGGAAGGGACGGCCCGGCCGACGGAGGGGGGAGGGATCAGACGTGGAGGCCGAAGCGCGCCGGGTCGATGCCGGCCGCGTGCAGTTCATCCGAGGTGAACCGCAGCGGCTGCGCGTCGGGCCGCTTGCTGTCACCGAGGGCCCAGGCGTCGTCGCCGATCCGGGCCAGAGTCACGCACCCCTCGGTGCAGGGGCCGCCACACGCCTTCACGAACGAGGCCCCGTCGATGTCCAGTGTGTACAGGTCACTTCCGTCCAGCATCACTGCACCTTCCTGCTCAGCTGATCGCGGCCATGACCGACCGCCGCCGCCCGCGAAAGGGGCGGGAGTTCAGGGATTCCACCGCTAGGCCGGTGTGGCTCTACTCGGCGCGGACGACCATGGCGAACGAGGTCCGGGTGCGCCGGAAACCGGCGTGACCGGAACGGCCCGTGTGGCTCAGGCACGCCGTGTCGACAGGCGCCGAGTCACCGGCCGGCGTCGACTTCCCACCGCAGTGCAGACACTCGGCCTCGAACGTCACACCCGTATCGGGATGCTCGGTGATCCGGTGCATCACGTACCGCATCGCCGTCCGGACGCTCACAGCCCACCCCTGCGGCTGCTCGCGTTGGCTGCGGCGACTCGGCCGCTCAGTCCCTCGGCCGCGCTGGCCGGCGGCGGCTTGTAGTCGGGACACTTCGGGCTCCCGCACTCGCACGGAGGCCAGTGCAGGGCGGAACTCGGCGCCAAGTCCGCGCCCTCGGGGCCGGGGGTGCTCTTCTGCACCATGAGCACACCCCCGACGCCGAATGCTTCGGAGAGACGGGAGAGGAACTGCCGGGCCTCACTGCTGCCCGGGTGATCAGGCGATTCAGAACCCTGTGCCTTGCCTTCGCCCATCACACCGCGCCCTCTCGATCGATTCCGTGCGGATGTGAGGACCGTAGAAAGTGGCGAGTGCCGAACTCTACGAACTTGCATGGACTTGCACACCAATTGGCCTGGGCAAGGGCGGTATTGACGCTGTCTCCGCAGCTCAAGGAAGCTTGTGCAAGTCTGAGCAAGCACCTACACCAGGGAGCCGGCTATGGCCGTGGAGTTTGTGGGAATCGACCCCGACACCGATCTGGACCACTGCCCCACCGTATGGGCGGACGCGGAAGCTCAGGAGATCTTGTTGCAAGGGTGGAAGACAAGCACCGAAACTCAGGCGGAGTGCGAGGCAAGCAGCCCCGCGAGCAGTCCGGTGCCTGACAGTGAAGCCATCGTCAGGATTCCGGCTCGGATGATCCCGATGATCAGGGAGGCGTGTGATGCCGTCGAGCGACGCGACCAGCTTCGCTGACCTACTTGGCCAGTGCGAGCGGTCCGCCGTCCACCTGGAGCTACGCGACTCCTACGCTTCGACAGATCGGTTCGAGGCGTGGAAGCGCGGTGAGCGGATCAACTGGGAGGACCGCGGGGCCTGGTGGCATCCCTTCTACCAGCTGATCACGGATGCCGTGGCCCGGGGCGTGACCATCCGTCGAGCCCGGGTGGTCTCCGAGCCCGTATCGGAGTACATCCGCTGGGAGCACTACGTCACTCACGCCAACGTCTCGGCGGGTGAGGAGGTCCGGTGGCTACCACGGCGACGGGCCACAGACATCCCCCTGCCGGGAAACGACTTCTGGTTGTTCGACGGGGCGCTGCTCCGGGTGCACCACTTCTCCGGTGACGGAGCGGTGGTGGAGGACGAGGTGACGGCGGAGCCGCAAGCCGTGAAACTGTGCTCGGCCGCCTTCGAAGCAGTATGGGAGCAAGCGATCCCGCACCACCTGTACAAGATCTGACGAGAGCCGGCTCCATGCCCCCGCACGCCTCTTCACGCGTTCAGAAGGCCCGCGAAAGGCTGGCCCATCGTCTTCGCGACATTCGGAAGGACGCGGGGATCAGCGGACGGGAGCTGGCTGTCAGGTGTGGTTGGTCGGAGTCGAAGTCGTCCCGAATCGAGAACGCGAAGACCCCTCCCTCTGACGCGGACATCAAGGCGTGGTGCCGGGCCTGCGCCGCTGAGAGTCAGGCCCTCGATTTGATCGTGGCCAACAGGCAGTCCGCTGATGCTCATGTGCAGTGGCGGCGACTCCAGCGGAGCGGTCTGCGACGTCTGCAAGAGTCCGTGGTCGACCTGTACCAACGAACCAGGACTTTCCGCGTCTACGTGTCCGACGTAGTCCCCGGGTTCCTCCAGACACCCGGATACGCCACGGCTCTCTTGTCATCCATCGCGGAGTTCCGGGGAACCCCGGACGACGTGAGTGATGCGGTGGCGGCCCGCATGCGGCGCAACGCGGTGCTGAGCGATGGCTCCCGGCGGTTCTCGTTCGTGCTGGAGGAGTCGGTGCTGCGTTACCGGCTGTGCGGCGCCGAAACCATGGCGGCGCAACTCGGCCACCTGCTGGGAGTCATGGATCTCCCGAACGTCGCCGTGGGTATCGTTCCGTTTTCGACTCAACGGACCGTGTGGCCCATGCCCACGTTCACTGTCTTCGACCACGTCAGGGTGCATGCGGACACGTTGGATGCTGCTTCCGCGCTTACGGAGCCCAGTCAGGTTGAGCTGTACACCCGAGCCTTTGAGCAGCTTTCGCAGGGAGCCGCGCGAGGGGCTGCAGCACGTTCTCTGATAACGGGTGCGTTGGCGTCCCTGGACTGAGTGGGCCCATGTGTCGCCGGAGCCCGGAAACGCGGACTCCGGTCGCGAGGGACGTCACCACCAAAGGAACGACGGGGAGAAAGAACCCCGCCAAGCCCCACCCCTCCCGCCCGTCGCGCAGCGTCACTCCGGCGAGTGAATATGCCCAAGTCGGCTGGATTTGGGGAGGGTTGCGTGCCCTACGCTCGGCGCAACAACCGCAGAAGGACTTCGGCCCTCGCCGGGACGGCAATCCCAGTGCGAGGGCCTGACCACCTGGGAAGCCCGATACCTTCCCGATGGATACGAAAAACCCTAGCGCGCCCGCGTGCGCCCAGCCCCCTGTTGCCGCCAAGAAGCACCCGAACCGGGGGTCCGGCGGCGGGCTCATTCACGAACACACCCGCCACACCTCGCACTTCACCGTCGTCGGCAACGACCTGGCCCAGCACCCCGACCTGTCGGGGCTCGCGATCGGCATCGGCACACACATCCAGTCACTTCCGGCCGGCGCCAAGGTCGACATCAAGACGCTGGCGGAGCGGCTGAAGCCGCCGCAGAAGCCCGCCCGAAAGGCCGCCCTCCCGCCCGTACCGCAGCCCTCGTGTGCCGCGCCCGCGCTGCTCCAGCAATCCCTCGACCTGCTCGTACGCCTCCGCCGCCACGACTCCCGCCTCCTGCTCTCGGCCACCGACACCGAGCACCTGGCCCCCGGAGTCGCCGCCTGGCTGGAACGGGACGTCAGCGCAGCGGACGTAGCCCGCGCCCTGACCTCCGACCTGCCGGCCGAGGACCTACGCCGCCCCGCCGCCCCGCTCGCCCACCGGCTGACGGACCGGCTCCCGCCGCCGCCCCCCCGTTCCGGGCGCCGGTCGCCACGCCCTCGGCCCCGGCGAAGATCCAGAACTGCGACGGCTGCGACCGCGGCTTCCGTGCACCCCGGCCCGGACTCTGCCCCGGCTGCCGAACCGATCTCCCGAAGGACACCTAGCATGAAAGCGACGATCCTTGCCCCTGGGCACAGACGAGGAGCGAGCGCCATGACCATCGCAGCGGACGACGCAGGACATGGGGGCTCCCACCGGTACCGGGCCATGCGGGACTTCGTCCAGTCCATGGACGACACGCTGCCGGGCAAATTCGAAGTCACCACAGAAGGAATCGTCCACGACATGATGTCGCCCATCGGGCCTCACGAGCTCACGGTGCTGCGCCTTCGCAAGCGCCTGGAGAAGGTGATGCCGGAAGAAATCGTGGCCCATACAGGTGAGCCGGATGTGGAGGGCGAGCCCGAAGGCATCATGCGGCGTCCTGACGTGATGGTGATCGCCGAGGCGGACATGGAGACCCAGGGGACGTTCGACCCCAGGACGCTCTACGCCGCCGTCGAGGTCGTCTCCCGCTCCAACCCGGACAACGACTGGGTCGGCAAAGTCCGCGACTACCCGCTGATCGGCATCCCCGTCTACGCGATCTTCGACCCCCGCACCGGCACCGGCGCCGTCCTCACCGACATCCACCCCACCCCCGACGGCCCGCGCTACGCGACCCGCAAGGACTTCGTCTACGGCGAGGACGTGACGATCGGCGACTGGACCATCCCGACCGATAACCTGCCGCGCTACCAGGACGGGACTGGCAAGCAGCGCGGTCACGTTCGGCCGCCGGCCGGATAGGTTGCCGGCATGATCCTCGCCCCGGTTCCGCTCGGCCCCGACCGTGACATCCCGGCCCCGGTGCTCACCGAGCTCACCGCGCTGTATGCCTCCAACCGCGAGTTCCAGGCTCTCAGCGGCGACTTCCCGGACCCGGACGACATCCGCCCGGAGCAGGTGGCCGCCGCGCTGGCCGACGAGTTGGCGAACGCGGACGTGGAGGTGCTGCTGGCGCGGGCCGAGGGGCGGCTGGTCGGGGTGGTCGTCACGCTGGCCCGGCATCCGGATCCGGCCGACCCGGATCCGTGGATCGGGCTGCTGATGGTGGACGCGGGGGCGCAGCGGCGGGGGTACGGGCGGCGGATCGCCGAGGGCGTCGAGGAGCGGTTCCGGGCGGCGGGGCGGGACGCCGTACGGCTGGCCGTGCTGGAGGGCAACCCGAAGGGGCTCGCCTTCTGGACGGCCCTCGGGTACACGGTGATCGGGCATCGCCCGGACCGGCAGCTCGGGCGCCCGTGTGCCGTACTGCGCAAGACGCTGGACGCGGCCTAGGGTGTGGCCGGTTTGCCGTCGCCGTACAGCCAGTCCTTCCAGACGGCGGAGAAGTCCTTGCCGGGTGCTGACTTCTCCACGTAGGCCGTGAACTCGGCGGTGTCGGCGTTGGCGTGGCGGTGGGTGGCGGCCCAGCCCTGGATGATGTCGTAGAAGCGGTCGTCGCCGACGGTCCGGCGGATCTTCTGGAGGACCATGGCGCCACGGTCGTAGACCGGCCGCTCCGAGATGTACGCGGCGCTCGGCGGTTTCGCCGGGGCGAAGCCCCAGAGGGTGGAGTCGTCGGTGGGGGTGGCGTAGAGCTTGTCGAAGGTCTGCTGGGCGGTCGGGCCGCCGTGGTCCTCGTCCCAGAGCCACTCGGCGTAGGTCGCGAAACCCTCGTTGAGCCACATGTCCCGCCAGGTCCGCGGGGTGACGGAGTCGCCGTACCACTGGTGGGCGAGTTCGTGGACGAGGGTCGCGGTGTCCGGGGCGCCGGGGAAGACGGGCCGGGTCTGGGTCTCCAGCGCGTATCCGGCGTCCTCCGGGCGGTCGACGATCACGCCGGTGGAGGAGAAGGGGTAGGGGCCGAAGTTGTACTGCTCCCAGTCCATGATCTCGGGGAGCTTCGCGAGCACCCGCTTGCCGGCCGCGGCCTGCGTCGGGTCGACGGCGGTGTACACCGGCAGGCCGTCGGAGAGGGTGGACCGGGTGATCTCGTAGTGGCCGACGGCGACCGTGGCCAGGTAGCTCGCCATCGGCTCGGCGCTGTGCCAGACGAAGGTCGTCCGGTCGCCCTTGGTCGTCTCGCTCTTCAACTCGCCGTTGGAGACGGCCTGGAGGCCCTTCGGGACGGTGACCGTGATGTCGTACGACGCCTTGTCGGAGGGGTGGTCGTTGCCGGGGAACCAGGCCATGGAGCCGACGGGCTCGCCGAGGGCCAGCGCGCCGTCGGCGGTGCGCAGCCAGCCCTCCTCGGAGCCGTCGGGGTCGGTGATCTTCTCCGGGCGGCCCGAGTAGCGGACGGTGGTGGCGAAGGTCTGGCCCGCCTTCAGGTCGTCGTGGGGGCGGATCGTCAGTTCCTGGCCGGCCCGGTTCCAGCGGGCCCGGCTGCCCTCGACGGTGACCTCGTCGACCCGCAGCCCCTTCAGGTCGAGGTCGAAGGCGGACAGCGCCCGGGTGGCGCGGGCGGTGATCACGGCGGTGCCGGTGAGGTCGCGGGTGTCCGGGTCGTAGGCGAGGGTGAGGGCGTAGTGATCGACGTCGTAGCCGCCGTTGCCCGCCTTCGGGAAGTAGGGGTCGCGCAGGCCCGCGCCGCCGGGAGTGCCGTGGACCCCGCCGCCGCATCCGGCCAGCGCGACGGCGAGAAGGAGGGTGAGCAGGACGGACGGGAGCGCGAGCGGGGATCGGGGCACGCAGGCGATCGTAGGACGCCCGTGACACCATCGGCATGTGCTCGACATCGGCTACGCCCTCTCCAACCGCTTCCCGGACCCGCCCCAGGCCGACTACCGGCGCGTGGACGTCCGCGCGCTGCGCCACGACCTGTTCTGCGGGGACGTCTATCTCGCCGACACCAAGGCGGACCGGGAACTGTCCACAGCCTGGGGATGGGTGCCGGTGCTCGACTTCGCGTGGGCGCTGTGCGACATCGTGGAACGGCTGGACCGGGACCCGGCGGGCTCGCGGGCCGCCCGCCCCCAGCACGCGGAGCTGGACTTCACCGAGTCCACCGACCGCATGCTCTTCGAGCGCCGCTTCGGCTGGGTGGACATCGAGGCGGACTGGATGCCGGCCGAGGAGCCGCCGCTCAGCTTCTCCCACAGCGAACTGCGCCGGGAGGCCCGGGACTTCCTGCACGACCTGATCGCCGATCTGGTGGACCTGCACGAGGACCTGGCCGACAACCCGGCGATCTGGACCCTCCAGGCCCGCTTCCCACGGGTGTCCTGACCGCTCCGGGCAGCTGAACGACCGCCGGGTGTACGGGAGTTGGCGGCCCGTCGAGGCGGGGGTGACAAGTGACGCCGGAGGCGACGGAAGGCGTACGGTCCGTTCGGGCCGTGCATACGTTGACTCCGTGCGGACCGAGCGACAGTCAGGCGACGGCGGGAAAGACACCTCTTCCGGGGCCTCCCGGGCAGCGGTCACCGCCAGGCCCACGGGACCCACCGGACCCGCCGAGCACGCACTGCTCACCCTCCAGGGGAAGGCGGGGAACACCGCCACCACGTTGGCGCTCCAGGGCGGCAGGAGCAGCGCCGTCACCGGGCAGCCGGCGGGACGCGACGGCGCCGAGCCCGGGCTCGTCCTGCCGCCGTACCTCATGAACTTCCAGGCCGCCGGGCTGTCCACCGCCTACGGGCTGACCGGGCACGAGTTCGTGGGGAACGCGGTGGCCGCCGTCGTGGGCCACCGCGACGGCACGGTGGCCGCCCTCGCCGCCGATCTCGCCGGCCGTCCCGAGGCGTACTACGGGCAGGGCCGCGCCTTCGCGGTGCAGGGCAAGGACGGCAAGGAGTGGTACGACGTCACGGTCACCGTCACCCGCGCCCCCGACGACCGGCCGCCCGTCTTCCACCCCAAGGACCTGCTGGCCGACGCCGGGCCGGACCCGGACGGAGCGCCGCTCGCCCCGGTGGACGAGGCCGAGGGCAAGGACACCAAGGTCGACGTCCAGCACAACACCGCCGCCACCGTGGCGACCGCGGCGAGCGGGGGGTCCAGCAAGGGCGCGGGCGGGATGGCCTTCGGGCTCGCGCCCGTCGTACCGGGGCTGTGGCTGGGCGGCGCCGCCCTGGTGAACGCGCAGCCCTGGCAGTCCTCGCGGGAGTCGCGCAGCCAGCGGAACGTGGCCGAACCGCGCGTGCTGCGCAGCGACAAGGGCTCGGTCGAGGCACCGCGCAAGGTGCGCTACGGCGTACGGGTCAAGAAGCAGGGCGCGCAGCACGCGAGACAGCCCGCGCAGACCTTCCACGGCTCGGGCACCCTCACCCAGCGCGTGCCCACCGAGCATCTCGTCCCGGCCGGCACCGGGGCGCCCGCCGCCCCGCGGGCGGTCGGCGCGGACACCGCCCGGCGGGTCTCGCTCGCCGACTCCATGGCCCCGGTCGCGGTGACCGACACCGCCGCCCCGCACCAGGGCGGCGGCGGGCTCTTCGACGCGGTCGCCTCCGTCCTGCACCCCTCGCTCACCGCCCCCGGGGCGCCCGGCCGCGCCCGGCTCTACGAGGCGACCGCCACCGCGACCGTCCTGGAGGACCTGCCCCGGCTGCTGCGCGACGGCGTGACCGGCGAGGACCTGGCGTCCAAGGACGGCGGCAGCGTGGGCAGTTACCGCCTGCACGCCGTGATCACCGGCATGTCCCCCGCCTGGGGCACCGGCGGGACCCAGCTGCGCACCCATCAGCAGACCCAGCACACGGTCACCGAGAGCGCGGGCAAGGGGCGCGCCCTCACCGGCGGTCTGGGCCCGGCCATCGGCGTCGGGGCGGCCGGCAACGCCGCCGTGGTGCGGGGTACGGCCATGCCGGTCGCGGCGGCCCGCAAGGCACGGTTCACCGTGGCCGAGCAGACCGTCTCCAGCCGGCAGGGCGCGGAGGTGCGCGGCGACAAGGTGCTCTACCTCGCGACCGTCGACCTCACCGCGGAGGGCACGGGGCCGCGTTCGGCGCAGATGGTCCTGCGCCCGGGGACCCGGGTCGCCCGGCACTCGATGCGGGTGTGGATGAGCCTGCGCGCCGACGAGGCCCGGTCGCTCGGGCTGCCGCTGCCGCCCGGCACCGAGGCCGGGGAGTTCATCGAGAAACCGAAGCGGACCGACGAGAACGGCGCCGAGACCGACGTCGAGCGGCACCTCCCGTTCGGCGCCATGGGTTCCAGCGTCGCCCTCAGCCAGCTGGACACCGGGCCCATGGTGCGGGCCGTGCGGCAGCTGTTCGCGACCGATCCCCGGCTGGCCGGCTATCTGCCCGCCTTCGGTACGGAGCCGGGCGCCACGCCCCCGTCCAAGGAGGAGGCCGCCCTCCAGCGGCACAACCACCGGGAGCTGATGGCCGCCCTGTCGGAGACCAACCTGCGGGTCAACAAGGACCAGCTCACCTCGACCGGCATCCGGGTGTGGCTGCGCCGCAAGACCACCCTGCACGCGCACGACGTGCAGCTCCGGGTCCGGGGGCAGCTCCGCGAGACCGGCTACCTCGGCGACACCGACAACTGGCTGGTGCGCAGCCACGCCGGGGTCACCGGCAACACCCAGAGCGGGCGCAGCAGTTCCCGCTCGATCGGCGGGCTGGTGCTCGGCCAGGCCAGGATCGTCCCCGGCGCCCTGACCGGCTCGGCCCGCTACGAACGGCACCGCTCCGGCACCCGCCGCAACCAGGCGGGCCCCACCACCCGCACGGACGTCCTCACCAACGGCTCCGAGCAGGCCGCCGCCTTCGGGGCCGCGCTGCGCCTGGACGTCGACGTCACCATGACCTCCCGGCAGCGCAAGCTAGGCCGCGCCCTCACCCCCGGCTCCCCCGGCCAGGACGCACCGGAGACCACCCCGCTGGCGGGCCTGCACCTCGACGAACAGGACGTACGGCTGGTCACCCCGGCCGAGTTCACCCTCGACGAGGAGGGCAAGCGGCGGCAGGACGCGGCCGGCGGCCGGCGGCGGGCGCGGGCCCCGCGCCCCGAGCACGCGGTCACCGCCGAGGGCATCGGCGACCTGGCCGCGCTGGTGCCCCGGCCGTCCGTCGGGCAGCCGCTGCGGGACTGGCAGCTGGTGGAGACGGTCGGCGACGGCCAGGCCGTCCGCGACCTCGCCTTCCAGCTGCTGTCCAAGGCCGCCGCCCGCAACAAGGGCGTACGGGAGGATCCCGCGCTGGCCGCGGAGGGGCTCGCGCCGCGCCTCGCGATCGAGGAGCGGTTCGGGCCGCAGGCCATCACGGCCGCGCTGCGGCAGGCCGCGTCCTCCGGGTGGGTGGTGAAGAACCTGCGGTATCCGCGCCGGCTCGCCGCGCTGAACGGGGCCGTGGGCACCCGGCTCACCCTGACCAACCCGAAGTTCCTGCACCGGGGCGCCGGTCCCGGCACCGAGACCTTCGTGCTCGGCGGCCATCAGGCGGCCGGCCAGGAGGGGCGGGGCACCACCAGCACCTGGCAGTTCGGCGCCACCGGCTCCGAGAACGACGCCGAGTGGCGGCTCGGCCAGGGCCTCTCCGGGAGCCGCACCACCAGCACGGGCGACACCCGGTCCGCGGCCCTCTCCGGCACCGTCGAGCGCAACGCCCACACCCCGAAGAAGGCGCCGCTCCACCTCGTCCAGTGCGACCTCCTCGTCACCATGGTCGCCGAGGTCAAGGTCACCGGCGGCGGCCCCTACGTGGCGACGGCCGCCCGCACCCTCCCGGCCGAGGCCGCGGTGTGGCTGACGGAGGCGCAGTTGCCGGCGGCGATCCGCAGACAGCTGAAGCTCGACCCGGAACCGGCACTGATGACCCCGCCCGCCTCCCGACCGGGACAGCGACCGGCCGAGGGCTCCCGGACGGGTGCGGAACGCGAGCGCCGGGAGAAGGGGCGCGCCATGGACACGGCCGGGGGCCGCACTGCGGACACGGCCGGGGGCCGCACTGCGGACACGGCCGGGGGCCGCACTGCGGACACGGCCGGGGGCCGCACTGCGGACACGGCCGGGAAACGCGCCACCGACACCGCCGAGCCCCGCACCACCCGGCCCGCCGAGGGCTCCCGGGCGGGCGCGGAACGCGAGGCCCGGGAGAAGGGGCGCGCCACGGCCGCCTCCGGATCCCGCACCACCGCCACCACCGGCGCCCTCGGTTCCTCCACCGCCACCACCGGCGCCCTCGGTTCCTCCACCGCCACCACCGGCGCCCTCGGTTCCTCCACCTCCCCGCCCCGCACCAGCGCCTCCTTCGGCCGAGGCCTGCCGCTCGGGTTCGGCATGGTCGAGAACCTGCCGAACTTCGTGCCGCTGCTGGCGCGGCTGCGGACCCGGCTCGTGGAGAGCGGGCAGCAGGGCCTGGCCGAGAACCTGCTGCCCCGGCAGCAGCTGGCCGACCGCAACGACAACGTGCAGCGGCTGCTGCGGGTCCTGGACCGCGACGGCAGTGCCGGGCTGCTGTCCGGTGCGATGGACGGCGGGGTCACCGTCGAGCTGTTCGACGGCCGCAGGACCCCGTACTGGGCGGTGTTCAAGGTCAACCGCCTGGGCGACGGCGGCTACGACGGTGCCGCGGACGACGGCCGGGACATGGAGTACATCACCGCGGCCGTGGCCCAGCAGGCCGCCGCCCACGACGAGGGCGTGACGACCGGCGTGGAGGGGATCTTCGCGGGCTCCGGCAAACCGGAGGGCGGGGCCGGGCAGCTGAAGAGCACGGGCGGCGCGGCGGGACTCGGCGTCGGCTCCGGCAGCTCACGGCGCTCCGGCACGGCCGGCCGCGGTCAGCTCGGCATGAAGACGGTCGCCGAAGCGAAGACCGCGCCGTCGTCGAAGATGCGCGTGCCGATCGAGGCGACCCTCGAACTGCATCGCGGCGACCGCCGGCTGGCGGTGGCCTCACTGGGCCGCCAGGCGCTGACCCACCGTGTCCTGGACAAGGACCTGGCCGCCCTCGGCCGGGTGACCGCGCCGCGCCCCGCACCGGTGGGCCCGGCCCCCGGTCCGCAGGGCGGTCGCCCGGCCGCGCTCGGCGCCTGGCGCTCCGGTGGCGTGCGGCTGCCGATGGAGGCGCAGGTCAACGGCTTCCAAGGGGCCCCGCAGATACGGGAGCTGGTCAACTCCGCGGTCCGGGAGGCGGGCGGCGGCGACCGCTTCCGGGCCAAGGGCCAGGCCGCCGCCTACACCCTGCACGAGGCCGTCTCCACCGAGTGGCTGATCGCGGCGCTGCCGCTGCTGACCTCCGCCGGGGCGGAGCTGCCGCCGGTGCACGCCACCGGGGTGGAGGGCCAGGACCTGCGGGCGTCCCTGCACGGGCGGCTGCGGGACGGGCGGGTACTCGGCGTCGGCGACAAGATGACCTTCGAGACGGTGGGGCAGAGCCACCTGGACGCGCCCCGGCCCACCCAGACGGACGGCCTCAGCTCCGCCGACCACGGCAGGTCGGCACGCGGACTGGCCGGCGCGGGGCTGCTCAACGCCGACGAGTTCCGCCTCAACCAGATGATGGGCAACGCCGGTGGCGCGGGCGGCGGCGCGGGCCTCGCGGCGAACGCCTCCGGCTCGATGCCGCTGCACAAGCCCAAGTTCTCTTCGGTGCTGGTGCAGTTCACGCTGGACGTGCGGGTGGTGGCGAGTGTGAGCGCCCGCGTGCGGTCGGGGCGGACCGGTACGGCCGTACGCGAACTGACCCTGCCCCGGCCGGTGGTGATCCGGATGCCGGAGCCGGTGGTGCGGAGGATGCTCGGCGCTCAGCCGACGTTGCTGCGGGACCCGGATGATCAGTTGGGCCTGCGAAGGGCGGCGCCCCCGCCTCCGGACTGAGTGGTTCGGGTGGTTCGCGGCCGCGGGTCGGTGGGGGCTGGTCGCGCCCACGCGGCGGTAGCCGCACATTGACAGAGCCCCGCGCCCCTTGCGGGGCGCTGTTGCTTGCGTCGGTCGTCACTCGACGCGGATCCCCAGCTGGGCGGCCAGCACCGGTGCCAGATCCAGCAGTTGGGACATGCTGATGACCGCGCCCGCCAGCCGGTCCACGCCGCTCGCGATGCCCAGCTCCGCGGCCCCCCGCAGGTCGACGTCCTTCATCGTCACCCCGTTGAAGTCCGCGTCCTTCAGAGTGCAGTCGGTGAACTCCACCCGCTCCAGGACGGCACCGCCGAAGTCCGGCTCGACCAGGACGCAGCTCTCGAAGACGACGTCTCTGAGCCTGGCCTTGCGCAGGTTCAGGTAGTCGATCTTGCCGCCGCGGATGACCACGCGTTCCAGGACGGAGCCGTGCAGCTGGGTGCCGCCGAGGCGGGCGTCGATCAGCTCGACGTCGCGGAGGGTCGCCTCGGCCAGGTTCGTGCCGACGCCTCTTATGCCGGTGAGGACCGTGTCCAGCACGCGGGCGTGGCGCAGTCCCGTCTCGTCGAAGGCGCAGCCCGTCAGCGCGCAGTCCATGAAGCGGGCGCCCGAGGCGTCCTGGCCGACGAAGTCCGCGTCCTGGAACCCCAGCCCGTCGTAGTCCCCGTCCGGCTCCAGCTCGCCGTCGCTCCACGGCTCCAGCGGGGGCAGCCGCACCTCCGGCCGCCGCGCGCCCTTCACCTTGCCACCGCCGGACCCACCGGCCGCCGTCCTCGCCATGCCCCCATCTTGCCGCCCCCCACTGACAATCGCCGTGACCTGCGACGACGCCCCGCGGCCCCGGTGCCATGTCACATTCCGGCCGCCTCGATCCGTCGTATCAGCGAGGAAGGCACGTCCGCGGCGGCCGCCCTTGACCTCAAGCGCACTTGAGGCCGAAGAGTCGACCCGTCAGATCGGCCGGCAACTGGTTCGTCCAGCGGCTGGTTCGTCCAGTACCGGGGGGAGTCCCTGTGCACGCCATCGTTCTGCACGCCTTCGGGCCTGCCGAAAACCTCGTCCATGAGAAGACCGAGGACCCGGTGCCGGGTCCGGGGCAGGTGCGGATCGCGGTCGCCGCGGCCGGTGTCCATCTGCTCGACACCGCGCTGCGGGCGGGTCACCAGGGCCCGGCGCCCCGCCCGACCGTGCTGCCGACGATCCCCGGCCGCGAGGTCGCCGGGGTCGTCGAGTCGCTCGGCGACGGCGTGGACGGGCTGTGGCTCGGCCGGCGCGTGGTCGCCCATCTCGGGTTCGCGCCCGGAGGCTACGCCGAACTCGCCGTCACCGAGGTCGAGCGGCTGCACGAGGTCCCGGCGAACCTCGGCTTCCCCGAGGCCGTCGCCATGATCGGGACCGGCCGTACGGCCCTCGGCATCCTGCAGTTCGCGGAGCCTGGGCCGGAGTCGGTGGTGCTCGTCCCGGCCGCCGCCGGCGGTGTCGGCACCCTGCTCGTGCAGTACGCGAAGCACGCGGGCGCGGCCGTGATCGGTCTCGCGGGCGGCCCCGAGAAGGTCGAGCGCGTCCGGGCCGACGGCGCCGACCTCGCCCTCGACTACACCGACCCCGGCTGGCCGGACCGGGTCCGCGAGCACTTCGCCGCCGTCACCGTCGTCCTCGACGGCGTCGGCGGCGAGGTCGCCCGGGAGGCCGTGGCCCTGCTCGGCGACGGCGGCCGGCACCTCGTCTTCGGCTGGTCGGCGGAGGGGATCGGCGACGGCCGGGGCCACTTCGTCGACGGGCTCTCGGAGCGCGTCCTCGGCCCCGCGATGCTCCGCCGGACCGGCGGCCCCGACCCGCTGCGCACCCTCGAACTCCGCGCCCTCGCCGAGGCCGCCCACGGCCGGCTGCGGCCCGCCGTGACGCGCTTCCCGCTGGCGGAGGCGGCAACCGCACACCGCGCCCTGGAGACCAGGGCGACGATCGGAAAGGTGGTACTGGAACCGTGACCAGGAACAGCACACCCCAGGATGCAACCCGTCCTGATTCGTGGTCTTCTGACCGAATGAGCAGCGCCCGAACGGGTGAACCGCCCACCGGCCAGGCCGATCCCCGCCGCTGGTGGGGCCTGGTGGTCATCGCGCTCGCCCAGCTGATGGTCGTCCTCGACGCGACGATCGTGAACATCGCCCTCCCCTCCGCACAGCGCGACCTGGGGATGTCCGACGGCAACCGGCAGTGGGTGATCACCGCCTACACGCTGGCCTTCGGCGGGCTGCTCCTGCTGGGCGGCCGGATCGCCGACCTGGTCGGCCGCAAGCGCACCTTCGTCATCGGGCTGGTCGGGTTCGCCGCCGCCTCCGCGCTCGGCGGTGCCGCCCAGAGCCAGGGGATGCTCTTCGGCGCCCGCGCCCTCCAGGGCGTCTTCGCCGCCGTCCTCGCCCCCTCGGCGCTCAGCCTGCTGACGACGACGTTCACCGACCCACGGGAACGCGGCAAGGCCTTCGGCATCTACGGCGCCCTCGCGGGCAGCGGCTCGGCGATCGGGTTCATCGTCGGCGGGCTGCTCACCGAGTACCTGGACTGGCGCTGGTGCCTGTACGTCAACGTGCCCATCGCGGTCCTCGCCGTCTTCGGCGCCTCCGCCCTGCTGCACGACCGCCCGGGCACCGGCGGCGCCCGGCTCGACGTCCCCGGTGCGCTGTTCGGCTGCGGCGGGCTCGTCGCGATCGTCTACGGCTTCAGCGAGGCGCAGCCGCGCGGCTGGTCCGACCCGCTGGTGCTGGGCCTGTTCGCGGCCGGTGTCGTACTCCTCGCCGCCTTCGTCCGGTGGCAGAACCGGGCGCCCAGCCCCCTGCTGCCCCTGCACATCGTGAAGGAACGCAACCGCGCGGGCAGCTTCCTGACGATGGCGCTCGCCACCGTCGCCATGTTCGGGCTGTTCCTCTTCCTGACCTACTACCTTCAGATCATCCTCGGCTACTCCCCGGTCAGGGCGGGCCTCGGCTTCCTCCCCCTCACCCTGGCGATCATCGTCGGCTCGACCCAGATATCGGCGCGCCTGCTGCACCGCGTGGCGCCGCGTCTGCTGATGGTCCCCGGTCTGCTCCTCGCCGCCTGCGGCCTGCTGCTGCTGACCCGGATCACGGTCTCCTCCTCCTACCCCACCGAGATCCTGCCCGCCCTGCTGCTGATGGGCCTCGGCATGGGCCTGACCTTCATGCCGGTCTTCGCCACCGCCACCTCCGGCGTCGCCGCGCAGGACTCCGGCGTCACCTCGGCCACCGTCAACACCTCGCAGCAGGTGGGCGGTTCCATCGGTACGGCCCTGCTCAACACGATCGCCACCAGCAGCAGCGCCACCTATCTCGCCGCCCACCTCCACAACCCCGCGCAGAAGGCCGCCGTCGTCCCGCAGGCCGTCGTGCACGGCTACACGATCGCCATCTGGTGGGCGGCCGGCGTGATGCTGCTGGCCGCCGTCGTCGCGGGCCTGCTGGTGACGGCGAAGCCGCCCAAGCACGATGTCCCGGCCGAGGCCCCGATACCGGAGCCGGTCGCCTGAAAACGAGGACCAGCGGACCGACCCAGGGGCGCTGGGGGTACCCCCGGCCGAAGGCTGGGGGAGGAACTGCGCGAACGGCCACGACGGCGCCGCAGCCGCCGGCCCGCGTAGCCCCCGCCCCCTCAGTCGTCCGCAGTCCCGGGCATCCGGGCGATCCGCTCCTCCGGTATGTCAATCGGTATGTCAATCACCCATACGACGTCACGGCCGTGCATGAATCGCCTCATGGGAAATTTCCGGGGTCTCGGCGGCAGGGTGTGGGCGTACGTCCGCAGCGCCCCCGGCACGTACGTCTGGCTGGCGATCCTCTTCGTGACGACCGTCGCGCTGCACCACATGTCGCCGGAGTTCGAGCAGCAGTTCCTGCGGCAGCGGTCCACCAACCTCCGTGAGCTGTCGGACAACCCGGTGCGGGTGCTGGTCGCGAGCGCGATGTGGATCGAGGGCGGGCACTGGGTGCCGTACGCCTTCCTCTACACCGTCTTCCACGCACCGGCGGAACGCTGGCTGGGGACGGTGCGCTGGCTGGCGGTGTGCGTGACCGCGCACGTGCTGGCCACCCTGATCAGCGAGGGCGCGCTGCTCAAGGGCATCCACGACGGCATCGCCCCGCACTCGGCGATCAACACCCTGGACATCGGGGTGAGTTACGCGCTGGCCGGGGTGATCGGGGTGCTCTCCTACCGAATCGTGACGCCGTGGCGGTACGCGTACATCGTCGTCGTCCTGCTGGTCTACGGCCTGCCGCTGACGGAGTCGCCGACCTTCACCGACCTGGGACATTTCGTCGCCGCGCTGATCGGTCTCGCCTGCTGTCCGCTGGCCAGGGGGCGCGGAAAAGCATGGAATCCGAAGGAGACACTGGCCGCCCTCAAGGGTTAACGTCCGGCCATGAGCAGCTCGGCAAGCAGGGTCGTCAACGGCGGCATCTCCTTCTGGTACGCGAACGACGGCCTCCCGGCGGTGCGGGAGCCGCTCGCCGGTGACACGTCGGCGGACGTGGTGATCGTGGGCGGTGGCTACACCGGCCTGTGGACCGCGTACTACCTGAAGAAGGCCGCCCCCTCCCTCCGGGTCACCGTCCTGGAGCAGAAGTTCTGCGGCTACGGCGCCTCCGGGCGCAACGGCGGCTGGCTCTACAACGGCATCGCCGGCCGCGACCGGTACGCCGCGCTGCACGGCCAGGAGGCCGCCGTACGCCTGCAGAAGGCCATGAACGAGACCGTCGACGAGGTCGTGGCGGTCGCGGAGGCCGAGGGCATCGACGCCGACCTGCACAAGGGCGGGGTCCTCGAAGTGGCCACCACCCCGGCGCAGCTGGCCCGCCTGAAGGCCTTCCACGCGCACGAGCTGTCGTACGGCGAGAAGGACCGCGAGCTGTACGGCGCCGGGGAGACCCGGGAGCGGATCCGCGTCGCCGACGCCGTCGGCTCGACCTGGACCCCGCACGGCGCCCGGCTGCACCCGGTGAAGCTGGTGAAGGGCCTGGCCGCGGCCGCGGAATCGCTCGGGGTGGAGATCTACGAGTCCACGCCCGTGACCGAGATCCGGCCCAAGCAGGCCGTCACCCCGTACGGCACGGTCCGCGCCCCCTACATCCTGCGCTGCACCGAGGGCTTCACCGCGAACCTCAAGGGCCAGAAGCGCACCTGGCTGCCGATGAACTCCTCGATGATCGCCACCGAGCCGCTGACGGAGGAGCAGTGGGAGTCGGTGGGCTGGAACGGCCTGGAGACCCTCGGGGACATGGCGCACGCCTACATGTACGCCCAGCGCACGGCCGACGGGCGGATCGCGCTCGGCGGGCGCGGGGTGCCGTACCGCTTCGGATCCCGCACCGACAACGACGGCCGGACCCAGGACTCGACCATCGACGCCCTCCGCGAGATCCTCGTCCGCTTCTTCCCGTCCCTGGCCGGGGTCGCGGTCGAGCACGCCTGGTCCGGGGTGCTCGGGGTGCCCCGCGACTGGTGCGCGACCGTCACCCTGGACCGCTCGACGGGCCTCGGCTGGGCGGGCGGCTACGTCGGCTCCGGCGTCGCCACCACCAACCTCGCCGCCCGCACCCTCCGGGACCTCGTCCAGCTCGACTCCGGCCAGGCCGGCCGCACCGACCTGACCGAGCTGCCCTGGGTGAACCACAAGGTCCGCAAGTGGGAGCCCGAGCCCTTCCGCTGGCTCGGCGTCCAGGGCATGTACGCCACCTACCGCGCCGCCGACCAACGCGAACGCCTCCACCCGAGCACCGAGTCGTCCCGCCTGGCCCGGATCGCGGACCGGGTGGCGGGGCGGCACTGAGGAGGGGGCCACGGTGACCTGAGAGACAGGTCACACCGTCCGGGCCTGGAGATGCGGTCCCCCACCCCACCGCACACGATGGGAAAGGGACCGCCCAGACCCGGACGGTCAGGAGAGACCAGGTGAACGCTGAACAGTTCCCGGCCGCGTGGCTCTTCCCGGAGACCACGGACGCCCCGTCGCCGATGACACCGGAACCCCCGGTCGACGGCACGGAGCGGCACCATGGATGCGGCATTCTGCGCCAGATCGTCGAAGGCACCTCGGCCCCGGTCGTCATCGTCGACGAGCATCTGCGGTACACCTACGTCAACCCGGCCTGGACCGCCGCCACCGGGGTGCCGGCCAGCGGCTACCTCGGCAAGAAGTTCGGCTCGATACTGCCCGACGTCCAGACGCCCGACGATGTCCTGATCGAGGTACTGGCGGACGGAAAGCCACGCGAGGTGACCGTGACCGGGACGACACCGGTCCCCTCACCGGTCGGCCGCAGGATCTGGCGCTCGGTCTTCCACCGGCTGGAGTCCAACGGCCGGGTCATCGGCGTCTGCGGCATCGGCGTCGAGGTCAGCAACCTGCGCCAGTACCTCGACGACCTGGAGACCGCACACCAGCGGCTCGCCCTGCTGGACGCCGCGGGGACCCGGGTGGGCACCACCCTCGACGTCGAGACCACCTGCGCCGAACTGGCCGACTTCCTCTCCCCCTCGCTGGCCGACGTGGCAGCGGTGGGGATCGTCGAGGAGGAGTTCGACGGGACACCCCCACCGCCACCCGGTGTGCTCCGGCTGCGGAAGATGAAGCTCACGGCGGCGCCGGAGGTGCAGCTGCACCTGCGCGAACTCGGCGGCGGAAAACCGTACGTCGACCTTCCCCGGGGCGGGTTCATCCGCAACTGCATGGACAGCGGACGGCCGTGGCGGGGCAACTCGGCCTCCGAGGAACTCATGGAGAAGGTGACCGCGGCTCACGACAGCGTGAAGATCTTCCGCATGGCCGGTATGCACTCGGTCCTGGTCGTGCCGCTGCCCACGGCCGGCCGCAGTCTCGGCACCGTGATGCTGCTGCGCGGCGGCGACTCCGCCCCCTTCAGCGAGGACGACGTCCTCACCGCCCAGGGCGTCGCCGCCCGCGCGGCCACCTCCATCGACAGCGCCCGCCGGTACACCGGGGAGCACGCCATGACCCTGGAGCTGCAGCGCGCCCTGCTCTCCGAGCCCACCCCGCCGCACTCCAGCATCGAGGTGGCCACCCGTTACCTCCCGTCCGGCCGAAGTGTCCTGGTCGGCGGGGACTGGTACGACTCCATCGCGCTGCCCGGCGGCCGCACCCTGCTGGTCATGGGCGATGTGATGGGGCACGGCTTCCAGGCGGCAGTGGCGATGAGCCAGTACCGCTCCGTCGTACGCACCATCGCCACCTCGGACTCCGGCCTGACCGTCGACGAGATGCTGCGCAAGGCGGATCACCGGGCCGCCCGGATCGGCCTCGACCGGGTCGCCACCTGCCTCCTCGTCCTCGCCGACCCCGAGCACGGCACCTGCACGGCGGCCACGGCCGGACATCTGCCGCCCGTCATCGTCCGCCCGGACGGCAGCGCCGAGGTCCTCGACCTCCCGGCCGGACCGCCCATCGGCACCGAACTGGGCGACTACGAGCTGACAACGTTCTCCTGGGACCCGGACGCCGTCCTGCTCCTCTACACCGACGGCCTGGTCGAGCAGCGCGGCACGGACATCGACGACGCGGTCCGCGGCCTCACCGAACTGGACCTCCCGGCGGACGGCCCCCTGGAACACCTGGTCGACACCCTGCTGACCCAGCTGACCAGCGGAATCTGCGAGGACGACATCGCCCTCCTCGCGGCCCGGCAAAGCGGCGGAAACCCTCCGTCGGCTCCGCCGGCGAGTCGGGCTCTCCGAGAAGGCTGACGCGGCGGCTTCGAATGCCGCTGCCGCGACTCCGACGCGGCCCGGGACCCCGTCCGCGCCGCCTTCACCCCAACCTCAGTATTGACATAAGTATGTCATGACATACGCTTCTCGGAGTGAACCGCCAGGGGCATGAAGGGAAACCAGCGTGATGTCGTGCGAAGTGCTCACCATCGGCCGTGTCGGAGTGGACGTGTACCCACTCCAGACCGGCGTGGGGCTGGCCGAGGTCGACTCGTTCGGCAAGTACCTGGGCGGGAGCCCGACCAACGTCGCGGTGGCTGCCGCCCGCTACGGCCGTTCGGCGGCGGTGATCACGAAGACGGGCCGGGACCCCTTCGGCGACTTCGTCCGCAGGGCCCTCGACGGCTACGGCGTGGACGCGCGGTTCGTCGGCACGTCGGACATCGCGCCGACCCCGGTGACGTTCTGCGAGATCTTCCCGCCGGACGACTTCCCGCTGTACTTCTACCGCCTGCCGAAGGCCCCGGACCTGGACATCCACCCGGACGAGCTGGACCTGCCGGCCGTCCGGGACGCCGGGATCTTCTGGGTCACCGGCACCGGACTGAGCGAGGAGCCCAGCCGCTCCGCCACGCTCGCCGCCCTGGCCCACCGGGCGAAGTCCGGCACGACGGTCTTCGACCTCGACTGGCGCCCGATGTTCTGGACCGACCCGACCGAGGCCCGCGCGTACTACGCCGAGGCCCTCCGGCACACCACCGTGGCCGTCGGCAACCTCGACGAGTGCGAGGTCGCCACCGGCGAACGCGAACCGTACGCGGCGGCGCAAGCGCTCCTCGCGGCGGGCGTGGAGCTGGCCGTGGTGAAGCAGGGCCCGAAGGGTGTCCTGGCCATGGACCGGGACGGGACGGCGTCCGAGATCCCGCCCGTGCCGGTGGAGGTCGTCAACGGCCTGGGTGCCGGCGATGCCTTCGGCGGCGCCCTCTGCCACGGGCTGCTGTCCGGCTGGGACACCCGCCGCACCGTCTCCTTCGCGAACGCGGCCGGCGCCATCGTCGCGAGCCGGCTGTCCTGCTCCGACGCGATGCCCACCGAGGCCGAGGTCGACGCCAAGCTCGACGAGGTGCCCAGTGCTGTCTGAGAACCTGAGCCGCATCGTGGACGCCCGGGTCAACGACCCCGGCGCCGTCGCGGCGGCCGCCGAACGGCGCGTGAAGGCCACCTCGCTCCTCGGCGAGCACGGCAAGGCGATGATCATCGCCGCCGACCACCCGGCCCGCGGCGCCAACGGCGTCGGCGACGACCCGAACGCCATGGCCGACCGCTTCGAACTCCTCGACCGCCTGTGCACCGCACTGGAACGCCCGGGCGTCACCGGCGTCCTCGGCACCGCCGACATCCTGGAGGACCTCCTCCTGCTCGGCGTCCTCGACGGCAAGTCCGTCTTCGGCTCCATGAACCGCGGCGGCCTGGCGGGCTCGGTCTTCGAGATCGACGACCGGTTCACCGGGTACGACGCCGCCACCATCGCCGACCTGGGCTTCGACGGCGGCAAGATGCTCACCCGCATCGCACTGTCCGACCCGGCGACCCCCTCGGTCCTGGAGAACACCGCGCGTGCCGTGAACGAGCTCAACGACCGGCGCCTGATCGCCATGGTCGAGCCGTTCCTGTCCGTGTGGCAGGACGGCAGGATCCGCAACGACCTGTCGACCGACGCCGTGATCAAGTCGGTCACCATCGCGTCGGGACTGGGCCGGCGGACCGCCTATACGTGGTTGAAGCTGCCGGTCGTGGCGAACATGGAGCGAGTCCTGGCCGCCTCGACGTTGCCCGCGCTGCTGCTCGGCGGCGAAGTGACCGATCCCGAGGCGGCGTTCGCGTCCTGGGGCAAGGCGCTCAGGCAGCCGACCGCGCAGGGCCTGGTCGTCGGCCGTTCCCTGCTCTACCCGGCGGGCGGCGACGTCGCCGGCGCGGTCGACAAGGCGGTGAGCCTGCTGTGAGCGACAACGCCAAGTACCACCTGCCGAAGGGCACTTCGGCGGACGGCCCCTACGACGTCCAGATCACGCCGGAGTCGGCGGGCTGGGGATACTCCGGCCTCAGGATCCTGACCCTGAAGCCGGGCGGCACGCACACCCTGTCCACCGGGGACTCCGAGTTCCTGGTGCTGCCGCTGACGGGCTCCTGCACCGTCACCACGGACGGCACCACCTTCGAACTCGCCGGCCGGACAGGCGTGTTCGCCTCCGCCACCGACTTCGCCTACCTGCCGCGCGCGTCGGAGGCCCTCATCAGCAGCGCGGCCGGCGGACGGTTCGCGCTGCCCTCCGCCCGTACCGAGCAGGGAGGTCACCCGGCCCGCTACGGGCGCAAGGAGAACGTGCCGGTGGAGCTGCGTGGCGCCGGGGCGTGCTCGCGGCAGGTCAACAACTACTGCCTGCCCGGCACGTTCGACGCCGAGCAGCTGCTGGTGTGCGAGGTGCTGACCCCCGGCGGCAACTGGTCCTCGTACCCGCCGCACAAGCACGACGAGGCCCGGCCGGGCCAGGAGTCGGAGCTGGAGGAGATCTACTACTTCGAGATCTCCGGCGGCGACGGCGCCTTCGGCTACCAGCGGGTCTACGGCACCCCGGACCGCCCGATCGACGTGCTCGCGGAGGTGCGTTCCGGGGACACGGTGCTGATCCCGCACGGTTGGCACGGCCCGTCGGTCGCCGCGCCCGGCTACGACCTCTACTACCTGAACGTCATGGCCGGTCCCGGGCAGGACCGGGCCTGGCTGATCTGCGACGACCCCGCGCACGGCTGGGTGCGCGGCACCTGGGACTCCCAGGACGTGGACGACCGGCTGCCCTTCGGAGAGACCCGATGAACACCGTACGACTGACCACCGCCCAGGCCCTGGTCCGCTTCCTGGCCGCCCAGTACAGCGAGCGCGACGGCCAGGAACAGCGCCTGATCCCCGGCGTCTGGGGCATCTTCGGCCACGGGAACGTCGCCGGCCTCGGCCAGGCACTCCTCCAGGCCGCCACCACCGGCGAGGCCGACCTGCCGTACTATCTGGCCCGCAACGAACAGGGCATGGTGCATGCGTCGGTGGCCTACGCGAAGATGCGCGACCGGCTCGCCACCTTCGCCTGCACCGCCTCCACCGGTCCCGGCTCGACGAACATGATCACCGGCGCGGCACTCGCCACCACCAATCGCATCCCCGTGCTGCTGCTCCCGTCGGACATGTTCGCCACCCGCGCCGCCGACCCGGTGCTGCAGCAGCTGGAGGACACCCGCGGCGGGGACGTCACGGTCAACGACGCCTTCCGCGCCGTATCCAAGTACTTCGACCGCGTCCAGCGCCCCGAACAGCTCATCCCCGCCGCCCTCGCGGCCATGCGGGTCCTCACCGACCCGGTCGAGACCGGCGCCGTCACGCTCGCCCTCCCCCAGGACGTGCAGGCCGAGGCGTACGACTGGCCGGTCTCCTTCTTCCGGCGCCGGGTCTGGCACGTGGGCCGCCCGGTGCCGGAACCGGCCGCCGTGGAACGGGCGGTGGCGCTCCTGCGCACGGCGAAGAAGCCGCTGATCGTGGCCGGTGGCGGCGCGGTGTACTCCGGTGCCGAGACCGCGCTGCGGGCGTTCGCCGAGGCCACTGGCATCCCGGTCGCCGACACGCACGCCGGCAAGGGCGCGGTGCCGTGGGACCACCCCTACGCGGTCGGCGGCATCGGCTCCACGGGGTCGTACGCGGCGAACGAACTGGCCCGCGAGGCAGACGTCGTCGTCGGCATCGGCACCCGCTACTCGGACTTCACCACCGCGAGCCACACCGTGTTCGGCAACCCGGACGTCACGTTCGTCAACCTCAACGTGGCCCGCCTGGACGCGGTCAAGCACTCCGCGGAACCCCTGGTCGCGGACGCCCGCCTGGGCATCCAGGCCCTCGCCGGAGCCCTGGACGGCTGGGAGGTGGAGGAGTCCTACCGGCGCCGCACCCGTGAACTGATCGCCCGCACACGGGAGATCGAGGACGCCTGCTTCACCGTCGGCCACGGCCCGCTCCCGGCCCAGACCGAGATCCTCGGCGCGCTGAACGATGTCCTGGACGACCGTGCGGTGGTCATCAACGCGGCCGGGTCCATGCCCGGAGACCTCCAGCAGCTGTGGCGGGCCCGGGACCCGAAGGCCTACCACGTCGAGTACGCCTACTCCTGCATGGGCTACGAGGTCGCCGCCGGCGTCGGCGCGAAGATGGCCGACCCGTCGCGCGAGGTCGTCGTCCTGGTCGGTGACGGCTCGTACCTGATGATGGCCCAGGAGATCGTCACCATGGTCTCCGAGGGCCTGAAGGTCATCATCGTCCTGGTCCAGAACCACGGCTTCGCCTCCATCGGCGCCCTCTCCGAGTCCCTCGGCTCCCAGCGCTTCGGCACCAAGTACCGCTACCGCAACGGCGATTCGGGCCTCATCGACGGTGACGTCCTCCCCGTCGACCTCGCCGCCAACGCCTCCTCCCTCGGCGCCGAGGTTCTGCACGCCACCACCGTCGAGGAGTTCCGCTCCGCGATGGACAAGGCGAGAGCGGCCACCCGCACCACCGTCGTGCACGTCGAGACCGACCTCTACGGCCCCAACCCGCCCGGCCACGCCTGGTGGGACGTCCCCGTCAGCCAGGTCTCCGCCCTCGACACCACCCGCGCCGCCTACGACACCTACACCGCCCACAAGCAGACCCAGCGCCACTACCTGTAAGGAACCCCCGCTGTGAACACCATCCCGCACTGGATCAACGGCGCCGAGGTCACCACCGAGACCACCGCCCCCGTCTACAACCCCGCCACCGGCGCCGAACAGGCCCGCGTCGCCCTCGGCAGCGCCCCCGAGGTCGACGCGGCGGTCACCGCCGCCTCCGCCGCCTTCGAGACCTGGTCCGAGTCCTCCCTCTCCCAGCGCACCCAGGTGATGTTCGCCTTCCGCCAGCTGCTGGTCGAGCACGAGGAAGAACTCGCCCGGATCATCTCGGCCGAGCACGGCAAGACCGTCGACGACGCCCGCGGCGAGATCACCCGCGGCCGCGAGGTCGTCGAGTACGTCTGCGGCCTCGGCGACGTCCTCAAGGGCTCCTTCTCCGACCAGGTCTCCCGCGGCATCGACGTCCACAACTTCCGCCAGCCCCTCGGGGTCGTCGCGGGCATCACCCCCTTCAACTTCCCCGCGATGGTCCCCCTGTGGATGCACCCCGTCGCCATCGCCACCGGCAACACGTTCATCCTCAAGCCGTCCGAACGCGACCCCTCCGCCGCGAACTTCGTCGCCGGCCTCTACCAGAAGGCCGGCCTGCCCGACGGCGTCTTCAACGTCGTCCACGGCGGCAAGGACGCCGTCGACGCGCTCCTCACCCACCCCGGCATCGAAGCCGTCTCCTTCGTCGGCTCCACCCCCATCGCCAAGTACGTCCACGAGCAGGCCACCGCCCACGGCAAGCGCGTCCAGGCCCTCGGCGGCGCCAAGAACCACGCCGTCGTCCTCCCCGACGCCGACCTCGAATTCGCCGCCAACCACCTCACCGCCGGCGCCTACGGCTCCGCCGGCGAACGCTGCATGGCCGTCTCCGTCGCCGTCGCGGTCGGCGACGCAGCCGACTCACTGGTCGAGGTCCTCACCCGCAAGGCGAACGAGGTGAAGGTCGGCCCCGGCGACGCCCCCGACACCGAGATGGGCCCCCTGGTCACCAAGGCCGCACAGGAACGCGTCGAGAACGCCGTCGGCACAGCCGCCACCCAGGGCGCCACCGTCGTCGTCGACGGCCGAGGCCTGAAGCTCGACGACCCCGCGTACACGGACGGCTTCTTCACCGGCCCCTCCCTCCTCGACCACGTCACCCCCGCCATGGACGCCTACCAGCAGGAACTCTTCGGCCCGGTCCTCGCCATCGTCCGCACCGACACCCTCGACCAGGCCATCGACCTCATCAACGCCAACCCCTACGGCAACGGCACCGCCCTGTTCACCGCCTCCGGCGAAGCCGCCCGCCGCTTCCAGCGCCGCATCAAGGTCGGCATGATCGGCATCAACGTCCCCGTCCCCGTCCCCATGTCCTACTACTCCTTCGGCGGCTGGAAGGACTCCCTCATCGGCGACCACCCCATCCACGGCCCCGAAGGCATCCGCTTCTACACCCGCCCCAAGGTCGTCACCACCCGCTGGCCCGAGCCCAGGCAACAGGTCACCGCGGGCTTCAACTTCCCCACCTCCAGCTGACCCCACACACAACAAAAGGCCAGGTCACAATCCCTGTGACCTGGCCTTGCCAGAGCCCCCTGTCGGATTCGAACCGACGACCTACGCATTACAAGTGCGTTGCTCTGGCCAGCTGAGCTAAGGAGGCGTGCACGCGCGCGGTGGCGATGCGCCAGTGCAGTGTACCCACGTCGCGGAGGGGGCCTGTCGAAAATTTCCGCGAAGTTCACAGGGCTCCAGGTACTGACATACGGGGTGAACGCCAGGTACCGTCCAGAGCCAGTTCACTCTCGTGGACTACACCACCACCTTCCTACAACGGATCGTCCGGCACGTTCCTGCCGGTAGAAGGGGGCCTCTGAGCCATGGCCACTGTCACGTTCGACAAGGCGACCCGGATCTACCCGGGTTCCACCAAGCCCGCCGTCGACGGCCTCGACATCGCGATCGAGGACGGCGAGTTCCTCGTTCTGGTCGGCCCGTCGGGTTGCGGCAAGTCCACCTCGCTCCGGATGCTCGCGGGGCTCGAGGACGTCAACGGCGGCGCCATCCGCATCGGTGACCGCGACGTCACGCACCTGCCGCCCAAGGACCGGGACATCGCCATGGTGTTCCAGAACTACGCGCTCTACCCGCACATGTCCGTCGCCGACAACATGGGCTTCGCGCTCAAGATCGCCGGCGTCAACAAGGCGGAGATCCGGCAGAAGGTCGAGGAGGCCGCGAAGATCCTCGACCTGACCGAGTACCTGGACCGCAAGCCGAAGGCCCTGTCCGGTGGTCAGCGTCAGCGTGTCGCGATGGGCCGTGCCATCGTCCGTGAGCCGCAGGTCTTCCTCATGGACGAGCCGCTGTCCAACCTGGACGCCAAGCTCCGTGTCTCGACCCGTACGCAGATCGCGTCGCTGCAGCGCCGCCTCGGCATCACCACCGTCTACGTCACCCACGACCAGGTCGAGGCCATGACGATGGGCGACCGGGTCGCGGTCCTCAAGGACGGTCTGCTCCAGCAGGTCGACTCGCCGCGGAACATGTACGACCGCCCGGCCAACCTCTTCGTCGCCGGCTTCATCGGCTCCCCCGCCATGAACCTGGTCGAGGTCCCGATCACCGACGGCGGCGTGAAGTTCGGCAACAGCGTGGTCCCGGTGAGCCGCGAGGCGCTGCAGGCCGCCGCCGACAAGGGCGACCGCACGGTCACCGTCGGTGTCCGCCCCGAGCACTTCGACATCGTCGAGCACAACGGCGAGGCCGCGAAGTCCCTCTCCAAGGACACCGAGGACGCCCCGGCGGGCCTCGCGGTCTCCGTGAACGTCGTCGAGGAGCTCGGCGCCGACGGCTACGTCTACGGCAGCGCCAAGGTCGGCGACGACCTCAAGGACCTGGTCGTCCGCGTCAGCGGCCGCGCGGTCCCGGAGAAGGGCGCCACGCTGCACGTCGTGCCGCGGCCGGGCGAGACCCACGTGTTCTCCACGTCCACGGGTGAGCGTCTCTCCGACTGATCTCCTGATCGCCGACCGAGTGCGCGTCACAGCAACAAACCTCTGACCAGGGTGAATCTACCCAGGTTGACGACGAAGGCCCCGCAGCCTGCTGCGGGGCCTTTCGGTTGCCCCGATTTACCCCGGCAAGCGGGTGGTTTTCGAGCAGTGTGCGTCAACCCCGTACCCGAAACACGGCCCTTCTCCATCCCCCGAACCGGTGACTAAATGTCGCCAAATCATTACCGCACGCTACCCTCACACGCGTGAAGCACTCCACCACCCCTCAGACGCGACGCGGCCACCGGGGCGGCCCTGCCCGCCGGATCGGCCGCACTCTCGCCCTCGTCCTGCCCGTCGTCCTGGTGCTCTCCGGGACCCTCGCGGTCACCCGCGTCAACTGGACCGGGTCCCCGCGGAGCTCGGTGCTCACCGCGACCGACGTGACCGACGCGCACGTCTCCTCCAAGGCCGTCGCCCAGGCCCCGCAGGACGTGCTGCGCGAGCAGCTGATGACCGAGCTCCAGGACAAGAACCCGGGCCAGGTCCTCACCCACCTCCAGCAGGCGGTCAACGGCCACCCGTCGCTCGCCCGGCACTGCACGTCCATCGCCCGCGCCCTGGGCCGGGCCGCGGTGCGCATCTACGGCGCCTCGCGCGCCCAGTCGTACGCCCGCCCGGTCTGCGACACCTCCTTCGCGTCCGGCGTGCTGGCGGCGCACAGCTGAACGCCGGCCGGTAAGCAGGTAACGGGTCCTTAAGGGCCCTCTTACGGCAGGAGAACTGCCCCGGGGCGCCGCGTACAGTTCGGGCATGACTCATCCGAACGCCGCGCTGCGCCCCACCCAAGCCGTGGTCCTGGCCGGCGGCCAGGGCTCACGGCTTCGTCCGTACACCGACGACCGGCCCAAGCCGATGGTCGAGATTCCGGGCACGGGCACGCCGATCATCGGCCACCAGCTGCGCTGGCTCGCCGAGGAGGGCGTCACGGACGTGGTGGTCTCCTGCGGCCATCTCGCCGATGTCCTGCAGAAGTGGCTGGCCACGGCCGACCTGCCGCTCTCCGTCACGACGGTGGTCGAGAGCGAGCCGCTCGGCCGGGGCGGCGGTCTCAAGTACGCGGCCGCGCACCTGCCCCACACCGACCGGCCCTGGTACGCCACGAACGGCGACATCTGGACCCGGTTCTCGCTGCGCGACATGGCCGACTTCCACACGGAGCGGGACGCGGTGGCCACGCTGGCGCTCGCCCGGCCGCGGATTCCCTGGGGCGCGGTGAAGACGGACGGCTTCGGCCACATCACGGACTTCATCGAGTCACCGCCGTCGACGTTCGAGATCAACGCCGGTGTGTACGTCTTCTCGCCCGCGTTCGCCGGGATGCTGCCGGAGCGGGGCGACCACGAGCGGACGACGTTCCCGCACCTCGCGCGGAGCCGGCAGCTGGCCGGGTTCCCGATCCCGCAGGGGGCGTACTGGCGAGCCATCGACACGGCGAAGGATCTGACGGAGGCGGCGAAGGAGCTGTCTGCGTTGGGGCGGTGACCGAAGGGGGGGCGGTGACGCCGTCGTCGTCGGCTGCGGCTTCGTGGTGGCTGGTCGCGCAGTTCCCCGCGCCCCTTTCGGGGCGCGTTTGAGGCCCCGCACCTGAGAAGGTGCGGGGCCTCAAGGTCGTACAGCCCGATCGCTAGCCCAGCAAGCCGCCCACCAGGCCCGGCTGGCCCGAGGAGGAGGAGCCGCCGCCGGTGCTGGTGCCGGTGCCGCTGCCGGTGCCGGTGCCGCCCGTGGAGGAGGTGCCGCCGGTGGCGGTGCCGCCGGACGTCGGGCCGGCCGTGGTGGGGGCCGGGGCCGTGTGCTGGGGCGGGGCCTGGCCCGTGGTGCCCTGGGTCTGGCTGGGGGTCGTGGTGGTGGCGCCGCTGGTCGTGCGGTCGGCGCCCGGGGTCGTCGCCGCCCCGGAGGGGCTCGCGCCGGCCGTGGCGCCCCCGGAGGGCGACGTCGAGGCCGACGGGGTCTGCTGCTGACGCGGTGCCGTCTCGCCGGGGAGCGGGGAGCCGGGGAGGTTGTTGCGGGGCGCCTCGCCGGGGCCGGGGACGACGACGCGGCTGGAGTCGCGGACCGCGCCGCCCAGGAGGGAGCCGATGAGCAGGGTCAGACCGATGGTGATGGCTGTGACCAGGGCACCGCGGCGCAGCACGTAGGCGCGCAGGTCCCAGATGTCGGAGTGCGGGCCCAGGCGTCGCCAGGCGCTGCCCGCCAGCCGGCCGTCGATGGAGTAGACGGGGGCGCCGGCGATGATCAGCGGCGACCAGGCGGCGAGGTAGATGATGTCGGGGGCGTCGTACGCGGGGACCGTCTTCCAGCTGACGGTGACGATGAGCGCGGCGGAGAGCAGCGCGCCGACGACCGCGGCGACCCGCTGCCAGCAGCCGAGGACGGTCAGCACGCCGACGATCACCTGGAAGAAGGCGATGACGAGGCCGGAGCCGACCGGGTGCTGGAGGGCGAACTGGCGCAGCGGTTCGGCGACCTCCCAGGGGTGCAGCGTGTTGAGCCAGGTGACCATGGAGCCGCGCTTGCCGCCGTCGAAGTAGACGGGGTCGCACAGCTTGCCCATGCCGGCGTAGATGGAGATGAAGCCGAGGAAGATCCGGAGCGGGAGCAGGACCACGCCGAGGTTCATCCGGCGGCCGGGGTAGTAGGCGTGCCGGGCCGGATCGCCTTCGCCGTGCCGTCGGGTGGACCGCGGCGCGTCGAGGTCTTCGAGGTCGTCGAAGTCCTCGTACCGGTCGTCGGCGTAGCCAGGTCCGTCGTAGGCCGATCCGGCGTAGGCCGATCCGGCGTAGCCAGGCCCGGTGTAGGCCGGTTCGTCGTAGGCGCTGCCGACCGTCCGCATGTGCGGGAGGAGCCGGGTCTCGCCCGAGGCGGGGTCGCGGGGGTGGCCGACCAGCGGGGTCTCGACGGTCTGGTCGAGGTCGGCGTAGCCGTCGTCGACGCGCGGGATGACCTGGGTCGCGCCGGCCGGTTCGGCGGGTTCCTCGGCGTGCCGGACGCTGCCGCCCCGGACGGCCTGGAGCAGCCGGTGGGCGCCGGTGTCGTCGGGCGCGGACTTGCCGCTCCAGACGACCGGGCGGCGACGGCCGGGCGCCGCCCCCGCTCTGCCCGCCGTGCCGACGGCCGGGAACCGCGCGGTGTCCTCGGTGGCGCTCAAGTGCCCTGCGACCCGGGACGATTGGGTACGCCGTGTCGATACGCCCAGCTGCACGCGGAAGCTCGCGTGGTTGACGATGACCTGCGCCGGATCGCTCGGCACCTTCACCATGCTCAGCGCGGGAGCGTCGTCGGGACCGGAGGCGAATCCGGAGCGGAATCCCGACGAGCGGTCCCCCGTGGGTGTGCGGGGTGTTCTGGTGTCCACACTCATCTAACCGAGTGACGTGGAGTTAGGACACTGCTTTGACCGCCCGGATGTGTCCGGACCCCGTCAAGGATGTCCTGGACGCCGGAATTACCCCGCACGGGTGAGGTCGCGGACGTTTGTTCAGCTCCGGCGGCGCGCCGCCTCGTACAGCACGATCCCCGCCGCCACACCGGCGTTCAGCGACTCGGCGCCGCCCGGCATCGGAATCCGGACCCGGTAGTCGCAGGACCTCTCTTGACCGCCGCTCTCGCACGCTACGCGGCTTCGAGCAGCTGCGCCGGCCTCCGACCGGCGGGCTCCGCCTGCCCGCCTGCCCGCCTGCCGTCAGCTCCGGCGGCGCGCCGCCTCGTACAGCACGATCCCCGCCGCCACACCGGCGTTCAGCGACTCGGCGCCGCCCGGCATCGGGATCCGGACCCGGTAGTCGCAGGTCTCGCCGACCAGGCGGGACAGGCCCTTGCCCTCGCTGCCGACGACGATGACGACCGGGCCGCCGAGGGCCTCCAGGTCGCCGATCTCGTGCTCGCCGTCCGCGGCGAGGCCGACGATCACGATGCCGGCCTTCTTGTACGCCTCCAGGGCGCGGGTGAGGTTCGTGGCGCGGGCGACGGGCGTGCGGGCGGCCGTACCGGCCGACGTCTTCCAGGCACCGGCGGTCATACCGGCGGCGCGCCGCTCGGGGACGACCACGCCGTGGCCGCCGAAGGCGGAGACGGAGCGGACGACGGCGCCGAGGTTGCGCGGGTCGGTGACGCCGTCGAGGGCGACGATGAGGGGGTCCTCGCCCTCGTCGGCGGCCGCCTCGGCCAGGTCCTCGGGGTGCGCGTACTCGTACGGCGGGACCTGGAGGACCAGGCCCTGGTGGTTGAGGCCGTTGGTCATCCGGTCGAGCTCGGGGCGCGGGGCCTCCATGAGGTTGATGCCACCGCGCTCGGCGGCGAGCTGCAGGGCCTCGCGGACGCGCTCGTCGTTGTCGATGAACTGCTGGACGTAGAGGGTCGAGGCGGGGACGCCCTCGCGCAGCGCCTCGACGACCGGGTTGCGGCCGACGACCATCTCGGACGTGCCCCTGCCGCCCCGGCCGCGCGCCACCGGACGGCGCTGGACCTGCTTGGACTTGGCGTTGGCGATGCGGTTCTTCTTGTGACCCTTGCGCATCTCGGCGGGCGGGGTCGGACCCTTGCCCTCCAGGCCCCGGCGCCGCTGGCCGCCACTGCCGACCTGCGCGCCCTTCTTGCCGGACATGCGGCGGTTGTTGGCTGCCATGGGTTACTCGTCTCCGTGAGCTGTCTTCGTAAGTCTTCGTACGTACGTCTTATGCAGTGTGCCGCCCGGGGAGCCGGGCGGCACAGTTGATCTTCAGATCGAGGGCGCTAGGACTTGAGGGTCCAGCGCGGGCCCGAGGGGCTGTCCTCGATCGCGAGGCCGGACTGGTTCAGCTGGTCGCGGATGGCGTCGGCGGTCGCCCAGTCCTTGCGGCCGCGGGCGGATTCGCGCTGGTCGAGGACGAGCCGTACGAGGCTGTCGACGACCCCGTGCAGGTCGTCGCCCTTCTCGACGCCCCCGGCCCAGTGCGGGTCGAGCGGGTCGAGACCGAGGACGCCGAGCATCGCGCGGACCTCGGCGAGGCGGGCGACGGCCGCCTCCTTGTCGTCGGCGGCCAGCGCGCTGTTGCCCTGGCGGACCGTGGTGTGCAGGACGGCGAGGGCCTGCGGGACGCCCAGGTCGTCGTCCATCGCCTCGGCGAAGGCGGGCGGGACCTCGGGCGAGGGCTCGACGGCTCCCCCGGCCAGCTCCACCACGCGCTGCACGAAGCCCTCGATGCGCGCGAACGCCGACTCGGCCTCGCGCAGCGACTCCTCGCTGTACTCGATCATCGAGCGGTAGTGCGGGGTGCCCAGGTAGTAGCGCAGCACGATCGGGCGCCAGCGCTTGACCATCTCGGAGACGAGGACCGAGTTCCCGAGGGACTTCGACATCTTCTCGCCGCTCATGGTGACCCAGGCGTTGTGCACCCAGTACTGGGCGAAGTCGTCGCCGTACGCCTTGGCCTGGGCGATCTCGTTCTCGTGGTGCGGGAAGATCAGGTCGAGGCCGCCGCCGTGGATGTCGAAGGCCTCGCCGAGGTACTTGTGGGCCATCGCCGAGCACTCCAGGTGCCAGCCGGGACGGCCGCGGCCCCACGGCGTCTCCCAGCTGGGCTCGCCCGGTTTCACGGCCTTCCACAGCGCGAAGTCCCGCTGGTCCCGCTTGCCGGTCTCGCCCTCGCCCTCGGGCTGGCGGAGGTTCTCCAGCTCCTGGTTGGAGAGCTGGAGGTAGTCCGGGTAGGAGCGCACGTCGAAGTAGACGTTGCCGTCGGCCTCGTAGGCGTGCCCGCGCTCGATCAGCCCGCGCATCATCTCGATCATCTCCGGTACGTGCCCGGTCGCGCGGGGCTCGTACGTCGGCGGGAGGCAGCCGAGCGCGGCGTAGCCGTCGTTGAACGCGCGCTCGTTCTCGTAGCCGATCGCCCACCAGGGGCGGCCCTGGTCGGCGGACTTGGTGATGATCTTGTCGTCGATGTCCGTGACGTTCCGGATGAACGTCACGTCGTAGCCGCGGTATTCGAACCAGCGGCGCATGATGTCGAAGTTCAGGCCGGACCGGATGTGCCCGATGTGGGGCGCCGCCTGCACGGTGGCACCACAGAGGTAGATCGAGACACAGCCCGCGGCGAGCGGGGCGAAGTCACGGATCTGCCGGGCGTTGGTGTCGTACAGGCGAATAGTCACGGGACCAGGGTAGTGGGCGGAGGGTAGTGCGTGGCACCGGTGTGTTTGAGCGCCGTTGCCGGGTGCGGGTGCGCCGTGGCTTGTCGCGCAGTTCCCCGCGCCCCTTACGGGGCGCGTCCGCTTTACGGGGCGCGTCCGCTTTACGGGGCGCGTCCGCTTTACGGGGCGCGTCCGCTCACCCTTGTTGAACGACCAATGCCGTCGCAATGGCCATCAGGCCTTCGCCCCTGCCCGGAAAACCCAGACCGTCCGTCGTGGCCCCCGAAACGGAGACCGGAGCCCCCGCCGCGTCCGAGAGGATCTTCTCGGCCTCGTCGCGCCGCTTGCCGATCTTCGGGCGTGGTCCTACGACCTGTACGGCGACGTTCCCGATGGTGAAACCGGCGGCGCGGACGATGCGCGCGGCTTCCGTCAGCAGGGTCACCCCGGACGCGCCGGACCACTCGGGGCGACCGGTGCCGAAGTGCTGCCCCAGGTCACCGAGGCCCGCCGCCGAGAACAGCGCGTTGCAGGCCGCGTGGGCGACGACGTCCGCGTCGGAGTGGCCGGCGAGCCCCGGCCCCTGCCCCTCCCACTTCAGGCCGGCGCACCACAGCTCGCGGCCCTCCTCGAAGGCGTGGATGTCGGTGCCGATGCCGACACGCGGGAGCAGTGGCAGGTCAGAAGCCATCGTTCAGCCTCCTGCGGGCCAGGACCGCCTCCGCGAGGACCAGGTCGAGGGGGCGGGTGACCTTGAAGGCCTCCTCGTGGCCGGGGACGACCACGACCCGTTCGCCGAGCTGCTCGACCATGCTGGCGTCGTCGGTGACGTTGTCGGTGACCGTCTCGTGGGCGCGGATCAGCGTCGTACGGTCGAATCCCTGGGGCGTCTGCACGGCGCGCAGCCGGGACCGCTGCGGGGTGGCGACGACCGGCTCGGGGTCGCCCGGCACCGCCGCCGGCTCGACCTCCTTGACCGTGTCGGCGAGCGGGAGGGCCGGGACCACGGCCGGGGCGCCGTCGCGGACCGCCTGGATCACCGCGTCGACCGTGTCGACAGGGACGAGGGGGCGGGCGGCGTCGTGGACCAGGACGATGCCGTACTCCGGGGACAGCGCGTCCAGGCCGAGCCTGACCGACTCCTGGCGGGAGTCGCCGCCGGGGACGACGAGGAAGTCGGTGCGGTCGGGCAGCGCGTGCGCGTCGAGCAGGGACTTGACCTCGGGCGCGCCGTCGGGCGGGGCCACGACCACGACCAGGGAGACGGCGCGGGAGGCGGCCAGGGCGCGCACGGCGTGGATGAGCATGGGCGTGCCGTTCAGCGCGCGTAGCGCCTTGGGGGCGCCCGGACCGAGCCGTACGCCTCGGCCGGCGGCGGGAATCACGGCTGCCGTGCGCAGTTCCGGACGCGAAGGACGCGAATCGTCAGACATCGGTTCCTGTCAGGTTTGTGTGCGGGGCTGGCGTGGGTATGGCCTGGGAAGTGCCGGGCGCGACGCCTTGACCGGACCCTTCCGTGACACTGGTCGAGCCAGCAGCCCGGGCCCGGCACGCCTAGTATCGGGGGTTCCCGCGGGGGCGGGTTTCCGAATGAGCGGGTCCAGAGCGGGTTCCGGACACGGACATGCCGCAGCGCCCGGCGACATGTGGAGTGTCATCGGGCACCGCGGCATTTCGGTATGCGGCGTTTCAGCGTGCCGAGCTGGATCGCGTCAGGACGCGAGGACCTCGTCGAGCAGGGCCTCGGCCTTGTCCTCGTTGGTGTTCTCCGCGAGGGCGAGCTCGCTCACCAGGATCTGGCGGGCCTTGGCGAGCATGCGCTTCTCACCGGCGGAGAGTCCACGCTCGCGCTCACGACGCCACAGGTCACGCACGACTTCCGCGACCTTGATGACATCGCCGGAGGCGAGCTTCTCCAGGTTTGCCTTGTATCGACGGGACCAGTTCGTGGGCTCCTCGGCGTACGGCGCGCGCAGCACCTCGAAGACCCGGTCCAGCCCGTCCTGACCGACCACATCACGCACGCCGACGAACTCCGCATTGTCCGCTGGCACACGTACCGTCAGGTCACCCTGGGCGACCTTCAGCACCAAGTAGGTCTTGTCCACGCCTTTGATCTGGCGAGTTTCGATAGCCTCGATCAGCGCGGCCCCGTGATGGGGATAGACCACGGTGTCGCCAACCTTGAACGTCATGTGACAGGTACCCCTTCCGTGGCTATCCAGGGTAACACGGAAACCGGCGGTTCTGAATGGCGTTTTCGCAGGTCAGGGCATATCTCGGGGCTTGACAACAGCAACAGGAACGTGCTTCGCGGGCCGTCCGGAAGCAGGTATTCGCAGGTCGGAGCGGCTCTCCGGGCAGGGTGAAACGAGCACGTTACACACATCCGGACGCCCGCCCAAGTGGCTTAACGTCCCGATATGTCTGCTTCCAGGCGTACGACTTCCGCTACTCCGTTCGGTTGCCGGAGCCGGATCCGAGACGTTTCCGGAATTGATCACAGGCGTCCGACCGAGTGGTACGTGATCCATTTCCCCGGCGGTCGCGCATTCCTTCACGGAAATTTTGCGCGCGGTCTTGCGAACGAGTTATGTGAATGCCTGACGAGCGCCCCGCAAAGTGACCGACGAGTCACTTGTGGCCCCTCGGGGTACCCCCTGCCCGAGGGAAGCGAGGGGCTTGGGGAGGGTCGGGTGCGGCCCTGCGGGAACGGCTCGGTAACCTAAGGCCGCTGACAGACACTTAGGGCGGCTTTATAAGCGGAGCCGCCCGTGCGTTCAAGGAGTTGCCGCCGCCGTGAGCAGCAGCCTTCGACGCGGCGCCCTCGCCGCCTCCGCCCTCGCCTTCTCCGTCGCCTCCCTCGCCGCCTGCGGTGCCGGCAACAACTCCCAGACGCTGGAGATCAAGCCGGACAACGCGGCCACGAGCGTCGGCACCATCAAGGTCCAGAACGCGACCGTGATCACCCAGCCCGACCTCACGTCGACCGGCCCGGCCGTGGTCTCCGCGACCATCTTCAACACCGGCACCGAGCCGGAGACGCTCCAGTCGATCGTCGTCGCCGGCACCAACAAGACCGCCGAGCTGCACGCCACCAAGACGCAGCCGCTGACCATCCAGGCCGGCGGCCGGCTGATCCTCGGCGGCAAGGACAACGCGTCCGCCGTACTGCCCAGCAGCCGTGAGGCGATCCAGGACGGCAACGCCCAGAAGATCACGTTCACCTTCAGCAAGACGGGCGACGTGAGCCTGCGCGCGTTCGTGGTGCCGGCCGAGAGCTTCTTCACCGGCTGGGGCCCGAGCGCGGTGCCGTCGCCGTCCCTCTCGGCCACCCCGCTCGCCGGCGCCACGGCCAGCGAGAGCGCCAAGGCCGGCAAGAAGGACAAGGAGTCCGCCTCGGCCACGCCCAGCGACTCCGCCTCGGAGTCGGCGAACGCGGGCTGAGCAAACGGCCGTACGGCTCACAGGAGCAAACGGCCGTACGGCTCACAGACACACGAGAAGGGCGGTACCCCCGTGGGGGCCGCCCTTCGTCGTACGGTCGCCGTAATGGCAGGTCAGCGGCTTACGGCTCGAACTTGTAGCCCAGACCCCGCACCGTCACCAGGTACCGCGGCGCGCCCGGGTCCGGCTCGATCTTGGCGCGGAGGCGCTTGACGTGGACGTCGAGGGTCTTGGTGTCGCCGACGTAGTCGGCGCCCCAGACCCGGTCGATGAGCTGCATGCGGGTCAGGACGCGGCCCGCGTTGCGCAGGAGCATCTCCAGCAGGTCGAACTCCTTGAGCGGGAGGTCGACCTTCGAACCGGAGACCGTCACGACGTGGCGGTCGACGTCCATGCGGACCGGGCCGGCCTCCAGGGCGGCCGGGGTGACCTCCTCCGGCTCGCCGCGGCGGCGCAGGACGGCCCGGATACGGGCGACCAGCTCGCGGGAGGAGAAGGGCTTGGTGACGTAGTCGTCGGCTCCTATTTCGAGCCCGACGACCTTGTCGATCTCGCTGTCCTTGGCCGTCACCATGATGACGGGGACGTTGGAGCGGCCGCGCAGCTGGCGGCAGACCTCGGTGCCGGGCAGCCCCGGCAGCATCAGGTCGAGGAGGACGAGGTCGGCGCCGTTGCGCTCGAACTCGTCGAGTCCGTCGGGGCCCGTGGCCGCCACAGCGACCTCGAAGCCCTCCTTGCGGAGCATGTACGACAGGGCGTCGGAGAAGGACTCCTCGTCCTCGACGACAAGCACTCGGGTCACGGAAGGACCTCCGGGGCGGGAAGCGGTTCGTACGGGGATGACTCGGTGGTACCGGCCTCGTCGTCGAGGTCGGGGTCGGGGTGCTGCGACGCGCGGTCGCGTACCGCGCCCGCCTCCGGCAGCCTGAGGGTGAACGTGGAGCCCTGGTTCTCGGCGCTCCACACCGTGACCTCCCCGCCGTGCGAGGCGGCCACGTGCTTGACGATGGCGAGGCCGAGACCGGTGCCACCGGTGGCCCGCGAGCGGGCCGGGTCGACGCGGTAGAAGCGCTCGAAGATGCGCTCCTTGTCCTTGTCGGTGATGCCGATGCCCTGGTCGGTCACGGCGAGTTCGATCATGTCTCCGCCGGGCGCGCCGACCCGGCGGGCGGCTATCCCGACCCGGGTGCGGGCCGGGGAGTAGTTCACGGCGTTCTCGACCAGGTTGCCGAGGGCGGCGGCGAGCTGGCCGCGGTTGCCCCAGACGTGCAGGTCGGCGGTGCCGCCGGCGGCCATGGTGATCTGCTTGGTGCCGGCCTGGTGCCGGCACCGGTCGATCGCCTCGGCGACCAGTTCGTCGACCCGGACCGGCTCGGCGTCCTCCAGCGGGTCGTCGTTCTGCACTCTCGACAGGTCGATGAGCTCCTGGACCAGGTTGGTCAGGCGCGTGGCCTCGATCTGCATGCGACCGGCGAAGCGCTGCACGGCCTCCGGATCGTCCGAGGCGTCCATGACGGCCTCGGAGAGCAGGGAGAGCGCGCCGACCGGGGTCTTCAGCTCATGGCTGACATTCGCCACGAAGTCCCGCCGCACCGCCTCGATACGGCGGGCCTCGGTGAGGTCCTCGACGAGCAGCAGCACGAGCCGGGAGCCGAGCGGCGCCACCCGCGCGGAGACGGCGAGCGCCTCTCCGCGTCCGGTGCCGCGCCGGGGCAGATCCAGCTCGACCTGACGTATCTCGCCGTCGCGCCGGGTGTCCCGGGCCATCCCGAGCATCGGCTCGATGGCGAGTTTGCCGCCGCGCACGAGTCCGAGGGCGTACGCCGCCGAGCTCGCCTTGACAACCGTGTCGGCCTCGTCGAGGACGACCGCGGAGGAGCGCAGCACGCTCAGTACGGTGTCCACGCCCGGGGGCAGTACGGGGTCGGTGTGCAGAGAAGTCCTGGTCGGTCGCTTCTGGTCGCGTTCGCTCCAGCGGAACGCCAGCATGGCGATGACACCGGTAAGCACCCCGGCGATCGCTGCCGCTGCGGCGACCGCCGCGTTCACGTCCATGCAAACAGGTTAAGCAGGGGGTACGACATCCCCACAGTCCGGAAGGTGTCAGCTCGAACACTCGTCGCCCAGAGTTCACCTTGGAGCCAGTATTGGTTCATTTGGGGTGGCAGAAACGGACGGACTGGGACCGGAACATGGGAGCGTGGGGTTCGCAGCTGGTTTCGGCCACGGGCCCCGGCCCCCGGAACCCCTGGAACACACGCACGAGAGGGAACCCTGATGCGGGACGCGTACCACGAGGAACTCGACTCGATCGGCGACAGCCTGGTCGACATGGCCCGTCTGGTCGGATCGGCGATCGGACGCGCCACGACGGCGATCCTCGACGGCGACCTGAAGCTGGCCGAGAGCGTCATCGAGGCCGACCAGAAGGTGGACGAGCTCCACCACGACCTGGAGGCGCGCGCGATAGCCCTGCTCGCCCGCCAGCAGCCGGTGGCGACGGACCTGCGGATCGTCGTCACCTCGCTCCGGATGTCCGCCGACCTGGAGCGCTCCGGCGACCTCGCCCAGCACGTGGCCAAGCAGGCCCGGCTGCGCTTCCCGGAGCGCGTGATCCCGCGCGACCTGGAAGCCACCATCCTGGAGATGGGCCAGCTCGCGCAGCGCCTGATGGCGAAGGCCGCCGAGGTCATCGTCACCAAGGACGTCGACCTGGCGCTCCAGCTGGAGCAGGACGACGACGAGATGGACCTGCTGCACCGCACGCTCTTCCAGCACCTGCTGGACGACCGCTGGCAGCACGGCATCGAGACGGCCGTCGACGTGACGCTGCTCGGCCGCTACTACGAGCGCTACGCCGACCACGCGGTCGCCGTCGCCAAGCGCGTCGTCTTCCTGGTCACCGGCGAGCACGCGGACGAGCTGCAGCCCGACATCCAGCCGGTGACGGGCGTCGAGGGGGCGTAACCGCCCGGCGGGCGGGGCTCGCGGGGTGCGGGGCGGGCGCGGGACACCACCATGCGCCGCCGTGCGCTGTTGATGCGCCCAGTGAAACGGGCATGGAATGGGCAAAGGCACCACGCCCTGCATCCAGGGCACCTAGGGACCTCTAGGAGGGATCCATGGCCGAATCCCCCAGCACCACGCCCGACCCCACGCAGCAGCACGAGACCGACCAGCCCGCCGAGATCAAGAACCTGCTGGTCATCGGCGCCTGCGGGTGCGGCTCGGGCTGCGGCTGCGGCTGCCAGTCGGGCAGCCCCTGCCAGTGCGGCTGAGCTCTTCCAGCACGGCGAAGGGCCCCGGACTCCGGTCCGGGGCCCTTTCGCATGCCGGGCCGCGAGCGCGGGCGCAGCATGGAGGAGAACGGAGGAAAGGGAGGGGAACGCAAGGGAGACGGCCAAGGCGAAGGAGATGTGACTGCCATGCCCCAGTACATGGACGTCCACAACGGGATGAAGGGCATCACCGCCGACATGCTGAAGGAGGCCCACGAGGCCGACCTCGCCGTCGAGAAGGAGGAGGGCGTGCACTTCGAACGGGCCTGGGCCGACCCCGCCTCCGGCAAGGTCTACTGCCTCTCCGAGGCGCCCTCGGCCGAGGCGGTCAAGCGCGTCCACGAACGCGCGGGCCACCCGGCCGACGAGATCCATCAGGTGCCGCTGTCGATCTGGTGAAGCCGCGCGAGCCAGTCGAGCAGGAGCCGGTTGACGTCGTCCGGCCGCTCCTGCTGGATCCAGTGCCCGCAGCCGTCCAGGAGGTGGGAGGAGACCAGGCCGGGAAGGGTGACGGGGTACGCCTCGACGGCGTCGGCCAGCCAGGTCGTCGAGGCGTCGAGGCTGCCGCCGGCGAACAGGGACGGCTGGGTGATCGGGGCACCGTCGTAGGCGGCGAGGTCCTCCCAGTCCCGGTCCATGTTCCGGTACCGGTTGAGCGCGCCGGTCAGTCCGGTGCGCTCGAACTCCCCGGCGTAGACGTCGAGATCATCCTCGGCGAGCCAGGCGGGCAGCCGCCCGACGGGGAACCGCTCCCGCATCGTCGCCCCCGCACCGACGAAGTGCGGGTCGGGCGCCCCCGGCCCGAGCATGGTGTCACCGGACAGAGCCGCGTAGAACCCCGCGAGCCACCCCCGCACATCGGGCTCGATCTCCCCCTCCGCGCGCCCGGGCTCCTGGAAGTACGGCACGTAGAACTCCTCCGCCCCGCCCTCACCACGGCCGGCACCCCTCATCCCGGCGAACACCTCACTGGGCCGAGGACCGCCCCGCGGGGTGTACGGCACGCTCAGCAGCCCCACCGCCCGGAACACCTCCGGCCTGAGCAGCGCGGAGTTCGCGGCGATCGCCGCACCCCAGTCGTGCCCGACGACCACGGCCGACTCCGCGCCCAGCGCCCGCACCACGAACGCGTTGTCCTCGACCAGCTCGACCATCCGGTACGCGTCGGTCCCGGCGGGCCTGAACGAACGCCCGTACCCCCGCACATCCACCGCCACCGCGCGATACCCCGCCGCAGCGAGCGCCGGCAGCTGATACCGCCACGAGTACCAGCACTCGGGAAACCCGTGCACCAACAACACGAGGGGCCCGGCCCCCTGCTCCACCAGATGAACCCGCCGCCCCTCCCCGACGACAACCCGATGCGTCCCCTCCGCACCCCGCCGCACCCACATACGCCCTCCTCCGTCTCGCGCCGATCGGCCCACCACCGATCATCCGAAGAACCCCACCCACCGTCCGAGCGCATTTGCCGATCCGGCAAACCCCGGCCCGGGCCGACACCATCCGTCCGCCTCCCGGCAAACCCTGTTGCCGTCGGCGCCGTCGATCGGATTCGATCGTCGGCATGACCGAGGGCGCCACGCTCGACATCGCCGACGAGCACATCGTCGGCAACCGGATCCTCCGCGGGATCATGGCCATCCGTGCCCACCTGGGCTGCTCGCTCCATGAGGGGCTCGACGTCTTCGTCGCGAGGTACACGGTGCTGCGGGAGGAACGGCCGGGTGACTTCACATGCGGTCATGCCGAGTACTGGGACGGCTTCTACTCGTAGTCCGCGGCCGGTGTCCGCGGCCGGTGTCTTGGGCCGGGGTTCAGTCGCCCGGGTGGCCCCAGAAGCAGATCTCCCGGGGGTTGCCGGCGTCGTCGTGCAGCACCGCGCACCGTCCGATCCGGCGTGACCGGGGGAAGACGTCGAAGTCCTTGACGTGTGCGCGGGTCAGCCTGTCGACCCCCAGCAGCTCCTGCGACTCCGCGGCCGTCACGGGCTCGACGGTGTTGCAGTCCGGGGTGTCGTCGGGTCCCAGGACGTGGAAGATGTCCAGGACCGCGGCCGTGGTTCCCGCTCCTCCTCCGGGCGCCAGTCGCCACCGTTGACCCAGTAGTGGTCGCCGGCTTCGAAGACCTCACACCTCAGCTGCTGCAGCGCGGCGTCCAGGTCCTCCTGGTACGGCACGCGGTACTCCCACCCCGAAGCCCCCACCGGTCCCCGCCCCTCTTCCCCTCTTGCGGTCCCCGCTCTCGGACCGGGGAAGCCAGCACCCGCCTCCGGCATCCAGGTCCTTCGCTCGGCAAGGCACGTCGTCAGGCGCGTCGTCAGGCGCGCCATCACACGCGTCGTCACACGCGTCGTCACGCGCGTATGTCGGCCTCCGCGACCCCCGTCGGCTGCGGGACCGGAGCCCGTCCGTCCGCGCGCGGCCCCCGCATGAGCACGCCGTACCCGAGCGCCGCTCCCGTGCCCAGCACCGCGCAGACCCCCCACAGCCACCGCGCGCCGAACCGGTCGATGACGACACCCGACATCAGCGGCGCGACGAGCGCGGCGGCGGACCAGGAGAGCGTGTACATCCCCTGGTAGCGCCCGCGCCCGTGGACGGGCGAGAGCCGCACCACCAGCCCGGTCTGGGTCGGCGCGTTGACGATCTCGGCGAGGGTCCACACGCACACGGTGAGCGCGAACACCCCGACCGACCCGGCGAACGCGGTGAGCCCGAACCCGTACCCCGCGAGAAGGGACGAGACGACGAGCAGGGACCGCGGATCCCGGTGCTCGATGACCCGGGTGACGGGAATCTGCAGGACGACGATCAGCACCCCGTTGACCGCGATGGCCATGCCGTAGGCGGCGGGCGAGAACCCGGCCTCCCCCATCGCCACCGGCAGCCCGACCGACCCCTGCTGGAAGATCAGGGCGACCAGGAAGGACAGCCCGACGACGGCCATGTACCGCCCGTCGCGCAGCACGGTCCCGAGGCTGACCTCGCTCTCCCTCGCGGCTTCCTTGGCGGTGCGCTCCGGCCGCGACTCGGGCAGCTTGACGTAGACGAGTACCGCGCAGACGGCGGTCATCGCGGCCTCGATGAGGAACCCGGCACGGTAGCTGACCTCGGCGATGAACCCGGCGCCCATGGAGGAGACGGCGAAGCCGAGGTTTATGGCCCAGTAGTTGAGCGAGAACGCCCGCACCCGGTCCCGGGGCTTCACGATGTCGGCCATCATCGCCTGCACGGCCGGCCGGGAGGCGCTGGAGGCCATGCCGACGAGGAAGGCGACCGCGGCGATGGCGACGGGATCACGCACGAACCCGAGCAGTGCGACGGCCCCGGCGGTGGAGCCCTGGGCGATCAGCAGCGTCGGCCGCCGCCCGAGCCGGTCCGCCATCACCCCGCCGCCCAGGGACGACACCACCCCGCCCAGTCCGTGCAGGGAGGCGACCAGCCCGGCGTACGAGGCGCTGTACCCCCGGTCCAGCGTCAGGTACAGGGCCATGTACGTGGCGACGAAGGCGCCCAGCCGGTTGACGAGGGTGCTGGTCCACAGCCACCAGAACTCCCGGGGCAGACCGGAGACGGTCTCCCGGACGGCGCGCCGAAGGGCGACGGACGACATGGTTCCCCCAGGGCGGGACGAGGCAGGACAGCACAAGACGTAAGAGGCAAAGGGCCGCTACGGAAGTTACTTCTACGACGCTCGCCTGAGCCACTCAATTAACAAATGCAGTCAACTGTCCGCCCCCTGGGACGGCCCGCAGGCGCCCGCACTCCGCCCCGAATACGTGGATTACGCTCTGACCCATGGCCGACGCACCGTACAAGCTGATCCTCCTCCGCCACGGCGAGAGCGAATGGAACGCGAAGAACCTGTTCACCGGCTGGGTGGACGTCAACCTCAACGAGAAGGGCGAGAAGGAGGCAGTCCGCGGCGGTGAGCTCCTGAAGGACGCCGACCTGCTCCCCGACGTGGTCCACACGTCCCTCCAGAAGCGCGCGATCCGCACGGCGCAGCTCGCCCTCGAAGCCGCCGACCGCCACTGGATCCCGGTCCACCGCAGCTGGCGCCTGAACGAGCGCCACTACGGCGCGCTCCAGGGCAAGGACAAGGCGGCGACGCTGGCCGAGTTCGGCGAGGAGCAGTTCATGCTCTGGCGCCGCTCGTACGACACCCCGCCCCCGCCGCTGCCGGACGACTCCGAGTTCTCCCAGGCCGCCGACGCCCGCTACGCGACCATCCCCCCGGAGCTGCGCCCCCGCACGGAGTGCCTCAAGGACGTCGTCGTCCGCATGCTCCCCTACTGGTACGACGGCATCGTCCCCGACCTCCTCACCGGCCGCACGGTCCTCGTCGCCGCCCACGGCAACAGCCTCCGCGCCCTCGTCAAGCACCTCGACGGCATCTCCGACGCCGACATCGCGAGCCTCAACATCCCCACCGGCATCCCCCTCTACTACGAGCTCGACGCCGACTTCAACCCCGTCACCCCCGGCGGCCGCTACCTCGACCCAGACGCAGCCGCCGCAGCCATCGAGGCGGTCAAGAACCAGGGCAAGAAGAAGTAACGCGAGCCAGAAAAGCCCCCTGCCTGCGGTTTTCCCGCGCGCAGGGGGTTATTTGTTGCACCTGGGCCGTCGCTGGGCCGTGCAAGGAATCCGGGGCCGCTGTCAAGCCTCCCCATGAGCCTCAGTGGTGGGCTACGTGACCGGTATGCTGATGCCACCTCACCTAAACCTCCCTCGAACTCGATGTGGCGGCACGCGAGTTCCAGACTCCGGCCCGAGAAGCGGGTCGGTTGGAGGAGGAGGGAGGTGGTAGAGGTGAGTCTTGAGAAGGACAGGCCTCGCAAGTGGTCCGGTGCCGAGAAGTGGCAGGTCTCGCTTGCGGGGGTCGGCCTACTCGTGGCCATCGCTACTGGCGTGATGCAGTTCGCTCGATGAGCGAGTCACGCGCGAGTACGGTCGGGATCGGGCGCTGTACGCACAGCGAGCCCGGTCTGCTCTCACGCGACCGGGCTCGCTGACTGCACGAGGGCCTGGATCTGGTTGCCGCCGGATCCGGGTCCTCAGTCGTTCTGCACTCTGTATAGCTTCTGAGAAGCGATCTAGAGCTAAGTAGAGCTAACTAGAGCTATCTGTAATCTCTCACGCACTGCTAATTCAATCAACTTTGTGAGCCTACTCGTGCTCTAGATCTCTCGTCTCTACTTGAACATCCACCCCGAACTGTTCGCCAGTGACTACCGGGAACAGGAGTATCTCTGATCGTTGCGGTGTGGTCATCCCCGCCGATCGAAGAGGGCAGTCACTGCCTTACGGGTGCGCTCCTGACTGGACGGCATGAGGTGCGCGTAGACGCGCAGCGTCAGACCTGGATCCGAGTGGCCGAGGTACTCGGCCAGAGCTTTGATGTTCTCCCCGGCGTCCAGCAGCAGCGACGCGTAGAAGTGCCGCAACGCATGCATGCCGTTCTCGCGCGACTCTGTGTACGCCCCGCCTGGCTCTCGCTCGGGGATGACACCGGCCGAGGCCGGAGCCCGCTTCCACACCTCCTCATTGAGCGATGTACGCCAGACGTGCCCGCCCCGCGGCCCGGTGAAGATCAGCCGCTTGGTCACCGGAGGCCCGTCGGCCACCTTCCACGGCAAGGTGATCTCGACCGGCGGGAACCGCTTCATGTGCTCGCGCAGCGCATCGGCCACCGGCCCGGGGAGCGGCACATCCCGCAGCTTTCCGCCCTTCGGCGGAGCGAACACCGCCTTGCTCCGACTCAGCTTGAGCTGCTGGACCACGTGAAGCGTGTCCGAACCGAAGTCGATGGCGTCGACGGCGACGCGGGTCTGCCGCACGATCGGGTGACATCTTGACCTGCCCCACCGTTTGGGCTCCAGGCTCGGTGGCTAACCGGCAGCTGGGGTGGTGTCGTTCTCGGAGAGTAGTTCGTACTCGATGGGGGTGCGGTAGCCCAGTGCCGAGTGTCGTCTCTGGCGGTTGTAGAAGATCTCGATGAACTCGAAGATCGCGTTGGCCAGTTCGACCCGGGTCTTCCAGCGTTTGCGGTTGAGCAGCTCGATCTGCATCGAGGACCAGAACGACTCCATCATCGCGTTGTCCAGGCCGTCCCCGACGGTGCCGAACGACGGCAGGAGGCCGGCGGAGCGGATCCGCTCCCCGAAGACCCAGGAGGTGAACTGGGTGCCGTGATCGGCGTGAACGATCCCGCCCGGCTCGGGGCGACGGTTGCGGATGGCCATGTCCAGCGCGTTGACCACGAGGGTGGAGTCCTGCCGTGAGTCGATGGACCAGCCCACGATCCTGCGGCTGAACGCGTCCAGGACCGCCGCGCAGTACACCCACCCTTCCCTGGTGCGGTGCTGGGTGATGTCGGTGACCCACAGCTCGTCGGGACGCAGCCGATGGAACTTGCGATTGACCAGGTCCTCGGCGGTGACGATGCCACGCAGCCGCTTGATGCGCACCGGTCCGGGCAGTCCGTGGATCCCGGCCTGTGTCATCAGTACCGACACGGTCCTGGAGCAGACCCGGATGCCCATGCCCAGGGTGAGTTCGGCGTGGATGCGGCGGTAGCCGTAGGTGCCGCGGGAAGCGACGTGGACCTCTCGGATCAGCCCGGTCAGCCAGTCCCGCCGCAGCTGCCGTGGAGTGGTCGGTGTGCGCTTGTGCTTGTAGTAGTTCTGCCGGGCGACGCCAAGGATCCGGCAGCACCTGTCGACCGGTGCCCCGGCACCGACGAGTCGGTCGATCACCGGGTAGAGCCTTTTGGGCGGGGCTTGTCCTCGCCGAGGAACTTCGCCGTCTGCCGGACGATCGCCAGCTCGGTTTCCAGCTCACGGATCCGCCGGCGAGCGGCCCGCAACTCAGCGGACTCGCTCGACGGGGTTCCCGGTCGCCGCCCGTTGTCGATGTCGTCCTGCCGCAACCACTTCGACAACGTGACGGGATGGATGCCGAGCTCCACCGCTGTCTGTCTGGCCTGCTTGCCGGCGCGGACCAGCGCGATGGCGCGAGCCCGGAACTCCGGAGGATAGGGACGAGGCATGACTGCCAGCCTTCCGTGAAGGGCTGTCAGTTAGCCACCAGAACTGGAACCCCAGAGGTGAGGCAGGTCAACCTCACCCCAACCTGCATCAGACCCGGCACCACGCCCTAGGCGATGGCAATGATCGTCAGCGGCTAGGGACTCATGCCAGCTTGGCGGGACAGTGTTTGGCAGCCTCAGCAGCGAAAGTGCAGAGCTTGCCGATGAACTCCAGATAGCTGTCGGGTACCAGCCCGTCCTTGCTCGGCGGCCCGTCGATCCACTGCTGCCAGAGTCCGTCAGGCGCGAGGAACTGGGCCGCGCGGTCAGCACCGAGCTTTGCATCGAGCAGCAGGAGGGCACCGAGGGCGGATGCCTGGTCGTAGTAGAGGTCGGGGCGGCGCAGGTAGCAGTCGAGGTAAGCGACCAGGAGGTCAGCGTCAGCTCGGGTGCCAAAGGTGGCCAGAGCGGCGCAGTACGCCGTCCCCGCGTAGGGCCCTTCACTGGCGAGCAGGAGTTCGCCGAGACGATCCCGGAACTCGGATCTGCCGGCCACGGCGATGAGCCAGGCTGCCGTCTTGCGTTCGCGCCAGCCGCGGTCGAGTAGCGTGTTCAGTTCGCGAGGAGTGATCTCTCCAGCGGCCTGGCCCAGCTTCCGGAGGAACTTGGTTCGGTCGCGTCCGCTCATCCCGAGAAGGCTGCCGCCGAGTTTGAGGTACCGCCGGTCGGGCGTGACGTAGCGGCGGATCACCTTCAGCGGCTCTTCCTCGTCGTCTGCGCGGCGCATGGCAGCATCCTCGTATGGACGAAGCTGTCAGACCAGCAAATTGGCAGGTGGGGCGCCGCAGGCCCGCGTGCCCCTCCTGCTCAGTTTCCGTCTCATTCAGCCCCGTTCACAGCCGTTCAGCCGAGACCGCGAGCCGTCACTGCGCCGAGGGCCAGCCGCCCATGAACGCAGGTGAACGCCCCTGAATCCGCCCCGTCACCCCACCACCACAGTTGAAATTGGAAAGCGTGTTACTCACGTCCCAAAGGCGACGGCGACGACGCTCGAAAGGCAGGCCTCGTTGCCGCCCGAGTCTCCGTACGTAGGTACAGCGGAGGCGCGCACGTCTGTCCGAGCCACTGCCCGTACGCCCATGCGCCAGTCCGTGATGGGAGACGGCAGCCCCTCAGGCGGTCATGCTGATTACTTCCATCCAATTCGGGGTGATTCGGTAGGGGGAAGGTACTTATGCCACCTATACGTCTTTCGCGAGGTGCTGTGATCGGCGCGGCCTGGACATTGGCCGTGAGCGCAGCGATCGTCGTTCCCATCGGAGGCGCCACACCGGCCGCCGCAGCCAATCCGTGGACGTGTCCTGCGGGTGGCGACCCCAGCTTGTGGGATCCGCGCTATACGTCGACCGTTGGTACGGCTGAAGTCTGGTGGCGGAAGATCGAACTGCGCTACCACAGCGGTACCCGCTGTGCGTGGGGGCGGATCTCCAACGGCTCGCCTGGCGACCCGGTCTGGGTGGACTGGTCTGCCAACGGGGGACAAACCTGGAAGCAGTTGGATGTGACCAAGATCCCGAGGGGTGGCCACGAGGTACACACGGTCGCTCACAACGACGCCGGGTATGTGATGCGCGCATGCGGCAAGGCAGGTAACCGCCGCGAAATCGTCTGCACCCGCTGGTACTAGATCGTCTGTCGCAGGCGCGGGTAAGCGCCACCGGGCTAGGACAGGGCGATAGGGGTTCCAGGTGTAGGTCCTAGCCACCGGGGACTGTTGCTGTGTACAGCAACGAGGTACAGCAACCCCACCAACCGCCAGCACCCGGCACCGGCCGTCACGCCCCTCCTCGTAACCCGTATGACCTCCAATGACCGACCTCTACAGAGCTACGGATCAGAACGTGATGCCCTCGATGCACTAGGTGCCAAGGGCATCGCGACCGGTATTCATGCGACCTGCGACCACGGTCCGTTGGTGTCGGACTTCGGGATCCAGAGCAGCGGTTGACTCGTGCGGCAGTAGTCGTCCGCTCCGTCTTCCCAAGGGAAGCGTCCGGCCTTGTCGGGCCAGAACAACTGAGTGACGGGCAGCGGAGGGGCTTGGTAGAAGTCGATGCCGGCGCCGAAGAGACCCTGATACCAGCTGGGGTGAACAGGCCGCACAGCAACGTTGTAGCCGTTCAGGACGTCGTCTCTGCGCTGGTCCGGCTCCAGCGGGAGGCCACCGCGGATCCCAGCTCCAGCCGCATTTACCACCGGCATCCCGACGTCCAGTCGCAGGCCGAAGACACAGACCTCCGGACTGCGCAGCGTGTGCCACAGCCCGATGGAGTAGGCCCAATCGGCGGGTGCATCGTCGCCAGCACCAACGCCCATGACGTGCCAACCGAAGTCGGTGACGCTCTGGGCTATTCGACCGTCTCGCTCTTCCCAGGCCTGGCCATCTGCGGGCGGTGCGCAGAGGAGGCAGAAGCAGGGGGAATCGTCCATCCGAGGAGGGTAGATCAGGGTGGAGCCCGGGCCGTCTCTGGGCCGTCCGAGGTCGCTCGACAGTGGCCAAGGACGACCAACGACAACCACCAGGCGCACGAGCCAACCGCCCCTGAGCAGCGATAACACAGGTCACCAAGATCCCTGACAACACCCAGGGCAAGAAGAAGTAGTCCGACGCCCGCAAGCCCCCTGCCCGTGGGTTGTCCGTCGGTGGGGGGCTTGTCACTGTGCTGGGGGTGGTGGCGGTGGGCTGGCTTCGAGGCGCAGTTCTGAGTGGACCTGGGCCTGTGGTCTTGTCCGGGCTCGGTGGGCGAGGTCCTCGAAGTAGACCATCGCCTTGGTCGTCAGCTCGCGCTCTCGGTAGAAGTAGGGGGCCAGTACTTCCCACATGTTGACGATGTTGGGCCCGTACGAGCCGATGATCAGCCGCTCGTCCACGACGCCGTGCGCGACCAGCTTGCCCACGTCGTCGTAGAAGAGGCCCACGAGACGGATGCGCCGTAGGGCCTCGTCGGGCAGGCTCCGGTATCCGGACTCCGGGGAGTGTTCCCGGGCCAGGTCCGAGCCGATGTACTCGATCGCGCGGGAGAACTCGGGCTGCCTGGTCTCTCGGAAAAGCTCCACCACGACGGGCAACACGTTTGAGTTGTCGGCGAGTCGAAGCTGCCGCGCGGATACGGCTGCGGAGGTGGCGAGCGATATCACGGATATGGCCAGCGCTAACACCGTCGATGCCACAGAGAGGCTCATGGGTCGCAGGCTAGCCCCGTCCGCTCACGACTTGAGGGCATGGCGTGGGCCGTGGCACCGGGGGAGCGGCGGCGGAGCGCTGTGTGGCACGATCTGCCGGGTGGAGTGGGTGACTCTCGTCGGGACGGGCCTCGGAGCGGTGCTCGGTGTCGGGGCGACGCTCGCCGGCGAGCAGTTGCGTTGGCGGCGATCCGTTCGGGACAACAGGCTTCAGGACCGCCGGGACATGTACGTGGACTGTCTGGTCGCTCTCCGCCGGGCGCATGAGGCCATGCGGCTGGCCGCCGACGAAGACCACGTCGACCCGCAGACGAGGGCGGCCAGGATCCGGCAGGCCTTCCAGACGTCGGGGTGCGACGAAGCGCGTGAGCGGCTCATTCTCATGGCGGACTCCGAAGTGTCGGACGCCATAGACGCTTCGTACCGCTCACTGCGCCGGGTCCGCGAAGCGCTGGCGTCCGGATGCACGGTGGCTTCCGAGGAGTACCAGGCTGCCAGGCAGGCGCACGGAGACGCGACCCGGGCGGCCCGCACGGTCCTCCGCCAGGACCTCACCGCCCTGGAGAACTGACCAACTCCCGCACGGCCGTCCCCGCCAGGCCGCGTCGAAGGCCGCCACAATGTACGGGTGACCGGCCCCGGAGCGTGCGTGGTCAGTGTTTCCGAGCGTGCGGTGCGGTGCCGGGTGTGCTCTCGTCTCTGCGCGACGCCCAGCACGCGGGAAGTGGTCGTCCGCCACCGCACTCGCCGGTGGTCACGGCAGCGGCCCCCGCCCTCTGGGGGAGCGAGGGCAGGGGCTTGGGGTGCTGCTGGTGGCGCTGGGGTCAGTTCGTGCAGCCCGGGATCGTAACCGGGTTCGGGACGCAGTTCGTGGGGATGTTGTGGGTGATGGTGGAGTCCGTGAGCGTGATCGGGACGTTCGTGCGGAGGCCTCCGGGCGCTGCCGTGGAGGCGTTGTTGCGGACGTAGCTGTGGTCGAGCGTGAGCAGTCCGAAGTCGTTGAAGATGCCGCCGGCCTGGGTCGGGTTCGTGGTGGAGGTCCGGCCGTTCGCGCTGTTGCGGATGACCTTGCTGCCCTTGAGGTTGAGCACGCCGTTCGTCGTGGAGTTGTAGATGCCGCCTCCGTCGCCGCCCGGAGCCGCGACGACGTTGCCGCTGACCTCGGACTTGTCCAGCGTCAGGCTGGTCTCGTTCACGATCCCGCCGCCCGCGAAGCCGGTCGTGTTGTTCGCGATCTTGCTTTCGCTGATGTTCGTCGTTCCGCCGAAGTCGGCGAGACCGCCACCGCGGACGGTGGCCGTGTTGCGGCTGATGATGGTCGCGTGGATGGTGGCGGTGCCACCGTCCTGGTCGATGCCGCCACCTTGGATCTGCGCGTGGTTGCGGCCGAACTCGGAGCCCTCCACGACCAGCGTGCCCTCGCTGAACAGCCCGCCGCCGACGGACGCGTTGTTGAACCCCACCCAGCTGCGCCGGATGACCGCCGTGCCGCTCGTGGCCACCGCGACACCGCCCCCGCTCACGCTGGCGGTGTTGTCGATCACGTCGACTCCCGACAGCTTCAGCGCGCCCCCGCCGTCCACGAGGATGCCTCCGCCGTTGCCGGTGCCGGTGAGGGCGATGGTGGCGTTGCCACCGCGGACGGTGAGGTCCTGTAGGCGGAGGTTGCCGCCGCTGAGGACATGGAAGATCCGGAACGCGGGCGTCGCGCTCCCGTCGCGGACGATCGTCGCGCCGTTGCCGCGGATTGTCAGCTCCTGGGAAATGGGCGGCAGGCCCTCACCGGTACTGAAGGGGGTGGTCAGGTGGTAGGTGCAGTTGCGGGCGAGGGACAGGGTCTCCCTCGGATCCGCGCCGACGATGGCGGCCGTCAGAGCGGCCGTGCTACAGGAGACCGGTGTCGACGCGTCGTCGCCGGCGACCGCCGGGCCCGCCGACACGGACGTGAGAATCGCTGCCGCGGCCGCGGCCATGCTGGAGAGTCTGATGTATCGCATGACTCTGAGATGCGACATTCAAGAAGAGGTCGGTCAGATTAAATGACCTGATCACCCGGTCACGCCATGTGATTCCTTCGGTCGGCTCAGCCGACGCCGGAGTGTCACAGGCCGCGCCGGTCGTGCCGGTCGCGCGGGTCTCATGGATGCATCCGGGCGCCCTTGAGCACCTTGTCCACCGCGTTCCGCGGCCCGTAGACCGACAGGCCCACCACGTCCAGCTCCGCCGTGGGCACGACCCGCACCGCCGCGCGGTTGTCGTGGTCGTTTCCGGTCGAGAACAGGTCCGCGGTGAAGAGGGCGCGGGGCAGGGCACAGCTCAGGGCCCGGTCGTGGGCCGCCTTCAGCGTCTCCTTCGTGCCCTCGAAGACCAGCACCGGCTGCCGGAACATCGGCAGGTACGCCACCCCGTCCGCGTCCTCGTACGGCTCGCCGACCACCTCGGGGATCGTGGCGCCGAGGCCGCTGACCAGGAACGCGGTCACGTTCAGGCGCTGCCAGGGCTCCAGGTCCGCGCGCAGCAGGACGGCGATCTTCGTGTCGAAACGGAGGGGTTCAGTGCTCATGGGACGAGACTGCCGGGCGTCGTACGACGCCGTCTTGTACGTTCTTTGCATGGCCGCCCGGCAGCCCATCACCCAGGAAGTACGGGAAGTACGGCAAGTACAGGAAGTCACCGCCTGGCGTCCGCGTGTCCCGGGCGTCACCGAGGTCTTCCACGCGCACTTCACCGAGTACGCCTATCCGATGCACGTCCATGACGCCTGGACGCTGCTCATCGTGGACGACGGCGCCGTACGGTACGACCTCGACCGGCACGAGCACGGCACTCCGGACGACACCGTGTCCCTGCTGCCCCCGCACGTCCCGCACAACGGCTCCCCGGCCACGGCGGACGGCTTCCGCAAGCGGGTGGTCTATCTGGACGGGACGCTGCTCGGGGACGAGCTCATCGGCGCCGCCGTGGACGGCCCCGACCTGCGGGACCCGTTGCTGCGGCGCAGGGTCGGGCAGCTGCACTCCGCCCTCGCCCACCCCGGCGAGGAGCTGGCGGCCGAGAGCCGGCTCGCCCTGATCGGCGAGCGGCTGCGGGGCCTGCTCCGCCCCCGGCTGGTGGCCGAGCGGCCGGCCGGCCCGGCCCTCGCCCGCTCCCTCCGCGAGCTGCTCGACGAGCGCGTCGCCGACGGGCTCACCCTGGAGGAGGCCGCCCGGCTGCTGCACGCGCACCCCGCCCATCTGGTACGGGCGTTCAGCGGCGCGTACGGCATCGCCCCGCACCAGTACCTGATGTCCCGCCGGGTCGGCCGGGCCCGCCGGCTGCTGCTCGACGGCCTACCGCCCGGCGAGACGGCCGCCGCCACCGGCTTCTACGACCAGGCGCACCTCACCCGGCACTTCACGAAGCTGGTGGGGGTGACCCCGGGGCGCTATCGCGTGAGCAGCACGCGGTACCTCACGTGACGTCGACGAAGTCGCCGGCGGAGGTCGCGCCGCCCGTGGTGGAGGTGGCGCCGAAGGTCCAGCGGTAGTAGCCGTCGGCGGACGCCTTGACCGTGGTCCGCAGGGCACCGGCGGAGTCCGCCCGCACGGTCTTCAGCGTGGTGTACGTGCCGCTGCCCTTCTTGCGGAACTGCAGCTTGGCCGCCTTGCCGCCGAAGCCGACGTACTCGTGCTTCACCCAGTCCGCGCGCGTGATCGCGCCCTTCACGGTGAGCGTCCCGCCCTTGGCCACCGGCTCGGGGGTGGCGTTGGCGGTGACCTTGGCGGCCCGCTGGACCTGGACGGTGCCGAGGCCGGTCAGGATCTCCTGGCTCTTCAGCCCGCTGCCCGACCAGATCTTCGCGCCTGCCGCGATCTTCCAGGTCGTCGCGTCGTTGTCGGAATCCAGGGTCGAGCGCGGCTCGATGTACAACCGGCCTCCGCAGTCGGCGGGCTGGGAGCCGTTGTCGCCGCAGCTCACGCTGTCGAAGTAGATCCCGCCGTGCGCGGCGCCCTTGGCGGCCGTGGTGTCGTGGTAGAGGAACGGGAGCACCTGTGCGTCGGCGAGCTTGACGCCGGACGGCCAGGTCATCCGGAAGGTGAAGCCGGGCTTCACCGTCGCGCTGGTGCCGACCACGACGGGTTTGCCGTTGTTCACGACCATCTTGGTCACCGTGATCCCGGTGTCGGCCGCCGCCGCGGACGGCACCGCGAACGCCCCCAGGGCCAGCGCCCCCACGAGCACCACCGCCGAGCCTGATGACCTGCCTGCGCGCATGCACACCTCTTCGAGAACGAGGAGAGAAGGTGAACCCCGGGTGGTCCCCGGGGCTACGGCAGGCTAACAAGAACGGAGTTGGCGCTGCGCCGCGTGCAGGTTCCGGGGCCGTACCGCGTCCCAGGTGCCGTACAGCTCCAGGCGGGAGTGCAGGTCGCCGGTGAAGTCGGGTACGTCGATCTGGTCGAAGTCGGTGACCGTGTTGAGGCCGACGGTCGCGGAGTACGGGGCGAGGCCGTCCAGCCTCATGAGGCCCGCGCGGCCGTTGGTGACCCGGACGTTCCAGTGGGTGAACCGGGCCCCGAACAGCGGCCCGGCGTTCGCGTCGCCGCCGTGCCGGCCGTTGTTGTCCACCGTGATGTCGGTGCGGACGTTCGCGAAGGGCAGGCCGCGGTGCGAGTCGAAGGTGCCCATCCGCATGTCGCCGCGCGACCACACGTTGTACGACGACAGCCCCTCCACGTTGATGCCGTGCAGCTGGGTGTCCGACGGCGCCGGGACGGTGCGTTCCTCGATCGTGAAGTCCTCGATCAGGTTGTCGTGCGAGCCCTCGCGGCAGAAGTACGGGTGGTGTTCGCCCCGGCCGCCGACCCGGGTGCGGCGCAGGGTGCAGGCGGAGGCGGCGACCAGGCCGAAGCCGTTGTCGACGTTGCGGACCGTGACGTCGTCCACCCAGCAGTCGTACGCGCATTGCAGGACGACCCCGTTGTAGCCCTTGTCGAGGAGGTGCGGGGACTGCGGGGTCTCCATGATGTCCAGGGTGAGGCCCTCGACGCCGGATCCGGTGAGTTCACGGACGTGGGTGGTGAGCAGGGGGTTCCACTCGGGGCGCAGGTCGACCGGGAGCGGCCGTTCCAGCGTCACCCGGCGACCGCGCACGGCCACGATCCGGACGGGCCATTCGTAGGGGACGTACGACAGCAGCTTGGTCTTGTCCTCCCAGTAGTACGACGCCGGGCCGGGGCCCCCGCCGGACATGTGCTGGAGGAGGGTGTGGGCGGGGTCGTCGGCGACGCGGAGCAGGACCAGGCGGCCGGGGCGCAGACGGGCGGGGTCGGTGACGGTGACCGTACGGTCGCCCTGGCGGGCGGGCGCGAGAGGGGTCAACTCCTCCCATTCGTCGCGCTTGTTGCCGGTCCAGCCCTCGAACGGCCAGGCCTGCGCCCTGATCGCGGCCGTCAGCGAGTCCCAACGGGCCTTCGGCGCCAGCCAGATGAGGCCGCCCGCCCAGGACCACGCCGACTTGGTGCCGCCGTAGCGGGAGCCGTACGGGCCGATCAGCTCGGTGAGGTTCTTCGTCGCGTACAGGGTCGTACGGCCGCTGCCGGCGCCGCGCAGCACCACGTTGTCGTAGCCGATCAGGATCAGGCCGTCGATCCGGAAGGTGCCGGGCGGGATGGTGACCGTGCCACCGCCGGCCCTGGCGGCAGCGGCGATGGCACGGTTGATCGCGGGGGCGCAGTCGGTGACGCCGTCGGCCACCGCGCCGTACGCGCGGACGTCGGCCACCACGGGGAGGCGGCGGATCCGGGCGGCCCCGGCCCGGCCGACGTACGGGATCTGCGGGTGGGTGAACGGGGTGCGGGTGAACTCCCGCCACAAGGAGGGGACTTGGATGTCGGAGGCGTGGGCCGTGCCACCGCCCGCCACTGCGGTCGCGGCCACCGCCGTGGCGCCGGCGAGCAGGGTCCGTCTGGTCATGCCGTGGTGAGCGGTACTCATTCCGTACGTCCTTCCATGCGAGTGAGTCATGGATGTGAACGACGTTCAGATCTGCGTCGAGCGTGAGCATGCCACGGCGGCGAAGTACTTCGAAAGAGTCGTGCAGAGGTCAGTCAGCAGAGCGTTCGATCAGATGGGTGAACGCATCCAGATTCCGTGTCGACTCACCCCGGGCCACCCGCCACGCGTACTCCTTGCGGATCGCGGAGGCGAAGCCCAGCTCCAGGAGGGTGTTGAAGGCACCGTCCGCCGCCTCCAGGACCTGGCCGAGCAGGCGGTCGAGATCGTCGGGGGTGACGGAGGCGAGCGGGAGCCTGGCGGTGACATAGACGTCACCGAGGCGGTCGACGGCGTAACTCACCCCGTACAGCTTGAGGTTGCGCTCCAGGAGCCAGCGGTGGACGGCCGGTTCGTTCTCGTCGGGGTGCCGGATGACGAAGGCGTTGAGGGAGAGCGAGTGCCGGCCGACCAGGAGCGAGACGGTCGTCTTCAGCTTGCGGGTGCCGGGGAGCTGCACGACGAAGTTGCCGGGCTCGGGGCTCTCCCACTCCAGTTCGGCGTCCTTCAGGACACCCTCGATGACCTGCGCGGCCTGCCGTTCCTGTGGAGCTTCACCCATGGAGCGAGCGTACGCGACGGCGGTGGGACTGGGTCGCGGCCAGGTAGACGTCTGCGGTGGCGGCGGCGGCCGTGTCCCAGCCGAAGCACTGGGCGTGCCGGGCGGCGGCACTGCCGAAACGGTCCGCCAGGGTCGCGTCGTCGGCGAAACGGCGCAGCACGCGCGCGTAGTCGGCGGGATCGTGGCCGCCCACCAGGAAGCCGGTCTCACCGTCCCGCACGGCCACCGGCAGCCCGCCGACGGAGGCCGCGAGGACCGGCGTCCCCGCCGCCTGCGCCTCTATCGCCACCAGGCCGAAGGACTCGCTGTAGGAGGGCATGACGAGGACCGAGGCGGCACGGAACCAGTCCGCGAGCTGTTCCTGGCCCACGGGCGGACGGAACCGCACGACGTCCGCGATGCCGAGCCGCGCGGCCAGTTTCTGCAGGCCCTCCGGCTTGGCGAGGCCGCTGCCGCTGGGGCCGCCGACGATCGGTACGACGATCCGGGAGCGCAGTTCGGGGCGCTCGTCGAGGAGGACGGCGACGGCCCGGAGCAGTACGTCGGGGGCCTTCAGGGGCTGGATACGGCCCGCGAAGAGCGGGATCAGGGCGTCCTGCGGGAGGTCTAGGCGGGCCCGGGCCGCCGCGCGGCCGTCGGCCGGGCGGAAGCGGTCGAGGTTCACGCCGGGGTGGACGACGGCGACCTTCGCGGGGTCGGCCGCGTAGTGCCGTACCAGCTCGTCGGCCTCTTCGGAGGTGTTCGCGATGAGCCGGTCGGCCGCCGAGACGATCTGGGTCTCGCCGATCACCCGGGCGGCGGGCTCGGGGGTGTCGCCGTCGGCCAGGTTGGCGTTCTTGACCTTGGCCATGGTGTGCATGGCGTGCACGAGGGGGACGCCCCAGCGCTGGGCGGCGAGCCAGCCGACGTGGCCGGAGAGCCAGTAGTGCGAGTGGACGAGGTCGTAGTGGCCGGGGCGGTGGCCGGCCCACGCCTGCATCACGCCGTGCGTGAAGGCGCACAGCTGGGCCGGGAGTTCCTCCTTGGCGAGGCCCTCGTACGGTCCCGCGTCGATGTGCCGGACGAGGACGCCGGGAGCGAGTTCGACGGTGCACGGGAGGCCGCCGGAGGTGGCCCGGGTGAAGATCTCGACCTCTATGTTGATCGCGGCGAGGCGCTGCGCGAGCTCCACGATGTAGACGTTCATGCCGCCCGCGTCGCCGGTGCCGGGCTGGTGGAGCGGTGAGGTGTGCACGGAGAGCATCGCGACGCGGCGGGGGCGGCGGGGCCGCAGGAGCCGGCCGGCAGCCGACGGGGAGCGGCGCACGAGCCTGCTGGCGTACTGGCTCACGTGGCGGTCCTCCTTTGTGCGGGCATGCCGTCGGGAGGGCATCGAGTGTCCTCCAGGGTGGAAACAGCGGAGGGGCTGGTTCCCATTCCAGGGGTAGGCGATTTTGCCGGCACATTACCTTGGATCGCTCAACCGTTCGAGGGTGGGATGCGTGGGGTGCCTTGGGGCCGACGGTCGGGTGCGGGTGGGTGGGGGCTTGTCGCGCAGTTCCCCGCGCCCCTAAAGGGGCGCTTCCACTTACCCTCGTACGCATGAGTGCCCGCGCTTCCCGCCCCGTGGGAACGGTGACGCGCGGGACCACCAACCCCAACCGGCTGCGTCGTATGGACCGCTGGATCGCCGCCACGCACGGGGCGGAACTTCGCCGCGCGGAGGACCCCGTCGCCGTCGACCTCGGGTACGGGGCCTCGCCCTGGACCGCCGTCGAACTCCTCGGCAGGCTCCGTACCGTCGCGCCGCGTGCGCGGGTCGTCGGGGTGGAGATCGAGCCCGCGCGGGTCGCGGCGGCGAAGCCGTACGAGCGGGAGGGGCTCGACTTCCGGCACGGCGGATTCGAGATCCCGGTCGCCGCGCGGCCGTTGCTCATCCGCGCGGCCAACGTGCTGCGGCAGTACGACGAGAGCGAGGTCGCCGCCGTCTGGGAGCGGCTGTGCGCGCGGCTCGCGCCGGGCGGGCTGCTGGTGGAGGGGACCTGTGACGAGATCGGGCGGCGGCACGTGTGGGTCGCGCTCGGCGCGGAGGGGCCGCGGACGGTGACCTTCGCCACCCGGCTCGGGTCCCTGGAGCACCCCTCGGACCTGGCCGAACGGCTGCCGAAGGCGCTCATCCACCGCAATGTGCCGGGTGAGCCGGTGCACGCGTTCCTGCGGGACTTCGACCGCGCCTGGGCGGCGGCCGCGCCCTACGCGTCGTACGGCGCCCGGCAGCGGTGGATCCGGGCGGTGCGGGATCTGACGGCCGACTGGCCGGTGACGGATTCGGTGGCGCGCTGGCGGCAGGGGGAAGTGACGGTGACATGGGCGGCGTTGGCGCCGGCGGCCTGACCGGACCCGGGGGACGGGCCGGGGAACGATCTCGGTGAGTCGTACGTCACAAAGGCGGGGAGATCGTCATGTCCGGGGGGAAACCGGGGAGGAACCCACCTGCCGTTACCTCTGTCACTTTGCGACGCGGCGTGGCACGATCCTCCACGTGTCGTAAGTTACTGACGGTTAATCAGTTTTGGGGGGTCGGGTCATGGGACCGGACAAGCACACCGTCCGGCCGGCTGGACGCGGAATCCTGGCGACGGCGGTGACGGTGGTCTGCGCGGTGACCGTACTGGCGGCACCCGGTACGGCGTTCGCGGCACCGAGCCCCTCCCCCTCCCCGAGCGCCTCGGCCTCCGCCGGCGCGTCGGCGTCCCCCAGCCCTTCCGCCTCCGCCTCCACCTCCGTGACTCTCCCGCCGGACAAGGATCTTGAGGCCGTGCGGGACAAACTGGACAGGCTCTACCACGACGCGGCCGTCGCCACCGACGCGTACAACGCGGCCGAGGAGGCCGCGGCGAAGCAGTCCGCCGAGATCGTCGAGCTGGCGAAGAAGATCGTCCAGGGGCAGCGGAAGCTGGACGGGCTGAAGGCGCGCGCGGGCCGGGCGGCCGCCGCCCAGTACCGCACCGGCGGACTGCCGGACACCGCCCAGCTGCTGCTGAGCGACAACCCCTCACAGTTCCTGGACGGGGCCGGGCGGGTGCTCCAGGGCGAGCGGGCCACCAAGGGCCTGATCAGGGAACTGACCCAGACCCAGCAGGACTTGAAGCAGTACGCGGCGGACGCGGCCGACCAGTGGAACAAGCTGGAGGCGGGCCGCAAGGCGAAGGCCGCCGCGAAGAAGAAGATCAAGCAGCGCATCGCCGCCGCCGAGAAGCTCGAGTCGACCCTGGAGAAGAAGCAGAAGGAACGGCTCGCCGAGCTGGAGCGGGAGGCCGCCTACCAGGCGCAGACCGCCTGGCTGGACACCGGGATACTCGACGAGATCCACACCAAGGCGTCCGCGGCCGGCAAGAAGGCGGTCGCGTTCGCCACCGCCCAGATCGGCAAGCCGTACGTGTGGGGCGCGGAGGGCCCGGACTCGTACGACTGCTCCGGACTGACCTCGCAGGCCTGGGCGAGCGCCGGGCAGCCGATCCCGCGCACCTCCGAGGAGCAGTGGAAGCAGCTCCGGCACATCGACGTGAAGGACATGCGCCCCGGCGACCTGATCATCTACTACGACGACGCCAGCCACGTGGCGCTGTACATCGGGGACGGCGCGATCATCCAAGCCCCGCGCCCGGGACGGACGGTGTCGATCGCCGGCGCCGGCTCGATGCCGATTCTCGGAGTGGTCCGGCCGGACGCCTGAACGCTCCCCGTGCGCGCCCCCTCGCGGGCGATCCGTTTGAGCGTGATGTCCCTTTCGTGAACTGCGCCATGTGACCCAGTGCACGCCAACATCCTTTGAAACCGGGGCGGCACGTGACCTTCGTCATTCCCGCAGGGCGGCCCTCTTGTCCAACTGCGGTACGGCACGCGGCATATGCCAGGGGCCTGAGACAGGGCGACGTGGCTCACACCATTCCGTTGCGGTGGCCAGTACCGCTATGGTCCCCGTCTGGTGGGTCGAGGTCCCTCGCCCCACCGTGCCCTCGGGGGGAGGGAAGGAACCCGACACGATGCCCGTACCCGTACCGCGGCAGAGAGCGATCCCGGCCGTGGAGAGTGGTCAGGCGCCGGCCGCCGCACCCGCACAGGGCGGCGGCCCCCTCAAGGAAGAGGCCCACCGCACGGAAGCCGCCGTCTCCCACGCCGGCGGCACCACTCTCACCCTGCTGCTGATCGAGGACGATCCGGCCGGTTCGCCGGTCCTGCCCGAGCTGCGGGACGCGTCCGGCACCTCGATCCGCGTCCGCACCGCCCGCAACCTCACCGAGGCCGAGCGGCTGCTGACCGACGACGTCCACTGCATCCTGCTGGACCTGGCGCTCCCGGCGCCGGGCGGCCGGAACGAGGAGGACGAGCTCGCCGTGCTCAAGCACGTGCTCCAGATCGCCCCCCGGCACGCCGTACTCGCGCTCACCACCTCCGGTGACGCCGAGCGCGGTACCGAGGCGGTGCGCGTCGGCGCGCAGGACTACCTCTTCCGGGACGAACTGGACGGACGGCTGCTGAGCCGCGCCATCCGGTACGCCGTCGAGCGCAAACGTTCCCTCACGGCCGAGCGCAAGCTCGCGGAGGGGCGCGTGCGCGCCCAGGAGAACCGCCGCCTGGAGCGCGGCCTGCTGCCCACGCCCCTGCTGGACGGCTCCTCGCTGCGCTTCGCCGCGCGCTACCGCCCCGGCCGCTCCCGCGCGCTGCTCGGCGGCGACTTCTACGACACCGTGCGCACGCCCGACGGGACCGTGCACGCGATGATCGGCGACGTCTGCGGGCACGGCCCGGACGAGGCCGCGCTCGGCGTGGAGCTGCGGATCGCCTGGCGGGCGCTGACCCTGGCGGGGCTGTGCGGGGACGAGCTGCTCGGCACGATGCAGGAGGTCCTTGAGCACGAGCGCTCCGACGAGGAGATCTTCGCGACGCTCTGCACGGTGGACATAGCGCCGGACGGGCGCCGGGCCGGGCTGTGCCTGGCCGGCCATCCCGCACCGCTGGTCGCCCGGCCAGGCCGGCCGGCCGAGCTGCTGCCGTACGACAACAACGGGCCGGCGCTGGGGCTGCTGAAGGGGGCCCGCTGGCCGCGGATGCAGGTGGAGCTGGGCGCCGAGTGGAGCCTGATGCTCTACACCGACGGGCTGATCGAGGGCCGGGTGGGCTCGGGCGGCGAGCGGCTCGGTCAGGACGGGATGGTCGAGATGGTGCGGCGGCAGCTGGCCTCCGGGCTGACCGGGGAGGCGCTGCTGCGGGCGGCCGTGAACGAGGTGCGGCAGCTCAATGGGGGCGAGCTGACGGATGACGTGGCTGTGGTGCTGCTGGACCGGGGGTTGTGATCGGCCGCTCGGCGTAGGGTGCGGCCACTCGCCGTAGGGGTTCGGGTGCGTGCCCGGCGGGCGGTGGTTCGTGGCTGGTCGCGCCCACGCGGCGGAGCCGCATATCGATACAGCCCCGCGCCCCTTACGGGGCGCTCCGGGCGAGGGTGTCGGTCAGCGGCCGCCGTTGTACGGGCCGTACGGGCCGTCGCTGCTGCTTCCGCGGCCGCGGCGGCCGAAGCCGCCGCCGGAGACCTGGCGGAGGGCAGGGCGGACGTCGACGAAGAAGACGATCGTGGCGACCAGGCCGGCGAGCTGGAGGAAGAGCATCGGGACCAGCAGGTTCACCGCGACCGTGATGCCGAGGATGATCAGCCAGAAGCCCTTGTTCTGCTTGCTGGCGGCCCGGTAGGCGTCGTCGCGGAAGAGCGCGGCCATCACCAGCGCGACCACGGCGAGGACCAGCATCGCGAGGTAGAGCAGCCCCAGGAAACTTGTGAAGCCCTGCATCAGCACAACGTCCACCACCCGATTCGGCTTGTTCCTACGCGGTCACCGTACCCGCTGGGGCCTTCCCGCTACACCGACAACGGGCCGGGCACCTCGGAAGTGCCCGGCCCGTGCGCGCTGCCACCCGTGCGGTTACTTGGCCGGCGGGGTGGTCTTCTTGACCGGGGTGGCCTTGCGCGGGGCCGGGGCCTTCTTGGCGACCGGGGCCTTCTTCACCGCGACCGGCTTGGCCTCGGCGGCCTTCGGCTCGTCCGCCTTCTTCTCCTCGGCCTTGACCACGACCGGCTCGGGCTTGCCCTCGACGGCGATGGCCAGGTCCTCGATCTCGTCGGCGGCCTCACCGCGCCAGGTCTTCACGGCCTGCTCGCCGTGCTCGGCGACCTTCTCGTAGGTCTCGCGGGCCTTGACGGCGTACTCGGCGGCCACGCCGACCTGGCGCAGCGCGAAGTCCTGGGCGGACTCGCCGAGCTTCTTGAGGTCACCGTCGAGGGAGACGATGAAGTCGTTGACCTTGGACTGGAGGCTGGCCTGCGCCTCCTTGGCCTTGACGCCGGCCTCCTTGGCACGGGCGGCGGCCTTCTCCTGGACGGCCTTCGGGTCGGTCTTGCGGACCGCCTCGATACGGGCCGGGGCCTCGGAGCGCAGCTGCTCGACCAGACCGGGGACCTTCTTGGCCTGCTGAAGGGCCAGGTCGGCGGTGCCGGCGGCGAAGTAGAGCGGAGTCGGGTCGCTGAGGGTCTTGCGCAGGTCGTCGGTGATGGCCATGGTGATGGTCCTCCCGGATTCACGTTCGGCTGAGGGTTTTGTGGTCCGCGGCAGGGCGGCCGGCACGCTTGGCCGGCTCATCCGGCCGTCCGCCGTGGACCGGTCTCGCTGTCGGTGTCGCTGTCGGTCTCGCTCTTGCCTTCGCTGTCGGCGTCGGCGGCGTCGTCGCCCTTCGCACCGACGGCGTCCGCGTCGTTCACGGTCTCCTCGCCCGACCCGAAGCCGTTCTCTTTCCGGAACGACTCGTAGATCTGGAGCAGCACCTGCTTCTGCCGCTCGTCGAGCGTGGGGTCGGCGAGGATGACCGCACGGGTCTCCACCTCGTTCAGATCCCGCTCGGCGTCGAGGATGCCGGCCCGGACGTACAGCGTCTCGGCGGAGATCCGCAGGGCCTTGGCGACCTGCTGGAGCACCTCCGCGCTCGGCTTGCGCAGCCCGCGCTCGATCTGGCTCAGGTACGGGTTGGACACCCCGGCGGCATCGGCGAGCTGCCTGAGCGACAGCTGCGCGTTGCGCCGCTGTTCGCGCAGATACTCACCGAGATTGCCGACGTTGAGCGATGCCATGCCCCCACAGTGCCCCACCCTCGCTAACAATTGCAAGCATGTGCTTGCAAAAGTGTGCCGTGTCATACCCGGACGGCCGACCGACACCCGCCACGGCGCGAACTACCCGGCCTCGGCGTCACGCGTGCGCTGGTAGTGGCGGCGCGCCTTCATCCTGTTGCCGCACACGGCCATCGAGCACCAGCGGGCACTGTTGCCCTTGCTGCGGTCGAGCAGGAACAGCCGGCACTCCGGGTTGGCGCAGGGGCGGAGCCTGCCGGGCATCGCCTCCCGCAGCGCACCCCAGGCCAGGACCGCCTCCGCCGCCAGCCGCCGCTCCACCGGAGCCTCCAGCTCCCAGGACACCCCCGCCTCCGAAAGCCGCGGGCTCCGTACGACGCCCTTCAGGAGCGGGGCCAGCGACTCGGCGGGCCGGCCGCCACGCACCACGTCCTGCAGCGCGTCGCGCGCCCGCAGCAGCTGCCGCAGCTCCTCGCCGCCGCCACTGCCGCCGTGGGCCCGCTGCCACGCCGCGGCCGCCGCCGGATCCGCCAATTCGTCCGTGGCGACGCCCTCGACCACCGGCGTGCTGTTGAGCAGGTCCAGCAGCGTGTCCTGATGCCCTCGGTCGACCACCGTCATCACCGCCCTTCCTAATCCCCATGGACAGTTTGACAGGTTAGAGCACGCACAAGGCAGCCCCGGTCATCGCTCCGCGAGCACCTCATGGCAGGAGGACCAGGCCGGAGGGCTCAGCAGGGGGCGGAAGCGGGTGAGGAGGGTGAGGAGCTGGGGTCCCCATTGCTCACGGAAGGACGGGGAGATCCGGGCGAGGTCGAGTTCGTTGGCGGCCGTCAGTTCGGCGAAGTCCCGGCGCTGACGGGGCTCGGGGACGCGGGCAAGGCCGGCGAACCGGTCGTGGACGGCGGCACCGGCGTCGGCGAACGCCGGGTAGGTCGCCTTCCGGTCGCACGAGGCGTAGAGGTACACGAGGACCTCGGCCTCGGCGCCGATCACGGCCGCGAGTTCGGCGCGGCGGTCCGGTGCCGGGGACAGCAGTGCCGTGGGGAAGCCGTCGGTGCCGTAGAACGCGTGGCAGAGACCCGCGAGCCGGAGGACGGGACGGGCGCCCCACCCGGCGAGCTGCTCCTCGACGCGCTGGAGGTGCGCGAGCAGCGTTCCTCCGGGGTGCGCGATCTCCGCGGCACCGAGGTCCCGCAGGAGGGCGACGGCCTGGGCGGAGGCGGCGGAGAAGTCGGCAGGGAGGCCGACGGGGGAGTCGGGCATGGGCGGGGTCCTTCCGTCGGCGGGCGTCGGTCGGTGCCTGGTGACCGCCCGTCAGCTATGAGCCGCCAGCCACTCCGTCAGCACCGCGAAGTCCGCGTCCGTCAGGCCGAACTCGTGGTCGACTCGGTGGAGCAGGGCGGGCTGGTGATGATGGGCGGCCACCCAGGCGCGGTCGGCCTCGGTGAGCTCGTCGTCGATCCAGACGAACGGCCGCTGCCCCGCCCACGCCGTCAGCGGCCGGGTCTTCCAGTGCAGCAGGGCGGGCGGCGCGTCCTCGTCCGGCCACTCCACGACGGGCAGCGGGGGCAGGCCCAGCCAGGGGGCGACGCAGTCGTTCGCGTCGTCCATCCAGGTGGTGGCCCAGACGAGATCGCAGTGGAGGGCGGTGAGGCGGGGGCCGAGAGCGGGGTCGACGCGGTTGAGGAGGGGGGTCGAGGGGGCGGGGTGGGTCCCGTAGACCGGATAGGGGCGGTCGGCGGGGGCGCCGAAGGGGATGAGGGTGCCGTCGATGTCTAGGAAGAGGAGCATCGCGGGTCAGGATCGCAAGAGAGGGGCGGAATGGGTAGTGGCGCGCTGGGGGTGGGTTGTGGCCGGTCGCGCCCACGCGGCGGAGCCGCGTGTCGATACGGCCCCGCGCCCCTGAAGGGCGCGTCGGTGGCACCGCTTCTCAAAAGGGCAACGGCCGCGCGTGCACCACGTCCAGCCGCGACACCGCCCTCGTCAGCACCACGTACAGCCTGTGCAGCCCCCTCTCCTCCCCCTCCGCCACCGCCGCCGGCTCCACGGCCACCACGTGGTCGTATTCGAGGCCCTTGACCATGCTCGCCGGGATCACGGCAACCCGGGCGCCGAGTTCGGCCGGGTCGGCGGCGGTGATGCCCGCGGAGGCGAGGGCCTCGCGTACGGCGGCCGTCTCCGGGTCCGCCGCGATCACTCCGATCGAGCCCTCCCGGGCCAGGGCCTCCCGGACCGCGGTGACCGTCGCCGCGTGCACGTCGTCCGTGGGGCGCAGGGTCAGTTCCCCGTCCGTGCGGAACGACCTGGCCGGGGGAACGTCCGTGCCCAGCTGCCGCAGCAGCCGGTTGGTGAGGTCGACGACCGCCGCGGGGACGCGGAAGCCGGTGGTGAGCGGGACGACGCGGGCGCCCGGCTTGCCCAGTTGGCGCAGCACCGTGTCCCAGCTCCGAGCCGACCAGGGGGTGGTGGCCTGGGCCAGGTCGCCGAGGACGGTGAGGGAACCGAAGGCGGCACGGCGGGCGATGGCCCGGCACTCCATGGGAGACAGGTCCTGGGCCTCGTCGACCACGATGTGGCCGTAGCCCTCGGGGTGTTCGATCAGCCCCGCGACCTCGTCGAGGAGGACGAGGTCGGCGGTCGACCAGCGGGCGGACTTGTAGGAGCGGGGCGGGCGGGGCCAGGCCACGGCCCGCTGTTCGTCGTCGGTCAGGATCCCCTCGGCGGCCCGCGCCAGGGCCCCGCCGCCGCCGTCCGTGAGGAGTTCGGCCACCACCTCCTCCGGCCGCACCTTCGGCCAGACGGTGTCGAGGTAGGCGCTCATCGCCCGGGACCGTTCCAGCCGGCGGGTCCAGGCGGCCGGCTGCGGACCGGCCCGCCGTTCGGCCTGGAGCTGTACGGCCCGCATCGCCCGCCCCCGTACCCGCTCGCGGCCGACGGCGTACGGCGGCTCCTCGCGCCGTACCTCCTCGACGATCCGCGCCAGGACGGCGGCGGGCACCCGCCAGGTGTACGTGCCGTCGGAGAGCGACAGGTCGTCGATGCCGGCGGTCGACACACGGGCGTACAGCGCGCGGCGCAGGACCTCGGCCATCCGCGGGTCGTGCTTGAGCGCGGCGGCGCGGTCGGGGTCGGTGCCGGTGGCCGGGTGGCGGCCGATCTCGTCCCGGAGGGTGGTCTGCCGTACGCCGGTCTCGCCCAGGGCCGGGAGGACCTCGGAGATGTAGGAGAGGAAGGTGCGGTTGGGGCCGAGGATGAGCAGGCCGGAGCGGCGGATGCGCTGGGGGTGGGTGTAGAGGAGGTAGGCGGCGCGGTGCAGGCCGACGGCGGTCTTGCCGGTGCCCGGGGCGCCCTGGACGCAGACGGAGTCGGTGAGGCCGGCGCGGACCAGGTCGTCCTGGTCGGGCTGGATGGTGGCGGCGATGTCGCGCATGGGGCCGACGCGGGGCCGCTCGATCTCGCTCGTGAGCAGCGCCCCGGTCCCGGCCTCGCCCTTGCTCAGACGCTCGTCCTCCAGCCCCGTGAGGTCGGCGGAGTCGCCGTGGCTGCCGGGGGCCCAGCCGAACCGCCGTCGTACCGCCACGCCCTGCGGGTCGTCGGGTCCGGCCTGGTAGAAGGCGCGGGAGACGGGGGCCCGCCAGTCGACGACGAGGGGCGGGGCGGTCGGTTCCTCGCTGATCCGCAGCCGGCCGATGCGGTAGCTCTGCCCGGCGTGCTCCCCCGCCTCGAAGTCCAGCTTGCCGAAGAACAGCGGGCCCTCCGGCAGCTCGCGCATCTCCTTGGCCCGGCTGCGCAGCCGGTACCCGAGCACCTCGGCGTCGGCACCGGAGGCGGAGACGTCCGCACCGGTGACGACGTGCTCGACGGCGCCCTCGACCATGTGGGCGAGGGCGGCTCGGCAGAGGTCGTGGTAGGCGCGTTCGCGGTCGAGTTCCTGCTGCATGACCTCAGCGTAAACGAATTACTTAACCAGGTCACATTTATAACCCCATCTCACCGCTCCTCACCCAAGGCCTCCGCCAGCCGCCCGAACGCCCGCTCCGCCGCCCGCACCGCGTCCTCCCGCACGTCCTCCACCCGTTCCCCGCCCGCGATCCGCCGCCAGTTGTCCCGCGCGAGGATCCGCTGTACGGCGATGATCTGGCCGGCCGCGAGCCGCGCGTCCAGCGTGCCGCCCAGCGCCTCGGCGAGCGCCGCCTCCGACCGCTCCAGGTAGGCGTACTGCCGGGCGACCAGGGTGGGGGTGCTGTTGAGCAGGGTGTGGAAGGCGAGCACCTGGGGGTGGTCGTTGAGCCCGGTGATCGGATCACTCCGCCGCAGCCCGTCGAGGAAGTGGTCCCGCAGCACCGCGACGGGCGACTCGGCGCCCGCGACCAGCCGCGCCGCCTCCGTCTCGTGATCGGCGATCCGGTGCAGGACCAGGTCCTCCTTGGCCGGGAAGTACCGGAACAGCGTCGGCTTGGAGATCCCGGCCGCCGCGGCCACCTCCGCGACCGACACCGCGTCGAACCCCTTCGCCAGAAACAGCCTTACGGCGGTGTCCGACACGTCCTCGTACATCCGCCGCTTCTTGCGCTCACGCAGGCCCATCTCACCCATGGGGCGAGCCTACGCAGCGGCGGTCGCTCAGGGCGCGGGCTCCTGGCGCCAGCGCGGGCGCTTCGCGAGGAGCCAGAGATCGTCGAAGTGTTTGGTCCAGGTGGCCACGGCCACGCCGTCCCGGGGTTCGTGAGCCGTTCCGCGAGCTGGGCGAGTATGCCGTCGTACTCACGGCACCGCTGCTCCACTTGCCCTTCAGGACGTCACCGACCTGCTTCACGAACTGGGCCGTGAGGCCCAGGACGAAGATGCCGAGCAGCGGGAACCTGCCGAAGCACCGGTCCGCCCGAACATGGCTGTCCCCTCTGTACCGCACTGCCCGACCGGCCATGGTCTCGCTAGGCCAGAGCGCGAGCAATATGGGGATTCGCCGTTGCCCGGGTGGGCAGACCGAGGGACCCCGCGGCCGCCGTCAGGGTCATGGCGTACGAGTCCAGGGCCCGGCGGACGTTGGGTGCGTCCAGGCTCGCACCGGTGACCAGTCGGTCCAGGTCGACGTAGGCGGAGCGGACGATCTCGATCCAGCGGTACACCCGCCAGTCGCGCTGCCAGTCGTGGGTGAACTCGGGCTCCAGCCGACGCTCCCAGCGGCGGAACATCCGGTCGCGGATCTCCGGCCCTGTCGGGGTCAGGTGCATGTGCCGCACCAGGTCGTAGAGCGGGTCGCCGACCAGGGCCATCTCCCAGTCGATGATGGTCAGCGCGAGACGGTCGTCGCGGCGGACCAGGTTCCAGGGGTTGAGGTCGCCGTGCAGCAGGGCCGAGGCACGACGGCTGACGCGGTGCCGGGCGAGGATCTGCCGCAACCGGGCGGCGTCCGGGAGGCCCACGAAGCGGGCCAGTTGCTGGGACTCCTTGGGGAGGCCCGCGACCAGGGCGACGAGTTGCTCGCTCAGCCAGCCGTAGAAATCGGGCTCACCGTAGGCGGGGTCGAGCTGGGTGTGGTCGACCTCGGTGAGCGCGGCCAGCTGCTCGACGAGCCCGTCGGCCTCGTGCGGACGGAGACCGTGCACGGGGTGGTCGGGCCTGCGGTCGGTGTCGGCCGGGCCCTCGTAGGTGTGGATGGCGAAGCGGTCCCGGGAGTAGGCGAAGAGATAGCGGGACTGGCTCTCCCCCAGGGCCAGGACGCGGGGCGCGGCCACCGGCGCGCCGGAGCGCTCGATCGCCCGCAGCACCGCGTGCTCGCTCAGGTAGCTGCGCTCGCGCCGAGTCGCGTGCGGCACCTTGCGGCGGATCACCACCGGAAAGTCGATGCCCGGCACCCGGATCACCGAGTTGAGGTGGGCGGTGCCCTTGAACACCTGTCGGGCCGGTGCGGTGCCTTCCAGGACCAGGGCCGCGCGTACCGCTGAGTGCGGGAAGTCGGGGTGCTCGGGGACCCGCCGGTCCTGCCGCCATTCCATGACGTCAGCGATCCGGCCGTGCCCGGCGGCGCCGTAGGCCGGCGCGGAGGCTGCCCAGCGGAACAGGACACGCTCGATCTCCCGCTTGCCCGGCACCGCGCGGAGCCGCAGCGGTTCGGCGGCTGCCTCCAGCGCGTGGCGGACCGCAGCCGTCGCTTCCTGCAGGTTCTTCTCGTCGAAGGACTCCCCCAGGGACTTCGCGGCCCGCATGACATCCGGGTACACGGACTGAGCCCGCTCGAAGTCCACGTAGTGGTCCAGGTCCTTGGTCACCCCGTGGGTGGCGGTGGGCCGCACCGCCCGCATGGCGTCCACCCACGCCTCGACGACCTCGTCCCATTGGTGCTTCGGATACTGCATCCGGACCAGATGGGTCGCGAGATCGTGCAGAGGGTCTCCGAAGGTGGCCAACTCCCAGTCCACGCAGGTGAGCGGCAGCCGGCCGGCCGGCGAGGTGATCAGGTTGTCTCGGTGCAGGTCGGCATGGAGCAGGCTGTACGGGCGCCGGGTCAGCGCGGGGACCCGGTCGGCGAAACGGAGCAGGGCGTCCTCTGGAATCCCCAGGGCTGCGAAAAGCCAGCCGAAGGCGGACCCGTTGGCCTGGCGGATCTGCAGGTCCGCCATTCGGGCCAGCGTCCGCAGGAAACCCTGGCTGTCCGTGTGGTTCCTCGGCCACATCGAGGGCAGCGGCGGCAACGCGGTACTGCGCACCTGGGTCATCCGCGCGAACAAGCCCGCAAGCTCCTTGAGCAGGACGGCGTCGACCGGTTTGCCGTTCTCGCAGACGCTGGAGAGCGGGACTCCGTCCACATAGCTGTGGATGGTGAAGCGATTCCCCTCGAAGAGGCACTCGGTCACGTTGGGCAGTGCACCCTGGATCGCCCGCAGGATCTGCGCCTCGTTGTCCCAGGTCCGGATCACCACGGAGAGGGTGTCGGTCCTGCGCACCCGGACGGTCACGGCGGTACCGGACTCCCTGCCCAGCAGCCGGGCCATCGGCTCCGTGAGGGGAAGAACGTAGTTCTGGTTGTGGAAACCGCTGCTCGCCAGCCCCCGTTCCGCCGCATGCCCGAGGAACGCCTCGTACTCGCCGTCGAGCAGAGGCCTGCCGGTGTCACTCCCGGGGGGAACAGACGGTGCACCCAACTGGTCGCTCCGGGGGTGGTACGCGCGCAACATCGCGTGGATCGGGCAGGGCAACGGTATGGCCAGGTACGGCACGACACGAGTCGAGGGACGCTGGAGTGACCCTGTTGGGTGATGGGTCGCTCGGTTGTGCGATCACCCGTCGACGCGGTCGTCCGAGGCCGGCTCTTTTCAGCCACCTACTCATACGCACGCGACCGAGCGGTTTACTCAGACGGATCCGGACTCTAGCGCAGCGGAGGCCTCTCCGGATCACGGGGATGCTACGGCTTGGAGGCGAGCAGAGCCCATACCGACTCGAACCATCTGGTCGCGTTGTCGACGAAGGCGGAGCCCGCGGAGTCCGGATCCGCGTCCCGGACATGGTGGGTGAGCGTCGCACCTAGGCCCAGCACGTCCACGGCCTCCACTTCGGTGCCGTCCTCAAGGATCACCGTGCGCGGAATCGGCTCGTAGAAGCCGTGCAGAACCTCGTCATGATTGATCACGTAGAGCTTGAAGGTCGGGGTGAGTTCCGTGAGGCGGATCTCCAGATCCACGTCCGCCACCAGGTTCTCGGTGCGGAGCTGGTCCAGGACCGTGCGCAGGGAGCTGGTGTGCGCCCGGGTGATGGCGTGCAGGCGCCGGGGCAGCCGCGGATCGTCCGGATTCTCCTTGTTCCGGGGGTAGGGCATGGCGAGCGTCTCGGCCGGCAGGATCATGCGCAGGGTGATCTTCCGGGGTTTGATGATCTCGGCCCGGATCCGCTCCGCCTGGACCCGGACGTGCGCGTCCAGGCTCTCCGAGGTCAAGGTCGCGATGTCCAGGGCGACTTCCTCGTGCTCGAAAGCCTCGGCGATGAGCGGACCCAGTGTCATCGGATGCCGGGAGCGGGTGGCCCGGGGCGTGGAGGACTGTATGCGCTGGCTCCGCAGCACCCGGGAGCCCTTGCCCTGCCGGGACTCGATCCAGCCCTCGGTGCGCAGTATGCGCAGCGCCTTCTGCACAGTGTCTCGGGATACCTCGAACTCCTGCGCGAGCGTCTCTTGCGACGGCAGGAAGGAGTTCAGCGGATAGGCGCCGTCGGAGAGCCGGACCCGGAGCTCGTCCGAGACCCGCCGCACCGCGCCGCCGCCCTCGTTCGTCCGGTTGGTCACACGGCGTACGTACCGCTTCACGACCCCCGGCAAACAACTGCCAGTCAGGCAATCAGTCAGGCAACTACCCGGGTTACTGGATCTAGTTGACTGGGCATTTCTGCCATGAGCAGCCAACTCTTCAGTCAACTGGTCGACTTGAGAGATTGACTGAGCATCGTGATACGAGGGGGGTGGAAAGCCATGACTGTCCACGTGCTCGGGATCGGCATGCAGATCGACAACCTCAGTCAACTGGTCTTCTGGGCCACGGGTTTACTGGTGTCCCTGACGGCCTGGGCGCGCAGGCGCCGACGGCATGTGCGCGCGTCGCGGACTAGTGCCGCAGTATCTCCAGAAGCGGCCGCAAGGACAGCACGACACAGTCCGCTCCGGCCTCGGTCAAAAGCTTGGCTTTCCGTTCGTTACGCGCGTAGCCCAGGAAGGGGACCCCGGCCGTCCGGGCCGCCTGGAGGTCCGTCGGCGAGTCGCCGATCATCAGGGCCGCGTCGGGGGCGGCGCCCATCGCCCTGAGGGCGCGGTTGAGGCAGTGCGGGTCGGGCTTGAGGTGGCGCAGGTCCTGGGTACGGCCGTAGATGTGCGGGGCGAAGCAGGGGGTCAGGTCGCGGTCGTCGAGGTAGGCGCGGACCACGCGGGGCGAGTTGTTGGTGGTCACCGCCATGCGTACGCCGCGCGCCCGCCAGGTCTGGATGAGGATGTCCGCGTACGCCGTCGGCATCGCCGTCGACGTGGCCCGCAGCTCCTCCTTGGTGAGACGTTCCTCCAACTCCGCGACCAGGTCGCTGCCAGGGTGCCGACGGTCCACCGCACGCAGCACGAGGTGCGGGTCGAGCGTGTTCCGCTCGGTGTCCGTGACCAGGCCGTGCAGGCCCCGGCTCATCAGCCACTCCACCAGGTCGTCGGCGACGACCTCCGCCGAGTGGCCCGCGAACAGACGGCAGATCGGTCCGTCGAAGTCCCAGAGGACGACTCGGGCGCTGCTGATCAGTTCCGCGAGCTCTTCGATCGTGTTCTTGCTCTTGGCTGCCACCAGTTCAGTCTGCGTCGCATCAGAAGTCACTAGGAGAGTGTCAGGTCCGTGGTGATGGTTTCCCAGAGGGCGTCGAACCACTTCTGCGACTGGTCCACGAACGCGGCGTCCCGTTGGCCCGAACGCTTCTCGAAGGAGAAGAGCAGGGACTCCGAGCCGACGGCGTCGTACATGTCGAGCATGCCGGCCTCCGTCTGCTCCTCTCGGCGCGTGACCATGTAGTAGGCGAACAAGGCCTCGGTCTGGTTGAGCAGGTACAGCTTGATCGGCGGAGTGAACGGCAGTGCCCTGAAGGTCACGTTCACGTCGATCTGGTGGGTGGAGCGGAGGCCCTGGAGGTTGTACTGGAGGACCTGTCCCTGGGCGTTGCGCATGCCGAGCCAGCGGGTGTGGACGGTGTCGTCGTCGCCCTCGACCGCGGTGGGGAAGGCGAGGGGGATGTCGCGGCTGGGGAGCAGGACGCGGACGTCGATGCGGTCGGGGCGGAGCCGGCCCTCGTGGATCATGCGGAGCGGCTCGGCGAGCGCCGGGAGCAGGCTCTGGGCGGTGAGGCAGGCCGCGTCGATGCGGACGTGCGGGGAGGAGAACGCCTCGGTCATCCGGGGGCCGAGGCCGACCATCGTCGGCTGGGGCTCGTCGTGGGTCGGGCGCGGCGGCTCGGCGATGCGCGGCGGGCTGCCCCGGCTGACGCTGCTGAGCAGGCCGTCGTCCTGGAGCGCCCGCAGCGCCTGGCGTACGGCACCCCGCTCGACGCCGAACTCCTCGGCCAGCTCGGCCTGGGTGGGCAGACGGTCGCCCACCTTGAGGTCGCCCGTGCGGATGCGTTCCCGCAAGGTGTCGGCGATCTCCTGAGGTGTGCTGCCGGTGTTCACTGCCACGTTCTCCTGGGTCACGACCAAACGCTACAACTTTGATCCATCTAACGGGAGTTGTTTGAAGATTGGTTATAAGTAGTAGCCAACTGGGGACAACCTAAGCAGAGTTGGTTACCAACTTGATTGAGTTGGTGGAAGCTTTGCTTCCCGACGATGGGGGAACCGCCATGCCCGCCGCCCTCACTCTTCTCTCCGCCGTGTTCGTCCTGGGCTTCGAACAGATCGTCCAGTCGAAGTACGGTGCCACTGGCATTATCGGTCTGCTGTTGCTCACCGTGGGGATCAAGGCCAAGAGCCCGGCACTCAGCTCCGCCGGCGCGATCCTGCTCGCCCTCCTGCTCACCAGCCCCGCGTGAGCATCCCTAGGCGTTCAGCTTCAGTTCCGAACTGATCGTCTCCCACAGGGCGTTGAACCACAGGTGGGACTGTTCGACGAACGTGGTGTCCCGCAGCCCCGCGCCCTGCTCGAAGGCGAAGAGCATCGACCGCGTGCCCTCGGCGTCGTACGTCTGCAGGTGCTCGTGGCCGATCTCCCGTTCGTGGCGCCCGAGCGTGTAGTACGCGAACAGCGCCTCCACCCCGTTGAGCAGGTAGAGCTTGACCGGCGGGGTGAAAGGAAGGGCGCGGAAGGTGACGTGCACGTCGATGCCGTGCGTGGCGCGCAGCGCCAGCAGGTTGTGCCGCAGCACCTGGCCCTGCGCGTTGCGCTGGGCCAGCCAGCGGGTGTGCACCGCGTCCTCCGCCGAGGCCTCCACCGCCGTCGGGAACGCGAGGTCGATGTTGCGGCTCGGCAGCAGCACCCGGACGTCGACCTTGGCCGGTTCCAGTCGCCCCGCGTGGATGAGCCGCAGCGGTTCGCCGATGGCGAGATTGAGCGAGACCGAGGTCAGGCAGAGCGCGTCGATCTCCACGTGCGGGGCCGCGAAAGCCGCCTCTATCCGGGGGGTCAGGGCCACCATGGTGGGCTGGGGCGGCGCCTCCGGCCCCACGGCGAGCCGCAACGGGCCCGGATCCGGGGCCACCGTCGCCGGAGCGCCCTTCGATATGTTGGTGAGCAGGTGCTCCGACTGCAGGATGCGCAGCGCCTGGCGCACGGCACCCCGCTCGACCCCGAACTCGTCGGCCAGCTTGGCCTGCGTGGGCATGCGCTGGCCCGGCCGCAGTACCCCGGATCTGATCCGGGTGCGCAGCGCGTCGGCCACCTCGCGGTGGGACGCCTGAGGCCGCTGTGACCTCTTCCGCCCATTGGCGGCGGCGTGTTCCGGCTCCACGGACAAACAGTACAACTTCCCGCCATCTTTCGTCAGTTCACGGGAAGGTGGTTATGAGTCGCTTCCAAGCGGAGATAAGTACAGTGGAGTTGGTCGCCAACTCTCGCAACATGGTCAAACTTCCTCGGCGGTTGGCCGATCGGGTTCCCTTCCGGAGGGGAGCCGGGAGCCTGGTCAACCAGGACGGCCGTCGGGGCGCACGACCAGCACAGTCACAACTGAACACCGACAACCGAACATCGGCAGACCCGCACAGTCACAACTGAACAGCCACAACTGAACAGCTCGCTACGGATGAGCAGCACCAGCACCGACAGCAACACATCTGAACATGGTGATTCAGGCACCCGTCGCCGGAAGGAAGGAGAACCGTCAGAAGATGTCCGGGCACCACGGCCGCCCGGACGTGCGCAGCAGGGCGTCGGCCTCCCGGGCGGCGCCCACTCGCTCTTCCTGGACCCGTCCCAGCGCGTGCAACCGCGCCACGGACTGGTCCCCGAGCCAGACGCTCGCCAACTCGGCGATGTCGAGGGTGAGTTCCGGGGCGTCGGTGGTCGGGGTGCAGGACGCGCCTTCGGGGGAGGCGTCCAGCCGGAACCGGCCGCCGGCCAGCCCCTGCCGGTCCACCACCTCAAGGACCAGCGACCCCGCCGTGTCGTACGTCCGCGCCTCCAGGGCCCGTACGACGTCCAGGATCCGCACCCACAGCCAGTCCGCCTGGGTGGTGATCCGCGCGGCGCGCGGGTCGGGGAGGTACTGCGGCAGCAGGTCGTCGGGCGACCGCCAGCCGCTCTTCACCGTGGTGATCCAGTCGACCGAGCACAGGTAGTGCCACAGGGCGCGCTCGGCGGCCGGCGTGGCCGCGAGCAGCCACTTCACGTCGGCCGTGTCGTACGGCTGCTTGTCGTGCCAGTTGTCGTCCGACACGTACGACACGAGCCCCTCGACCTCACCGGCCGCCGACCGGTACACCGCGTAGAACGGCTCGGTCCACTCGGTGTCGAAGCGGACCGCGCCCGTGTTCGACAGCCACCACAGCTCGTTGCGGCTGACCGCGCCGGGTGTGCCGCGGCGGACGCGTTCGTGGAGTTCGGGGCCGAGCTTGCGGACGTCCTCGGCGTCGACGAGGTCGATCCGGGCGCCGCCCTCGGGACGGGACCAGCGGGGGTCCAGACCGGTGCGGGGGACCTCGACCGTCCACTCGGTCAGCGTGGTCGCCGGGCCGAAGCCGTAGCGGCCGTAGATCCGGTACTCGGCGGCGATCAGGGTCGCGACGGCGTCTCCGCGCTCCTTCGCCGCGGCGAGGTCCTGGCTCATCATGCGGGTGAGCAGGCCGCGGCGGCGGTGGGTGGGGCTGACCGTGACGTTGGAGATGGCGTCGGCGGGGAGGGTGGCGCCGCCCACCGCGGTCAGCTCCTGGTCGAAGGAGCGGAACGTTGCCACGCAGCGGGGGCCGTCGAAGGCGCCGAGGAGTCTGCCGGGGACGAACTGCCTGCGGCGGGTGTCGAGTTGGGCGGGCGTGAGCACGGGTTGGCGGAGGAAGCCGGTGGCCAGGGCTCGGTGCCAGTCCGTGAACTCGGACTCGGTTATGGGGCGGACTTCGACGTCGTCGGTCATGACAGCACGGTATGTGTTCGACCGGGGTGGTACTGAATGAATTTTCGCCGCGGGTGGGTGGGGGTTGAGCGCGCAGTTCCCCGCGCCCCTAAAAGGGGCGCTCAGCCTCACGTCAGTAGATCGTCGACCTGGGCTTCGCCCTCTCGGTAGCGCCTCGCGATCTCTCCGCTGGAGTCGTCGGCCGTGCGTTGCAGGCGCTGCCTCCGACGGGACACCTCCTGCTCGTACCGCACCAGGCGCCCCATCGCCGCCGTCAGCTCCGTGTCCGTGCGGGCCTCCAGGTCGGAGAGTTCGACCTCGGCGAGCATGTCGGCGGCGAGGCGGCCGTACTCCTCGTTGTGGGGGGTGCCGAGGGTGACGTGGCGGGCCGAGGAACGGTGGCGGGCCGGGGCGTCGGTGAGGATCTCCGGGAGGCGGTCCACGACGGAGGCGGCGCCGGCCGGGGAGCGGCGGGCCAGTTCCGCGCGCAGGATGTCGATACGGCCCTGGAGGAGCCGCCGTACATAGCTGAGGTCCGCCTCGTCGCGCTGGGCGTCCCGGCGCAGGACGCGCAGTTCGGGCAGGCTCAGGCAGGTCAGATCGTGCTCCGGCGGCTCCGCGGGCAGCGGGATGCCCTCGCCGCGCGGTGCGGGCGGCCGGGGCAGGTGCTGCGCGGCCTGCGCGCTCTGCGTGCCCTGTGTCCTCAGTCGCCCGGTGCTCGGTGTGCTCATACGCCTCTACCGTCCCCTCGACCGGTGTGTGGAAGCATGGTGCCACCCCAACTGGCCGCAATGTGACCGAGTGCCCCCGAACGGCCGTAGATGTGGGGTTAAGGATCAATAATGGGTCCCCTGTGAGAGCCTCCGGGGCACCGGGCATGATGGTCCGCATGCGAGCGGTGGTACAGCGGGTGGACGGCGCGAGTGTCGTCGTGGACGGCGAGACGGTGGGCTCGATCGAGGGCGAGGGGCTGTGTGTGCTCGTGGGCGTGACCCATGAGGACACCAAGGAGAAGGCCGCCCAACTCGCCAGGAAACTCTGGTCGATCCGGATGCTGGCCGAGGAGAGGTCGTGCAGTGACATCGACGCGCCGCTGCTCGTGATCAGTCAGTTCACGCTCTACGGCGACGCGCGCAAGGGACGGCGGCCGACCTGGAACGCGGCGGCCCCCGGCGAGGTGGCCGAGCCGCTGGTCGAGGAGGTCGTGGCGCAGCTGCGGTCGCTCGGGGCGACCGTGGCCACCGGGCGGTTCGGGGCGCAGATGCGGGTGTCGCTGACGAACGACGGGCCGTTCACCGTCCTGCTGGAGATGTGAGCAGCTCCCGGCAGTCGCGGGCCACGCCCGCCATGCCGAGCTCCTCGGCGGCGGCGAGGGCGGTGCGGGCCAGGTCGTGGGCGGCGGCCCGGGCGGCTCGCGTGCGGGCGGTGCGCAGCCGGACGCGGGCCTCGTCCAGGCGGAGCCGGGCCATCTGCGCCGGGTAGCGCTGGACGAGCCGTACGGCCCGGCCGAGGTGCCCGAGGGCCGTCTCCGGCTCCCCCGCGAGCAGGGCGAGCAGGGCGCTGAAGCGGGCGGCGGGGCCCAGCAGCACGGTGGGCCAGCCGGCCAGGACCAGTTCGTCGCCGTGCGCGTCGAGGAGGGCGCGCAGCGGCGGGACGTACACCGACAGCTCGGTACGGCGGTCGTCGGCGCGGGCCGCCAGCTCGGCGCAGACCTGGGCGAGGACCGCCGCGGTGGGCAGCGCCCAGCCGCTCGGCGGGAACCGGGTGAAGTCGTCGGCGTCGGCGGCGAACGCCCGCAGCTGGTCCAGCGCCTGCTCGTGCCGCCCGGTCTCGCACAGGGCCAGGGCCAGGCCCGCCCGCCACACCGGGAAGTAGCCGCGGCGCTGGACGCCGGCCATCCGCGGGGAGGCGAACAGCTCGGGCAGCCGGCCCTGTTCGTACCGCAGCCAGAACTCCTGGCCGAGCACGGTCTGGCCGAGGGTGTCGGCGGGCATCGACAGCCCGGCCTCCATCGAAGCCGCCACCTTCCCGGCCTCCCCGAGGATCCACCCCTCGGCGGCGGCGAACTCCCCGCGCCACACGCTCATCAGGGCGTCCAGCGTGTGCTGCTGCCAGTACGCGAGCCGGCTGCGGTGCCGGGCGGCGTACTCCCGGTGCCGGCTGAGGGTCGCCTCGGCGGCGGGCACCCGGCCGGTGCGCAGCTGGTCGATGGCGAGGGCGACCAGCGCCTCGCCCTCGAAGTAGGCGGAGTGGGAGCGTACGGCGGTGTCGCGGAGCTCGGTGGAGAGCGCGAGCAGACCGCGGGCGGACTCGAAGTCGTACAGCGCCCAGCGGGTCTCGGTCAGTACCTCGCAGCGCGCCTCGTCCCCGATGCCGCCGCCGCGCGGGCCGGGGACGGGGAAGCGGCGGCCGTGCTCGCGCAGCTCCGCGAGCGTCTGGCGGGCCAGCCGGGCGCCGGTGCGGGGTTCCGCGCCGGTCATCGCGGTGTCGTCGCCGATGGACATGGCGAGCTTCTTGGCGCGGTGGGCGGAGAGTTGCAGCCGCAGTTCCACCGCGCGCGGGTCCTCGCGGCCGGCCAGCGCGGCCAGGCAGGCGTCGATCCGGAAGAGCAGGTCGCGGTCGACCTGGCCGGGGTCCGACCAGCGGCGGGCGCTGCGGACGACGGCGTGGGCGCGGGCCAGTTCGTCGCTGCCCGCGGCCTCGTAGGCGGCCTGGTAGTGCTGTCCGGCCTCGTACATCTCGCCGAGGAGGTGGCGGGTGTCGCCGCGCCGGACGTGCTGGTCGAACTCGGCGCCGTAGCCGCTCGGCCGGGCGGCGGCCGGAGGCTGGACCGGGTGGTCGGCGCGCGGGCGGCGCCGAGCCGCGCGGGCGGGCCGCGCGGCCCCCGTGCGCCCCGTGGGCCCCGTGCTCTCCGGGTGCCCCGTGCTCTCGGTGCTCTCCGCGCGCCCCGGGCTCTCCGGGCGTCTCTCGTGCGGTTCGGGGGTGGGTGGCAGCAGGGCGAGCAGGGCGCCGTCGGCCCGCAGGGCGGCGTCGCAGCGCTCGGCCAGCAGCCGGCCGGGAGGGCGCAGGCCGTTCTCCACCCGGCTGAGGTAGCTCTTGCTGTAGTGGACCCGTCGGGCGAGTTCCGCGAGGGAGATCTCCGCGGCCTCCCGGCGGACGCGCAGCGCCTCGGCGAACTCCTCCTGCGGTGTCACGGCCCTCCCTGCGGGTCCCCTGCGGGCAGGCACGCCGCTCACTGGGTCGAACACGCGCACACCGTGTCCAATGGGTCGCCGCCCGTTGCCAATTATGGAGTGTCAACGGCATATCTCGCAGCGTCCTTCTCGGACTGGTCGAGACTGGGCGGCACCGGCTGGGACCGGCGCGGGTCGACCGGGGAACCGACTCACGCCGGCCCGGACCGACCGGCCCGCCCCCTCACTGTCGGCGGGGGCCAGGTGGGGGGCGGATGCCGGGGATCCGGTGGGGCAGGCGGGGGGAGCCGAACGCCTCGGGGGGATCCGGATGCGGGGGCCGGTCGAGGTGGCCCGGTGGAGCAGGTCGTCGGGCCCTAGGGCTCGACGATCACTTCCTGGGCCGCCGCCGTCCCTCCCGCGACCAGCCGGGCGTCGGCCGGGACGTTGCGCTTGACCAACGCGAGGGCCACCGGGCCGAGTTCGTAGTGCCGTACCGACGTCGTCACGAAGCCGATCTTGCGGCCGTCCTCGCCCTCGTCGGCGACCCGGATCTCCGTGCCGGCCGGCGGCAGGTGCACCTCGCTGCCGTCCAGGTGCAGGAAGACCAGGCGGCGCGGCGGCTTGCCGAGGTTCTGCACCCGGGCCACCGTCTCCTGGCCCCGGTAGCAGCCCTTCTGCAGGTGCACCGCGGTGCCGATCCAGCCCAGCTCGTGCGGGATGGTGCGGTGGTCGGTCTCGAAGCCGACGCGGGGCCGGTGCTGCTCGACACGGAGCGCCTCGTACGCGAGGAGGCCGGCCGCCGGGCCCGCCTTCGCGGCGTACGACTCCAGGTCGGCCCGGGGCAGGAAGAGATCACGGCCGTACGCCGTCTCGCGGACGACCGCGCCGTCCGGGACCTCGGCGATCGAGCCGGCGGGCAGGTGGACGACCGCGAAGTCGTCGGTGCGGTCGGCGACCTCCACCCGGTAGAAGAACTTCATCGACTCCAGGTAGGCGATCAGCGCCTGCTGGGTGCCGGGCTCGACGTGGGCCCAGACCGTCGTACCGTCGTCGACCAGGTACAGCGCGTGCTCGATGTGGCCGTGCGCGGAGAGGATCAGCGCCTCGGTGGCCTCGCCGACCGGCAGGTCGCTGACGTGCTGGGTGAGCAGCAGGTGCAGCCAGGCGAGACGGTCCTCGCCGGTGACGGTGACCACGCCCCGGTGGGACAGGTCGACGAAACCGGCGCCGTCGGCGAGGGCGCGCTGCTCGCGGAACAGGTCGCCGTAGTGGGCGGCGACACCTTCGTCCACGCCCTCGCCGGGGACGGCGCCGGGCAGGGACAGCAGAGGGCTCTTCATGGACGTAAGCCTACGACTCGGTAATTGAAGTCTGGACGGATGCGCCTCTGGTTCTCTTCACCGCGCAGTCCTTGCAGCGGCCGAAGATCGCGAAGTGCTTCATGTCCGTCTCGAAGCCGAACTCCCGCCGCAGCTTCGCGGTGAACTCGGCCGCCACCGCCACATCCGCCTCGATCACGTTCTCGCAGTCGCGGCAGACCAGGTGGATGTGGTGGTGCCGGTCGGCGAGGTGGTACGTCGGCGCTCCGTGCCCGAGGTGGGCATGGCTGACCAGCCCCAGCTCCTCCAGGAGCTCCAGGGTCCGGTAGACCGTCGAGATGTTGACCCCCGACGCGGTCTTGCGCACTTCGCCGAGAATGTCGTCGGGGGTCGCGTGCTCAAGGGTGTCCACGGCTTCGAGCACGAGTTGCCGCTGCGGCGTCAGCCGGTAGCCGCGCTGCCTGAGGTCGCTCTTCCAGTCGGTGCTCACCACACCACAGAGTCTAGGACTACTTGAAGAAAGCGATCCCGTCGTCCGGCATGTCGTCGGGGAGGGCCTTGGCCCAGCGCTCGACGTCCTCCGGGGTGACGACCTTCTTCAGGTGGGCCGACATGTAGGGGCGCAGCTCGACCTCGGGGGTCTGCTTCTCGCCGACCCACATGAGGTCGCTCTTGACGTAGCCGTAGAGCCGCTTGCCGCCGTTGTACGGCGCGGAGGCGGCCGTCCGGGCCACGGCGTCCGTGACCAGGTCGATCTGCGGCTTCTGGTCGGCCATCTCGCCGTACCAGATCTCGATCACACCGTCGTCCCGGGTCATCGTGACCTCGACTCGGCGGTTGCCGTCGATGCGCCAGAAACCGTGCTCCGTCTCCAGCGGGCGGACCTTGTTCCCATCCTTGTCCAGCACCCAGGTCTGGGAGTGGTACTCCAGGAAGTCCCGTCCGTCGTGGCTGAAGGTGGCCTCCTGGCCGAAGTTGCACTTCTCCGAGCCGGGGAAGTCGTGGACGCCCGCACCGGCCCAGTTGCCCAGCAGGAAGGCGAGCGGGACCAGGTCCTTGTGCAGGTCGGAGGGGATCTCGATCATGAGTGGTGGTTCCTAAGGAGTCAGCGCTGGCCCTGGTACAGCTTCTTCACGGTCAGCCCGGCGAAGGCGAGGACGCCGACGCAGACCAGGACCAGCAGGGTTTCGAAGAAGATCTCCACGGGTGCTCCTTGAGCGAGGGTGGGCGTACACGTAAAAGAGCCGGGCCCCAGCTTACGCGGCCGGGGCCCGGGCCTCTTGGCGAGGTACACCCCTACGGGGTGCCCTGCGGGTTCAGGCGAGCAGCTCGGCCTGGAGGGTCACCGTCTGCTGGAAGGGGACGGCGCGGGCGACGCCCCTCCGGGTCTGGATGATCACGGCGACGGTGTCGCCGGAGGCGAGGTAGGCCTGGCGGACCTGCTCGGCACCGTACGGCTTCGCCTCGCGGGTCGCGATCGTGTGCACGTCCGTCACCTCGGCCGCCCTCGGGAAGGCGTCGTCCCGCTCGTAGACCTCGCCGCCGCGCACCCGGTAGAACGGCGCCTCGTTCCCGGTGAGCTCGTCGCCGAGCACGTGGTCCGCGACCGCCCCGGTGTTGAACTGGAGCAGGTAGACGCGGGTGCGCGTGCCGTCGGCGGTGGTCCAGCCGCGGGCCGCGATGTGCCGCAGGCCGCTGTCGGTGAGGTGCTGGTTCACGTCCTCGCGGTCCGGCGCGAGCGAGAACTCCTTGAGGAAGGTCTTCGTCGCCAGCCAGCCGTCCGTCCCCTTCAGCGAGGCGTCGGCGGTGGCGCCCCGCGGCGCGGGCAGAAGGAGTTTCCGCAGGTCGGCGTAGTGGGTGCCGGCCGGGTTGCGGGCGTCGTCGTTCGGGCCGGGGCTGCCGGAGGGCAGCGGGGGCCGGACCAGGACGGGGTAGTCCCAGCGGCCGTCGGGGTGCGTGGCGAGACCGGGCACGTCGGTCCGGTCCAGACGCGTGATGCCGTACGCCGTCCCGGACCCGACCACCGCGAAGACGGCCACGGCGGAGGCCCAGCGCAGCGCGGCCCGCAGCCGCCGCCGGTCCTTCTTCGGGGGCTCGGGGTACGTGAGCGCCTGGAGTTCCGGATACGCCTCCGGGTGGGATTCCGGCTGCGGATCGGGCTGCGGCTGCGGATCGGGCTGCGGCTGCGGCTGCGGATCCGGCTGGGCCTCGGGGAGGTCGGTGGCGGACTCCGGCGGGTTCACTTCCATGGTCATACGGCCGCCCCCGGCTCCTTGATGCGGTCGAGCTGTGCGCGGAGCATCTCGGCCGCGCCCTTCTTGTCGAGCGGCTTGGCCGCGGTGGCCGTGGCGGTGACCAGGACGTCGCCCACGTAGCCGGAGCAGAACATCATGTCGAGCTTCTCGTCCGAGTCGGCCGGCGGCAGGAAGCACGCGGTCGAGTCCTTGAAGCCCTCGATCTCCGGGCCCTTGCGGAACACCTTCAGCGCGTCGAAGAACTCCTTCTGCACGCCCGCGATGGACCGCACCGCCCGCGCGTTCCCCATCCGCGCCAGCACGAACTCCATCGTGAACTGGTCACCCGGCGTCACGTCCGTGCTCACGTAGCTGCGCATCGCCATGCCCTTGACCGGGTTCCGGTCGATCTGCCGCTCCAGTTCCCGCCGCTGCGAACGCGGCAGGTCCTTGACCGACTCCTTGCGCAGCAGCGTCGCCTCCCGGCCGGACAGCGCCACGTCCGACCCGAACTCGGCCATGTCCGGGCCGCGCAGGTAGGTGTCGCCGTCGTACGGCAGCAGCATCCCCCGCAGCCCGGTGGCCGCGGCCGCCTTCGCCTCCTTGGACGCCTTCGGCAGGCTCCAGGAAGGAGCCCCGGCATCCCGGTCGGCGTCCCGCACGGTGACGACCGTGTAGCCACCACCGGCCAGCACCGCGACGATCAGCACACCGGTGGCGGCAAGAGCGGCGATACGACGACGGTTGCGGGGACGCTTGGGGGCGGGGGCGGGGGCGGGGGCCGAGTCGGGGGCCATCGGGTCGGTGGAGGCCGGGTCGGCCAAGGCCAGGTCGGCGGCCATCGGGTTCGCGGCCGTCGGCTCGACAGCGGACGGCTCGATGAGAGACGGCTCGACGGCCGGCGACTCAGCAGCGGTCGGCGCAACGGCGGTCGCCTCGACGGCCGGCGGCTCGGCAGCCGTTGCCTCGACGACCGGCGGCTCAACAACCGGCGGCTCGGCAGCCGTTGCCTCGGTGGCCGTTGCCTCGGTGGTCGGCGGCTCGGGGCTCGTGGGGAATTCCGGGTTGTCGCTCACAGCTGCTCCATCTGCCGTTTCGCGAGGTCGAGCACCTTCGCCTTCGGGATCGGCTTCGTGTCGTAGATCCAGACCTGCATCTCGATGTCCCCGCGCCACGCGTGCGCCTCCGCCGTGTACAGGCTCACGCCGTAGGCGGTGTCGGGCTTGGTGTGGACGTACGCCATGCCGTCGCCCGTGCCGGGTATCGGCCAGCTCCGGGTGGTGAAGTCGTCCGTCGGCTGCGCGTAGTAGTAGCCGTCGTCCGCCGCGTCGGCGGCCTCGGTGCCGGTCTCCTCCTGGCGGAACTGGACCAGCCGGATCTCGACGTTGTACGTGCTGCCCTCACGCCAGTTGGTGACGGCGGCCCGGCGGAACTCGTCGTCCCCGGCCAGGCTGCGGAACGCGCCCGCCGGGTACTTGAACGACTCCGCGTACTCGCCGAGGTCCATCCAGCCGTCCTCGCCGACCTCGACCAGCCCCTTGCGCGCCCCGCCCGGCTTCTTCAGCAGCAGCTGGCGCAGGTCGCCGTCGACCTTGACCTTGCGGTCCTGGGCGGCCGACAGCGGCTCCGGAGCGGCGCCCTTCGCCCGCGCGACCGACGGCTGGGAGAGGGACGGGAGCGCGGTGGGCGCACGGTCGGCCTGCACGAGGTAGCCGACGCAGGTGCCGGCCACGACGCCCAGGACCGCGGCGGTGGCGATCAGGACACCGGCACGGCCCCGCTTCCGTCTTTCGGGAGACTCTTCGGGCGGTGTCGCGAGTGGTGCTACGGGTGGTGTCTCGGGCTGTCTCTCAGATGGTGTTTCCGGTGCGTCCAATTCGTCCCCCTGTGCATACGGGAGCGCGGATTCCTTGATCAGCGCCGCACAGGAGACTCACGGAAAACTCGGTGAGTTGTACAAGGATTAATTACGATCAGGACACCGCGGCCAGCCACACGGCCACCCCGGCCGTCAGGAAAAGCACGACGTTGAGGGCGATCCGCCGGTCCCCCATCCGCAGATGAACCCGGATCGCACCGGCCTGGAGCACGACGAACCCCACCGCGGCGGCAGCGCCCGGCCAGGATGCGACACCCGTCAGACGCGGCACCACCAGACCCATCGCGCCCAGCACCTCGACGACCCCGATCGCCCGCACGGCCGGCATCGGGGTGTCCGCCACCCAGGCCATCATCGGCAGCAGCCGCTCCCTGCTCCGTACGACCTTGATCCCGCCTCCGTAGAGGTAGAAGAGCGCGAGCAGACCGGCCACGGCCCAGTACGCGGTGCTCATGAGCCGGTGGCCGGTTCGGTGGCGTAACGGCCCATCACCTCGGCGCTCGCCTGCGGGCTCGGCGGCCCGCCGGTGGCGAACAGGTCCCGCAGGTCCCGGAAGTACTGCACGTACAGGTCGGGCGTGAACGTGCTGAGCATGACGGCCGGTTCGCCGGTGACGTTGGCGAAGGTGTGCGGGGCGCCGGGCGGCACCATGACGAGGGTTCCGGCCGTGGCGTCGTACTCCTCGTCCCCGACGGTGAAGCGCACCGCGCCGGAGATGACGTAGAAGCCCTCGTCGTGCCGGGCGTGCCGGTGCTGCGGCGGGCCGGGGGTGTGCGGCGCGAGGACGGACTCGGCGAGCCCGAGACGGTGGCCGGTGGTACGGCCGTCCTCCAGGACCCGCATCCGGGTGGTGCCGAGCATCAGCACCTCGCCGTCGCCGGGGCCGACGACGGATACCGCGGGACGGTCGTCGTTGTCGTGAGTCGTCATGCTCCGATTCGACGGCCGGGGCGGTCCGGCTGTCCAAGACCTGTTCCGCCGGCCCGATACCCGGTCGGTATCGTCGCTGTATGGAGCGGACGGAGCGCGTGGAACGGCTGGAGTTGCGGACGCTGCGCTACTTCGTGGCGGTCGCCGAGGAACTCCACTTCGGCCGTGCCGCCGCACGGCTCCATATGAGCCAGCCTCCGCTGAGCCGTGCGATCAAGGCACTGGAGACCGAGACCGGCGCGCTGCTCTTCGAGCGGTCACCGGCAGGAGTCGCCCTGACCCCCGTCGGGGCCGTCCTCCTCGACGAGGCCCGCGCGCTCCTCGCCCAGGCCGACCGGCTGCGCGTGCGGGTCGCGGCGGCGGCGGGGACCGCTGTCCTGACCGTCGGCCTCCTCGGCGACAGCACGGATCCCGGCGTACGGCGCCTGGCCCGCGCGTACCGCGAACGCCACCCGGGCGTCGAGATCCGCATCCGCGAGACCGACCTGACGGACCCCACGTGCGGGTTGCACGCCGGTGCCGTCGACGTCGCCCTCACCCGCGCGCCGTTCGACGGAACAGGGCTGGTGGTCAGGGAGTTGCGGGCCGATCCGGTGGGCGCGCTGCTCCGGGCCGACGACCCGCTGGCCGGCCGGGAGAGCCTGGAGCTGGCCGACCTCGCCGACCGGCGGTGGTTCCGGTTCCCGGAGGGCACGGATCCGCTCTGGCAGTCGTACTGGAACGGCGGGGAGGAGCGGGAGGGGCCGGTCGTGCGGGCCGTCCAGGAATGCCGGCAGGCGGTGCTCTGGAACGGCACGGTGGGCATGACCCTGGCCGGCCACGACTCGGGAGACGGGCTCACGGTCGTACCGGTCACCGACATGGCGCCGAGCCGGGTGGTGGTGGCGTGGGCGGAGGGGGACGGGAATCCGTTGCTGCGGTCGTTCGTGCGGGTGGCGGTCGCGGCCTACGGTTGATCAGATGCCCAGGGTCAGAGGAAGACGCGAGCGATGCCGAGCCACGTCCGCGCGTCCTCGCCGACCGCGGTGAGGCCGGTCTCGGCGAGGGACCTGCGGTGCGTGACCCGGAGGCAGAAGTCGAGGGCGCTGCCCTGCACCCGTTGCGTGGCGTCCTCGGGCCCCCAGGCCCAGGCCCGGCCGTCGGGACCGGTCAGCTCGACCCGGAACGGCTCGGCGGGGAGCGGTAGTTGGGCGGCGTGGAACGACAGCTCCCGCCCGATCACGCCCAGCGCGGCCACATGCCGCAGGCGGCCCGTCGGGGGGTGCGGGGTGCCCAACGTGTCGTAGACGTCCTGTCCGTGCGCCCAGGTCTCCATGAGCCGCAGCGGGACCATGAGGGTTGTGGTGAGCTGGGAGCCGTACCAGGGGAAGGCCCGGTCCGGTGATATGTCACACAGCACGCCCGCCACTTCCGCCCGGCCCGCCCGCCACCGCTCCAGCAGCTCCGCCCGAGGCCCCGCCGCTCCTTCGGCGGCGTCGAGATCGGCGTACCGGCTGCCTGCGGCTTCCGCCCGCTTGAGTACGGCCTCGAACTCGTCCGGGGTCCGCAACGCGATGAGGACGTTCGCGTCAGCCGCCGCGAGGTGAGCGATCTGGTGGGCGATCGTCCAGCCCGCCGCCGGCGTCGGTGCGGACCAGTCGTTCGCCGCCGACACCAGCGCGTCCAGCGCGTCGCCTTCGGCCACCAGGTCGGGCAGAGCGAGGTCCGGCTCTAATCCGGACACGTCCAGGCCGTAGTTCAACATCAGTGTCACCTTCGCAGATGGCGGCAGAGTTGATCTGACCCGGCCAGGCTAACGCCGTTTCACTCCGTCGACGAAGGCCGCCCAGGCCGGGGCCGCGAAGAGGATCGCGGCACGGGCGGGGACGAGGGAGGGGAGACCGGCGGCTACTTCGAGGCATTCGCCACCGTCGGAGTTGCTGTAGCCGCTCTTGCGCCACGTGAGATTGCTCAAGTCGATGGCTCGCACGGCACTTCCTCCAGCATCCGCAAGATGAACGTCCACGACTCGGCAGGGCTCAACGCCAGGTCACGTACGGCATCAGAAGTGCGGTGCAGGTGCTCAACCCTGCTTGTTTCTTCGACCAGTTCGCCCCGAACGTCGTTTTCTGCATAGGCCACCGCGCGGCCGTCCGGCAGCCGCAGGAACATCACGTCAGTGCTCGCCAGACCATGTAGGCCAGTACCGAACGGCAACACGTGGAGCGTGATGTTCGGGCGCTCCCCCGCTACCAACAGGTACTCCAACTGCGCACGCCACTCCCCCTGGTCGCGTAGCGAGTTACGGAGCACGGCCTCCGAGAGAATGACGCGGAACGGCGGGGCGTCGTCGCCTTCCAGGACCGCCTGCCGCCCAATCCGCGCGACGACTTGCTGCTCCAGCTCCTCGTCCTTCAGACCGCCCGCAGCAACCGCAGCTCCTCCGCGAACCGCTGCCTCGGCTCCTGGCTGCGTCCCGTCACCACGCGCCTCTGCGGCACCGCGCCCCTCCCTGACTCCCCGTGGAATTTGTGGAATTAGCGCCGCCAGACGGGGAAGAACCGGTCCTTCTCGGCGTGCCGACCCCACCTCATGGCCATCCTCGTAGCAGCCTCGACACGCAGAGTAGTCCAACTCTCGCATTTCGTATAGATGTTGGACAAAAGGAGCGAATGCCATGGAGCCCGGAACCCTGCTCTACGACACCGCAACCGACCAGGTCGGCGAGTACCGGGACCAGTCGGGGCCGTACACGATGCTGCGTCCCGTGGGGGGAGGGAGGGAGTGGCAGGCCCATCCCTCGACGCTGCGGCCCGCCACCGACCGAGAGCGGCTCAGTGCGGGCGTACGCGCGGCGAACGACCGTACCCGGGCCGTGCCGCCGGATCCCGAGGACCTCAGCCGACCGCCGTGGCCCGTGCCCGGCTGTGTCGAGTGCACGCATCTCGACGACCGGCGGGAGACCGCCCGCGCCGCCCACGACCACAGCGCGGCCACCGACGCGAACGTGCTGCTGCGCCAGCACCAGCGGGCGGAGCACCCGTGACCCGCCGTGTCTTCCGGTACCTGCCGTACGTGATCGCGCAGGACGCGAGTGCCGCACCCGAGTACGCGGCGCGGTGCGTGTCGGGGGACGAGGAGGACTGCGGGGCCGAGTCGGGGGTGTGCGGGCATCCGGCGCAGGTGGAGGAGTGGCAGCGCAGGCACACGCAGGAGACCCGGCACATGCGCTATCGGCGCGTGTTCGCGGACTACGCGGTACTGACCCCGGCGTGAGCCGTTCGGCGGGTGCCTGCCGTCGTCTGTCGGCCGCGGCGCACTCACGCCGCCCCGGAGCCCTCGCCCGGAGGCCGGCGGATCAGGTGCAGACAGACGACCGAGGCGACGAAGGCCCGCCGTTCGGAGGCGTCCAGGCGGGGCGTCATCTCGACGACGTACTGCTGCAACCCGAGCCATGAGTCGACGGTGCTCACCGTGACCCGGCCGAGGATCTCCGGCGAGGGGTCGCCGCTTCCCGGGTCGGCCTCCGTGAGGCGCCATTCGACGGACGCCGGATTCAGCCGCGTGAGGAGGAGTCGGCGGCCTTGTTCCGTCCGGAGGCTCAGCTGCCGGGACTTGACGAGTCCACGGGCAACGGCGGCGCCGATCTCCCGGTCCGCTCCGTCGGCGAAGTGGAACCGCACCGGCCCGAACTGCTGGAACGGCTCGGCCCAGGAACGCTTCTCGATGCGGACGACGACCTCGCCGGACGCTTCCGCGAGGACGAAGTGCGTGTGGTCGATGTCCGTGACCTCGGCGAGCGGGGTCCCCTCCACGGTGGACACGGCCAGGGCGGGGCCCCGGTACGTGCGCCACTTCGAACGCTTCGGCTGCCCCACCACGACGGCTTCCGGCGCGAACAGATCGGGTTCCGTCATCGGCCACCCCTCCCCCGCCCCGGCTTCCCCTCGACCGGGTACGTCCACTGTGGCCGAGAACCCCTCGGATCCCCACCCCTCGGGGGCATATCGACGCCTGCACCGCGTTCGCCGTCCGATCAGAGCCGGTTCGAGCCGAGCCGCCAGGGCCGGAGTGGTGGTTACGCTTCCGGTATGGCGAAGAAGCTCGTGATCAAGGTGACGGCGGGGGTGGACGCCCCCGAGCGGTGCTCGCAGGCGTTCACGGTGGCGGCGGTGGCCGTGGCCAGCGGCGTCGAGGTGTCGATGTGGCTGACCGGCGAGTCCGCGTGGTTCGCGCTGCCGGGCCGCGCCGCCGAGTTCGAACTGCCGCATGCCGCCCCGCTCCCCGACCTGGTCGACTCGATCCTGGCGGGCGGCACGCTCACCCTCTGCACCCAGTGCGCGGCCCGCCGGGACATCACGGAGAAGGACGTCATCGAGGGCGTACGGATCGCGGGCGCGCAGGTCTTCGTGCAGGAGGCGATGGCGGAGGGGGCGCAGGCGCTCGTGTACTAGCGGCGCCGGAGAGTGCCTGGGGCGAGGACTGGGGCGAGGCCTGGGACAGCGCCTAGGACCTCGGCCGCTTCTTGCCGTCCAGCTCGTCCCACCACTCGTCCGACTGGGGATCGCCGGACGGGTCGTCCCACCAGCGGTCGTCGGGGCCGCGGCGGTTCGCGACCATCGCGGCGACCGGGGGGATGACCATGGCCACCACGCACATCCCCACGGCGGCGGGGACGGACCAGAGGCGTACGACACTCCACGCCAGGACGAAGAGACCGATGCAGATCCCCATCATGACGAAGTAGACGCGACGGCGACGGGCCAGCATGCATCCAGGGTAGGTCGGCACAGCGAGTCCGGCGCCATGGCAGACCCCCCGGCCCCAGGAGGGGCGACGCGACGGCGAAGGGCCGCACCTTCCGGAGTGTGATCCGGGAGGTGCGGCCCTTTCCGATGTGCTCAGACCGCGATCGCGACCTCGGCCAGGCCGCCCTGCTGGGCGACGACCGTGCGGTCGGCGGTGGCGCCGGGGACGAGGGCGCGGACGGTCCAGGTGCCCTCGGCCGCGTAGAAGCGGAACTGTCCGGTGGCGGAGGTGGGGACCTCCGCGGTGAACTCGCCGGTCGAGTCGAGCAGGCGGACGTAGCCGACCACGGGCTCGCCGTCCTTCGTCACCTGACCCTGGATCGTGGTCTCACCGGGCTTGATCGTCGAGGGGTCCGGGCCGCCGGCCTTCGCTCCACACATGTCGTACTCCTGAGGATGGGGTCTTGAAAGGTCGGTCTGAGGTCTTGAGATCCTGCCGGGGTGTTGCCGAGGGTCCTACTTGTTGGCGCCGAGCTCGATCGGGACGCCGACGAGGCTGCCGTACTCGGTCCACGAGCCGTCGTAGTTCTTGACGTTCTCGACACCGAGCAGCTCGTGCAGGACGAACCAGGTCAGGGCCGAGCGCTCGCCGATACGGCAGTACGCGATGGTGTCCTTGGCGAGGTCGACCTGCTCCTCGGCGTAGAGCTCCTTGAGCTCGTCGTCCGACTTGAAGGTGCCGTCGTCGTTGGCGTTCTTCGACCACGGGATGTTGCGGGCCGAGGGCACGTGGCCGGGGCGCTGGGACTGCTCCTGCGGCAGGTGGGCCGGGGCGAGCAGCTTGCCGGAGAACTCGTCGGGGGAACGGACGTCGACGAGGTTCTGCGAGCCGATGGCCGCCACGACGTCGTCGCGGAAGGCGCGGATCGCGGTGTTCTGCGGCTTGGCCTTGTAGGTGGTCTCGGTGCGGTCCGGGACCTCCTCGACCAGCTCGCGGGCGTCCAGCTCCCACTTCTTGCGGCCGCCGTCGAGGAGCTTGACGTTGTCGTGGCCGTAGAGCTTGAAGTACCAGTAGGCGTAGGACGCGAACCAGTTGTTGTTGCCGCCGTAGAGGATCACCAGCGTGTCGTTGGCGATGCCCTTCGCCGACAGGAGCTTCTCGAAGCCCTCCTGGTCGATGAAGTCGCGGCGGACCGGGTCCTGCAGGTCCTTGGTCCAGTCGATGCGGATCGCGTTCTTGATGTGGTTCTTCTCGTAGGCGGACGTGTCCTCGTCCACCTCCACGATCGCGATCTCGGGGTTGTCCAGGTTGTCCTGGACCCACTCGGCATCGACGAGGACGTCGCTGCGGCTCATGCTCTTTCTCCTCCGGGGCAGTTGCGGCGGGGCGTGCGAGTGCGGGTGGGTGCGCGCGCTTCGGCGCGCACGGATGCCCTCGGCGAAGGAGGGCAGGGGGGATGCGGAGGCGGCACGGCCTCCGCCGTCAGAAGGGGCGACAGAGCATGGCGGCGACGCGGCACAGGTCGACTGCCCGCCGCTTCGTGAGGTCCGCCTGTCGCTTCATGGCCTCGATCGTAGGGACGGATAACCGGGCATGTCACCGGCATGTCGTATGTTGAGACACGATCGTCCGTATTGTGGGACGGGCTGCGGGCCCGGGGCATGGTTCCGGGACGGGCGGGCGCCTGTACGCGTCGTCACATCTACGGTACGGACGCCGCCGTCTCGCCTGATGGACGGCGGGAGGGGTCGCCGGTGATCGCCGCCGTGGCGCTTTCTACCCGGCCAGCTTGACGTTCGAACCCTTCACCGCGATCTCCACACCGTCCTTCACGGCCTCCACGGTGTCCAGCTGGACGCCGCCGGGGAGCTGGTCGATCGCCTGCTGGAAGTCGGAGGCCTGGCGGAAGCGGTCCTCGACGAGGCTGACGCCGGCGAGCTTGGGGAGGTTGTCGGCGTGCACCTGCACGGTGTTGTCCTTGACGGTGACCGTGCTGAGGACGGGGACCTTCTGGTGGGTTTTCACGCCGGGGACGGTGACGTCGAGGGTGACCTTGATCTTGCCGTTGCCGCCGTCGGCGAGACCGACGACCTGGCCGGTGAAGCCGAGGCCGAGGTCGGTGGGCGCGGTCTTGGCGTTCTTGAGCAGCTCGTCGTAGGAGATGAGCGCGGTGCCGGTGGCGGTCCGCGCGGTGGCGGAGCTGTAGTCGCCGGTGAAGGTGACGCCCTTCATATCGGCGTGCAGGTCGTCGATGCGGATGGTCTTGCCGGCGGTGCCGGTGGCCGCGTCGTAGTCCTTGATGCCGACCTCGACGTCGTCGAGGGTGCCGTCGGCCACCTGGGTGAGGAACGGGAAGCCCTTGATGGAGACGTCGGGGGTGCTCGCGAGGCCCTCCGTCGTCTTCAGCTTGTCGGCGGCCTGGCCTTCGGCGAAGTACACGGCGACACGGTCGACGACCACGAAGAGAACGCCGAGCACGACGACGGTGATCAGGAGTATTCGCAGGGCGCGCATGTGGTGGGGTCCCCCGGGTCGGCAGCATCTGCAGGTCGGTCCCGCCACGCTAACCCTGCGGGGGCGGGCCGACGGGGGATTGTCGACCAGCTGTGACAGTGCGGGGGTCGCCATGGGTTTCGGCAGCGGGCCGGTGGGGGCTGGTCGCGCCCACGCGGCGGCAGCCGCACATCAGATACAGCCCCGCGCCCCTCAGGTTGGCCGCCCGGCCCCGCGTTCGAAGGCCGCGCCGGTTCCACCCCAGCACCACCCACCCCCCTCGGCCTGGGCTCTCCACTGCCCGAGTCGGGTGGGTGGGTGGGTGGGTGGGAAATGTCAGTGGAGGACCCAGACCACCGGTGCCGCGGCCGTCAGGGGTAGGGCCACGCCCGCGGTGAAGTGGACGAACCTTGACGGGTAGTCGTAGCTCGCGACCCGGTGGCCGACGAGGGCGCAGGCCGCGGCCGCGACGCCGGTCAGCGCACCCTTCGTGCCGAGGTCCGTCATGCCGCCCACCGCGATGCCGGCGCCGGTGGCGGCCAGCAGGGAGACGATCACCGATGCCGGGGTGGGCAGCGGCAGGGCCCTCGCCAGGACGGCCACCGCGACCGCGGCGGCGCCGACGGACACGGCGTCGGGGTCGGCGCCCAGGTAACCCGTCGCGATGATCGCCAGCGCGGAGGAGGCGACCGTGGCCATCAGGCCGGACATACGGGTGTCCGGGTCCGCGTGGGAGCGGAGCTGGAGGACCAGGGTGAGCAGGACCCAGATGCCCAGCGGGCCGAGGATCGCCGCCGGGGCCTGGTCGCGGCCCGCGACGAGGACCGCCACGTCCGCCGTCAGCCCGCCCAGGAAGGCGAGGGCGATGCCCTGGCGGGCCGGCCACATGCCGTTCAGACGGAACCAGCCCGCGGCCGTCACGGCCTGGAGGACCACCAGGGGGACGACCAGGGCGTACGAGGGCAGGGGCGCCGTCGCCGCCAGCAGCACGCCCAGCAGGGCGGTGAGCAGGGCCGGCTGCATGCCGGGCTCGATGATCGGCGAGCGGCCCTCCAGGCGCGCCCGCTGGGCGTCGGTGATGCGCGCGTTGCCGGCGAGGGTCGCGGGGCCGTAGCTCTCGGTCCCGGCGGGCGCCGGGGCGGCAGCGGGGGCGGGGGCGGGGGCGGCGAACGCCGGTTGCTGCGCCGGTGCGGCGTACGTGTGCTGCGGCAGGTACGCCGTCTCGGCGGCCGACGCCGGCGCCTGCGGCTGTGCCTGTGCGGCCTGCACCGGCGCGTGGGTCTGGGTCTCCCAGGTCTGTCCCTGCCACTGCTGGGTGGCGTACTGCTGCTCCTCGTACTCCCACTGCTGCTGCGGCTGCTGAGGCGGCTGCTGCTGGTACGGGTCGTAGCCCTCGTACGGCTGGTTGGTCATCGCTCTCGCTCACCCTCCTGCGAACGGCGGGAGCACCTCGACCGTGCCGCCCTCGGCCAGCCGTACCGTCTCATGCGCGCGCGTCCCGACGGGATCACCGTCGACGAGGAAGGAGCATCGCCGCAGGACGTGCGCCAGTTCCCCGGGGTGTCGCGCGCGTACCGCGTCCAGCGCCTCGGCGAGGGTGTCCGCGTCGTACGGCTCCTCGGCGACGCCGGCCGCGGCCTTCGCGGCGGCCCAGTAGCGCACCGTGACCTTGGGCATGCGGTTCCTCAGGAGACTCGGAAGTTCATCAGTCGGCTGTGTACGGGGTCAGGCTAGCCCGCCCTGGACGCCGCCCAGTCGCCGATCCTGGCCAGCAGCGCATCGTCGGCCGCGTGCTCCGCGTGGCCCATGCCCGGCTCCAGCCAGAGTTCGGCGGCCCCACCTGCGGCGTCGGCCAGCATCTTCGGGTGGTCCACCGGGAAGTAGCCGTCGCTGTCGCCGTGCACGATCAGCAGCGGGGTGGGGGCGATCTTCGGCACCGCCTCCACCGGGGACAGCGGCACCGGGTTCCAGTCACGGTGGTGGATGCGGGTGTGGAAGCCGTAGCGGCCGACCAGCCGTCCCTCGGGCCGGGTGACCAGCCAGTGGACGCGGCGCATGGGGGCGGTGCCCCGGTAGTACCAGCGGGCGGGCGAGGAGACCGAGACGACCGCGTCGACCCCGGCGTGCAGCGCCGCGTGCCGCAGGACCACCGAGCCGCCCATGGAGAAGCCGACGGTCACCACGCGCGGGTGCCCGAGGTCGCGCGCCCAGCGCACCGCCGCCGCCAGGTCGAGGACCTCGCGGTCGCCGACGGTGGTGCGGCCGCCGGAGCGGCCGTGGCCCCGGAAGGAGAAGCTGACCACGGGGGCGTAATCCGTCAGCGCGGCGACCACCCGTCGTACGTGTGGCCGGTCCACGTCTCCGGTGAAACCGTGGGCCATGACGAACACCAGGTCACGGGAAGGTGGCGGGGAGCCGTCGTATACGACGGAGGCCGGATCGTATACGGAATCGACGGAAACCCCGTCGGCGGTGCGCAGAAACGTCCGGATAGGGGCGTATCTGCTTGTCTCAGAGTGCGGACGAACGATGGAACGTGCCACATGACCTGCCGGACCCATGCTCATGTGGGCTATTCTGCTGGGCAGAGGACTCGGGCAGCGCCGCCACCGGGTCCTTTTGTGCTTTCGGAAGCTCTGTATACGAAGCGGGAAACTCCAGGTGACCGGGGATGACCGTGGAGGTGCGGAGGCTCGGGAGCGCAGCGCAGTGTCATTGCACACAGTCCTCGCAGGGACCGAGGAGGAACCAGACGTATGAGTTCTCTGCTGCTCCTGACCAACGCCCTCCAGCCGTCGACGGAGGTGCTGCCGGCCCTCGGCCTGCTCCTGCACAACGTGCGGGTCGCCCCGGCCGAAGGCCCCGCCCTCGTCGACACCCCGGGTGCCGACGTCATCCTGATCGACGGCCGCCGTGACCTCCCGCAGGTCCGCAGCCTCTGCCAGCTGCTCCGCTCGACCGGCCCCGGCTGTCCGCTGATCCTGGTCGTGACGGAGGGCGGGCTCGCCGCCGTCACCGCCGACTGGGGCATCGACGACGTGCTCCTCGACACCGCCGGCCCGGCCGAGGTCGAGGCGCGGCTGCGCCTGGCCATGGGCCGCCAGCAGATCGTCGCCGACGACTCCCCCATGGAGATCCGCAACGGCGACCTGTCGGTCGACGAGGCGACGTACAGCGCGAAGCTGAAGGGCCGGGTCCTCGACCTCACCTTCAAGGAGTTCGAGCTGCTGAAATACCTGGCCCAGCACCCCGGCCGGGTGTTCACTCGCGCACAGCTGCTCCAGGAGGTCTGGGGGTACGACTACTTCGGTGGCACCCGGACCGTCGACGTCCACGTACGACGGCTGCGCGCCAAGCTCGGCGTCGAGCACGAGTCCTTGATCGGCACCGTCCGGAACGTCGGTTATCGATTCGTTACGCCCGAGAAGGGTGAGCGCGGCGAGCGGGCCGGCGACCCGGCGAAGGCGCAGGCGGACCGGCCAAAGGCGGAGGATGCGGACGCTTCGGCGGCTCTGGACGCGGTCGAGGTACCGGCGGAGGCGTAGTGGTCGGCCGGGCGAGGCATGGCCGTCGCCCGGCCGGGGCATTGCTTACGCAAGCGAAGCTTCGATACGCCCTGCCCAGAGCGGGTCCATCCGCGTAGACTCCGCGCGTGGCCAAGGTGACTCGGGATGACGTGGCGCGGCTGGCGGGAACTTCGACCGCCGTTGTCAGCTATGTCATCAACAACGGACCCCGGCCGGTCGCCCCGGCCACGCGCGAGCGTGTCCTCGCCGCGATCAAGGAACTGGGGTACCGGCCCGACCGGGTCGCCCAGGCGATGGCCTCGCGGCGCACCGACCTCATAGGCCTGATCATCCCGGACGCCCGCCAGCCCTTCTTCGGCGAGATGGCGCACGCGGTCGAGCAGGCCGCGTCCGAGCGCGGGAAAATGGTGCTGGTCGGCAACACCGACTACGTCGCCGAGCGCGAGGTCCACTATCTGCGCGCGTTCCTCGGGATGCGGGTCTCCGGCCTCATCCTCGTCTCCCACGCCCTCAACGACCTGGCCGCCGCCGAGATCGACGCCTGGGACGCCCGGGTGGTGCTCCTCCACGAGCGGCCCGAGGCCATCGACGACGTGGCCGTGGTGACGGACGACCTGGGCGGCGCCCAGCTCGCCGTCCGCCATCTGCTGGAGCACGGGTACGAGTACGTGGCCTGTATGGGCGGTACGGCCGAGACCCCGGCCGTCGGCGACCCGGTCTCCGACCACGTCGAGGGCTGGAAGCGGGCCATGGACGAGGCGGGGCTCGACACGGAGGGCCGGCTGTTCGAGGCGCCGTACAACCGCTACGACGCGTATCGCGTGGCCCTGGACATCCTCTCCGGTCCCGCCCGCCCGCCGGCCGTCTTCTGCTCCACCGACGACCAGGCGCTCGGCGTGCTGCGCGCGGCGCGGGAGCTGCGGCTCGACGTGCCCGGCGAGCTGGCCGTGGCCGGCTTCGACGACATCAAGGAGGCGGCGCTGGCGGATCCCCCGCTGACGACGATCGCCTCGGACCGCCCGGCGATGGCGCGCGCGGCGGTGGACCTGGTACTGGACGACGGGCTGCGGGTGGCGGGGTCGAGGAGAGAGCGTCTGAAGACGTTCCCCTCCCGGCTGGTGGTGCGTGGCTCCTGCGGGTGCGCGTAGTCCCGCACCCACCTGGCCCACAGGACCCACAGGAAAGCCTTTATGAACGCCTCCTGAGAACCCTCGCCGACCTGCGAGAAGGTTCCTTATTTCGGGCAAACACGCTTCTCGCGGCCTTCTCAGCGGGCACTCAGGAAGCTCTCATGGTCACGGGACAAGCTATTTGTCATGACCGAGAGCTTCCGCCGCAGCGGCGAGTACGAGAACCCGCAGGGTCCCCAGGGTGACGCCTACCAGGGCGCGTACCCCCAGCAGCAGCACGCCTCCGCTCCCTCCCCCGTGAACCCGGAGTGGCCGCCCCCGCCGGCCCACCAGCCGACGCCGCAGCCGGTGCCGGAGGCGGCGCCGCAGGCGGTGCCGGTGGAGCCGGAGACCGCACAGCTCCCGGAGTTCTCGGCCCACCACGAAGGCGCCGCTCCCGAAGGCGTCGCCCTCGACGGTGCCGCGCACTCGGCTCACTCGGCGCCGAAGAAGCGTGCCCGGGGCCCGATAGCCCTGCTGGCCGCGGTCGCCATCGTCGCGGCGGCGGTGGGCGGCGGCACCGCCTACGCCTTCCAGGAGCTGACCGGCAAGAACGACACCGTCTCCTCCAGCACCACCACCAGCGTGGTTCCTTCCAGCAAGAAGGGCGACGTCGCCACGATCGCCGCGGCCGTCAGCCCGAGCGTCGTCGAGATCACCGCGACCCTCAGCAACGGCACCTCCACCGGCTCCGGCGTGATCATCACCAGCGACGGCGAGATCATCACCAACAACCACGTCATCTCCGGCGCCACGTCGGTCAAGGTGACGACGAGCGCGGGCAAGTCCTACACCGCCAAGGTGGTCGGCACCGACAGCGCCAAGGACCTCGCCCTCATCAAGCTCGAAGACGCCTCCGGCCTCAGCCCCGCCACCCTCGGCAACTCCGACGGGGTCCAGGTCGGCGACACGGTCGTGGCGATCGGCTCCCCCGAGGGCCTCAGCGGCACCGTCACCAGCGGCATCGTCTCCGCCCTCAACCGGGACGTGACCGTCTCCACCGACGAGGGCCAGGACCAGCAGAGCCAGGGCAGCGGCGGCGACGGCCAGTGGCCGTTCTCCTTCGGCGGCCAGCAGTTCAACGGCGACACGGGTTCGTCGACGACGACCTACAAGGCGATCCAGACCGACGCCTCGCTGAACCCCGGCAACTCCGGCGGCGCGCTGATCGACGCCGGCGGCAACATCATCGGCATCAACTCGGCGATGTACTCGGCCAGTTCCGACTCCTCCTCGTCCTCCTCGGACGCCGGCAGCGTCGGCCTCGGCTTCGCCATCCCGATCAACACCGTCAAGTCCGACCTGGCCAAGCTGCGGGCGGGCTCCACCAGCTGAACCACCCGGCACGAGCACGAGCACGAGCACGTAGGGAGTACGTCATGATCAAGCAGGTTTCGCACCACGTGACCGGCATCGGACCGGCCGGCATCGACCTGGCCCTCGCGGTGGCGTACGAACTCCACGCACCGACGGAGACGGAGGCCGTGACGGCCCCGGCCCCGCGGGCCCCCGAGGTCGTGCCGGCCCCGCAGCTGATGGGGCTGCGCACCTCCGCGGCCCGTCCGCACCAGCGCAAGGTGCCGCTGAGCCGTATGACCCTGGTCCGCGGCTAGGGGCGGTTCGCCCCACCGGCGCGCATACCCGACAGCCCGGAAACATGCGAGGCTGAGAGGCGTCCACCAGGAACCACCGCATCCCGAACCATCACACCCTGAGGAACCGCGAGCGATGAGCCCCGCCGATGGCGACCGTGAACCCCAGCGCATCCTGATCGTCGACGACGAGCCGGCCGTACGCGAGGCCCTGCAGCGCAGCCTCGCCTTCGAGGGGTACGAGACCGAGGTCGCGGTGGACGGCGCCGACGCGCTGGAGAAGGCGACGGCGTACAAGCCGGACCTGGTGGTCCTCGACATCCAGATGCCGCGGATGGACGGCATGACGGCCGCCCGCCGCATCCGCGGCGCGGGCGACACGACCCCGATCCTGATGCTGACGGCCCGCGACACGGTCGGCGACCGCGTCACCGGGCTCGACGCGGGGGCCGACGACTACCTGGTCAAGCCGTTCGAACTCGACGAGCTCTTCGCCCGGATCCGTGCCCTGCTGCGCCGCAGCTCGTACGCGGCGTCCGTGGTCGAGGGGGCCGAGGAGGACGAGGCGCTCACCTTCGGCGACCTGCGCATGGACCTCGCGACGCGCGAGGTGACCCGGGCCGGCCGCCAGGTCGAACTGACCCGCACCGAGTTCACCCTCCTTGAGATGTTCATGGCGCACCCGCGCCAGGTCCTCACCCGCGAGCAGATCCTCAAGGCCGTCTGGGGCTTCGACTTCGAACCGTCGTCGAACTCGTTGGACGTCTACGTCATGTACCTCCGCCGCAAGACCGAGGCCGGCGGCGAGCCGCGCCTCGTCCACACCGTGCGCGGCGTCGGGTACGTCCTGCGCCAGGGCGGCGCCGAGTGAACACCCTCACCCGCCGCCTCCGCACCCTCCCGATCCGCGCCCGCCTCTCCATGCTGGTCGCGGCAGCGGTGGCGTTCGCGGTGGCAGCGGTATCGGTGACCTGCTGGTTCATCGTGCAGGGGAAGCTGTACGACCAGCTGGACGCCGACCTGAAGAAGTCGACACAGCGGCCGTTGCAGATCAACGACGTGATGGGGGTCCTCTCAGTATGCCCGCAGAAGCCGGACGAGACGGCGGATTCCACGTCGGACTCGGGCGGTCTACGGTTGCGTGACTCCTACTACACACAGTTGATAAAGGCCGACGGCTCGTCCTGTGTCTCCTCGGATTCCCCGGGCACGCTGAAGACGACAAGCGACGACAAGGCCGTTGCCAAGAACGCGGCGAGCGGCAGGGGGATCTACCACAACGGTGTGGACACCTCGGGAAACGACGTCCGAGTACTCACAATCCCCCTGGTCGTCAGCCAGGGTCTCGGGTCGCAGCCCCGGATCTACCCCGAGATGGCACTCATGAGCGCCGTCCCCCTCAAGAACACCCAGAAAACCCTCAACGACCTGGCCCTGCTTCTTCTCCTCGTCTCCGGTGTAGGTGTCCTCGGCGCCGGAGCCGCAGGCCTCGCCGTCGCCCGGGCCGGTCTCCGTCCCGTCGACAAACTCACTGAGGCCGTCGAGCACGTCGCCCGCACCGAGGACCTGAGCATCCGCATCCCCGTGGAGAACGAGACGGACGACGAGATCGCCCGCCTGTCCCGTTCGTTCAACTCGATGACGACGTCACTCGCGAACTCCCGGGAACTCCAGCAGCAGCTCATCGCCGACGCCGGCCACGAACTCCGCACGCCCCTGACCTCCCTGCGCACGAACATAGAGCTCCTCACCCGCAGCGAGGAGACGGGCCGCCCCCTCCCCCCGGCGGACCGCAAGGCCCTGCTCGCCTCGGTGAAGGCGCAGATGACGGAGCTGGCGTCGCTGATCGGCGACCTTCAGGAACTGTCCCGCTCCGAAGGCCAGCGCGGTGAACGCGTACAGGTGGTGGCCCTCCAGGACACCGTCGAGGCGGCCCTGAGCCGTGCCCGGCTGCGTGGCCCGGAGCTGAAGATCACGGCGGATGTCCAGCCGTGGTTCGTGCGGGCGGAGCCGTCCGCGCTGGAGCGGGCGATCGTCAACATCCTCGACAACGCGGTGAAGTTCAGCCCGGAGGGCGGCACGATCGACGTCGCCCTGGAACGCGGTGTCCTCACGGTGCGCGACCACGGCCCCGGCATCCCCGAGGACGAACTCCCCCACGTCTTCGACCGCTTCTGGCGCTCCCCCAGCGCCCGCGCCCTCCCCGGCTCCGGCCTCGGCCTCTCCATCGTGGCCCGCACCGTCCAACAGGCCGGCGGCGACGTCACGTTGGCCCGCGCCACCGGCGGCGGCACGGTGGCGACCGTACGCCTGCCGGGAGCGCCTACGGCTCCGCCAGACTCGGCGTGACCGTTCGCTCAGCCACGGCCCATTCCACGACTTCGGGTGCCTAATTCGGATATATCAGACCTTCCAAGACAGACAAAGATTCACCTCATGTTCAACGTGAATTAAATCGATCAAAATTGGTCGACAGGCACCACATAAAATAATCATATTCATGATATCCAGGAGATCCACTTTGCGCGTCGGTGTGCCCACCGGGCTTGCCGCATTCGCGCTCACCATCGCAGGGGCCCTGTCCACTGCCTCGGCAGCGACCAACTGGACATACGTTAACGAACACTACGGTGACTGCCTGAAGGTCTCCAGTTCTACGCCCATTCACGGTTCATGCTCAGGCGGGTCGTCGACCCTGTGGCATTGGGGTACTGAGTCAAACAGCTGGAACGGTCACACGATGCGTCGGCTGGTAAGCAACTCCACGGGGGACTGCCTCACAACCGCCGACAACCCCGGCCAGAACTCAGTCTGGCTGAGCCCCTGTGGAGGTGACCGCTCCGGACAGTTCTGGACTGCGGATAGCTCTCGGATACAGAACCAGAATGCGAACTTCCTATGGGCAGATGATTACGGCCTGCTCTACTCGATGGCAGGACCTCTTGTGGATATCTGGAAGGGATCTCACGACTGATCGGCATAGCGGCACTACAGGCAATGCATTCGCCCGTAAGCCCTCGACTGGCACGCCCGAACCGCCAACACCCCGATAAATAAGGAATGACGCTAAGACATCCTCAGCGAGCCCTTTCATCCTGTGTCCTCGGATTGAAAGAGCCTGCTGAACGGGGTGATGACGTGACAGAGCCCCTCGCCACCGGGGTGGTGATCCCACTCATCACACGGCGACCGAGGGGCTCTGATTTCCGTTTCCTTCCAGGCTCGACGCGCCTTACGAGCTGGTGAAGCCCATCTTGTGGCTCATCTAGATGCGAAGCATGAACTGCACTCTCGTCTGGTGCAAGTTGAGCTGTTTTCAAGCAGGCTCCGACGGGGGTTCCATAGGCGGTTCAACTCCCAGCCAGAAAAACTCTTCCACGATGATCTGCGGGTCTGCGATGCGGGGTACGAACGTGTACTTGAGCCAGCCGTGCTCATCGTCGAAGAGGAGCAGACGAGCACCCTTCGGATCACTGGATCGGACCGGCATGATCTGCGTTCCATCAGGAAGGCAGGCATCCGTCTCGATACCTCGGAAATAAGGGTCCTTCGCCGTGACCAGTGCGACCCGTGCGGCCAGGACGATCTCACGAACGTGGGCGGGCACTGCCTCGAAGGCTGAGCGGGCGTCAAGCGTCCAGTCCATCTGCCAGGGCGGCCCCATAAACCCGTCGGTCACTCGCCCGGCTCCAGTTTTTGCACACGATGGCGAATCTTCGATGCCTCTTCGAGAAGGGCCCTGGCTTCGGCGCCGTCGGTGGACTCCGAGGCCCGGATTTCGAGATCGTGCACGTGCGCGTCCAACTTGGGATCGCGGGCGAGGGCGTACTCACCCCACCAGAGGGCCATGAACGCCGGCACAGGAGGGAGATTGAAGGTGTCGGCGCTCGAAGCGATCGCCCTTTTCCAGTGCCTGTCGAAGTCGGGGAGCAGTTCGGGGGCATGCTCGGCGATGGCCGCGCGAAGCGCCTTCGGCGTCCGCTCCGGCATAGGCGGGATGACCTGGTCGTTCTCCGTGGCGTGAGCGGTCATGACCGTTGCCCTCCTTCGACGCTTCGTGTCTACGACCATAGCCGCCTCGAACTTCGTGGATCAGTCGTTCGTGTCGTTGTCACAAGATCCAGCGTGAAGCGGGCGAAGCCTCGAACATCAGGACTTCGGGCATATATCACCCAGACGTGTGTGGGCCTCCGTTTCCCTTGACCGCCGCGACGAAACGGGACCAGGAGGGGCCGGAGAAGAGCAGCGTACGGGCGGCCGGGAGCTTGCTGTCCCGGACGGGGACTATGCCGGGGTGGCCGTCGGCGACCTCCACGCAGTTGTTGTCTCCCCCGTCGCTGTAGCTCGACTTGCGCCACACGGCGTTGCTGAGGTCGGGGGTGTGGGTCATGGTCCGTGCTCCTCCAGTAGGTCCCTGATGAACGCGAGCGAGTCCGGCGGGGACAGTGCCAGGTCGCGGAGCCGATCGTAGGACAGTCGCTCTCGCAGGATTTCGTCCGGATCTTCGAACAACCAACCCTTGCTGTTGCCTTCGGTGTAGGCGACAGCGCTTCCGTCCCGCTGCCAGAGCAGCGTCAATGACCCGCTCATATGGTGATGCGCCCCCGCAGAGAAGGGGAGTACCTGGAGCGTCACGTTGGGCCACAGCGCGGCGGCCTCAAGATGACGCAATTGGTCCTGCCAGGTCTCGCCCTGGGCGGCAGGACGCCGGAACGCGAACTCGTCCACGATGACGCGGACTTCGGGCTGAGGCTTCTGCCTCAGCAGGTACTGCCGACCAAGACGCGCGGCCACCTGTTCCTCGACCGACTCGTCTCCGGCTGCCGTTGCCAGCGCCCCGGACAACACGTCACGAGCGAAGTCCTCGGTCTGGAGAAGTCCAGGAATGCCCGGCGAGAACTTCCACATGACCCGCGCCGTCGCCTCCAGCCCCATGAACTCCCTGTACTGGTCCTTGAACGCGTCCAGCCGAGCCACTCTCCAATGGCTGACCAGCAGGTCGCCCGTGCCGTAGTACCCGTCCAAGTCCTCCATGACCGTCACCTTGGACAGCCGTTCCCCGGACTCCAGCCGGCTCAGCTAACTCTTGTCGTACCCCGTCTCGGCAGCCAGTTGCCCGAGCGACTTCCCGGCCTTGTCCCGCAGCACTTTCAACGTCTGCCCCAGCACGGCCCGCCCGGAAACCGGCCCCGCGTCAGTCTGTTCGCCCACGTCACCCCTCCCCGTTGCCCGGAGCCGCCGTCAACGCCGGGCCTCTTCCGCAGCGTACGGGGCAGCAGTGACGATCAGTACACGAACAGTGATCCCCACACCCCAAAGGATCCCCGGCATGCGCCTCCTCCCCTGGACCAACCTCGACGGCCACCCCTGCTACCTCAGCGCCGACGACCACCGGAGCAGCCTCTCCCTCCTCGCGGACGGCGTCGAGGTGGCTCAACTCGCTTCGGGCAAGGACGTGCTGGCCGGGGCCCGGGCCGTTCTCGCCGACGCGAAGGCGGGTGAGTTCGCCGTACGGTCGGCCCTGACACGGGCAACCGAGTCCTTGGAGGACGTGATCCGCATCGCGGTCAGCCGGGGCGGGCGCCTGCTGGAGCGTGACGGGTGAGGACCGCCGGAGGCTCAGTGGAAGCCGAGCATTCCCGGGGAGCCGATGTCGACCGTGAGAATGCCTGGCGGGTAGGCGTCCTCCTGGCCGGTCAGGATGATCGACATGCCGCCGGTCTCCAGGTGGGGTTCCGCGACGTACAGGGCGTGACAGACATCGGGGCCGCCCCACCCCTCGCGGTACATCGCGCCGACCGTGGCCGCCGCTGCCTGGCCGAGCGGGTCGACCATGACACCGGCGAGACGGAGGACGTCGCCGACAGCGCCCTTCTCCTTCGCTTCGGCGTGCATGAGGCACAGCGCGGGGATGTGCAGCCAGTCTCCGGGCGTGTTGGCGACGTTGTTGGCCAGAAGATGGAGGGCCCGGTGCCCTCGCGTCATCGCGAGGACGGCGGTCGCGTCGAGGATGATCACGAAGCCTTGCCCCGCTGCGCGTGCATCTTCTCGGCCGCCATCGCGTAGATGTTGGCCAGCACGTCGGGCCCCTGGTCGAACTCCTCGTCGGTGAGGGTGCAGCCCATCCGCTCACGCAGAACCTGGCGGGTGGCCGCTACCCGTTCGGCGATCTGCGCAGCCGTGAGCTGCTGGGCGGCAAGATCCTCAACGAGCTGCCCCAGCGTGAGACCCCGCTCCTTGGCGACTTGGGCAAGGTGGTCCCGGGCCTGGCGGGACACTTGGATCGTCGTGTTGTCTGCCATATTCACACCATGATCCCGCCACGGCGCCATGGTCTCAATACCAAGCAGCTTCACCCGATGGTGTTCACACCGCCTCACACTCACTCGCGCTTCGGCCCGGTGATCGCCTCCCCGATCACCAACCCCTTGGCGGGCCCCTCGGGAACGGTGACCTCGGTGCCGTAGGGGACCCTGTGGATGTCCTCCCAGTCGGCCTTGTCGGGGCGGGGGCCGGTGAAAAGAGGGTGACGGCGCCCTGGCCGTCGTAGTCGTCGATGATCACGTACACGGGGATGCCGGCGCGGGCGTACTCACGGCGCTTGCGGACGCGGTCGCGGTCCAGACTGCGCTTCCCAGGAGAGGCGACCTCGAAGACGACCCGTACAGCCGCAGCCGTCAGGCCCAGCCCGTCGTCCGTCACGTAGCGCTCGGGGTCCTTGGCGACGACGAACAGGTCAGGCACCCAAGCGCGGTTCTCATGGATGACGTTCGTGTCGTTCCGGGCGGCGAAATCCCCGTCTTTGAGGAACTCAGCCAACGTCTCCCTCAACATGAAGACGATCTGGCCGTGCGAGTAGCGGCGGGTGGGCGACACCTCGATGGCTCCCTCGATGATCTCAGGGCGGTAGCCCTCGGGGAGTTCCATGGCCTTCCACGCCTGCCACAGGACCTGGTCCAGGGCGGGTCGGTTCGAGAACTCGGGTGCGAGAGCAGTCAAGGCGACACCTCCTCCGCGAGGGTGGGCTGTTCACGGTAGGTAAAGCACCGCGAGTGATCAGGGGAATCGACTACAGCTACCCGTTCGAGCGAGGACGAGCCAGACGCCCGCTGCCTCCTGACGCCTCAGGAAGCGGCCTTATCCTCTCCCCAGTCGCGCACCCGTTCGGTGCGCCTGGGGAGGGGCGCGGTTCGTGGACGAGGGTGGAGTCGGGCGGGAGTACCGGAGGCGGCGCAGGCCGCCCCTCGCGTACCTCCTCCTGCCGGGGCTGCTGATGGTGAACGCGTTCATCCAGACCAGCCGGGTCTCCCACGACGGGGACGGGGGCGGCAGCGGGTTCCGGTGGGGGCCACCGGCCTTCGCGCTGCTGATGGCCCTGACGATCGCGCGGATCGCGCTGGAGCAGTTCCGGGCACGCACCAGGGTCACGGCCGCCGGGATCACCGCGCGGGGCCCGCTGCGTACGCGGACCTGGGCCTGGTCGGAGGTGTACGACATCCGGGTGGAGCAGGCCCCGCGCGGTTCCGGGCGGGCGGCCCCGCAGTGGCTCACCTACCTGTACGACTTCGAGGGCCGCCGCTTCCTGCTGTGGCACCTCAACGACTGGCAGCTGGACGACCCGTACGCCGAGGTCGCCGAGTTGTGCCTGGCCGCGGCCCCGCACCGCAGCCTCACCTGGGAGCGCCGTCCGGACGTCGAGGAGCGGATCCAGCGGGGGGTGACGCGCCGCAGAGCGGGGACATGGGGGGCATACGGCGGGATCGCGGTCTTCGTGCTCATGGTCGTGGTCGACATCTGGCGGGTCGCCGTGGGGCGCCCGGACCACCCGTTCCTGCTCATGGTGTGTGTGCCCATGACCTCGGGCGTCGCCCTCGCCGTCGTACTGGACCGGTACTGGAGCACCCGGCCGCCGCGCTCCCCGGCCCGGCAGCCGTAGCCCATCCACATCCCACCCCCAGCCCCGTCACAGCCCCTCGTCACACGTTTGTCGGATGGCGAGGAAGATTCTGCTGGCCGACGACGACGCGGCCGTGAGGGATGGGATCGGCCGGCTGCTCAGGTTCGAGGGGTACGAGACGCTCCTCGCCGGGGACGGCAGAGTGGCCCTCGATCTCCTCGGGGCTCCGGGGAACGCGCCCGACCTGGTGCTGATGGATGTGGAGATGCCGGGGCTCGACGGGCTGGCGGCCACCCGGCGGATCCGGGCCTCCGGGTCCACCGTGCCGATTCTGATGATCACGGGTCGGAACGCGGTGGGGGACCGCATCGTCGCCCTGGACAACGGGGCCGACGGCTATCTGGCCAAGCCCTTCGCCAACGAGGAACTCCTCGCGCGGGTGCGGGCGTTGCTGCGGCGCAGCCTGCGGCGGGAGCCGGAGGCGGACCCGCCCGGGGACCGGCTCCTCGGCTTCGACGACGTGGCGATGGATCTGCGGACCCGGGCCGTGCACCGCGGGGAGCGGGCCGTCGATCTGACCAGGACCGAGTACTCGCTGCTGGAGTTCCTGCTGCGGCATCCGGGGCGGGTGCTCAGCCGGGAGCGGATCCTGCGGGACGTCTGGGGGTTCGAGTTCGAGCCGTCGTCCAACACGCTGGACGTCTACATCATGTACCTGCGGCGGAAACTGGAGAGCCGCGGCGAACCGCGGCTCATCCACACCGTGCGCGGGATGGGGTACACCCTGCGGGCGGTTCCCGCCGGCTGAGCTACCACCTGAGGATCATCGTCTCGTCCGGGACCGGCGCCGCCGACTCCGCCGCGACGGCCTCGGGGAGCGGGTGGGCCAGGGTCGCGTACGCGCCCTCGCGGGCGAGGAGTTCGGCGTGGGTGCCGGCCTCCACCAGGCGGCCGCGGTCGACGACCAGGATGCGGTCGGCGTCGGGGGCGAGGGTGAGGTCGTGCGTGATCATGATGGTCGTACGGCCTGCCATGAGCTTGCGCAGGGGGGCGACGACCTGGCGGGCGGCGATCGCGTCCAGGCCGGCCGTCGGCTCGTCGAGGACGAGGACCGGGGCGGCGCGGAGCATCGCGCGGGCGATGGCGATGCGCTGCAGCTGGCCTCCGGAGAGGGCGGCGGTGCCGGGGGCGATGTGGGTGTCGTAGCCCTCGGGCAGGGCGGTGATGAAGTCGTGGGCGGCGGCGTCGCGGGCGGCCTGTTCGATCTCGGTGTCCGTCGCGCCGGGGCGGCCGCACTCGATGTTCTCGCGGACCGTGCCGTTGAGGATCAGCGTCTGCTGCGGGAGCAGGGCGACGTTCTCGCGGAGGAACTCCAGGGGGAGGTCGCCGAGCGGGACGCCGTCCAGGCAGATCACGCCGGCCGAGGGGTCGTAGAAGCGGGTGAGGAGCTTGGAGAGGGTGGACTTGCCGGCGCCGCTCTTGCCGGTGACCAGGACCAGTTCGCCGGGGCCGGCCGCGAAGTCGACGTCGCGGAGGGAGGCGCGGGGGGACTCGGGGTAGCGGAAGGAGACGTTGTGGAAGCTGACCCAGCCGCGGACGGGCCAGGGGCCGACCGGGCTGGCCGGGTCGGTGACGGCGGGTTCGGCGTCCAGGATCTCGCTGATGCGCTCCGCGCCCGCGGTGGCCGCGGTGAGGGTGAGGCCGAGCTGGCCGAGGTTGCGGATCGGCGGGTAGAGGTAGCCGAGGAAGGCGGCGAAGGCGAGGAGCTGGCCGAGGGTCATGCGGTCGGCGGAGATCTCCCACACTCCGAGACCGATGACGGCCAGGACGCACACGGTTTCCACGACCTCGACGAACTGCGCGTACATCTCGCTGAGGCGGGCGCCGCGCACGCTCGCCCGCATCCAGGCACGGGCTTCTACGTCGAGGCGCTTCTCCTCGTCCCGGCGGCGGTTGTAGGCCTGGGTGAGGACGACGTTGCCGAGGGACTCCTCGACCACGGAGGTGATCGCGCCGTCGGCGACCCGTTCGTCCTGCGAGGCGGTCCTGATCCGGCCGGAGAAGCGGCGGGCGGCGAACAGGAAGAGGGGCGCGAGGACGAAGGTGACCACGGCCAGGTCCCAGCGCAGCCAGAACGCGGCGGCCGCGTAGAAGACGGCGGAGAAGGCGGCGGCGACGGTGCCGACGACACCCGACACCACCATCTGCTCGATGGCCTCGACGTCACCGGTGAGGCGTTCCACCAGGTCGCCCTGGCGGTGCTTCTGGAAGAAGTGCGGGGGCAGGTCCTGGACGTGCCGGAAGACCTTGGCGCGCAGCCGCAGGACGAATCTCTCGGCGGTCCAGGTGGCCAGTGAGTTGCCGAGGTAGCCGACGAACGCGCCCAGCGCGGCGACCAGCAGCCAGGCGCCGGCCGGGCCCCAGAAGGCGGAGAGCGAACCGGCCTCCAGGGCGTTGTCGGTGAGGTTCGCGAACAGCAGGATCGCGGCGGTCTCGGCGAGCGCGGACACCACCACGCACCCGATGATCACCCACAGCCACTTGCGGTCGCCGCGGGTCAGCGGCCAGAAGCGGCGGAAGGCCACGCGTGCTTCTCTCATGGTCGACAACTCCCTTCAGAGGATCGGTAGGGCCAACAGGGGGTGGACATGGCCGAGGCGGGGCCACCGGTGCGACCACGCGTAACCGGTGACCCCGCCTCGCTACGTGCTGCTGCCTCAGCCGTTGTCGACGGGGCGGCGCTTCGGGGCCGGCTTCTTCGGCGCGGGCTTCTTCGGGGCCGGGGCCGGCTTGTGGTTCTTCTTGACGGGGACGATCTTGTGGAAGCTCATGGTGCTGTTCCTCTCGGTAGCGGCTTCTGCCGGACGCTCTGTCCTGGTTCTGCAACAGTTCTTTTACCGCTCTGCTGCAATGACCTGTGAATTAATTTGAATTACGTCTGTAAATTCTTTGTCAGCGCTCGTCGCCGACCGGGCGGCGCTTCGGGGCCGGCTTCTTCGGCGCGGGCTTCTTCGGGGCCGGAGCGGGCTTGTGGTTCTTCTTGACGGGGACGATCTTGTGGAAGCTCATGGTGTTTCCCTCCTTGATGCTGGTGACTTACCGGTGGCCGACAGGGCGCTTGGGCTGGGGCTTCTTGCAGTCCTTCTTCTTGGCCGCCGGCTTCGGGGCGGGCTTCTCGGCCTTCTTCACCGGGACGATCTTGTGGAAGCTCATGATCTTCTCCTTCGGTCCATTTCGTTCTGTCGTCCGCGCCGTTCGCTTTCGACATGGAAAACATTACGTGATCCGCGAGCCGAAGAAAGCCATTTTCACTAAGACATGGATGAATTACAGCTGAGACATATTTTCAGGAGCAACGAGGAACCAAACCCCACCTCACACAGGTTTTATAAAACAGAACGGGCCCGGTGCGCGCGGCTGCGCGTACCGGGCCCGTACAGGAGGGCGGGGGGGCCGGGGGCTACTGCACGATCGTGATCCGGTTCGTGGCCGGAGGCGCGAGCGGGGCGGTGGCCGAGGAGTTGGCGGTGAGGTACTCCGCCAGGGCCGTCAGGTCGTCGGTGCCGACCAGGTCGCCGGTGCCCAGGCCGAGGGTGGTGAAGCCGTCGCCGCCGCCCGCGAGGAAGGAGTTGGTGGCGATGCGGTAGGTGGCGGCCGGGTCGACGGCCTGGCCGTCGAGGCGGATGGAGTCGGTGACGACCCGGTCCGCGCCGGTCTTGGTGAGGTCCAGGGTGTAGGTGAGGTTCTTCGACGGCTGCAGGATCTTCGGGGCGGCCGCGTTGGAGCCGCTCACCTGCTCCTTGAGCACCTGGATCAGCTGGGCGCCGGTGAAGTCCTGGAGGTTCACGGTGTTGGCGAACGGCTGGACCGTGAAGCCCTCGGCATAGGTGACGACGCCGTCGCCCTCGGCGCCCTTGGCCGCGTAGGTGAGGCCGGCCCGCACCCCGCCCGGGTTCATCAGCGCGAGGTCGGTCTCCGGGTCCAGCTCCTTGCCGTACGCGAACTGGGCGTCGGCGATCAGGTCGCCCATCGCGGACTCGGTGCCGGTGTTGTTGACGTCGGCGGAGATGTAGCCGATGGCGCGGTTGCCGATCGGGGCGGCGAGGGTGTTCCACTTGCTGATCAGCTCGGTCAGGTCGGGCGCCTTGGCGACGTCCCGGGTGACCACGTGGTTCGCGGACTGCACGGCCGTACGCGCGATGTCGCCGGTACGGCGGTCGTACGTGAGGGTGGTGTCCGTGTAGAGGCGCCCGAAGGAGGCGGCCGAGGTGACCATGCGCGGGTTGCCCGCCGGGTCGTCGATCGTGCAGACGTACGCGGTGTGGGTGTGGCCGGTGACGAGCGCGTCCACGGCCGGGGTCACGTTCTTCGCGATGTCGACGATCGGGCCGGAGATGCCGTCACCGGCGCCCGGCGAGTCGCAGTCGTAGTTGTACGACGACGAGCTCGGGAAACCGCCCTCGTGGACCAGCGCCACGATCGACTGGACGCCCTGGCGCTGCAGCACCTTGGCGTACTTGTTGATGGTCTCGACCTCGTCCTTGAAGGCCAGGCCCTTGACGCCGTCCGCGGAGACGATGTTCGGCGTGCCCTCCAGGGTGACGCCGATGAACCCGATCTTGACGTCCTTCTTCTGCCAGACCCAGTACGGCTTGAGGATCGGCTTGTCCGTCTTCTCGTCGAGGACGTTGGCGGCCAGGTAGGGGAAGTCGGCGCCCTTGAACTTCTTGTCCGTGTAGCAGCCGTCGGTGGGGTGGCAGCCGCCGTTCTGCAGGCGCGCGAGCTCCTTGGCGCCCTCGTCGAACTCGTGGTTGCCGACCGTCGTCACGTCCAGGTCGAGCTTGTTGAGCGCCTCGATGGTCGGCTCGTCGTGGAAGAGCCCGGAGATGAGCGGGGAGGCGCCGACCATGTCGCCGCCGGCGGCGGTGATGGAGTACGGGTTGCCCTTGCGGGCCTCGCGCAGATGCGTGGCCAGGTACTCGACCCCGCCCGCGTCGATCGTCCTGGTCGTCCCGTCGGCCTGGAGTTCGGTGACCCGTCCGGAGGAGCCGGACGGCGGTTCCAGGTTGCCGTGCAGGTCGTTGAAGGAGAGCAGCTGGACGTCCTGGTAGCGGTCGGGCCGGTGGTGCCCGTGCCCCTTGCCGGAGTGCGCGTCGGCGGGCAGCGCGCTCGCCAGGGCCGCGACGGTGGCGAGCCCGGCGGCCGACGCGAGCAGTGCGTACGTACGGCGTCTGGACGGTCTGGACTTCGCTTGCATGGAGCCCCCCTGTGGGTCAGCTGAGAAGTGGGCCGATCCGGCGCAGCCTAGGGTCAACGCGCGTAGCGCAACAGGGGTTTCATGGTTAATTCCTGGTTGCTCATTGCCCTGTCCTTTACCTTCCCCCTTGCCCCCACTTTGCCGGTGCGGCCCCGTACCCTCGTACGCATGACCAGCGACGACACCGCACGGCCGCCCATGTACTCCCGCTCCATCGACACCTACTCCGCGCTCACCCCGGACCAGGCCGGGGCCGTGCTGGAGCTGCTGGCGGAGGCCGCCCGGGCCGACGGCCAGCAGCCGGTGTCCGAGCAGGGCCGCCTCCAGCTGAGCGGGGGTGCCCGGGAGGGCGTCTCCCACCTGCTCCTCACCGTCGGCGACGAACTCGTGGGCTACGCCCAGCTGGAGGACACCGACCCGGTGGAGGCGCCGGCCGCCGAACTGGTCGTCCACCCGGCCCACCGGGGTCACGGGCACGGCCGGGCGCTGGGCAACGCGCTGCTGGGCGCGTCCGGGAAGCGGCTGCGGGTGTGGGCGCACGGCGGGCACTCGGCGGCCCGTCATCTGGCCCAGGTGCTCGGCCTCACCCTGTTCCGTGAACTGCGCCAGATGCGCCGCTCGTTGACGGACCTTGACCTGCCGGACCCGAAGCTGCCGGAGGGTGTGACGGTCCGTACGTTCGTCTCCGGCCAGGACGACACGGCCTGGCTCGCCCTGAACGCGGCCGCCTTCGCCCACCACCCCGAACAGGGCTCCCTCGCCCAGCGCGACCTCGACGACCGCAAGGCCCAGCCCTGGTTCGACGCCGCCGGCTTCTTCCTGGCCGACCGCGGCGGCGACCTGCTCGGCTTCCACTGGACGAAGGTCCACGAGGAGGAGCGGCTGGGCGAGGTCTACGTCCTCGGCGTCTCCCCCACCGCCCAGGGCGGCGGCCTCGGCAAGTCCCTCACCACGATCGGCCTGCGCCACCTGGCCGAACGCGGCCTACCGACGGCGATGCTGTACGTCGACGCGGACAACACGGCGGCCGTCGCGGTCTACGAACGGCTCGGGTTCGTCACCCACGAGACGGACCTGATGTACCGGACGGAGACCTGAGACCGGGGCGTCACCGAGACCGGGGCGTCAGCCCGGGGAGGGCAGGGGGCGTCAGGCGTCCGTGCAGTCGTCCGCGCCCTTCGGGACCTTCACGCCGAGCAGCCGGGCCGCTTCGGCCGTCGTCGTCGACGACGAGGTCAGTTCCGGCCAGTGGGACTTCACGCGGGCGGCGATCTCGTCGTGCGGTTCCCGGAAGAGTTCCCGTACGACCTGGGTCTGCTGGGCGGTGACGCCCATGCTGCCGCCGTCCGAGGTGAGGACCGCGGCCGGGCCGGCGAGGCTGTCGTCGATGCGGAGGTGGCGGAAGGTGTCCGCCGGGGTGGGGTCGGTGGCCAGGGCCAGCCAGATCGTCGTCACCACCCGGGCGTCGCACATCGACTGCGCGTCGTGCTCGCTGCCCGCCACCAGGACCCGGGCGACGCCGACCGCGAACTCGGGGACCCGGTTGCCGCCCCACTGGGTGCCGACCGTGACGGTGTCGCGGGCGGAACTCGCCGGCAGCGTCGCGTCCGTGGTCAGGTCGGTGATCTCCTCGATGCGCTGGCGGACGGTCAGCCGGGTCGTCGCCGCGTCGCCGCCCGCCTCGGCCCGCACCCGGCGGACCGTGCCCGCCCAGTCGGCCGTCCAGCCCGTCCAGTCGGGGTACGCGCAGTAGCGGGAGCCGTCGCGCTCCACACAGGTCTGGAACTTCCCCGGGTGGTCCGCCTCGGCCTTGCGCTGGGCCTGGAGCGAGGCGGACGTGCCCGGGGTCTGGCCGTTCACGCCGAGGACCGTCGCGGCCAGGGCCACCGCGGCCACCGCCTGGAGCGTGCGCGTCCGGCCGCCGGCCACCATGACCGCGACGCTCGCCGCCAGCACCGTCAGCCCCGTCAGGTACAGCGCGTGCCAGCCCGCCGGGCGGCCCAGCAGCTCGCCCGGGACCGGGGTGCCGCCGTTCTCCGGCACCGTCGGCCAGAGCCACTGGACACCGTGCGCGCCGCGGGTGACACCGCCCAGGAGGGCGACGGCGATCGCCACGCCGACCAGGAACAGCAGCGGCACGGCCGGGTACGGCAGCACCCGGGCCAGCAGCACGCCGACCGCCCCGGCGAGCAGGACCGTCAGCGGGGCGACGGCGAGTTCGGCGAGCGAGCCGTGCCCGGCCGCGCCCGACCGCAGCGCCGACCAGCCGAACTGGACGCCCACCACCAGGGCCACCCCGGCGGCGAACGGCACCACCGACAGGAGGTGGGCCAGCGTGCGCCGGGGCGCCGGCATGACCAGCACCGACAGCTGCTCCTCGACGCCGCGCCGCCGGTTCAGCAGCGCGGCCCGGTTCACGCACGCCAGCAGGGCGATGCAGAGCAGCAACGGGCCGCCCTGGGTGGCCCGGTCGGCGTCGTGCAGGACCGGGTAGGCGTCCATGCCCTCGTCCCGGCCGAACAACTCGTACCCGGTGTAGACGAGGTAGAGGAGGCCGAAGAACACCACCGGTATCTGCAGCGCCAGTTGGCGCGCCTCGAAGACCGCGAGGGCCAGCACGGACGCGGTACGGCGGCCGGAATCGGGCGCCACCGGCGTCTGCGGTGCGTCCGGTGTCCCCGGCTTCACGAGTGTCGTCGTCATGCCGCCGCCACCTCCGCGGTCTCCTCGTCGAGGACCAGCAGGTAGCCGTCCTCCAGGGTCGGTTCGAGCAGGTCGGCGCCGGCCGGCGGGTCGCCGACGTTGCGGAAGGCGCCGGTGCCGGTGCGCCAGCCCGCCCGGGCGCCCGGGGCGCGTTCCGTACTGCTCCACACCCGGCCGTCCGCCTGTGCGGTCAGCTCGGCGGGGGTGCCCTCGAAGCGGACCCGGCCGCCCGCGAGGACGATCACGTGGTGGCAGAGCATCGCCACGTCCTCCGTCTGGTGGGTGGAGAGGAGAACCGTGCGGCCCTCCCCCGCCTGCGCGATCAACTCCCGGAAGCGCATGCGCTGTTCGGGGTCGAGATGGACGGTCGGCTCGTCCAGGACCAGGAAGCCGGGGTCGCCGACGAGGGCCGCCGCCAGGGCGACCCGCTGGCGCATCCCGCCGGACAGCCGCTTGATGCGCCGGCCGCGTACGTCCGCGAGCCCCACCAGGTCCAGGATCCGGCGCACCTCGCGGTGGCGTTCGGCGCGGCCGGTCAGCTCCTTGAGGACGGCCACGTAGTCGACGAACTCGAAGGCCGTGAAGTCCGGGTGGAAGCCGGGGGTCTGGGGCAGGTAGCCGAGCGTGCGGCGGACGGCCAGCCGGCCGGCGGGGGCCGCGGGGTCCTCGCCGCGCACCGTGAAGCCGCCGGAGTCCGGCGGTACGGCTGTGGCCAGGACCTTCAGCAGGGTCGTCTTCCCGGCGCCGTTCGGGCCGAGCAGGCCCGTCACGCCGTCCGTCAGCCGCAGGGAGACGCCGTCCAGGGCCCGGATGGAGCCGTAGCGCACGGTGAGCCCGGCGGCGGAGACAGTGGTGGTCAACTCGATCTCCAGAAAGGGTCGGTGAAGGTCAGTAGGGCTTGGCGTCGAAGCGGTCGCGGGCCTGGTGCAGCAGGAAGGTCGCCAGCGCGGCCAGCGCCGCGGCCACCGACTGCCCGGCCGCCGTGAAGGCCGCGGGGGTGTCGGAGGGGTGCGTGGCGGCCACCGCCATCAGCAGCGTCCAGGCGCCGCCGACCAGCCCGGGGCCGAGCAGCGGGCCCAGCCGGGCGGAGAGCGCCAGCCCGGCCGCGGTGAGTGCGAGGGCCGGCAGCAGCCAGGCGAAGGAGAGCAGGCCGTAGCCCGGCAGGGCCAGCGCGGCCAGGGTGTTGAGGCCGAGCGAGGCGGTCAGCGCGGCCACCGTACGGATCATCAGCAGCCGGAAGCCGTGCGTCGGGGCGACCGCGGCGATCTCGTAGGTGGGATCGAGGGCCGGTCCGTAGGACACCGCCACCGCGGCCAGCGGCAGCAGCGGGGCCAGGGCCAGGAACAGCGCCGGGGCGTCCACCACGCGGACCACGAGGACCATCGCGAACAGCACGAACGCGACCGAGGCCAGCCAGGACCGGCGCAGCACCGGGGTGGCGGTGAGCAGCCGTGCGGTGTGCTCGGCGACACCGAGCCGGGCCAGCGCGCGTTCCTCGAACCTGGGGCGCGGGGCGTCGAGTTCGGCGTCCAGCCGCTCCCAGCCGGCGTCCAGCGCGACCGGGTCGGAGACGGCCGCGAGCACCGCCCGGCAGTCGGCGCAGGAGCCGACGTGGGTGTCGGCGGACCAGAGCAGCGGCGCCGCCAGCTCGCCGCGCGCGTACGCCCGTAGATCCTCCTCGGCGACGTGCCAGCCGCTCCTCGGAGCTTCGGTGTCCGTCATGCCAACTCCTCCCGCAGCTGCTTGCGCGCCCGCATCGCGCGTGTCTTGACCGTCCCCGGCGGGATGCCGAGCAGCACCGCCGCCTCCCGGGTGGTCAGCCCGTCGATCACCGTCGCCTGCAGCACCGCCCGCAGTTCGGGCGAGAGCCGGACCAGGGCCCCGGCGAGGTCCCCGTGCTCCACCCCCGCGAGCACGCGTTCCTCCGCCGAGGCCTCGTCCCGGTGCCGCAGCCGGGCCAGCGCCTGCCGCAGCCGGCCCCGGGCCCCGTCGCCGCGCAGCGCGTCGACGAGCCGCCGCGACCCGATCCGCCAGAGCCATCCGGCGGCGTCGGCGTCCTCGTGGTAACGGGCGGTTCCCCGCCACACCGCGAGGAACGTCTCCTGTACGACGTCGTCGACGACCGCGGGATCCGCGCACCGGCCGCGCAGCCGCGCGGTCAGCCACGGCGCGTACCGCCGGTACAGCTCCTCGAAGGCGCGCCGGTCCGCGTCCGCCGCGATGGCCCGCAGCAGCTCTCCGTCGCTTCTCGTTCCGCTCACGTCTCCTCATCGCACGAGCCCGGCCGATCGGTTCACGGATCCCGGGTTGACTTTCGGACACCCCTTCCACCACCCTTTCACTACTCAATTAGTGAAAGGGTGGTTGTACGGGTGGTCGAGTACCGCATCGACCGGCGCTCCGGCGTCGCCACCTACGTCCAGATCGTCCAGCAGACCAAGCAGGCCCTGCGCCTGGGGCACCTGCGGCCGGGAGACAAGCTGCCCACCGCCCGTGAGGTGGTGGAGGCCACCGCCATCAACCCCAACACCGTCCTCAAGGCCTACCGGGAGCTGGAGCGCGAGGGCCTGGTCGAGGCCCGGCGCGGTCTCGGCACCTTCGTGAAGCGCTCGCTCGGCACCGCCCCGGCCGCCGAGTCGCCGCTCCCCGGCGAGCTGGACGCCTGGGCCGACCGGGCCCGCGCGGCCGGCCTCGACCGCGAGGACATGGCCGCGCTCTTCACCGCCGTACTGGAAAAGCACTTTCAGGGAGACAACTGATGACCGACACCGCGATAGCGGCGTCCGCGCTCGGCAAGCGGTTCGGCCGGCGCGGAGGCTGGGCGCTGCGCGACTGCGCCTTCCGGCTGCCCGCCGGGCGGGTGTGCGCCGTCGTCGGCCCCAACGGGGCGGGCAAGTCCACGCTCCTCGCCCTCGCCGCCGGTCTGCTGGGCGCCACCGAGGGCGAGCTGACCGTCCTCGGCACCACCCCGGCCGGGGCCCGCACCCGGGTCGGCTACGTCGCCCAGGACAAGCCGCTCTACCCGCAGCTCACCGTCGCCGAGACGCTGCGGATGGGCGCCGACCTCAACCCCGGGCACTGGGACGCGGCCGCCGCCGAACAGGTCGTGTCCGGCGGGGACCTGGACCCGAAATCCCGGATCCGGGCCCTCTCCGGCGGCCAGCGCACCCGGGTGGCGCTCGCCCTCGCCCTCGGCAAGCGGCCCGAACTGCTGCTCCTGGACGAGCCGATGGCCGACCTGGACCCGCTGGCCCGGCACGAGCTGATGGGCACGCTGATGGTGCAGGCGGCCCAGCACGGCACCACCATCGCGATGTCCTCGCACGTGGTCGCCGAACTGGAGGAGTCCTGCGACCATCTGCTGCTGATCGGCGGCGGCCGGGTCCGGCTGGCCGGCGAGATCGACGAGCTGCTCGCCGCCCACACCCGGGTCGGTGCCGACGCCGACGCCGACCTCGCCCCGCACACCGTCGTGGAGTCCCGGGCCACCGGCCGTCAGCTCAGCGCCCTGATCCGCCCGGCGGGCCCGCTCCCCGGCGACTGGCGCACCACCGCCCCCTCCCTGGAGGAGCTGGTCCTCGCCCACCTCCGCAACCCCGCCGCCCCGGCCCTGACCACGACCGAGGAGACCGTCGCGTGAGCGCCCTGCCCGCACCCACGGCCGGGCCGCACCTGGCCCGCTGGCTACTGCGCCTGCACCGCCCCGCGCTGTACGCCTGGACGGCCCTCGTCGTCCTCACCGCCACCCTGCTGTTCCTGCTGCACGGCCCGCTGGCCGACGCGGCGGCCGACGGCTGGCGGCAGTACAACAGCTGCGGGTTCAGCGCCAAGTGCTCGTACGACCAGAGCGCGATCCTGCGCTACAAGGACTGGTACAACTACACCACCCTCGCCGCGGCCGTGGTGCCCTTCCTGACCGCCGCCTGGGCGGGCGGCGCGCTGCTCGGCAGGGAGCTGGAGTCCGGCACCGCCCGGCTGTCCTGGGCCCAGTCCAGCACCCCGGTCCGCTGGCTCACCGTGCGGCTGGCCCTCCCGGCCGCCGTCGTCGGGGCGGGGACGGGTCTGCTGGCCTGGCTGCACCGGCTGGCCTGGACCGCGGGCCGAGGCCGTATCCACAGCGCCAAGGAGTGGTACGACGTCGGGACCTTCCACACCGGCGGCCCCATCCTCGTCGCCCTGTCCCTGGCCGGGCTCGCGGCGGGCGCGCTGGCGGGGCTGCTGCTGCGGCGGACGCTGCCCGCGCTCGGCCTCGGCCTGCTGCTGACGGCCGTGCTCTGGGGCCTGACCCTGCTGGCGCTGCCCCATCTGTGGCCGACGCTGGGCCGCAGCGGGCACGGCTTTGTCGCAGCGCCCTCCGGCTCCTGGACGGTGAGCCAGGGCGGGAACGCGGCTCGGTACCATGTCACATACCACCCGTACGCCCACTACTGGCCGCTCCAGCTGACCGCCACGGCCCTCCTCCTCACCGTCACGGCCCTGCTGACCCTCGCCTGCTTCCTCACCCTGCGCCGCCTGACCGGAAAGGCGGCCGCCCGATGAGCGCCCTGACCGCGCCCCGGGGCGGGCTGCCGCGGACGGTGCTGCGGCTGCACCGGCCCGCCCTGCTGACCTGGACCGTGTTCGTCGCGGCGCTGTGCGGCTGGCTGGTCCTGCTGACCGAGGTGGTCGCGGACCGGGCACGCGCGGCGGAGGCCCGGACCTGCGTCACGGACGTCTGCGGCCCGGTGTCCCTGCTCGACTCCTTCGACCTCCAGCTGTCCTGGGCCGGCACCCTGGTCTGCTACGGCTTCCTGGCCGTCGCCGCCTTCACGGGCGGCGCCCTGATCGGCCGGGAACTGGAGTCGGGCACCGCCGAGCTGGCGTGGACGCAGGGCGTCTCCCCGGCCCGCTGGCTGACCGCCAAGCTCGCGCTGCCCGCCCTGGCGGTCACCGCCGGGGGCACGGCCCTGACGCTGGTGTTCCGCCGGACCTGGGCCGCCGACCCGGACCTGGTCGGCGAGCACTGGTTCGACGCCTACGCGTTCGTGGCCCGCGGCCCGCTGGTGGTGGCCTACGGCCTCTGCGCGCTCGCCGTCGGTTCCCTCACCGCACTGCTGCTGCGCCGCACCCTGCCCTCGCTCGCGGTCGCGACCGGCACGATGTGGCTGCTCAACGCCGTGCTGACGTACTACCGCGGACAGCTGTGGCCCACGCTGCACCGCACCGCGCCCCGCTCCTTCGACCTCCCCGACGGCGCCTGGGAGGTGACCGGGGGCCGGACCGCCCACGGCTACTTCGCCACCTACCACCCCGCCTCCCACTACTGGCCCCTCCACCTCACCGAGACCGCGATCGTCACCGCCGTCGCCGCGCTCGCCGTCCTCCTCTCCTTCCGTCTCCTCAAGCACCGCACGGAGTCCCCCGTATGACCGCGACCCCCACCGCGCCGCCGGCGGCCTCGGCCCGCCGCTCCCTGCGCCGGCTGCACCGCCCCGCGCTGCTCGTGTGGGCCGGGTTCGTGCTGCTGGTGACGGGCTGGCTGCTCTGGCTGCACCTCTCGGAGCTGCCGGCCGAGCGGCTCTGCCGGGGCTTCTCCTACTCCGCCGAGGGCTACCTCCCCGCCTGTCACTACTCGGCGTTCACCGACGCCGACAACGTCTTCAACTTCCTCGGCGAGGTCCTCAGCTACTCCTGTGTCGCCGTCGCCGCCTGGGCGGGCGGCGCGCTGGTCGGCCGGGAGCTGGAGTCGGGCACCGCCAAGCTGGCCTGGACCCAGTCCGTCTCCCCGGCGCGCTGGCTGGCCGGGAAGCTGACCGCGGCCGCCCTGCCGCTGGCCGCCGGAGGCGGGCTGCTGGCGCTGCTCTTCGGCTGGGTGTGGAGTGCCGACCGGGAGTCGCTGGTCAGCGACTGGACGTGGGACCGCGTCTTCATCCCGCGCGGCCCGCTGCTGCCCGCCCTGCTGCTGCTCGGCCTCGCCGTCGGCGCCCTCGCCGGGATCGCCCTGCGCCGCACCCTGCCCGCGCTGGCCGTCGCCGCCGCCGTGACCCTCGTCGTACGGCTGTATCTGCGCACGGCGTGGAAGCCGCTGCGCGGCCCGCTGCACGGCTTCTGGGCCGTTCATCTCAGCGCCACCGCGATGGTGCTCGTCCTTGCCGCGGCGGCGGTCACCGGCGCGTTCCTCCTCTTGCGCCGGCGGGCCCGCTGAGGGACCGTCCGACCCGTGCGTCCCCCCGTCGGCGCAAGGACGTACGGGATCCGTGGGAAGGTCGTACAGGAACGTCGCTTTCGTGATCCCCGAGGCCGCCACGGCCTGATCACAGACGTCCGCGAGCCTCCCCCCGCTATCCCACACGCCATGTCTTCGTAACCAATGGTTCAGACGGACTTGCGACGCTCAGCCAATGAAGCCCGCCGTGCCAGAGCCTTCGCCTCCCCCTGAGGGGTTCGCGGGAAACGGGGTCGTCCAGCTCCCACCCGCACGTTCCGACGCGCCTGTCACGCCCCGGGCGCGGAAGAATGGGGTCATGAGTCAGCAGAACGCCCAGGCAGCCGAGGTTCAGCACGCCCAGCCCTCCGTGGGCTCCATAGCCGCGCACCGTCCGCACACGGTCGCCGCGGCGGTGTCCGACCTGGAACCCGACATCGATGCCGATCTCGACGCCTACGAGGAGTCGCAGATCGACGGGGTCCAGCTGCCCCAGGGGCGCTTCCTCGACCGGGAGCGCAGCTGGCTCGCGTTCAACGAGCGGGTGCTGGAGCTCGCCGAGGACCCGAACACCCCCCTGCTGGAGCGGGCGAACTTCCTGGCGATCTTCGCGAGCAACCTCGACGAGTTCTTCATGGTCCGGGTGGCAGGACTGAAGCGCCGTATCGCCACCGGTGTGGCCACGCGCTCCGCCTCCGGGCTGCAGCCGCGCGAGGTGCTGGAGATGATCTGGGCCCGCTCCCGTGAGCTGATGGCCCGGCACGCCGCCTGCTACCACGAGGACGTCGCCCCCGCGCTCGCGGAAGAAGGCGTCCACCTGGTCCGCTGGGCCGAGCTGACCGAGAAGGAACAGGCCCGGCTCTTCACGCTCTTCCGGCACCAGATCTTCCCGGTCCTGACCCCGCTGGCGGTCGACCCGGCGCACCCCTTCCCGTACATCTCGGGCCTCTCCCTGAACCTGGCCGTGGTCGTCCGCAACCCGGTCAGCGGTCACAAGCACTTCGCCCGGGTCAAGGTGCCGCCGTCGCTGTCCCGCTTCCTGGAGAGCTCCCCGGGCCGGTACGTCCCCATCGAGGACGTCATCGGCGCCCACCTGGAGGAGCTGTTCCCCGGCATGGAGGTGGTGGAGCACCACGCCTTCCGCCTCACCCGGAACGAGGACCTGGAGGTCGAGGAGGACGACGCCGAGAACCTGCTCCAGGCCCTGGAGAAGGAGCTCATGCGGCGCCGCTTCGGGCCGCCGGTGCGCCTGGAGGTCGAGGAGTCCATCGACCGCGACGTCCTGGACCTGCTGGTCCGCGAACTGAAGGTCAACGAGGCCGAGGTCTACCCACTGCCCGGCCCGCTCGACCTGACCGGACTGTTCCGCATCTCCGGCCTCGACCGGCCGGAGCTGAAGTACCGCAAGTTCATCGCCGGCACCCACCGCGACCTCGCCGAGGTGGAGTCCGCCTCCGCGCCCGACATCTTCGCCGCGCTGCGCGAGCGGGACGTGCTGCTGCACCACCCGTACGACAGCTTCTCCACCTCCGTGCAGGCCTTCGTCGAGCAGGCCGCCGAGGACCCGGACGTCCTCGCGATCAAGCAGACCCTGTACCGGACCTCCGGCGACTCCCCGATCGTCAACGCGCTCATCGACGCCGCCGAGGCCGGCAAGCAGGTCCTCGTCCTGGTCGAGATCAAGGCCCGCTTCGACGAGCACGCGAACATCAAGTGGGCCAAGCGCCTGGAAGAGGCCGGCTGCCACGTCGTCTACGGCCTGGTCGGCCTCAAGACGCACTGCAAGCTGTCCCTGGTGGTCCGCCAGGAGGGCGAGACGCTCCGCCGCTACAGCCACGTCGGCACCGGCAACTACCACCCGAAGACGGCGCGCCTGTACGAGGACCTCGGTCTGCTCACCGCCGACCCGCAGGTGGGCGCCGACCTGTCCGACCTGTTCAACCGCCTCTCCGGCTACTCCCGCCGGGAGACGTACCGCCGCCTGCTGGTGGCCCCCAAGTCGCTGCGCGACGGACTGATCGCGCGGATCAACAAGGAAGTACAGCACCACAAGGCCGGACGCCCCGCGTTCGTCCGCATCAAGGTCAACTCGATGGTCGACGAGGCGATCATCGACGCGCTGTACCGCGCGTCCATGGCGGGCGTCCCGGTCGACATCTGGGTGCGCGGCATCTGCGCCATCCGTCCGGGCGTCACCGGCCTGTCGGAGAACATCCGGGTCCGCTCGGTCCTCGGCCGCTTCCTGGAACACTCCCGGGTCTTCGCCTTCGGCAACGGCGGCGAGCCCGAGGTCTGGATCGGCAGCGCCGACATGATGCACCGCAACCTCGACCGCCGGATAGAGGCCCTGGTCCGGGTCACCGACCCGGCTCATCGCGCAGCCCTCAACCGGTTCCTCGAAAGCGGCATGTCCGACTCCACCTCCTCCTGGCACCTGGGCCCGGACGGCGAATGGACCCGGCACGCGACCGACGCCGACGGACAGCCCCTGCGCAACATCCAGGAGACGCTCATAGACGCCCGGAGGCGCCGGCGTGGCACAGCAACACCTTGAACCGACGGACCCGACGGCCCGGGCCGTGACCGGGGACGCCCTCGCGGGCTACCTGCGCGCCCAGGCCACGGAGTTCCTCCGCGCGCTGCGCCTGCACCGGGAGACCGGGACGGCGAGCACGGCGGAGGAGTCCGTCGACGCGGCCCGCGCACTGCGCCGTTCGGCCCGGCGCATCAGCGGCAGCCTGCACACCTTCCGTCCCCTCCTGGAGACCGACTGGTCGGAGGAGATCCGCCCCGAACTGGCCTGGCTCTCCGGCACCTTGGGCCTTGAACACGCCTACGAGGCCCGGCTGGAGCGCCTGTTGCTGGCGCTGCACCGCCTCTCCGGCTCAACGGCCCTGCCCAGCCAGGCCACTTCGGAGGGCGCGGCGGCCGAGCGCGGCAACCTGACCGTGGGCGCGGCCAAGGCGGGCGCCCTGCTGGACCGCCAGCTCACCCTGGCCCGCACCCGCGCCCACTCCACGGCGCTGCAGGCCCTCGGCTCCTCCCGCTTCCACGCGGTCGCCGACAAGGTCGCGGTGCTGGCCAGCGAGGTCCCGCTGACGGCCGCGGCCCCCGGCACCGACCTGCGCCCGCCGGCGGCGGCGGCCGAGGAGCGCCTCACCGACGCCATCACGGCCCTCCCCCTGGTCACCGCGGGCCACCCCTACAACGCCGAGGCGCTGGTCCACGGCCTCTCCCCGGACCCCTCCCCGCACCCCCAGGACGGCCCCTGGCACCAGGTCCGCCTCCTCCTGCGGCTGCACCGCTACGCCCGCGAGGTGCTGCTGGCCGGCGAGGACGCCCCCGTGGACGTCCGTCTCCTCGCCGCCGGCCAGGCCCTGAACCGGCACCGCGACGCCTCCGAAGCGGCGGCGGCCGCCGCGTCCGCGGCCCGCACCCCCCGGATCGCCCCGGCGACCGCCTACGCCCTCGGCGTCCTCCACGCCGACCAGCGGCACGAGGTCGAGGCGGCCCGCTTCGCCTTCCAGCAGGCCTGGCAGAAGCAGCCGCTGGGGGCCGTGTGAACGACACCCCGGTGCTGGCGGCGGGCTGCGTCCTGTGGCGCCGCTCACCGGTCGACGGCGGCCTTGAGGTCTGCCTCGTCCACCGCCCCAAGTACGACGACTGGTCCCACCCGAAGGGCAAACTCAAGCGCGACGAGGACGCGGCCACGGGAGCGCTGCGCGAGGTCGAGGAGGAGACCGGCTACACGGCCGCCCTCGGCAGCGAGCTCTCCACGGCCCACTACTACGCCAACGACCGCCCCAAGGAAGTCCGTTACTGGGCCGGCGAGGCGGGCGAGGGCCACTTCACCCCCAACCACGAGGTGGACCGCATCCTCTGGCTCCGCCCACCGGAGGCCCGGCAGCGACTCACACAGCCGAGGGACGCCGAGCTGGTGAACGAACTACTGACCTCACTGCACAACGCTCCATAAGCGGTGCCCTTTTAGGGCGCGCCCGACGGCCCATCCCAGCCGACGCGAGGACAGCGCCCCGTAAGGGGCGCGGGGAACTGCGCGACAAGCCCCCACCGGCCCGCAGCCGACGTACGACGTCAGCACACCCCGGTCACATGCCCCTCCGCATCCGTACGCGCCAGGCTTCGAGCCCTGCGCGCCGGCCCCCGCCACCCGCACGTGCACCGGGCGAAACAGAACCGCCCCTGCTCCACCGTGCCCGTGTTGTGTTCCGCCCCCGGCAGGGCCCGCCCGGAACCGTCCTCCTGCGCCACGCCGACAACGTTACCGACCCTCAGTAAAGGGCCGGTATGCGTGACGGCCCCACCCACCCCTCGTTAAGCGGAACGACAGGGGGCCCGTGACGGACGTACCGGGGGTAGGCAGGCGATGGATCGGCGGCAGCACAGGCGCGCTGGAAAGACGGCCGTCACCGTGGGACTCGTGGTCGGACTCGGCGCGGGCGCCACCGGCTGCGGCGGCGCCACGGCGGAGGGCGCCGGCGGCAACCCCGGTGACCAGACGGTCACCCTTCTGACGCGCGCGGCGGACACCCTGCGGAGCACCCGCACCTCCAAGGCGACGACCTCGATGGAGATGGCCACCGGCGGCACCCGGGTCACCATCCGCGGCAAGGGCGTATACGACTACGACAAGCAGCTCGGCAAGCTCACGGTCGTGCTCCCGCAGGACCCCGCCGGCACCCCCGAGCACCGCCCGATCACCGAACTCCTCGCACCGGGCGCGCTGTTCATGAAGAACCGGGGCGCCGGGGTGCCCGCCGACAAATGGGTCCGCGTGGACACCGCCGCCCTCTCCGACGGCAACCTGGTCACCGGCGGCGCGACCGACCCGTACGCGGCGGCCGAACTGCTGCGCGGCACCCGCACGGCGACCTACGTGGGGAAGACCGAGCTCGCCGGCACCGAGGTCCGGCACTACCGGGGCACCGCCGACCTGGCGGCCGCCGCCCGCTCGGCCTCCGCCGGCAACCGGGCCTCACTGGCCGCCGCGGCGAAAGGGTTCGCCACGGCCGAGGTCCCGTTCGACGCCTACCTCGACGACCAGGGCCGGATCCGCAAGCTGCGCGAGCGGTTCAGCTTCGTCAACGACAGCCGGCAGGGCACCGTGGCGGTCGCGTCGACGACGCTGCTGTACGACTTCGGCACTCCCGTGGCCGTAGAGTTGCCGCGTCCCCGGGACATCTACGCGGGCCGGATCGCCGAAAACCAGCCAGCGCACTAGTCCGGGACCGGCTCTGTACAACCTGTGAACTAGCCCGTCCGTGCCATGCGCGTTGTGTAGACCGCTGCCTACTCTAGGAAGTCGGTGACGGCAGAGAAGAGGTGATGCACGTGGCTCCGGTCGGCGGTACGGCAGTTCAGGACCACGTGGCCCTCGCCGAGATCGAGCTGTGCGGAGAACTGATCATCGCGGCCTCGGCCGCCGAGGACCGGCTCAGCCTGGAGAGCATCGACGAGGTGCTGAGAGTGGCCGAGGAGCGCGAGGCCCCCTAGACCTCAGGTCCGCAGCAGGCGCCCGATCGCCTTCGTGGCCTCTTCCACCTTCGCGTCGATCTCGTCCCCGCCCTTGACAGCCGCGTCGGCGACGCAGTGCCGCAGGTGCTCCTCCAGGAGCTGTAGGGCGAAGGACTGCAGGGCCTTGGTGGAGGCGGAGACCTGGGTGAGTATGTCGATGCAGTAGGTGTCCTCGTCGACCATGCGCTGGAGACCGCGGATCTGGCCCTCGATCCGGCGCAGTCGCTTGAGGTGTTCGTCCTTCTGCTTGTGGTAGCCGTGCGTGGTCGCCGGCGCTCCGTTTCCGGAGGGCGTGGTGGCGTGGGCCTCGGTGGTCGTCATCGCGTCCTCCGTATCGTCGAGACATATACCCCTAGTGGGTATATGGTAACGAACTTTGCTGGGTATAGGGCCCTCGGGACGCCCCCGTGCTGATCGACTTGCCCGATGGGCGAAACTGGAGGGCGGCCCATTAGCCGTGGCCGGATGATGCGCTTAGCATCAGCCTGACCGAAACCCATGCATACCGAGGACCCCAAGTGCGCTTTCGTCTGACCCCCAGGGAGACGAGCTTCTACGACATGTTCGCCGCTTCCGCGGACAACATCGTCACGGGCTCGAAACTCCTGATGGAACTGCTCGGGGCGGACGCGTCTGCCCGGGCCGAGATCGCAGAGCGTATGCGGGCAGCGGAACACGCAGGTGACGACGCCACGCACGCGATCTTCCACCAGCTGAACTCCTCGTTCATCACGCCGTTCGACCGCGAGGACATCTACTCCCTCGCGTCCTCCCTCGACGACATCATGGACTTCATGGAGGAGGCCGTCGACCTGGTCGTCCTCTACAACGTCGAGGAACTGCCGAAGGGCGTCGAGCAGCAGATCGAGGTGCTGGCCCGCGCCGCGGACCTGACGGCCGAGGCGATGCCCAACCTGCGCACGATGGACAACCTCACCGAGTACTGGATCGAGGTCAACCGGCTGGAGAACCAGGCCGACCAGATCCACCGCAAGCTTCTCGCGCACCTCTTCAACGGCAAGTACGACGCGATCGAGGTGCTGAAGCTCAAGCAGATCGTGGACGTCCTGGAAGAGGCGGCGGACGCGTTCGAGCACGTGGCGAACACGGTGGAGACCATCGCCGTCAAGGAGTCCTGAACCGTCGATGGACACCTTCGCGCTCGTCGTGACCATCCTGGTCGCGCTCTTCTTCACCTACACGAACGGTTTCCACGACTCCGCGAACGCGATCGCCACCTCGGTCTCGACGCGCGCGCTGACCCCGCGGGCGGCGCTCGCCATGGCCGCGGTGATGAACCTGGCCGGCGCGTTCTTCGGCACCGGCGTCGCCAAGACCGTCAGCGAGGGCCTGATCGAGACGCCCGAGGGCTCCAAGGGCATGGGCATCCTCTTCGCGGCGCTGGTCGGAGCGATCGTCTGGAACCTCGTCACCTGGTACTTCGGCCTGCCCTCGTCCTCCTCCCACGCGCTGTTCGGCGGCCTGGTCGGCGCCGCGCTGGCCGGTGGCACGGAGGTCATCTGGCACGGTGTCGTCGACAAGGTCATCATCCCGATGTTCCTGTCGCCGGTGGTCGGTCTGCTCCTCGGCTACCTGGTCATGACCGCCATCATGTGGATCTTCCGCCGCTCCAACCCGCACAAGGCGAAGCGCGGCTTCCGGATCGCCCAGACCGTCTCCGCGGCCGGCATGGCCCTCGGCCACGGTCTCCAGGACGCCCAGAAGACGATGGGCGTGGTCGTCATGGCACTGGTGATTTCCGGCCACGAGACCTACGGCGACCCGATCCCGGTCTGGGTCAAGATCGTCTGTGCCGTGATGCTCTCCCTCGGCACCTACGCGGGCGGCTGGCGCATCATGCGCACCCTCGGCCGCAAGATCATCGAACTCGACCCACCGCAGGGCTTCGCGGCCGAGGCCACCGGTGCGTCGATCATGTTCACCACGGCCTACCTCTTCAAGGCACCGGTCTCCACGACCCACGTCATCACCTCGGCCATCATGGGCGTCGGCGCGACCAAGCGCGTGAACGCGGTCCGCTGGGGCGTCGCCAAGAACATCGTCATGGGCTGGTTCATCACCATGCCCGCAGCGGCCCTGGTAGCGGCCGCGGCCTTCGGAATCGTGGACCTGGCATTCCTGTAGAGGCCGAGGACAGCGCCCCGCAAGCACACAGCGCCCCGTAAGGGGCGCGGGGCTGCGTCCATATGCGGCTCCGCCGCGTGGGCGCGACCAGCCCCCACCGCCCCGCAGCCGACGCACGACCGCACCTCACCCGTCAGCCAGGGAACGCAGACGGGCCCGCCCCCGGGAGCCAGGGGCGGGCCCTTTTGCATCCTCGCGGTGGCACCGCCATGCAGCACCGCGAGGGGTTTCGGTTCCGGCTTAGCCGAAGCGGCCGGAGATGTAGTCCTCGGTCGCCTGGACCGACGGGTTGGAGAAGATGCGCTCCGTGTCGTCGATCTCGATCAGCCGGCCGGGCTGGCCGACGGCGGCGAGGTTGAAGAACGCGGTGCGGTCGGAGACACGCGCCGCCTGCTGCATGTTGTGCGTCACGATGACGATCGTGAAGCGCTCCTTCAGCTCACCGATCAGGTCCTCGATGGCGAGGGTGGAGATCGGGTCGAGCGCGGAGCAGGGCTCGTCCATGAGCAGCACCTTCGGCTCGACCGCGATGGCGCGGGCGATGCACAGACGCTGCTGCTGGCCACCGGAGAGACCGGAGCCCGGCTTGTTCAGGCGGTCCTTGACCTCGTTCCAGAGGTTCGCACCCTTGAGCGACTTCTCGACGATCTCGGTGAGCTCGCTCTTCTTGTAGTTGCCGTTCAGCTTCAGGCCCGCGGCCACGTTGTCGAAGATCGACATCGTGGGGAACGGGTTCGGACGCTGGAACACCATGCCGACCTCGCGGCGCACCGCCACCGGGTCGATGTTGGCGCCGTACAGGTTCTCGTCGTCGAGGAGGACCTTGCCCTCGACCCGGCCGCCGGACGTGACCTCGTGCATGCGGTTGAGCGTGCGCAGGAACGTCGACTTGCCGCAGCCGGAGGGGCCGATGAACGCCGTGACGGTGCGCGGCTCGATGTTCATCGAGATGTCTTCGATGGCCTTGTGGGAGCCGTAGAAAGCGGAGAGCCCGCTTACGTCGATTCGCTTGGACATTACTTCTTCACTTCCAGGAGTCGGTCGCTGTCGGCCGGTCAGCGACCGGTCTTGGGGGCCTTCCAGCGGGCGATGCCGCGGGCCACCAGGTTCAGGATCATCACGAAGGCGATCAGCGTGAGCGAGGCCGCCCAGGCACGGTCGTAGGCCGCGTTGGCACCGGCGCTGTCCGCGTACTGCTGGTAGATGAACAGCGGCAGCGAGGACTGCGCACCCTCGAAGGGGTTGTTGTTGATGAACGGGTTGCCGAACACCAGCAGCAGCACCGGCGCGGTCTCACCCGCGATACGGGCGATGGCCAGCATGACACCGGTCGTGATACCGCCGATAGAAGTCGGCAGGACCACCTTCAGGATGGTGCGCCACTTGGGCACGCCGAGCGCCAGGGACGCCTCGCGCAGCTCGTTCGGGACGAGCTTGAGCATCTCCTCGGTGGAGCGCACGACCACCGGCATCATCAGGATGGCCAGGGCCAGCGATCCGGCGAAGCCGAAGGGCTGCATGTCGAAGATCAGCATGAGGCTGAGGATGAACAGACCCGCGACGATCGACGGGATACCGGTCATCACGTCCACGAAGAAGGTGATCGCCTTCGCGAGGCGACCGCGCCCGTACTCGACGAGGTAGACCGCGGTGAGGATGCCGATCGGGGCGCCGATCAGGGTGGCGAGACCGACCTGCTCCAGGGAGCCGATGATGGCCGCGTAGGCGCCACCGCCGGTGTCGGCGTTGGCGACGACACCCATGGAGTGGGAGAGGAAGTAGGGGTCCAGGACCTTCACACCGCGCGAGACGGTCACCCAGATCAGGGAGACCAGCGGGACCACGGCGACGACGAAGGCGACCCAGACCAGGGAGGTCGCGACCCGGTCCTTGGCCTGCCGGCGGCCCTCGACGCGGGCGGCGACGACATAGGTGCCGAGGACGTAGAGGAGGCCGGCGATCAGGCCCCACTGGACCTTGCTGTCCAGGCCGCCGACCAGGCCGATGGCCACGCCGAGCACGATGGCCCCGGCGACGATGGCGTAGGAGGACCACTTGGGGAGGGTCGCACCGCGCAGGGTGCTCGCGCGCTTGGCGACTGCTGCGGTGCTCATGCGTTGGCCCCCGAGTACTCTGCGCGGCGCTGGATGATGATGCGGGCCGCGCCGTTGACCAGCAGGGTGATGACGAAGAGGACCAGACCGGAGGCGATGAGCGCGTCACGGCCGTCCGCGGTCGCCTCACCGAACTTGCTGGCGATGTTCTGGGCGAAGGTGCCGCCGCCCGGGTTGAGCAGGCTGGCGTGGATGTCGAAGTCCGGGGAGAGCACGGTGGCGACGGCCATCGTCTCGCCGAGCGCGCGGCCGAGGCCGAGCATCGAGGCGGAGATCACGCCGGAGCGCCCGAAGGGCAGCACCGACATGCGGATGACCTCCCAGCGGGTGGCGCCGAGGGCCAGGGCGGCCTCTTCGTGCATCTGCGGGACCTGGCGGAAGACCTCGCGGCTCACGTTGGTGATGATCGGCAGGATCATGATCGCGAGCAGGATCGAGACGGTCAGGATCGTGCGCGGGGCGCCGCCGTCCCAGGAGAAGATCCCGGTCCAGCCGAAGTAGTCGTTCAGCCAGCTGAACAGGCCGGTCATGTGCGGTACGAGGATCAGCGCGCCCCAGAGGCCGTACACGATGGACGGCACGGCGGCCAGCAGGTCGATCACGAACGCGACGGGGCCGGCCATACGGCGGGGCGCGTAGTGCGTGATGAAGAGCGCGATCGCGACGGCGATCGGGACCGCGACGGCCATGGCGATGATCGAGGAGACGATCGTGCCGAAGGCGAGGACCGCGATGCCGAAGGTCGGCGGGATGAGGTTGGTGTTCCACTCGAAGGTGGTGAGGAAGTTGCCGTGGTCGCGGTTGATCGCGAGGGCGGCCCGGTAGGTGAGGAAGACCGCGATCGCGGCCATGATCACCAGCAGCAGGATGCCGGAACCGCGGGAGAGACCGAGGAAGATCCGGTCACCGACCCGGGTGGCGCCGCGCGCGTTGCGCTTCTGCTGAGCCGCGGACGGCTGTGGGGGCGTAGGGGGAGATGCGTCTGTTGTCTGCGTCGATATGTCCATCGGGTTCTCCGGTCTGCGGAGCCGCCCCGGGAGGCGGCTCGGAGGAGCCGTACACCCCACACGTAGAGGTGTACGGCTCCGGGCGGCGGTGCACCGGACGGTGCGGCCGGGCTCCCGTGGGGAACTCGGCCGCACTCGCGGATCTTTAGCTCAGGCCCTCGACGGTGGTGCGGACCTTGGTGATGATCTCGTCGGGGATCGGCGCGTAGTCGATCGTGGAGAGCAGCTTCTGGCCGTCCTCGGAGGTGATGTAGCGCAGGAACGCCTTGGTCGCCGGGAGGGTGTCGGCCTTGTTGCCCTTGTCGCAGACGATCTCGTAGGTCACCAGGCTGATCGGGTACGCGCCCTCGGCCTTGGTGTTGTAGTCGAGCTGCAGCGACAGGTCCTTGCCGGTGCCGACGACCTTGGCGGCCGCGATGTCGGCGGTGGCGGACTCGGTGGACGGGGCGACCGGGCTGCTGGCGCCCGTGTCGATGGAGGCGGCCTTGATGCCGTCCGAGACGTAGGAGAGCTCGAAGTAGCCGATGGCGCCGGAGGTCTGCTTGACCTGCTGGGCGACACCCGCGGACTGCGGAGCGGACTGGCCGCCCTTGGCCTGCCAGGCCTTGCCGCCGGAGTACTTCCAGTTGCTCGGGGTGGTGGCGATCAGGTACTTGGTGAGGTTGTCCGTCGTACCCGACTCGTCAGAGCGGTGGAACGCCTGGATCTTGAGGTTCGGGAGCTTCGCGTCGGGGTTCAGCTTCTTGATCGCCGCGTCGTTCCAGTTGGTGATCTTGCTGTCGAAGATCTTGGCGAGGGTCGGCGCGTCCAGAACCAGGTTGTCGACACCCGGGACGTTGTAACCGATCGCGATCGCACCGCCGACCGCCGGAAGGTCGATGCCCTGGCCGCTGGAGCAGACCTTCTTGGAGGCGGTGACCTCTTCCGGCTTCAGCGCGGAGTCGGAACCGGCGAAGGCGACCTGGCCCTGCGTGAAGGCGGTCACACCGGCGCCGGAGCCGGAGCCCTTGTAGTTGATCTGGACGCCACAGGCCTGGGAGAAGTTCTTCACCCAGGCGTCGATCGCGTTCTTCTGCGCGGAGGAGCCGTCGGCGAGCAGCTGGCCCTTGGCGTCGTCGCACTTGATGGAGCTCGCGGTGGTGGCCGAGGCCGACGCGGAGGAGTCGCCGCTGCTGCCGTTGTCGTCAGAGCCGCACGCCGAGAGGGTCAGGGCACCGGTGACGGCGACAGCACCGAGAGACAGAACGCGCAGCCGGTTCTTGCGCTGAAGCTTCACTTTCGGGAGTTCCTTCCAGAGGCGCCACCTTCGGCGGCGTGCGAAGTAGTCGTGACGCAGCAAGGGCCTGCTGACTAGGCATTTGGGACCGCCCACCGCGTCGGGTAAGGCCGAAATTAGGCAGATCAGGTGAAGCCGCCGATGGCCATAGGTGAACGGAGGGTGAACCCCTGCCGTCAACCCGGTTAGGTCACGGAACGCTCACGGGTAGGGCACGTGCCGGTTCCAACCGCCCGGTTAAGCGAACACGTCTTCGGCGTTCGCCATCACAGCCGTTACGACGTCACAGCGTTCGTTACACCGGATGGGAACCCGTGTGCGATGGAACGCCGTCTCGTCCCACGAAAGCCGACGAAAGGCACGGGCATGGAACGGCGTACCTTCATATCTGGCGGGGCGGCCGCCCTCGCGGCGACCGCACTGACGGGGTGCAGCTCCGGCGGCGACACCTCGCGGACCACCGGCGCGCCACTCGCGTCCACATCCTCTCGTACGGCACTGAAGACCACCAGCGCAGCGGCCGCGGCCAACTGGACCGCCCTCGCCCACGCCCTGGACGGCACCCTGGTCCGCCCCGGCGACACGTCCTGGACCACGGCGCACCAGCTCTACAACACCCGCTTCGACGGCCTGAAGCCGGCGGCGGTGGCCTACGTGGCCCACGCGGACGACATCCGCACCACCCTGTCGTACGCCCAGGCGCACTCCCTGAAGGTTTCCATCCGCAACGGCGGCCACTCCTACGCGGGCTACTCCTCCGGCAACGGCCGCCTGATCGTGGACGTCTCCAAGCTCAACCGGATCCGCGTCAGCGGCGGCACGGCGGTCGTCGGCGCCGGCTCCAAGCTGATCGACGTCTACCGGGCCCTCGCGGCGAAGAGCGTGACCATCCCGGCGGGCTCCTGCCCCACGGTCGGCGTCTCCGGCCTGGTGCTCGGCGGCGGCCACGGGGTCGCGTCCCGCGCGTACGGCCTGACCTGCGACAGCCTCACCCAGGCGACCCTGATCACCGCGGACGGCACCCAGGTCGTCGCCAACGCGAGCAGCAACAAGGACCTCTTCTGGGCGCTGCGCGGCGCGGGCAACGGCAACTTCGGCGTCGTCACGGAACTGCAGTTCAGGACCCATCCGACCCCGCAGGGCGTGACGGCGTACCTGACCTGGCCCTGGGCGAAGGCGGCGCAGGTCCTGAAGGCCTGGCAGGAGTGGGGCCCCTCCCAGCCGGACGAGATCTGGTCCTCCCTGCACCTGGAGAACTCGGGCAGCGGCCCGCGCGTCTCGGTCGCCTGCTTCTCGATGGGCACCTACGGCGAACTCCAGAACGCGGTCGACGCCCTCGCCCACAAGGCCGGCGCCAACGCCTCCTCCGTCTCGCTGCGCCGCCACGGCTACGAGGAGGCGATGGAGATCTACGCCGGCTGCTCCTCCTTCGCCACCCAGGCCCAGTGCCACCTGCCCGGCTCCACCCCGGGCCGCTCCACCCAGGGCAGGCTGGGCCGGGAGACCTACACGGCCCGCTCCGACTTCTTCGACCGCTCGCTGTCGGCGGCCGGCATCCAGACGGTCCTCCGGCAGATCGGTTCGGTCCGGGGCGGCGCGGGCAGTATCGCCTTCACGGCGCTCGGCGGTGCGGTCAACCGGGTCTCGCCGACGGCGACGGCGTTCGTGCACCGCCGGTCGCGGATGCTGGCGCAGTACATCGTGTCCTGGGGGGCGGGGGGCTCCGGCAGCACCGGGCAGGCGTGGCTCGATTCGGCGCACGCCGCGATGAAGCCGTACGCCTCCGGCGCGGCGTACCAGAACTACGCGGACCCGACGCTGGCGAACTGGAAGAAGGCGTACTACGGGGACGCCGTGACCAAGCTGACCAAGGTCAAGAAGCAGTACGACCCGGAGAGGTTCTTCTCCTACGCGCAGGGGTTGTAGGAGTACTTCGGGTGCAGGCCGGTGGGGGCTGGTCGCGCCCACGTGGCGGAGCCGCACATGCATACAGCCCCGCGCCCCTAACGGGGCACGGCGGCTCGCCTACGCTGCCAGGTCCCGTTCCTCCGATTCCAGGCCGGAGCGGGGTTCCGGTACGACGCCGACCGTTGCTGATCGCGTCCGTACGATCCAGCCGGCGCGGGGGGATCCGGCCACGGCCTTCATCACCGGGGTGAGGAGGGCGGAAGCCAGCGGAGACAGCAGCAGCACGACCGCCGTGCCCAGGGCGAAGCCGCCGATGACGTCGGTGGGGTAGTGGACGCCCATGTAGACCCGGCAGAAGCCTTCCAGCAGGGCCAGCGCTATGCCCGCGGCCCCGAACTTGCGGTTGGCGACGAAGAGGCCGACGCCCAGGGCCATGGTGATGGTCGCGTGGTCGCTGACGAAGGAGTAGTCGGTCTTGCCGGAGACCAGGACGTCGAGGCCCTGGTGGGCGAGGAAGGGCCGGGGGCGCTCGACGAAGCCGCGGATGGGAACGTTCACGAGGACGGCGATCGCGGCGGCGAGCGGGGCCCAGACCAGGGCGGCGACGGTGGCGGGCGCGTCCTCGTCGCCCCGGCGGCGCACGGACCACCAGCACCCCAGCACCAGCAGCACCATGGCGAGCAGCAGCCCGTACTCCCCGACGAACGCCATGCCCCGGTCGAACCAGTGCGGCGCGTCCTTGGCCAGGCCGTTGATGTCGTAGAGCAGGTCGACGTCGGGGTTGGATCCGGATTCGGCGAGTACAGCCATCGCGCTGCGGCCCCTTCGTCGTCGTTCCGGGACGCACCTCGTGTGCGTCGCTCGCTGCCACCCCCGTGGTCGGCTACGTCAACAGGAACGCACGGTCTACGCCCCTTCGTTCCACCCTCCACCGAATGATCACGCAGACGTTATCGAAGAGAGATACAAAGCCGCAGCTCAGGGGAGGGTTTCACACTCGGTTCACACCGCCGTGGGGAGCGCTTTCGCGCCATCCGCGGTGACCCGGGTGGCTCCGAAGTAGTCCGCGCTGTCGATGGGGTCGAAGCGGATGACCGCCCCGGTGTACGGCGCGTCGATCATGTACCCGCCGCCGACGTAGATTCCCACGTGGTGGATGGCCCGGGAGTTGCCGAGGTCGGTGGAGAAGAAGACCAGGTCGCCCGGGAGCAGCTCGTTGCGGGAGGGGTGCGGGCCCGCGTTGTACTGGTCGTTGGCGACCCGGGGCAGCGTGATCCCCACGCTCGCGTACGCCGCCTTCGTCAGCCCCGAGCAGTCGAACCGGCCACCCTGGTCGGCGGTGCCGTTGCCGCCCCAGAGATAGGGGGTGCCGAGCTTCTTCTGGGCGAAGTCGATGGCACCGGCGGCCTGCTTGGTCGGGGAGAGCCGGCTGACGGGCGCGGCGAAGCTGTCCTCCAGGGTGGTGATCGTCCTGACGTAGTTCTGGGTCTCCTTGTACGGCGGCACGCCCTTGTACTTGATGACCGCGTACGCCCCCGCGTTGTAGGCGGCGAGCATGTTGTCGGAGACGTTGCCGGGGACGTCCTTGACGTACGAGGCGAGCTGGCAGTCGTAGGAGGCCGCCGACGGGATCGCGTCGTTCGGGTCCCAGACGTCGCGGTCGCCGTCGCCGTCGCCGTCGATGCCGTGGGTGGCCCAGGTCCCCGGGATGAACTGCGCTATCCCCTGCGCGGCCGCCGCGCTCTGCGCCTTCGGGTTGAAGCCGCTCTCCTGGTAGAGCTGCGCGGCGAGCAGGGCGGGGTTGATGGCGGAGCAGAGGTTGCCCCACTTCTGCACGAGCGCGGAGTAGGCGGCCGGCACGGATCCCTTGGCCAGCGCCTTGGTGCCGCCGCCGACCCCGCCGAGCAGGTTCCCGGCGACGACGTACACGCCGACGACCAGCAGCATCACGAAGCTCAGCCCGAGCCCCACCGCCGCGCCACCGATCACCCATACTTTCCGCACGCCCCAACCCTCCCCCATGTCAGGGCTGTTCAACGCCATTTCGGCCGAGAGTGGCGGTATTTCACAGGAAGACGGCGCACATGACGCCGTTTCAGTCCCCGGTGGCGTCCTTGTACAGCTCGGCGGCCTCGGTCCCGAGCACGACGCTGTAGGAGGTGTCGGCGGTCGAGCCGCCCTGCTCGTGGCCGCCCAGTACGCCGACCACCTCGTGGTCGCCGTTCACCCAGGGGCTGCCGCTGGTGCCGCCGGTGAACTCGGGGCAGTCGATGCGCTGCTGGGTGGCGCTGTGGGCGACGGGCCTGTTGGTGCAGCTGATGGGTACCTCGCGGGAGTTGGGATACCCGGTGACGGTCACGGCGGTGGCACCCGTGGCGACCCCGCTGGCGAAGCGGTTGGCGCCGGTCACGCTCTCGACCCGCCTGCCGTCCAGCTCGTCCACGGCGGCGAAGGCGACATCGCTGTCCTCGTCCTGGCCGTGCGCCCACCCGTCGGGCAGATACCGCCTCCCGACCTTCCACACCCCGTACGGCGCCTGCCCGTCCCGGTACCCCGGCACGAAGACGAGGCTGCCGTCATCGCTGTCGACGCAGTGCGCGGCGGTGACGATGAGATCCCGCTGCGGGCTGTGCACGACGGACGCGGTGCAGAAGTGGTTGCCGGACAGGCTCCCGGTCTTGTCCGCGCTGAACAGCGCCCCGACTCTCGCGCTCTCCGCCGTGGCCCCGACCACCGCGGTCACCCCGAACGGCCCCGCCGCCTCATCGGCGGCCGCGACGGAGGCCGAGGTGGCGACCAGAACGACCACCGCGCACAGTGCGACGCGGCGCGAGGTGACAGAGATGCGTGGGATGCGCTTCATCAGGCCCCACTGTGTCCCACAAAGGTGAGAAACGGTTCCCGACTTCACTGAGATTTATCTGTGAACCGCCCTTGCGGCCGTGGCGCCGGTGCTCCGGCCGGGCCGCTCCGGCCGCTCCGGCTCAGAACGTGGTCGTCATCCCGCCGTCCACCGCGACGGTCTGCCCGGTGATGAAGGACGCGGCGTCGCTCGCCAGGAAGACGACGATGCCCGCGATCTCCGCCGGCCGTCCCCAGCGGCCCAGGGCCGTGCGGGTGCGCAGCCAGCGCGCCCACTCCGGGTCCTCGGCGAGTTCCGCGTTGACCTCCGTGGCGAAGGTCCCCGGCGCCACCGAGTTCACCGTCGTACCGCTCGGGCCCAGGTCGGCCGCGAGCGCCCGGGTGAGGCCGTCGAGGCCCGCCTTGGCCGTGGCGTAGGCAACGTCCCCGGTGCGGCCCAGCTGGCCGACGACCGAGGAGACGTTGATGATGCGGCCCGGTGTGCGGCGCGCGGCCAGGCCCCGGGCGACCGTCTGGCTCAGCGCGTAGGCCGAGGTCAGGTGGGTGTCGAGCATCGCGGACAGTTCGTCGGGGGGCATCTCCTCGACGCCCCTGCGGTCACGGTGGCCCACGTTGTTGACCAGGATGTCGAGGGCGCCGAGAGCGGTCACCGCCTCCTCGGCCGCCTCCCGGTCGGTGACGTCGAACGCCGCTCCCAGGACATCGAGTCCGTCCTCGCGCAGGCGGTCGACCACCGGGTCCAGCGAGGCGGTGTCCCGGCCGTTGAGGACCACCCGCGCACCGGCTCCGGCCAGGCCCCGCGCCATCTCCAGGCCCAGTCCCCGGACCGAGCCGGTCACCAGGGCGGTGCGTCCGGTGAGGGTGAAGTCCACGGCGCCGGCGCTCATGCGGCCACCTCCCGGAGAACCGTCGTATCGGGTCGTACCGGCTCACCGTATCCGGCGGTGGCCGGCCGGCCGCCGGGCGTCCACCACCTGGGCGTTCACTCCGTCCCGACGTTCACACGGCCCACTCCGAGCGCCCACTTCACCCCCGTCAACTCCTCCGACAGCGTCCACAGCCGGCGCGCGGCCGCCGGGTCGCTCGCCGCCCGGCTGCGGCCGACCAGGGTCGGCGCGCCCCGCATCTCGCCCAGGCCGTCCGGGCCGAGATAGCTGGCGCCCGGCAGGTCCTGGGTCGCCGCGTACAGCGTGGGAAGGGTGCCCGCGACGTCGTCCTGGGCGAAGAGCCGGTTGCCGAGGCGCATGCCCAGGCGGGCCAGCGGGTTCGCGGTGTGGCTCTGCAGGTTGGTCGCCGCGTAGCCGGGGTGCGCGGCGAGGGCGCGGACCGGGGAGCCGGCCTCGGTGAGCCGGCGCTGGAGTTCCAGGGTGAACAGGAGGTTGGCCAGCTTGGACTGGGCGTAGGCGCGGGTGGGGTTGTAGGCGCCGCGCAGATTGAGGTTGTCGAAGTGCATCACGCCGTCGCCGCCGCGGTGCAGACCGGAGGAGACGGTGACCACCCGGTCGGTGACGTGGGGCAGGAGCAGGTTCGTCAGCGCGAAGTGACCCAGGTGGTTGGTGCCGAACTGCATCTCGAAGCCGTCGGCGGTGCGCTGCTCCGGGAGCATCATCACGCCGGCGTTGTTGATGAGCAGGTCGATCGGTCCCTGCCAGCCCTCGGCGAAGGCCCGCACGGAGGCGAGGTCCGCCAGGTCGAGGCGGCGTACCTCGGTGCTGCCGGGCACCCGCGCGGCGGCGGCGCGGCCCCGCTCGGGGTCGCGTACCGCGAACACGACATGCGCGCCCGCCCGGGCCAGCGCGTCCGCCGCCGTGCGGCCGAGGCCGCTGTTGGCCCCGGTGACCACGGCCGTACGGCCGGACAGGTCGGGCAGGTCGGCGGCGTTCCACTTGCGGTTCTTGGTGTCGTTCTTCTCAGCCATGCCCGCCAATGTAGGCGTCGACAACAATGATGTCAACGACAACAAAGGTGACGGCGACAACAATGCTGACGACGACTACATCGGGATACGATGCCCCCCATGTCGCAAAGCCGCCCCTACCACCATGGAGACCTGCGCTCCGCCCTGCTCGCCAGCGCCGAACGCACCCTGCGCGAGAAGGGCGCCGCCGCCCTGTCCCTGCGTGAACTGGCCCGCGACATCGGGGTGAGCCACGCCGCCCCCGGCCGCCACTTCAAGGACAAGCAGGCCCTGCTGGACGCGCTCGCGCTCGGCGGATACGACCGCCTGAACCGGGCCCTGGTCGCGGCCGACCTCCCCGACGCGCCCCTCGAACCCCGGCTCACCGGGCTCGCCCGGGCCTATCTCACCTTCGCCGTCGACAACCCCGAGCTGCTGGAGCTGATGTTCGCCCGCAAGCACGCCCCGGACATCGACACCCAACTGGCCGACGCGGCCGACCTGTCCCTGGGCTCCTTCGTCCGGCTCACCGCCGAGGCGCAGCGGCGCGGCGAGATCGTCGAGGGCGACCCGGAGCACCTGACCCTCGCCGCCGCCGCCGGCATCCACGGCCTCGCCAGCCTGATCGCCGCCGACGCCCTGCCCGCGGACGAGGCCCTGGCCGGCCTGGACGGCTACGTCCACCTTCTGCTGCACGGCCTCAAGCCCCGCTGACAGCACCTCGATACGCCCCGATCAACGCGCATTGACCGCTGCCCCGGCGGGAGTTCAGGTCAACCGAACCCCAACTTCCGGCCATCCGGCCGCCAATGATCAGTAAGCCCTTGCCGCGCTTCAGTAACGCGGAAGTCAGGATTCCGAAAGTCATCTTGTTGTCGCGTACCCAACAAGGCGATGGTCGTCGCGGGCCGCCGCCCCCACCGGCAACCACACCGGTGGTCCCCCCACCCGCAGGCCTCTGTCCCTTCTTCCAGGAGGCTGTACGTTGCGTACGACCACCCCCAACACCCCCCACACCAGCGGCAGATGGCGCCGGATAGGCACCGCAGTCGCCGCCACCGCGGCACTCGCCGCCGCCGGCCTGGGCACCGCCGCCCACGCCAGCGCCGCGGACACCGCGACCCACAAGGTCAGCACCAAGGCCATCGCCGCCCAGGTCGCCAAGGCCCACGTCCAGTACGAGAAGGCCGGCTGCGGCGCCACCCCCAAGAAGGGCTTCGCCGCGTGTGACGCCCTCCGGGTCACCGGCGGCACCACCGCCTTCATGGAGAAGCAGGCCGCCCTCAAGGGCATCGCCCCGAAGACCGTCAAGCCGAACGCCGCCTCCGACTCCCCCACCGGATACGGCCCCTCGGACATCCAGTCGGCCTACGGCCTGACCGACGCCGCCTCCTCCAACGGCTCGGGCGAGACCGTCGCGATCGTCGACGCCTACGACGACCCGAACGCCGAGGCGGACCTCGCGACCTACCGCTCGTACTACGGCCTGTCGGACTGCACCACCGACAACGGCTGCTTCACCAAGGTCTCCCAGACCGGCTCCACCACCTCGCTCCCGTCCGCCGACAGCGGCTGGGCCGGCGAGGAGTCCCTCGACCTCGACATGGTCAGCGCGACCTGCCCGAACTGCAACATCCTGCTGGTCGAGGCGAAGTCGGCGTCCGACGCCAACCTGGGCACCGCGGTGAACGAGGCCGTCAAGCTGGGCGCCAAGTTCGTCTCCAACAGCTACGGCGGCTCCGAGTCCTCCTCGGACACCACGTACGACACCTCGTACTACAAGCACGCGGGCGTGGCCATCACCGCGAGCGCCGGTGACGAGGGCTACGGCGCCGAGTACCCGGCCGCCTCCCGGTACGTGACCGCCGTCGGCGGCACCGCATTGAAGACCTCCTCCAACAGCCGCGGCTGGACCGAGTCGGTCTGGAAGACCAGCTCCACCGAGGGCACCGGCTCGGGCTGCTCCGCCTACGACGCCAAGCCCAGCTGGCAGACCGACGCGAGCTGCTCGAAGCGCATGATCGCCGACGTCTCCGCGGTCGCCGACCCGGCCACCGGTGTCTCCGTCTACGACTCCTACGGCTCCGACGGCACCGGCTGGAACACCTACGGCGGCACCAGCGCCTCCTCGCCGCTGATCGCCTCGGTCTACGCCCTGGCCGGCACCCCGGGCAGCAGCGACTACCCGGCCGAGTACCCGTACGCGGCGGCCGGCACCTCGGCCCTCAACGACGTGACGAGCGGCAACAACGGCACCTGCTCCACCTCGTACTTCTGCACCGCCAAGTCGGGCTACGACGGCCCGACCGGCTGGGGCACCCCCGAGGGGACCGACGCCTTCACCGGCTGAGCCCCGCACCGCGGGAAACCGCAGGACCTCCCCGTCGGGTCACGGGGAGCCGCCACCGTGAGGGGGACGTGGGGTCCCCTCGGCGGCAGGGAAAGAGAGACGGGCCACGGCATCCGGCCGTGGCCCGTTTTTCGCGCCTTGGTAACTCCCTTGAATCAGCTGTGAGTTGAGTCAAGTACCCGTCACCCGCAGTCCAACGGGCCGCCATCGGACAGTCACGCGAACGCCGTGTTCGGCAATGCGGAAGTCAGGATTCCCGATGGCTCTTGTTGTCGCGTACTCAACAAAGGATTCTCGTCGCGGACCGCCGCACCAGATCGCACCCGCACCGCCCCTGTTCGAACTGTTCCACCCCATTCAGGAACATCAGGAGGCTGCACGCATGCGTTCCACTCCCCCCGACAGATCCTCGCTACACCGCGGCTGGCGCCGACTGGGCACCGCCGTGGCCGCCACCGCCGCGCTGGTGTTCGCCGGTTTCGGCACCGCCGTCCAGGCCGACGCGGCCGCCACGGCGTCCGGCAAGGTGACCTACGTCGCCACCCCCTGTGCCACCCCCAAGCACTCGGGCGACCTCACCTGCAAGTCCTACCGCGTCACCGGAGGCCTCACCGCCTTCCAGAAGCAGCAGGCCGCGAAGACGGGCATCACCCCCAAGGCCGCCGACGCCTCCACCCCGTCCGGCTACAGCCCGACCAACCTCCGGTCCGCCTACGGCCTGACCTCCGCCGCCGCCTCCAACGGCTCCGGCGAGACGATCGCGATCGTCGACGCGTACAACGACCCGAACGCCGAGGCGGACCTCGCGACCTACCGCTCGTACTACGGCCTCTCCGCCTGCACCACGGCCAACGGCTGCTTCAAGAAGGTCTCCCAGACCGGCTCCACCACCTCCCTCCCCTCGTCCGACGCCGGCTGGTCCGAGGAGATCTCCCTCGACCTCGACATGGCCTCCGCGATCTGCCCGCTGTGCAACATCACCCTCGTCGAGGCCACCAGCGCCAGCTACGCCAACCTCGGCACCGCCGAGAACGAGGCCGTAGCCCTCGGCGCCAAGTTCGTGTCGAACTCCTACGGCGGCTCCGAGTCCTCCTCGCAGACCACGTACGACACCTCGTACTACAAGCACGCGGGCGTCGCCATCACCGTCTCCTCCGGTGACAGCGACTACGGCGCCGAGTACCCGGCGACCTCCCAGTACGTGACCGCCGTCGGCGGCACCAAGCTCTCCACCTCCTCCACCACCCGCGGCTGGACCGAGACCGTCTGGCGCACCTCCAGCTCCGAGGGCACCGGCTCCGGCTGCTCCTCCTACGACGCCAAGCCCAGCTGGCAGACCGACACCGGCTGCACCAAGCGCATGGAGTCCGACGTCTCCGCGGTCGCCGACCCGGCCACCGGCGTCTCCGTCTACGACTCCTACGGCGTCACCGCCGGCTGGTACACCTTCGGCGGCACCAGCGTCTCCGCCCCGATCATCGCCGGCGTCTACGCCCTCGCCGGCACCCCGGCCAGCGGCACCTACCCGGCCCAGTACCCCTACGACTACGCGGGCACCTCGTCCCTCAACGACGTGACGAGCGGCTACAACGGCTCCTGCTCCACCGCGTACTTCTGCACGGCCGAGACCGGCTACGACGGTCCGACCGGCTGGGGCACCCCCGAGGGCATCAGCGCCTTCGCCAACTAGTAATTGGCTCCATCCCCCGCACGGGCTCACGGGTCGCGGCAACCAGCCGCGACCCGTTCGTCATGAGAACATCGGGACGGTGGCATTCACCCGACTGGCCGTCAAAAACCCCACCAGGCGGTAAAAGAGGTCAACGACGGAACCACACCACAGGTTCCGCCCAGTCCTCATTGCCCGGCGTGACCTGCCGTGATACACAGAGTGACCGTACGATCCCTTCGTACGAAACCCGCCAATCAATGACGTCAAGTCGACATACTCCGGCGCCGTTGTCGGCGAGAATGATGCGTGACCTCTGCACCGAGCAGGGGCGGACAGAACTACCCACCAGGGGCGGTGACTTACATGTTCTACGCGGCCGACAAGGGAGACATCAACACCATCATCGGCGGAATCGCTCCGGACTGGGGGCCTTTCGGCAGCCTGGGCAACGAGGCGAAGACGATGATCCAGGTGGTCATGGCCGTCGCCATCCTGCTCTGCCTCGGCATCGCCGTCTGGGGTGCCGCCAAACAGCGCATCGGCGCCACGGCCCTCCGGGACACCTTCAGCGCCGAACAGGGCAAGGGCCTCATCATCGCCGGACTGACCGGAGTCTTCATCATCGGCTCACTCGGCACCCTGTTCACCATCGTGTACGGCATGGCCGTCTAGCCGCCTGAACCTCCGTCTCCCCCGCTCCGAGGTTGCGTTTCCCTGATGTCGAGTCACCACACCGCGCCCGCGCGGGAACCAGCACGGCTACCGTCGTACTGCTACGCGTTCCGGTACGACGTGGAGGGGGAGTACCCGGCATGAGCCTCGGAGACGAGCCCGGCTACCCGGAGACCGGCCACACCCGCACGCGCCTTCCCGACGACCCCTACGGCGGCGCCCGGCGCGGCGGCCGCTCCTCCTCACGGAGCCTGGTCACGGTCGTCGGCGTGGTCGTCCTCCTGATCGCGGCGATCGCCTTCGCGAACAGAGGCGACGGCGACAACTCCTCCTCCACGTCGTCCTCGTCCAACGGCAGTGGATCCGGCAGCCAGCCGGTCACCTCCTCCACCGCCGCCAGCGGCACCAAACCGGTCGACACCAAGAACGCCGGCATCCCCACCGGCTTCGCCCACACCCGCCAGGGGGCGGAGAGCGCGGCGGCGAACTACGCCGTGACGCTGGGCTCGACCGGCATGTTCAACAAGGACAGCCGCCATCGCATCGTGAACGCGCTCTACACCTCCGCCGCGGCGGCCAAGCTCCAGAGCCCGATGGACGCGGCCTACTCGACCGGCCTGCTGAGCAAGATGGGCCTCGACGCCAACGGCAACCCGCCCAAGGGCAGCACCTTCGTGTCCCGGACGGTCCCGGTGGGCACCAAGGCCGTGCAGTACGGCGACAGCGCGGCCACCGTCGCCGTCTGGTGCAACAACCTCTCCGGCATCGCGGGCGCCAGCTCGACCACTCCCGTGACCAGCAACTGGTTCACCGTCACCATGACGCTGAACTGGGGTGGTGGTGACTGGAAGGTCCTTGAATCCAGCCAGGCGTCCGGCCCCACCCCGGTCAGCGGCGACGACGCCGTGTCCGGTTCCGACCAGATCAGCAAGGCGGTCCAGGAATTCGGAGGGTTCACCTATGCCCGCTAGTCAGCACACCGTGCTCAAGCTCAGCGGTCTGGTGGCCACGGTAGAGACAGCCACCGTGCTGCTGGCCGCACAGGCCTTCGCAGCACCCTCGCCGTCCCCCTCGCCCTCCAGCAGCGTCGACTGTTCGCTGCTCGCCCCCCCGTCCAGGAAACTCTGCGAAGACGGCTCGGGCTCCGGCGGCTCCACCACCGACCCCCTCACCTCCACCCTCGACCCGCTCTCCTCGCTCGCGCAGGGCTGTGCCAAGGCCGCGTCCTGGACCGTGGACGTGCTCAGCAAGGCCGTGAAGGACACCGCGAGCGTCGACTTCACGAACGGCGCGTTCCTGAAGCAGTACGCCCTCGTGTTCGCCGCGTCGACGATCCTCACCCTCGTCCTGTGGCTGCTGGCCGTGGCCAAACGAGCCGTTCGAGGCGTCCCGCTCACGACCGCCATCTCGGAAGCCGTCGGTTTCCTCTGGCTGACCGTGCTCGCCTCGGCGTTCACCCCGCTGATCCTCTACACGGTCGTATCGGCGACGGACGCCGTCACCGACGTCCTCGCGAAGGGCACCGGAGACCAGACCGACGTGTTCTTCGGCACCTTCTCCGACGCCCTCAAGAAGGGCGACGACATCGGCGGCGGCCCGATCATGCTGATCCTGGTCTCGCTCGTGTCGATCCTCGCCGCCGGCGTCCTCTACCTGGAACTGTTCCTGCGGGCCGTCCTGCTCTACGTCGGAGCACTGCTCGGCGTCGTCGTGTACTCGGGGCTCGTGGACAAGAACCTGTGGGGCCATGTCCGCCGCTGGGCCGGGATCATGATCTCCGTGATCCTGGTGAAACCCGTGATCGTGATCGTGCTGGGGCTGGCCGGAGCGCTGGCCGCGGACAACGGACCGGACTCGATGGCCGCCGTCGTCTCCGGCCTCGCCATCATCCTGCTCGCCATCTTCGCCAGCGCGATGATCTACCGCTTCGTCCCCGGCTTCGGCGACGAGATCGCCAACGGCCGCAACAACCGCATCATGCAGGGCGCCGAAGGCAAGGCCGCCGCCGTCATCAGCAGCCCCGCCAACCTCGTCGCCCAGGGCATCAGAACCCACAGCGCCCGCGCCGACAACAACGGCGGCGGAGGCGGCGGTTCCGGCGCCTCCGGTGCCCGCCCCTCCAACCCGGTCTCGGGCGGCGTCGCCGCGCACAGCACGCGCACCCCGAACGGTGGTGGCGGCGGATCTGTCCCCTCCGCCGCACCCGCACCCCGCGCGCCCAGCCCGGCCAACACCCCGCACGCCGGCAACACCCGCAACAACAGCTCCGGAGGTGAAGGGCGTTGACGACCGAGTCCCACCTGTCCCATCCGATCACGCCCCGCCGTACGTATCTCATCGGCCGCGCCCGGCCGAACGCGATCGTCGGCAGGAACCGTGAGTCCGGCGAGATCGGCCTGATCATCGTCGGCGCGTTCCTCGGCATGATGTGCGGGCTCCTCGTCCCCGTCCTGTCCCTGCGCATCGTGCTGCTCATGGGCTTCCCGCTGCTCGCGCTGGCCGCGGTCTACGTGCCGTACAAGCGCCGCACGTTCTACAAGTGGTTCGAGATCAACCGCAGTTACAAGCGCACCCTCCGCGCGGGCACCGTCTACCGATCCACCGCCAGCGAGGCCGGCACCCGGATCGACGGCCGCGAGGTCGAGATCGGCCCGCCGCCCGGCATCGGCCGCATCAGCTGGCTCGCCGCCCCCTTCGGCCCCGACGAGATCGCCGTACTCCTGCACGCCGACCGCAAGACGGTCACCGCGGCCATCGAGATCGAGGGACCCGGCGTCGGCCTGCGCGACTCCGAGGACCAGGAAGCCCTCGTCGACCGCTTCGGCACCCTCCTCAAGCACGTGGCCAACGGCGACGGCTTCGTCACCCGCCTCCAGATGCTCGCCCGCACCCTCCCCGCCGACCCCGACGCCCACGCCAAGGACGTCTCCCAGCGCGGCGACGAGAAGGCCCCGGGCTGGCTGGCGCAGTCCTACGACCAGTTGCAGTCCATGGTCTCCACCAGCAGCGAGCAGCACCGCGCCTACCTCGTCGCCTGCATGCACTACTCGCGCGAACTGGCCGCCGAGGCCCACGCCATGGCCCGCGCGGCCCGCCCCCAGGCCGGCCGCAAACTCGACCGCGACTCCGGCCTCGCGGTCGTCATGGCCCGCGAGCTCACCGACATCTGCTCCCGCCTCCAGGAGGCGGACATCCGGGTACGGCAGCCCCTCGGCCAGGGCCGTCTCGCGTCCCTGATCCACTCCATGTACGACCCGGACCACCCCATCGACCACATCCAGGCGATGACCCAGCGCAACGCCTGGCCGGCCGAACTCGACGCCATGGAGCCCACGTTCCTCCAGGCGAAGACCCGCGAGTCCGCCACCCGCGAGCCCTGGTGCCACGCCACGGCCTGGGTGAAGGAGTGGCCGATGACCCCGGTCGGCGTCAACTTCCTGGCCCCGCTCCTGGTCCACACCCCGGACGTCATCCGCACGGTCGCCGTCACCATGGACCTCGAACCCACCGAGATCGCCATCGAGCGCATGCTCACGGAGAAGACGAACGACGAGGCGGAGGCGAGCCGCGCCGCGAAGATGAACCGGACCGTCGACCCCCGCGACATCGCCGCCCACAACCGCCTCGACCAGCGCGGCGAGGACCTGGCCAGTGGCGCCGCCGGCGTCAACCTGGTCGGCTACATCACGGTCTCCTCGCGCTCCCCCGAGGCCCTCAACCGCGACAAGCGCACGATAAGGGCGTCCGCCGGAAAGTCGTATCTGAAACTGGAGTGGTGCGACCGCGAGCACCACCGCGCCTTCGTGAACACCCTGCCCTTCGCCACCGGAATCCGAAGGTAGAGGCTGATGCGCTGATGAGGGACCCGCTGTCCGTCCTCACCGAAGCCTTCACGTCCTTCCTCTTCGGGAAGGTCGAGACGACCCGCTCACCCGTCCGCACCTCCACCGGCCAGGCCCAGGCGGTCTACCTCCCCACGGCCGCCCCCGGCCTGGGCGACTCCGGCGTGATCATCGGCCGCGAGGTGTACTCCGGCAAGGGCTACATCTACGACCCGTTCCAGCTCTACGGCCAGCAACTCCCGGCCCCGCACTGGCTGGTCCTCGGCGAGTCCGGCAACGGCAAGTCGGCCCTGGAGAAGACCTACGTCCTGCGCCAGCTCCGCTTCCGCGACCGCCAGGTCGTCGTCCTGGACGCCCAGGGCGAGGACGGCGTCGGCGAATGGAACCTCATCGCGGAAGAGCTGGGGATAACACCCATCCGGCTCGACCCGATGGCGGCCCTGGACCACGGCATCCGCCTCAACCCGCTGGACCCGGCGATCACCACGACCGGCCAGCTGGCCCTCCTGCGCACCATCATCGAAGTCGCGATGGGCCACGGCCTCGACGAACGCTCCGGCTTCGCCCTCAAGGTCGCGCACTCGTACGTCAACGAGACCATCCTCGACCGCCAGCCCGTCCTGACGGACATCGTCGAGCAGCTACGACACCCCGAGCCGGAGTCGGCCGAGGCGATGAACGTCGCCATAGACGACGTACGCGCCTGGGGCCTGGACGTGGCCCTGGTCATCGACCGCCTGGTCGACGGTGACCTGCGCGGCATGTTCGACGGCCCGACGACGGTCGGCATCGACCTCGACGCCCCGCTCATCGTCTTCGACCTGTCCCACATCGACCGCAACTCCATCGCCATGCCCATCCTGATGGCGATCGTCGGCGTGTGGCTGGAGCACACCTGGATCCGCCCGGACCGCAAGAAGCGCATCTTCCTGGTGGAGGAGGCCTGGCACATCATCGCCAGCCCCTTCGTGGCCCAGCTGTTCCAGCGCCTGCTGAAGTTCGGCCGACGGCTCGGTCTGTCCTTCGTGGCGGTCGTCCACCACCTCTCCGACGTCGTGGACGGCGCGGCGGCCAAGGAGGCCGCGGCGATCCTGAAGATGGCGTCGACAAGGACGATCTACGCCCAGAAGGCGGACGAGGCCCGGGCCACGGGCCGGGTACTGGGCCTGCCCAGGTGGGCGGTGGAGATCATCCCCACCCTCACCCCGGGCATCGCGGTCTGGGACGTCAACGGCAATGTCCAGGTGGTCAAACACCTGGTCACCGAGACCGAACGCCCCCTCGTCTTCACGGACCGCGCGATGACCGAGTCGTCCAGCGACCTCTCCGACGCCGACGACGTGCTGCGCGCCGCCGAGCTGGAGGCGGAGCAGCGGGCGGCGGCCTTCGTGGAGCAGCACCTCGGCGACTCCGAATCGACGGTGGCGTAGGGAGGACCGTCCGTGAGACCGGACCCTCGGCAGGAGCGCGAACAGCAGGGCGGCGGCGGGATTCCCGACGGCCTGCTGATCGGCATACTCGGGTTCCTGCTCGGCATCACCGTCCTGGTGTGGACGGCGACGGGACTGGCCGCCTGGTTCGCCCACGGCGGCTGGCCCTCGACGGTCGACCTGACCCACACCCCGCCCGCGATGCGCCACCTCATCGGCGAACCCCACGACATCGCGGGCGCCTGGCCCGGCACCCCGGCGGCCCAGCTGTCGGGGTGGGGGCTGTTCTGGGGCCTGTTCATCGGGCAGCTGATGGTCCTGCTCGTCCTCACCGTGTTCGTCATGGGAACGGTGGCCCGCTGGCGGGCCGGACGAAGAAGACGGAGAGCCGAGGCGAGGAGAACGCCCGCCGAGGTCCCGGAACCGCGCACGGGGGCGACGCGGGTCCAGGAAACAGCTCCCCTGCCGGAACCCGTGGTCCCCGCCGTCCCGGCCGTCCCCACGACCACCGCGTTCGAACAGCCGGTGCCCACCATCGGCCCCTACGCTCCCCTACCGGTCGGCGCCGAACAGACGGTCGGATGGGCGAGAATCCACATCGCCCCGCGGGAGAGCCGGCAGGCCACCGCCACCCGGACCATCCAGGACGCACTCGGCCCCGCCGTCGTCGTCACCTCGAACCCCGCCCTCTGGTCGGAGACCAAGGACGCCCGGGCCAAACTCGGCCCCGCCCTCCTCTACGACCCGAACCACCTCTGCGACACCCCCGCCCGCTTCCACTGGTCCCCCACGGCGGGCTGCGCGGACAAGCAGACGGCGGTCCAGCGCGCGCAGGCCCTCCTCACCCCCGTGAAGCCCACCGCGAAGATCGACCAGGCGGTCACGGACACGGCCGAAACACTCCTCCGCAGCTATCTGCACGCCGCCGCACTGGAGAACCGCACGATCCGCCACGTCCACCGCTGGGCCCAGGGCACCGGCGTCCAGGACGCCGTACGCACCCTCCGCACCCACCCGAAGGCGGCCCCCGGCGCCGCCGGCGAGCTGGAAGCCGCCCTCACCTCCCACCCGGAACGCCGGGACATCGCCCAGGAGCTGACGGCCCGGGCGCTCGCCGCGCTCTTCACGGTCAACATCCGCGAGGCCTGCACACCGAACCGATCCGATGCCCTCGCCCTGGATTCCTTCATCGATGAAGGGGGCACGCTTTATGTGGTCGGTGAATCCATCGAGGACCCCAGGACCAACCCCGGCGCCATGCCCCTCCTGACGGCCCTCGTCTCCAGCGTGGTCGAGCACGGCCGGCGCATGGCCGAACGGTCATCCTCCGGTCGGCTCGACCCACCACTGACCCTGGTCCTGGACGACGTGGCGGCCGTGGCCCCGCTCCCCCAGCTCCCCGACCTGCTGGCCGCCGGCACCGACCAGGGCCTGCCGACGCTCGCCCTGCTCCGCTCCCACGAACAGGCCCGCTCCCGCTGGCCGCACCGGGACCTGCCGGTCTGAGCCGCTCTCCGAGCCGCTCCAGGCCGGTCTAGATCGGCCACTCCCGCACGAACTCGAACTCCTTCTTCCCCGCGTCCGCCTCCAGCTCCACGGTCACCCCGCTCGGCACGAACCCGGCCTTCCGGTAGGCGCCCTGAGCCCGCGCGTTGTCCTCGTGCACCAGCAGCCGCACCCGCTCCGCACCCCGCTCCCGCGCCCACGCCCACGCCACACCGACGTCGAACAGCGCCTTGATCAACCCGCTCCCCCGGTGCTCGGGCCGTACGAACACCCCGACGACATGTCCCTGCCGCCGCTCGACCGGAAACCCGGCCCAGTCCGTCGTCCCGGCCTCCTCGACCAGTACGGTCAGGCCCCCGGCCCACACCCCGTCCGCCGCCTCGGCGATGAACTGCCGTGCCCCGCTCAACTCCTCGGCCGACCGAGCGGCCCGCTCCTGGTAGAACGAGTCCGGCCGCTCCACCGCGTCCTCGTAGGTCTCCATGAACGCGATATCCGCCACCGGGTCCCGCAGAGCAACCAGCCGAAGCTGCTTCACGGCCTCCCACTCATCGGCTCGTATCGCACGTATGACGTAATCACCGCTGGTCGTAGCGTTCATGCGGCCACGGTAGCCGTCACCGGGCACCCCGCTCATCTCGTTTACGACCGCGCGGGCCGGAGCCGTTGTCAGTGCCCGCGCCTACTGTGAACGTCATGACGACCCTTCCGAACCGTCCGAACACCGCCTTGTTGATCGTGGACGTGCAGAACGGAGTGGTGGCCGGCTCCCACAACCGCGACGAGGTCATCGCCAACATCAACACCCTGCTCGCCAGGGCCCGTTCCGAGGCGGTCCCCGTCATCTGGATCCAGCACTCCAGCGACGAGCTGAAGCCGGACAGCGCCCCCTGGCAGTACGTCCCGGAACTCGTCCGCGAAGCCACCGAGTCCCTCGTCCACAAGCGCTACGGCGACTCCTTCGAGGACACCGAGCTGGAGTCCGTGCTGGCCGAACACGGTGTGGGCCGCGTGGTGGTCACCGGAGCCCAGACCGACGCCTGCATCCGCTCCACCCTGCACGGCGCGATGGTCCGCGGCTACGACGCGACCCTGGTCGCCGACGCCCACACCACCGAGGACCTCTCCCCGTACGGCGCACCGCCCCCGCAGCAGGTCATCGCGCACACGAACCTCTACTGGCAGTGGCAGGAGGCCCCGGGCCGAAAGGGCGGCACGGTCGACACAGCGGACGTGACGTTCTAAAACGCAGAAAGGCCCACGCCATACGGCGTGGGCCTTTCCCAATATTTGTTCGGCGGCGTCCTACTCTCCCACAGGGTCCCCCCTGCAGTACCATCGGCGCTGTAAGGCTTAGCTTCCGGGTTCGGAATGTAACCG
>NZ_JBIVDZ010000005.1:822345-880226 GCF_044747345.1 Streptomyces sp. NPDC090088 | reverse complement strand
CATCGACAACGCCGTCCGCGGCCAGGCCGGCGGCATCGCCATCCCCGGCTACACCAACGGCCTGCGAGCCGACCAAACCTGACAGGTCTCCCCGCACCGTTTAGTTGATCAACGCCCCGTCCCGTGTCCGACTGTTCCGGCGGCACGGGACGGGGTCCCACATCGGAAGCTACCGGCCAGGCAGGGCCAGAACGGCCTGCGACGCCTGGGCCCTGTCGCACCACAACGGGAGGCAGTGATGTTCAATCAGCTTCCTCGCGGCCGCAACGAGCCGATCGCTCCCCATCATCGACGCGCACCACCATTTGTTCGTCCGGCCCAAAATCCGCTACCTCCTGGACGACTACCTGGCCGATGCTCGAGCGGGCCACCAGATCGTCGCCTCGGTCTGCCGAGGCGAACGCGTTCTACCGCCCAGGCGGCCCTGAGATCATGCGGCCGCTGGGCGAGATCGAGTTCGCCAACGGGGCAGGCGCCATGGCCGTAAGCGGGGCCTTCGGCGATCAACGCGCTTGCGCCGCGATCGTGGGATTCGTCGATCTGCGGTGCGGCGACGGCATCGCCGCCTACCTCGACCGTGCCCTGCAATCGGCGCTCGACCGGCTGCGCGGGACCCGGCAGGGTGCCGCGCAGCATCCGAGCGAAGCCCCCTACCGGTACCTGCCGGGCAGGCCGCGCCGCAGCATGCTGGCCAGCCCGCAATTCCGGGCCGGGTTCCGTCATCTTGCCCCACTCGATCTAAGCTTCGACGCTGCGGTATTCCACCACCAGCTACCCGAACTCGCCTGCGTCGCCGACGAGTTCCCCGAGGCGACCATCACCGTCAACCACTGCGGCCTAGCAGTCGCCATAGACACGGACGCCGCCGACCATGCAGAGGTGTTCGCCGAGTGGTGCGAGGCCCTGCTCCAGATCGCCCAGCGCCCCAACGTCCTGTGCAAGATCAGAGGCCTGGAGTTGCCCTTCTGGGGCTTCAGCTTCGAAGACCGCACCGACACCATCGGCTCTCTGGAACTCGCCACCGCTTGGGCGCCCTACGTGGAAACCGCCATCGAAACCTTCGGAGCCGACTGCTGCATGATGGCCAGCGACTACCCACCCGACAGCAACTCGAGCGGCTTCGTGCCGCTGTGGAACGCCTTCAAATCCATCGTTCGCTCAGCCATGCCCTCTTCCACGACACCGCAGCCCGGGCCTACCGCATTGAACCGCTCGGGTAGCGAGATCGGGCACCTGCCCACTGCTGCTCGCAGACACGGCAACGCTCTGCCCCACGACATCGCGACGCCCCGCTGACAGCGGGCTGACCACCGTCTCTTATGTGCCTGAACGGACCCGCGGCCAACCGGACGGGGACGGGCCCGGGCCGTGAGCAGCGAGCACGCGCTCGGGCCGCGGGGCGCAGTCCGAGCAGCCCTCCACCTGGCATCCCTATCGAACCAACGGCAACGCACCGAAGGACACACGTGGACATCGTCGACGCGCAAATCCATCTGCACCTCACCATGAACGTCGAGGAAACCCTCGCCGCAATGAACTCGATGGCATCCAGGCCGCCCTGGCCGACGAGTTCCGGGGTTTCGACGCGCAGACCGGCCGCAGCAGCCCGGGAATGTTCCTGCCGGAGCACAACGCCTTCCGAGCCACGGCGGCCGGCGCCGAAATCGCTGCCGCACGCCATCCGGAGCGCTTCTCCTACCTGCTGCGCATCCATCACCGCGACCCCGACCTGGTGTCCGGGGTCAAGGCCGTGGCGGATGCCCCGCATGCACGGGCAGTGCGGATTGTCGCCCGGCGTGACGAGGACATCAAAGAACTCGCAGACGGTGCATACGGGCCCGTCTTCGACGCCGCCGCCGACAACGGCTTGCCGGTTTTTGCCATCGCTCCGCGCAACGCACCCCTGCTGCGCCCCTACGCCCAAGCCCACCCGGAGATCTCGGTGGTCGTCGACCATGTCGGCATGCCGGGCAACGACGAGGAGTTCGAGCAGGTGCTGCGCCTGGCCGACCTGCCAAACGTCGCGATCAAGTGGTGCCACGCCCCTGAGCTGTTCCACGCCGACGAGTACCCCTTCACCCGCGCCACCGACAAGTTGTTGCGGGTCCTGGATTCCTTCGGCCGTGAACGGGTCATGTGGGCAAGCGACTTCACCTCGATCAGCAACCACCGCTGGGCCGATGAACTCTTCTCGCTGCGCGAGAGCGACCGGCTTACCTCCGCGGACAAGGAATGGATTCTCGGCAGGACGGTGCACACCCTCCTGAGCTGGCCGAGCCCGACCGAGCTGTACACGACTCCGAAGATCCCACACTGAGTACTCGGCTCGGTCGATGCACCGCCGTCGGCACGAGCGCCTTCCCGCCGCAGCCCGAGATGCCCGGCCTCTCATGCCATGGAGAAACCATGTCCGCAACGATACCCCCGCCGACGCAGACCGCCCGTTCCCGCCTCATGGTCGGCGTCCTGGCCTTCTGCGTTTTGATCGTCGCCGTAATGCAGACGCTGGTAATCCCGCTGTTGCCGCACGTCCCCGCCCTCACCCACTCAACACCCACCGCCGCCAGCTGGCTAGTGACCGTTACCCTGCTCACCGGCTGCGTCTGCACCCCGGTCTTCGGACGCATCGGAGACATGTACGGTAAACGCAAGATCGTCCTCACCTCGATGTGCCTGCTGACTGTCGGCTCCGTGCTGTGCGCCGTCAGCTCGCAGATCGCCCTACTGATCGCGGGGCGGGCCTTCCAGGGCGCCGCGCTCGCTATCGTCCCGCTGGGCATCAGCATCATGCGGGACGAGCTGGCGCCCGAGCGGGTCCTGCGCTCGGTCGCGCTGATGAGTTCCACCCTGGGCATCGGCGCTACGATCGGCCTTCCGGTGACCGCCGTAGTGATCGAGAACTTCGACTGGCACACCATCTTCTGGGCCTCGGCCGCCATCGGCCTGCTCGACATAGTGCTGGTACTGCGGTTCGTGCCGGAGTCCTCGATCCGCTCCCACGGACGCTTCGACGCGCTGGGGGCACTCGGCCTGTCCACCGCCCTGATCGCCCTGCTGCTCGCCGTGACCCAGGGCGCCGACTGGGGGTGGCTGTCCGCACCGACCCTCGCTCTGCTCGCCACTGCCGTGATCATCGGCCTCCTGTGGGGCCTCTACGAGCTCAAGGCAGCCACTCCTGTAGTGGATCTGCGGGTGTCGGCCAGACCTGCCGTCCTGCTGACGAACATCGCGGCACTGCTGATCGGCTTCGCCTTCTACGCGAACTCCCTGTCCACCGGCCAGATGGTGCAAGAACCCCGCAGCACCGGCTACGGACTGGGCGCATCCATCGTCGTCAGCGGACTGTGCCTGCTGCCGAGCGGGCTCGCCATGGTGGCACTCTCGCCGGTGTCCGCCCGCATCTCGGCCGCCTGCGGCCCCAAGACCACGCTCGCCCTCGCCTCCGTGCTCCTCGCCGTCGGATACGTGGTGCGCCTGTTCACCAACCGCTCGCTGGGACTGATCATCGCGGGCTCAACCGTGGTGGCCGCCGGCACGGCCATCGCTTACTCGGCGCTGCCAGCCCTCGTCATACGCGCGGTACCGTTGGCCGAGACCGGCGCGGCCAACGGCCTCAACACGCTGATGCGTTCGATCGGCCAGGCATGCAGCAGCGCAGTCGTCGCCGCCGTGCTGGCGAACGTCACCTCCGTGGTCGGCGGACGTGCCCTGCCCACCCTCCGCGCATATCAGACGGTGTTCCTCATTGCCGGGGCAGGCGCCGTCCTCGCCCTCACCGTCACCCTGTGCCTGCCGGGCCGGTCCGGGCCGGCAGGCGAGACGACCGCGCAGGGCGGTGGTGTCCGGGCGACCGCCCCCGCCAAGAAGAACGCATGACGAACCCAGCCACCACATGCCACGGCTGACAGCCACCATGCCGTCGCTCCGCACAACCAGAAGGCCAGCTCCTGCTCCGGGCGGCCGTGACCCTATGAAAGGAACACCATGAAGACAAGGATCATCGGAGGACTCCAGGTCTCGGCAGTCGGTCTGGGCACCATGGGCTTCAGCCACGGCTACGGCCCCGGCGTGAGTGATTCTGAAGCCATCCACCTGATCCGCACGGCATTCGACCTGGGCTGCACCTTCTTCGACACAGCGGAGGGCTACGGCGCCGGCGCCAACGAACAACTCCTCGGCCGCGCCCTGGCACCCGTCCGCGACCAGGCCGTCATCGCCACCAAATTCTTCATCGACAACGCCCCCACCCGCACCGAACTGGGCCGGCAGATCCGCGCCCGCCTGGAGAAATCCCTGGCCCGCCTCGGCACCGACCACATCGAGCTGTACTACCAACACCGCGTGCCCGACTCGATTCCCGTCGAGGACGTCGCAACCGTCATGGGCGAACTGATCGACGAGGGAAAGATCCTCGGCTGGGGCCAGTCCCAAGCCACCGAGGAACAGATCCGCCGCGGACACGCCGTCACGCCACTGACAGCCGTGCAGAGCGAATACTCCATCATGGAACGGATGTGGGAACAGGACGTCATCCCCGCCTGCGAAGAACTCGGCATCGGCTTCGTCCCCTTCAGCCCACTCGCCAGCGGCTTCCTCTCCGGCACGGTCACCGCCGACGACACCTACACCGGCGACGACGTCCGCCGGGTCATCACCCGCTTCGAGGCGGACAACATCCGCGCCAACCAGCCCCTCCTTGACCTCCTCACCAGCTTCGCACGCCACAAGGACGCCACCCCCGCACAGATCTCCCTCGCCTGGATGCTCCACAAGAAGGACTTCATCGTCCCCATCCCCGGCTCCCGCAAGCTGAACCGAATCCAGGAGAACCTCGCCTCCGCCAACGTCACCCTCACCAACGACGAGTTCACCCGGATCGAAACCGAACTGGCAAAAATCGAGATCCACGGCAACCGGACCGACGAAGACATCGCCAAACTCAACCACGACGCATGAACAGATGCGGGTTGGGCACGCCCTCACTCGGCAGGCCAAAGGCGTCCTGGTCTTTCAGCGGCCACGGCGGGAGCCTGAGCAGATGTTGGGGGGTCTGCCATTATCAGTAACGGCAGTGCCTTCCCAGTGCTGTGAGGTTCCGGTTTCCTCAGTGACGGCAGTGGATGCGGTGACGGGGTCCTGTCCGGCGAGCGCATACCCCGGCGCGTTGGCGTGCCCACGGGCGGCGGCTTCACCGCCGCCTCCTGCTCCCTACGCAGGTAGACCCAAATGCACACGCGCACCCTGGGCCAGGGCCTCGAAGTTTCGGCGATCGGGCTGGGCGCCATGAGCATGTCCCAGTCCTACGGTCCCAACCCGAGCGGCCGACAGGGCATGATCGCTGTCCTGCGGGGCGCCCTGGAGCACGGCGTCACGTTCTTCGGCACCGCCGAGGTCTACGGCCCCTACGTCAACGAGGAGTTGGCGGGCGAGGCCCTGGTCTTCTGAGTCATGAGTTCTGTTCGTAAGTAGTAGTGTCACCTTTGACCGGGTGGACTTCTTGATGCCTGTCTGGGAGGGCAGAACCGTGGATGCGGATGTGGTGACGCGCTTGGCGGCACGGGCGGCGGCGGAGCGCGGACGTGTAGTCACTGCCGCGGACGGACGGTTCGCCGACCGGGTGGGGAGACGTCTGCGCTTGGTTGGGCGATAACCGGACGCTTGAGGTATCGGATGTCGCGGAGCGGGCCAGCGCATTGAGGCAGAGTGCCGGTGGCCTGCCGCTTCAGGAGGCGTATGCACACGGATTCCTCCTCGCCGCGGAGCTGGCGGTGACACTGGCGAATCGTGGTCACTCCTTGTAGCTCTGAGGGACTCGGTTGAGATAGCAAGCGAGGCGTTCGAGGATCTCGTCTGCAGTCTTCGTCCAGATGTAGGGCTTGGGCTCGGTGTTCCATGCGGCGATCCAGGCCCGGATGTCCTTCTCCAAGGCGCGTACGGTTTTGTGGACACCACGCCGTATCTGTTTGTTGGTCAGCTCGGCGAACCACCGCTCCACCAGGTTGAGCCAGGACGATCCGGTGGGCGTGAAGTGCAGGTGGAAACGGGGGTGGGCCAGCAGCCAGGTCTTGATGGCCGGGGTCTTGTGGGTCGCGTAGTTGTCCAGCACCAGGTGGACATCCACGCCTGCGGGGACTTCCTGGTCGAGCTTGATCAGGAACTTCTTGAACTCCTCGGCCCTGTGCCTGCGGTGCAGGGAACCAATCACCTTGCCGGTGGCGACCTCAAGCGCGGCGAACAATGTCGTGGTGCCCGCGCGCACGTAGTCGTGGGTCACCCGCTGCGAGACCCCGGGCATCATCGGCAGCACCGGCTGCGACCGGTCCAACGCCTGGATCTGCGACTTCTCATCCACGCAAAACACCAGCGCCCGCTCTGGCGGGTCCAGATACAAGCCGACGACATCGTGAACCTTGTCGACGAAGTACGGGTCGGTCGACAACTTGAAGGACTCCGAGCGGTGCGGCTGCAGGCCAAACGCCCGCCAGATCCGCGACACGGTCGATTGCGACAGGCCCATCTCCTGGGCCATCGCCCGGGTCGACCAATGCGTCGCGCTCTTCGGCGTGGACTCCAGCGTCTTGGTGACCACCGCGGCGACCTGTTCGTCGGTGACCGTCCTGGGCCCGCCCGCCCTCGGCATGTCGCCCAGGCCGGCGATCCGGTGCTCGACAAAGCGGGCCCGCCATCGGCCAACCGAGTGCGATGTCGAGTCCAATTCAGCCGCAACGTCCTTGTTCGACGACCCGGTTGCACAGGCCAGGATGATCCGGCACCGCAGAGCCCACGCCTGAGGCGTGGAACGACGCCGCACCCATCCCTCCAGCGCAGCCCGCTCTTCGTCCGGCAGAGTCAACTCGGCCTTCGGCCGCCCAGTCTGTGCCACACGGCAACCCTACACATCTGAACAGAATTCCTGACTCGGAAGACTAGTAGGGCTTGGTCAGGTTTGTATGGGTATGGGTATGTCGCGGTGGCAGGTGGGGCAGGCGCCGGTCCAAGTGGCGAGGATTGTCTGCAGGTAGCGGACGACCTGGTAGAGGCTCAGACCGGCGCTGTGTCTTTTGGGTTTCGCGTCAGTCGTTGCAGGGTGCAGAAGGCGTGGGCGGCGGAGACGAGGGGGACGTGGTGGTGCCAGCCGCCCCAGGTGCGGCCCTCGAAGTGGGCCAGGCCCAGGGCCTGTTTCATCTCGCGGTAGTCGTGCTCGATGCGCCAGCGGAGTTTGGCCAGCCGCACCAAAGTCGCCAGGGGCATCCCGGAGGGCAGGTTCGACAGCCAGAACTGCACCGGTTCGGTCTCGCCGGACGGCCACTCGGCCAACAGCCACCGCTCGGGCAGCTCCGGATCACCGGCAACCTTGCGGATGCCGCGTCCGGCCGGGCGGACTCTGAGGGCGACGAAGCGCGAGTACATGCGCTTGAAGCCACTGCGGCCCTTGCCCGGGCGTGATACTTCCCGCCAGGACACCGGCCGTGCGGCCGCCTTCCCTGCTGCGACGGCCAAGTCCTTCATCGTCCGCGCAGGCTCGGGATACTGCACTTTCGGTGGCCGGCCGGTGCCCGCACAAGCCGGCTGGACGGGCCGGGCGTCGGCCGGATGCGCGGTGCGCCGGCCGGAGACACCGACCGCATAGGGCAGGTCTCGTTCCTCCAGGCCGAGGCGGAAGGCGGCGGCATCGCCATAGCCGGCGTCCGCGACCACCAAGGGGACATCGATGCCCCACGACCGTGTCTCGTCGATCATGTCCAAGGCCAGCTGCCACTTCTCCACATGCCCCACCTGGGCAGGAATCCCGCAGCGGGTGCGGCGGGCGACCTTGTCCGCATCCGCCACCGCGGAGGCCGGATCCCAGGAAGCCGGCAGGAACAGCCGCCAGTTCACCGCGGCCGAGGCATGATCGCGGGCCAGGTGCAGCGAGACGCCCACCTGGCAGATGGTTACCTTGCCCGCGGTGCCGGTGTACTGCCGCGACACACCCGCCGAGGCGTCCCCGTCCTTGAGGAAGCCAGTGTCGTCGATGATCAGCGCTTCCGGGCCGATCGTCTCGTGCATCCGCCAGGCCAGCCGGGCCCGTACATGCGCCGGATCCCACGGGCTGGAAGTGATGAAGTGGGCCAGCGCCTGACGGTTGCCGTCCTCGCCCAGGCGAGCCGCCATCGGCTCCACCGACTTGCGTCTGCCGTCCAGCAGCAGCCCGCGCACATACGCCTGCCCCCAGCGCCGCTGATCCGCACGGAAGAACCCGTCGAACAACCCCGCCGCGAAAGCCTCCAAGTCCTCCCGGACTTCGGTCATCTCCTCAGGAGTCACACCAGCTCAACAACACCCACGAGCAAGCGGACACGCCACTCACGAGTGAAGATGACCAAGCCCTACTAGCGCCCGTGCGCGACCAGGTGGTGATCGCCACCAAGTTCGGCTGGCGTATCGAGGACGGGCACTTGGCCGGCCTCGACAGCCGCCCAGAACAGATCCGGCGCGTGGCCGACGCCTCCCTGCGACGCCTACGTACCGACACGATCGACCTCTTCTACCAGCATCGCGTGGACCCCAGGTGCCGATCGAGGAGGTGGCAGGCGCTGTCGGCGACCTCGTCAAGGCCGGCAAGGTGCGGCACTTCGGGCTGTCCGAGGTGTCGGCGGCCACCATCCGCCGCGCCCACGCGGTCCACCCCGTGACCGCCGTGCAGAGCGAGTACTCCCTGTGGACCCGCAATCCCGAGCCCGAGGTCCTGCCTGCGCCGGCCGAACTGGGCATCGGATTCGTACCGTTCAGCCCGCTGGGCAAGGACTTCCTCACGGGCACGGTCGACCCAGCGACCGCCTTCGCGGACGTAGACATCCGCGCCACGATTCCGCGCTTCAGCAACGCCAACCTCGCCGCGGACCAGGCACTGCTCGACCACATCGTCGAGCTCACCCAGAGCAAGAAGGCCACCCCTGGCCTGGCTCCTCGCCCAGCAGCCTTGGATCGCGCCCATCCCCGGCACGCGCCGGATCGAGCGAGTGGAGGAGAACTCGGCAGCGATCGAGGTGGTGCTGTCGGCTGATGAGGTAGCCGACTTCAACGCCGTGGCAACGCGCATCGGCGTGCACGGGGCCCGCTACAACGAACGGCACATGGGTCTCGTCAATGGGTGAACCCCGCCATCCTCTTCAGGTGACTCGATGGCGTCGTCGTCGCCACCCAGTGCAAGCTTCCTCAAGGCACATAGTCAGCCGACCGGATCAGTGGGGCGTCGCGCGTCGCAAGCAGCGCATCGGCACAGCCGTGACCAGCAGCACGGCACTGATCAGGGCCACCACTAGGCCCAGTTGATGCAATCCGACGTCATCGGTATGAGTGCCCACCAGCAGGGCGAGCACGGCAGCGGCCAGGTTTGCCCCCACGTACTGCGAGGTCCGGTACAGGCCGGATGCAGCTCCCACGCGGTCTGCGGGGGCAGCGGCATACACGGCGTTCTGGTTGGACATGTTGTTGAAGCCGTTGGGTAGGCCCAGCACGGCGCAGACCACCAGCAGCAGCGGCACCGGGGTATCGGCCGTCGGTAGGGTCAGCAGCAGCCCGCCAACCAGCAGTGCCGCCGTGCCCACCAGGAACGGGGCGCGGATTCCAAGACGGCGTTGCATCCGGGTAGCGAGCACGGTCGAGAAGACACCGAACACGGCAATGGGAAGTACGACCAGGCCGGCGTCGGTGGGGCCGAGGCCACGTGACTCCTCCAACCACTGGGGCAGGCCGTAGAAGATGCCGTAGAAAGCGGTGTAGACACCGATCGTGCGGAGGTAGGTGACAGAGAGGAGCCTGTTGCGGAGCAGCCGGACATTCAGGAACGGTTCACGAGTACGCGCCGACCAAGCGATCAGCGCTCCGAATGCGGGCACCATCGCGGCGATCCACCACCACTGCGGGGTCTGCGACAACGACAGCAGCCAGCACATCAGCGATCCCACCGCGAGCACGAACAGGGCCATGCCTGGCAGATCGAACTGGCCCCCGCGTCGATCCTGTGCATGACCAGCATCGGCGGGCCCCCAAACGGTGATGGCCACAGCCGCGCTAGCGACCAGCGGGATATTGATCCAGAAGATTCCGCCCCAGCCAAGGAGTCCAACCAACAGCCCACCGAGCGCCGGGCCGAGCGCCACCATCACCTGTGCGCATACGGCGAGGGTCGCGAGGGCGTTGTGGGGGGCGGCGCGTGTCTCGTCGGCCGCCCGGCGGATCATCGCTACACCGCAGGGGTACTGCGCCGCGGTGCCCACGCCGATCAGTACGCGGCAGGCCACCAGGACGCCGATGGATGGTGCGAACGGTGCTACTGCGGAGGCCACTCCCACCAGTGCGAAGCCGCCCAGTGACACCCGGCGTGGTCCCAGCAGGTCTGCGAGGCGCCCCATAGCAGGGGCAGCCACCGCCGCGGCCAGGTACAACCCGGAGACCAGCCAGGTAGCGGAGGCTGCGGCATGGAAGTGGGATCGGATACCTACCAAGGCCACCGCGATCATCGAGGAGTTGAGCGGCTGCAGGATGGCCCCGAAGGCGACTGGGGCCACTACCTTCTTGGAAAGCTGGGGCCGCAGATCAGATATATACTCAGCATTACTTCGTATATTCTCCCGACGGCTCGCCCCGGAGCCGGCACCGCTCACGACACCTCTTCCTTTATCGGGGAATCCGCCAGCCGGTCCAGCAGACGCCCCGCCAGCAGCAGCAGGTCCCTTTCGACATCGGTGAGTTGCTCGCCCATCGCCTGTGTCAGCCAGGCATCCCGGAGCTGCCGGTCCCGCTCGATGAACTCCCGTCCAGATAGCGTGATCTTCAGCAAGGTCTGCCGCCGGTCAGCGGGATCCGGGGCTCGTTCGACCAGCCCACGCTCAACCAGCTCGGCCACCGACCGCGTCATCGACTGCGGCGTGATGCGGTCCACTGCTGCCAAGGCGGTCGTAGTGGCCGGGCCTTCACGGTCGAGGTGACCGAGTGCCGAAAGGCAGGCGAGGTTGAGGGCGCCCGGCACCCTCTGGATACGTAGGCGACGGGCGAGCCGCATGACGCTCAGACGGAGGTCTACAGCCGACCGGTCGATCGCAGCGGGGGGCTGCGGCGCGGCTACTAGAGCCATACACTAAGCTTAGCTTAGTTAACCGTTTCCGTCATGGGATAACCGCCACAAGACACATCCCGTCCAGATGCAGCAGAAGGGCTCGACTCGACCCGTCTCGGGGGGTGCGGCGTCGCTCGATCTGGACGTCGTCCAGTTGACCCCTCAACCGCTCGTCATCGCCGGAGACTTTGGTAACTCTCCGACCCTGTTCGTCGGTCAGTTGCACGGCGTGGGCCCCTCGGGGAGCCGGGTGAGTGCGCGCCCGACGGCGGCCAGCAGGCGGGCGGGGGTATGGCGGGACACGGTGTCCAGGTCCGCCACGACGGCATGAACGCCTTGAGCCCGTCGGAGTCGGCCGCCGGGAGCTGACCCGTCAGGCGCTCGACCTGCCCACACCCTGCTGGCCACACACGCTGAACTTCTGCATCGCGGGCCGGGCAGCACCTCCGAAGGCCGCCTCAGACTGTCCGGCCTTGGCAACCCAGCTCCCCGTCAACCGACTCCACCCTCCAGCATCACCGAGAGCAGCGCCAGGGGTCGCCGCCTCTCCGGCTGCGCCGCTCCGGACCGCTCGGCGGCTTCCTCGGAAGCTGTTGTCTTTTCAATCTTGAGAGATGCGCGTCGAACGGGAGTCCCGATCGGCCGGTCGCGGGGGCGCTGCACACATATGGACAGGGCCTCCTGAACAGCTCGTTGGTGTCGAATCACCGAGCAGCAGGAGGCCCTGATGCAGCAGTCTTGCTTGCGTGCCGATGGCCGGACACAGCAGACGTGCTACCCGAAGGACATGACGGACGGGGAGTGGGCCGCCGGGATCGAGGCCACCATCTGCCCGGGGAGGAAGTCAATTTCCTCTGCGCATAGACCACTCCACCAGCACATATTTCGTTTTGTTCCCATTTGCCCATCGGGGCGGAATGAGCACTTCGCGGATACCCTCCAAAAGAAATCCCGCAGCCCGTCAAAACATGCGCCTTGAGACTTGAACGCCTCACCCGTTGCGATGCGGGAAACGCGCCGCTATCTCGGCGGGCATGCACGCCACGTACGCGTCGCGGTCCACCCACCGGGCGGCAGCTCACCTTGGGGTCAGATAGATCTTTCTGCAGGATAGGTGAGAGTAATATAGAGCGGGTGGGTATTGGCGGAGAGGAATGGCTCGCTGTGGATCTATCCCGACGGCAGACCTCGATTGATGTCGTGGACACCGCCTCTGCGCTTCTCGACGAGCAGGGCACTGTCGTGGGCTGGACCCTGGAAGCCGAGCGGCTGCTCGGATATCCGGCAGCGGACGTTATCGGCCGCGCAGCGGCGTCACTGCTTGCCCCCGAGGACGCCCGGCGACTGACCGTTCTCGCCGAGCGGTGCCGCGAAGAGGACGGATGGGTCGGCACGGTTGCGGTACGGCACCGGGACGGCCGAGCCGTCACAGTGGGAACCCGGATCGTCCCCACCACCGCCGATCAGGGCCGGAAGGGATGGCTCATGCTCGCCGACGACGCTAGCGGTGCTCTGAACTGGGCGATGGATCGCGCGGTACTTGAGTGCATGGTCACGCAGTCCGACGTCTCGATGGCGGTGTTGGACACCGACCTGCGGTTCCTGTGGTCGAATCCCGCGCTGGAACGGCTCGGCGGCGTTTCGCTGGACGAGCGTCTCGGACGGCGCCTGGGAGAGGTCCAGCCCGGCGCGAAGGCTAAGGCGATCGAAGAGCAGATGCGCCTGGTGCTGGATACCGGTGAGTCGGTAACCGATTTCGAGCAGCTGTCCCGCCCCCGGTCGAGCCCCGACCGGGACCGCGCATACAGAATGTCGTTCACTCGCCTGGAGGACGCGGCCGGGCGCCCGGTAGGTGTGCTCTACACGGTGGTAGACATCACCGATCGGTACCGGGCCCGGCAACGCTTGGCTCTGCTGGAGCGGGCAAGTTCCTACATCGGCCGCACGCTGGATGTGTCACAGACAGCGCAGGACCTCGCTGACGTGGCCGTACCTGAGCTCGCCGACTTCGTGACAGTCGACCTGGTGCAGGGCGTGGTCGACGGATGGGAGCCCGCTCCCGGGCTCCTGTCCGAGACCGATGACCTCACCTTGTCCCGAACGGGAATGCAATCCATCCACCAGGGCGTACCGGAGGCAGCGACCGAGACCGGGGCACTCGTCACCTACCACACATGGTCGCCGCCGATCCGTAGCCTGATCAGCGGCACGCCCCAGCTTCTTTCCCGGATGAATCCAAAGGACAGGAAGGGATGGGCTCGCGTCGACGTCACGGGAACACACGTGGCAGTGACACACAGTTCAATGGTTGTGCCAATCCGCGCCCGAGGCATCACCTTGGGTACCAGCCATTTCTTCCGGCATGCCACAACTGAGCCCTTCAGTGACGACGACCTCAAACTCGCGGAGGAATTCGTCGCCCGCGCGGCCGTCTGTATAGACAATGCCCGTCGCTTCACACGCGAGCGTAACGCCGCCCTCGCTCTGCAACGGGCCCTGCTGCCCCGGGCTTTGCCCGAGCAGAACGCGGTGGACGTCGCGTTCCGCTACCTGCCTGCGCAGGCGGACATCGGCGGGGACTGGTTCGACGCTATTCCTCTGTCAGGCGCTCGAGTGGCGCTGGTGGTCGGCGACGTAGTCGGCCACGGTTTGCACGCCTCGGCGACCATGGGTCGCCTGCGCACCGCTGTCCGCAATTTTTCCGATCTCGATCTGCCCGTCGACGAGGTGCTCACCCACCTTGACGGCCTTGTCGCTCGCCTCAATGATCAGACGGAAGAAGCTGGCGAGACCGAGATGGTTGGCGGCAGCTGCCTGTATGCGGTCTATGACCCGACCACCCGGAATTGCACCCTGGCCCGAGCCGGCCACCCGCCACCGGCCCTCGTCCTTCCAGATGGGACGGTCACGTTTCCCGATCTTCCCGCTGGACTGCCCTTGGGTCTGGGCGGCCAGCCCGTCGAGACCGTGGACCTGGAGCTACCCGAAGGTAGCCAGTTGATCTTGTACACCGACGGACTCATCGAAGATCGACACCGTGACATCGGCACCGGACTGGAACGAATGCGGAAGGTCCTCGCCGAGCCGCACGACCATCCAGAGCAGACTTGCCAGGCGCTCATGGGCGCCCTACAGCCCGCCAGACCCCTGGACGACATCGCCCTGCTGGTCGCACGCACCCGTACTCTAGACGCCGAGCATATAGCCCGTTGGGACCTGTCTCCGGACCCAGCAGCAGTCTCCGATCTGCGTGCGGCTGTGACCCAGCAACTGACTCACTGGAACCTGGACCATCTCGCCTTCGCCACCGAACTGATCGTCAGCGAACTGGTCACCAATGCTCTCCGCTACGCGACACCGCCCATCCACCTGCGGCTGATCCGCGACCGCGCGTTGATCTGCGAGATCTTCGACTGCAGCTCCACTGCACCCCACCTGCGTCGCGCGGCCAGTACCGACGAGGGAGGGCGCGGCCTGTTCCTCGTCGCTCAACTCGCCCACCGCTGGGGCACTCGCTACACTGCCAGCGGCAAAATCATCTGGGCCGAACAGTCTTTCGTTCCCCAGGGAGCACAAACACTCGCGTCTGCCAGCGGCCCCTGAGTCAGCCGGTTGTCGGGCCGAAAAACAGCTGTATATCCCTGCCAATGGTGCGCGGCCTGCCAGCCAGCAGGCGCATCCTCGGCCACCGGATCAGATACCCCATGGCGTTTGAGGTCAAGCGGGTTGGCCGGCGCCTGCGGGATGCATGTCGGACGCATATGACTGGTGCGGGTGTGGCCACACCTTGACGTGTCATCTGCACCAGGACGGTGGGCACTCCTGTGCGCCTTCTGTAACGTGCGTCAGTGACTTAGACGGCGGCGGTGACGTCGCCGCCGGACTGGGCGGAGCCGTAGGAGCATTCTTCGGCGCGGTCGGCGCTAGCACGCTTTGCGAGTTCTGCGCATAGCCGCGCATCGGGCGGCACAGCTAGACGCGGCGGAAGCTGTGTCCGAATGTTCACGGCTGAGGGCACCTTGGTGGGGCCAACTACGCAGGGCACATTCTAGGCCAGCAATCGTCCTTCGTGGATCAGAGACCATCACAGTTCCCCCGCCACCTCCACCAGCAGGCTGATCAGCCAGCGCAACCCGGGATCATTGAGGTGGTGGGGGTGCCAGTGGGCGGCTTCGATGAAGGTGATCTCGGGAAGCGGGACATCGGCGACAACCAGGTTGAGCTCCGGATCGCAATGTCGGGTGAGGCGCTCGGGTACGAAAGCAAGCAAATCTGTGCCGCTGACTACGAACGGCAGCGGCAAGTGGCTGTGGCACACGACGTCGATCGTGCAGTCGAGACCGAGCTCCGTCAACACTCGACTGCGCGGCTCCCCCATCTGGTCCTTGATGTTCGCCACTGCGTGCGGCAATTCCTCCAGATCCTGTCTGTTCAGCCTGCCGTCGCGCAGTCTTGGGTTGTTGCGGTCAACGATGCATACGAAACGGTCGGAGAACAGTATGCGGTGCAGACCAGGTACCCCGATCTCGACGGGCGCCACCATCACGTCCCGGTCGACCACCCGGTGGCCTGTGTCGCCGAACTGGTACGGCAGGGGTTCGAAGTCCACGCGAATGCTCGGTGCAACCACAGCCAGGCATTTGAGCAGCGGCTCGACCAGGACGGCCAGCGCGTAGTCGGAGGACACCACCGAGAATGCGCGTGTGCTCTTAGTAGGGTCGAAGTCGACCACGCTACCGGTGAACCGTCTGGCCGCTGCCACGGCGGCGCGAACCTGGGGCAGCAGACGGCTGGCGAACGGCGTCAGTTCGTACGTTCGTCCGACGCGATGCAGAAGCTCGTCGTCGTAGTGTCTGCGCAGGCGCGCCAAGGTCTCACTCATGGCAGGCTGGCTGGTGTTGAGTCGGTGTCCGGCGTGAGTAAGGTTGCGTTCCTCCAGCAGTGCCTCAAGTGAGACGAGGAGGTTCAGGTCGGGGCTTCCTGAGCGGGTCACACGTCTCCCTCCTCGGCCACAGCACTGCCCGGCGTTCTCGCACGCGGAGTCTTGCATGCTCTGAGCAGCGATGATTGCATGCGTCGTGGCTCAGCAGAATCCCTGGAAAGTGACTGTGTCCTCACCGTGGCCAACCTCGACCTGAATCTTCTCGTGGCGCTTCAGGCGCTGCTGGAGGAAAGCAATGTGACCCGTGCTGCGGCCCGGCTAGGCACGGGGCAGCCCGCGATGAGCGCCTCCCTGCAGCGTCTGCGCAGGCACTACCGGGACGAACTGCTGGTCCGGATCGGCCGCGAATATCGGCTCACCCCTTTCGCCCGCACGATCCTCCCCGGGCTTCGCACAACCGTACGCAATCTGGAACTCGCGCTGTCCCCCTCCCCCGATTTCACCCCCGAGGACAGCAGCAGGGTGTTCCGTATCGCTCTGTCGGACTACGCAGTCACTGTGCTCCAACGGCCCCTACTGCGCCAGGTGCGGGCTCTGGCGCCGGGGGTACGCATCGAGTTCGGTCCATTGCCCCCACGCGCCACCGCGGAGCAGGCTCTGCTGGAGACAGACGTACTGGTCGGCCCGCGCGGTTTCGGCTTCCCCGGAGCGTCCGTGGAACTCTTCAGGGACCGGCTTGTATGCGTGGCCGACCCGGCGAACCCCGCGCTGGTGGGGCGGTCACCGACCCTGGCTGACCTGTCACAGCTGCGCCATGCGGTGGCGGTCGTCGGTGGCCCGCAGCAGGGCACTCCGTCCGACCGGCTCCTGGACCAGCTCGGCGTGCGCCGCAGTGCGCAGGTCACGGTCTCGGGATGGCTGCCGACACTGTTCGCTCTGCATGGCACCCAGATGATCGCCGTGGTGCCCGAACGGCTGGCTCTCCGGGTCGCCGCATCGGCCCGGGTAACCGTGCACGAGCCGCCCTTCCCTCGCGCTGAGTTGATCGAGGCTGCTTGGTGGCACCCGGAGCACGAGGTGGACAGTGGCCACCGCTGGCTTACCCGAGTGCTCCGCGAGGTCGGAGAGGGCCTCGCGGAACAGCAGCCCGGGTGGAGCCGTGATCAGTAGCTGTGTGTCTCGGCGAAGGTGCGGTAGTGCTCTGGCAGTAGCGGGAAGTATTCAACCCGTGCCTCTGTGGAATACATCCATGAGTACTGCGGCTCGCCGTCCGGTTCGGTGCCCTCGGGAAAGACCCGTGCGGCCGAGCTCTGCACGTTCACCTTGTTGTCGACGAAGCTCACATCGTACGGATGCGAGGTCAGTCCGGTGACGATGTAGTGCCAGATCTTCCAGCGGCCCTGCTCCTCGTCGTAGAGGAAGTCGCAGGCGCGCACCGCGGTGCCGGCGCCGGCGGTGAAGGTGCCGTCCGGCTGGTCCTTGGCGCTGTAACCGGGGCAGATCCACAGGCCCTTCGCGGTTTTTAGGTCGTCCGCCACCTCGATGATCGGCTGGGTGTTGGCGTTGTAGAAGAGCACACCGGGGCGGGGGCGTCCCTGGTCGTCCAGGCACAGATAGGAGTGGTAGCCGACGATGCATCGGCGCACCGACTCGGGCCCCTCCCAGCGGCCGAACGGCAGCTCGACACGCACGTCGGGCGCGTCGGTGGCGAAGAGGTTGTCGTAGACATACCCGAACTGGTCATGGGACATCATGTACTCGTACCGGTTCATGACGTTCTCCACCTCGCGGGCGGCGAAGGCTTTGAATGCCTGATGTTCGAGCCGCTTGGGGGCGCCGACGCCGGTGGTGTCGAGTGTCTGGGTCATGAGGGGTTCCTTGTCTGTCTCGTCGCGGATGAGGCTTTGGAAAGGTGGGGAAGGGTCGTGGAGGGCGCGGATGCAGCACTGGAGGGTGGTCCGCAGCTCGCTCGCCTCTGCGGAAGGCAGCCGGGCGAGGAGGCCCTCCTCGATGCTTCGTGCTCGCACGTCACAGCGCTTCAAGAGCGCACGGCCTGACGCTGTGAGATAGGTGCGCAACACCCTGCGGTTGCCAGGGTGCGGCACCCGCGCGATCAATCCCCTGTGCTCGAGGGTGCGCACGAGTTTGTGGGCGGACTGTGCCGTCACAAACGAACGTCGGGCCAGTTCCGCCGACGACAGCCCAGGGGCTGAGTGCAGAACGCTGAGCAGTGTGTACTGGGGGACGGTCAGGGCATGCTCCCGCAGCAGCCTGTCGAGCTGGTGGCGTACGCCGAGCTCCAGCTGCTTGATCAGATAGAGCAGGCCGCCGCGGTTGCGGATGTCCGGCACGGAATCAGGCCTTGTCGGGCCGCGGGTTGCCGATCACGGCGGAGCCGCTGCGTATCGTCGCATCGATGCCGTCGAGTGCGGCAGTGATGGCCTGCGCGTACGCTGTGGGAGCATCTTTGCGGATGCTGTGCCCGGCTCCGGAGATGCGGCATACATTGGCCCGGCCCAGTAGACGCACGCACTCCATTTCTTCCTGGGGGGAGACGACAGAGCCCCGCTCCGGGTCGCCGGCAAGCACGGTGATGGGGAAGGCTGCCTCGGCAAAGATTTCCCGCCAGGGGCGGACGAACCAGTCCAGTCCGTAGTCAACGAAGCGCGGGTCGAACTTCGCCCGGTCCTCGGCGACAATCCGTATTTCCTCTTCGCTCGCCCCCGGCATCGTTTGGCGGACCTCGTCGCGCAGTTGCGCCGGGGTGAGAGCCGCCGCACGGCTGAGGTTCTCGCGCATCTCCTGAAGGTAGGAGGCTGGTTCGGTGCCGGCCCGCAGGGGTGGGTCCTCCAGGATCAGTCCGGCGACTAGGTCGGGGCGCTGTACGGAGAGATTCACCGCGAGGGCGGCGCCCAGCGAGCCGCCGATGACGGCCGTCCGGGCAAGGTCCAGGTCGTCGAGCACCGCGGCGATGTCCAGGGATACGTCGGCCCGGTCGAGCGGGCCGTCCGGGAATGCGGAGTCGCCATGGCCGCGTACGTCGACTGCGACAACGAGTCGCCCGGTCAGGGCGGGCATCAGGCTGAGCCACGAACGGCGGGACGACGATGCTCCGTGCAGGAGCACCGTAGGCAGGGGGCTGGTGCCATCATCGCCTTGCGCCGGTACCGGCTCCCAGCGGCTCCAGGCAAGATGCCCGGTGCGACCGGCTTCTTCAATGTGTCGGGCTGTGATGTGGGGGGTGGCGCTCATGTGGTTCCCTTCGCAGCGGGGGCCTGTGGATGGCCGGACCGGGAATCGAACAGGTGGCATGCAATCACCCGGTTGCCCACCGGGGTGTCGGCGGGGCGGCTGGTCACGCACGTGTCCGCGGCCTTGGGACAGCGCGGTGCGAACGGGCAGCCTTGTGCCGGGGGGGCGGTGGCGTTTGCGCTGTTTACGCTGACCGCCTCGGCCCGTTCGGCACGGCGGGCGCGCTGCACGGCGGGGTTCGAGCTGGGCACGGCCAGAGTGAGGGCCTTGGTGTATGGGTGGAGCGGGTGCTCGTGGATGTCGCGTGCGGGGCCGCGCTCCATGACCCGTCCTCGATACAGGACGACGACGCGCTGGGCGAGGTAGGCGACGAGCGGGAGGTTATGGGTAATGAACAGCATGGCCACGCCGGTCTCGGTGCCCAGGCGCTGCAGCAGGCCCAGTATCTGCGCTTGCGTGACCACGTCCAGGGCGCTGGTCGCCTCGTCACACACAACCAGTTGTGGCGTGGGAGCGAAGGCGCGTGCGATGCCCAGGCGTTGGCGCTGTCCGCCGGAGAAGGCGTGCGGGTAGCGGTCCGCGGCTTCCGCTGGAAGGGAAACCTCGTCAAGCATGCGGGTGATCTCGGCCGACAGATCGGCACTCCGGCGTCCGGCATGTGCCTCCAGCGGTTCGAGGAGGCTGCGGCCTACGGCCCGCGCCGGGTTGAGCGAGCCGTAGGGATCTTGGAATACGGCCTGGAGCGAGCCTGCGAAGCGTGATCGCCGCTCAGCGCGCAGGGTGGTGATGTCCTCGCCGCGGAAAGTGATGTGACCGCCTGTGACGGGAGTCAGACCCAGAACGGCCCGGCCTATCGTGGTCTTTCCGGATCCGGATTCGCCGATGAGGCCGACCGTCTCGCCCTCCGTTACGTCGAAGCTCACACGATCGACTGCGCGCACCGGCATTTTGCTGCGGCCGCGGCGGGTGAAGGTCACGTCTAGGGCGTCGAGGCTCAGCAGGCTGGTCACTGGTGAACCCTTTCCGTCAGAGGGAGCTCGGCGACACGGATACAACGCACCTGGCGTTCATCCGGCCGGTCCAGCAGGTGCGGCGGGTGTTCCTCGCAGGCGTCGGCCACGTACGGGCAGCGGCCGGCAAAGCGGCATCCGTCGGTCCACTCCCCCGGGGACGGCACCGTCCCTGGGACGGTGCTGAGCGGGACGCCAGGGATCGCTTGCTCGGCTGATGCCGCGTGCAGGGCCTTCGTGTAGGGGTGGGCCGGCGAGGCCAGGACCTGCTCCACGGCTCCTTCCTCGACCACTTGGCCCGCGTACATCACCACCGCTCGGTCGCACAGGTCGGCGACCACGCCCAGGTCGTGGGTGACAAGGACGACAGCCATGCCGAGCCGGTCGCGCAGGGAGCTCAGCAGGTCGAGGATCTCGGCCTGGACGGTGACGTCGAGCGCGGTGGTCGGCTCGTCAGCGATGAGCAGGTCGGGTTCGCCCGTCAGGGCCAAGGCGATGCACACCCGTTGAGCCATGCCGCCCGACAACTCATGCGGATGGTGGCGGAGCACCGCTTCAGGCTCGTGGATGCCGACCATGCGGAGCAGTTCGGCGGCGCGGGTTCGTGCCTGCTCTCGGGTCGTTCCCTGGTGCAGTCGGAGCGGTTCGCACAGCAGGGATCCGATGGTGAAGCAGGGGTCGAGTGCCGCCATGGGCTCCTGGGAGATGTAGCCGATGCGGCCACCTCGCAACCGCGCGACGGACCGCTCGTCCATCGTCACGAGGTCCTCACCGTCGAGAAGGATCCGGCCCTTGCTGATCCGGCCGGGCGGTGGAGTGAGCCGTGTCAGGGCCAGCGCGGTCATCGTCTTGCCGCAGCCGGACTCACCCACCAGGGCAACGATCTCACCGCGCCGCACGGTCAGATCGATCCCGTCCACAACCGTCAGCGGCTTTCCGTCCGGGGCGTCTGGATCCGGGAATGCCACGGTGAGCCCGTCTACCCGCAACAACACCTCTTCGGTGATGTCGGGAGCCGTGGAAAGGAGGACCGGCTTCGGGTCCGTGGCGTACTTCTCTTCTGTGCCGGGGATCCCAGAAGGGCCGGCGTTGGTGCGCTGCACGAGGAGGCTGCCTCGCTGAGCGCGCGGCAGCGTGTCCACCAGCGCGGAGCCCAGGAAGTTGAGCGCCAGCAGGGTGAGGACGACAGCCAGGCCTGACGGGACCATCATCCACGGTGCGTCCTGGATGTGCTGGGCCGAGTCGTTGATCATCTGGCCCCAGCTGGGTGACTCCGGCGAGTAACCGATGCCCAGGAAGGAGAGCGAGGTCAGGAAGAGGAACGCTCCCCCATACAGCAGGAACGCCTCGACGGTCAGGGCGGCGAGCACGCTCGGCAGGATGTGCCTGGCGAGGATGCGCCAACGGGGAACAGCGGCGACCCGGGCCGCGTCCACGTACAGCAGATCGCGGGTGGTCCTGGTGCCGGCCCGCACCAGGCGGACCAGGCCGCCGCTGAGCAGCACGCCCAAGGTCAGGGTCAGGGCCCACAGGCTGTCGCCTGAGACGATCGCGACGGCGAGTATCACCACGAGGGACGGCACGGAGAACAGCACGTTCGTCACGAAGGTGATGAGGAGGTCGGGCAGACCGGCCAGGTAGCCCGCAAGTAGCCCGAAGACCACGCCGAGAACGCAGGCGACGGTAACAGGTAGCAGAGCAGCGGCGAGCAGGGCCCCTCCGCCGTGCAGCAGGCGTGAGAGCAGATCGCGGCCGAGTTCGTCGGTTCCGAGGATATGCGCGCCGGATGGGCCCTGCAGGGCAGCGGACAGGTCTTGTGCCAGTGGGTCGTACGGAGCGAGCACCGATGCGAGCAGGCTCGCGGTGATGACCAGCGCCATCCAGGCAAGGGCAGCGACAACGAGGGGGCGGCGCACTGCCTCGGTGAGCGCGGCCCGGGTCGGGTTCTTTGTGTGGCGGCTCATGCGGTACGCGCCCGGGGGTTGAGGGCGCCCGCTGCCAGATCAGCCGCCAGGTTCACCCCGGTCACCAGGAGGCTGAAGTACACCACGGCGCCTTGAACGACGGTGAGGTCATGGTTGTTGACCGCTTGGAGCATGACCGTACCGAGTCCCGGCAGATTGAACACCGCCTCGATGATCACCACACCTCCGAGCAGGAACAGGAAGGTCAGCCCAGTCACCGTGACAACCGGAACGGCCGCGTTGCGCAGTACGTGCCGCACCAGGATGCGCCGTCGCGGCACGCCGACGGCCTGGAGGGTTCGGACGAAGGGCTGCCCCAGTACGTCGATGACGGCGGCCCGGGACTGGAAAGCAATCCGGGCGACGGAGGGAACCCCGAGTGCCAGCACCGGCAGCACGAGGTGTGCGATCCACTCCCCCGGCGACTGGGTGAACTCCACGTACTCCCCGGTGGGAAACAGTCGTATCCGTATCGCGAGCAGCAGCACCAGTACGGCGGCGAGCCAGTAGGCGGGCACGGCCATGACGCACGTGCACACGGCGTACACCACCCGGTCGGTCCGCCCGCGCCGCACTGCTGCCAGCAGCCCCAGGCCAGTGCCTACGGTGACCGCAAGGAGGGTTGCCAGCACTGCAAGGGACAAGGTGACCGGGACAGCCTGGGCAAGAGTCTGGGAGACCGGCTGGCCGGTGACGAAGGAGGTTCCGAAGTCCCCTCTGACGGCCTGGCCCAGCCAGGACAGGTACTGCGTTACGAGCGGCTGGTCGAGACCAAGTTCGTGGTCCATCGCGGCGCGCTGGGCGGCGTCCGCCTGCTGCCCGAGGACCAGGGTGGCGGGGTCGCCGGGCACCAACTGGACCAGGAAGAAGCTGATCGTGGCGACGACCAGGACGGTCGGGACTGCGATGCCGAGGCGTTTGGAAAGAAAGCTCCACATGGTCTTACTCCGTGGTCCGGCTGCGCGGGATGGGCTGCGGTACGTTGGCACCGTGTCGTCAGCCGACGGGCTGGATGTCGTACAGGGCGAGGGTCTGTGTGCGGCCGTTGGTGAGTTTGACCTTCTTGGGGTTGTAGGCGGTCCGGCTCTGGAGCAGCCCCGGGATGATGTACCAGGCCTGACCCGCCGCGTAGTCGAGCAGCTGATGGTAGGCGGAGTTCCTGGCAGCTTCGGTGGTGGCCGAGGCCGCCTCGGCGAGCAGCGCGGTGATCTTGGGGTCGTTCACGTGCTGGAAGTTGAAGAAGGCACCCGGAGTCATCGACAGAGTGACGTCGGTGAAGGTGTTGCCGGAGACGGACAGGTTGGTGTTACCCGCGGCCCACTTGCCGCTCGTCGCCTGCTGGAGCAGATCACTGGTGTGGTCCTCGATCGTGACCTTCACGCCGACCTTGCGCAGATATCCGGCGATGGCCTGCACCAGACCGTCCGCCGCCGGGGTGCTGAGCACCTTCAGGTCGAAGCCGGAGCCGTAGCCCGCCTCCTGCAGGAGCTTGCGCGCCTTCGCCGGGTCGTACGTGTAGGTGCTGGCCAGTTGTTTCGTCCACCCTGCGCTGGAGGAGTTCGCCGGGACGGAGGGGTTGAGCTCCGCGTCTCCGCCGAGCACGGTCTTGATCAGTGTCTGCCGGTCGATCGCATAGTTGAGCGCCCTGCGGACCCGGACGTCTCCGAGTGCTTTGTTGATCTTTCCTTCGACGTCCATGAGGGCGATGCCCTGTCCGAGGGATGCGGCGCCCTTCTGCACGGTGAGGCCCGAGGTGCTCGTTGCCGGGCTGACGGACAGCACGTCGATGGTGCCGCTGCGCACCGCGTTGGCTTGGGCCGTCGGGTCGGTAACGATCTTCATCGTGACCTGGGAGAAGGGATAAGTCTTAGGCGACCAGTAGTCGGGGTTGCGCTTGAGGACGTACTTCTGTCCGGCCACTGTCCTGGTCGTGTCCAACTGGTAGGGGCCTGTGCCGTCCGATGCGAGCCGTAGGGACGCGGGCTTCTGCAGTGCCTTGGGGCTGACCATGTAGCCGGCGGATCCGGTGGCGAAGGCGACCGGCAGATCGGGGTTGGCCGATGCCAGGGTGATACGCACGGTGGTCGCGTCCACTGCGGTCACTGTCTTGACGCCCGCCAGCACCGACTTGGAGCCGTTGGTCGCGTTCTTCTTGCCGTATTCCAGGTTGGCCACGACCGCGTCCGCGTCGAACGCCGTGCCGTCCGTGAACGCGATGCCGGTACGCAGCTTCATTTCGAACGTGGTGGGATCGGTGAACTTCCAGGAGGTGGCGAGCCAGGGCGTGGCGTTGCCCTGCTTGTCGACATGGGTGAGCGTGTCGTACATGGCCTGCTGGAGGAGCAGTGGGCCCTGGGCCCAAGGGTCGAGGGTGCCGGGCGGTGCCGAATAGTGCAGGTTGAGCGTGCCGGCGCTCGCGTTGTTGGCTGCACCTGCGTTCGGGGAGCCGGAGCACGAGGTAGTAGTTGCGAACATGGCCGCCGACACCGCCACAGCACTCCACGCGCGCATCCATCCGGTAGATGGACGACGGACACCGATGAACTTCTCGCCGAGCGCCACCGCGACCTCCTTGTTGCTGAATGCCCCTTGCCCACCGAGGGCGTGCTGCGAGTGAAGCACCAGGTGTTAACGCGACTGAAATAAAGCCTCGCCATACAAGTTATCAACGGATCTGATACTCCGCTTCGCCGTACCGGCAAGGCTCTGACCAGCTATTTGAGCGGGGCAGGGAGGCACAATCGATTGGCGCGATGGCACTCATGCTGAAGCCGGGAGGGGCAACCGCAATCACATGCGTCATGCACATGACGCCAACACGGCACTTCCCCTCTCGCCTCCGAACCGTTGCTGTCGATCAGTTCTTCCGTCCACCGCGGCGCGCGGATCCCAGCATCAGAAGCGACGATATTCACAAATCAGCTATATACAGTGCAAATGCGGATGATCTGAACATTCTGTGCCGCAAGTGGGAACGACATGCCGGAGGGGCGCCCCTATATCTTTCTCCGAGCGCGGCGCGGGGTTCCGGGTTCAAGGACCTTGTGCGCCCCCCCGGTCGAACTACCCGTTCACCAGGGAGACTTGCGTGAAGGCCTGCCCCGCGCTCAAGAGCAGTCACAGGCAACGGGTCACGCTCCCCCGAGCAGTGAGCAATCGCTTTCCAGGCGGGGCTTCCTGACACCTTGACACCTTCAGGCTCGGCCATCAAACTTCCAGAAGTGATCGATCACTGATCTTTCATCACTTCACTGAGCCAGGAGCTTTGCCAACAACACCTGCGGTCTGATGAGCCGCCAGGTCACTACGGCTCAAGACCCTCGCAGAGATCACTCTTGCCGTGTGGGCAGTTGACATGACACCCCTTGGATTCGGCTTGGGGCACTCCACCACGTCGGCCAACTGCACGTCCTGCGCCTTGTCGGCTCACGGTCGCTCCGCTTGTCCGGCATGCTGCGGTTTCTCCATAACGCACACCTCGCCTCACTGGTACGCGGCGGCCGTATCAAGCACGTCGGGCATCAGCCCGTCAGGGCACATCGGCCGTATCTCGCGATTCCTTGCGGCCCGGCTCCAGGCGCGTATGGACTCTGCCACTGTTCAGCGACGTCCATGACGAATGAAAGGAGACGGGCCGGCCACGCCCGCGCGTCCCGATCGCGCAACCCCACCTTCCGGTGCTGTTCCCTCAAGCATCCCGGGTTTCAAAGGAGATTCCCGTTGAAGGCAAGAAGGCTCACCGCTCTCCTCGCGGCCTGTCTGGCGGGCACCATGTGCGTTTTCGCTCCGGCCGGCTCCGCCGCAGCAGCAGCCGCTACAGTCACCGTCGACTTCTCCGTGGACAGCGGCCCCTCGGACCGCGTCGCCAGCGGATTCCTGCACGGCATCAGCGCCGACTCCCCCGCCCAGTACCTCGTGGACGACGTCCACGTGACCGCCGTACGCGGAGCAGATCACCATCCCAACCTGCCAAGTCTCTTCGACTCGGCCACCCAAGCTCGCGTGGCGACAACCGGGGCCAAGACGATGGTGGGCCTCTACTACTACACAGCCGACAGCTCCAACCCCCACCACGGCTACTGGCCCGGGGACGACGGTGACTGGGCGACCTGGCAGGACATCGTGACCGGCGTCCACAACGAGGCCGGGGCAAACGGCTACGACGTCTATTCGTGGATCCCCTGGAATGAGCCTGACCTGCAGTGGAACACTACCGCCCGTCCCTACACCCGTTTCCTGAAGACCTTCGACGTCGCCCACGACACAATGAAGGCCATCAACAGCAGCCAGCGGATCCAGGGGCCCGAGCTGTCCAGCTACAGTTACTCCCGGCTCACAGCCTTCCTCACCTACTGCAAGACCAACGGTTGTCTGCCCGACATACTGTCCTGGCACGAACTCACCTCCGCTCCCGCCGACGTCGAGGCGCACACCGCGCAGATCAGGACGTGGATGTCCGACAACGGCATCGCCCCGATGCCCATCGCCATCACCGAGTACCAGGGCACCGGCTACGGCGACTCCAACGCCTACAACGTGGGACAGAACGTCTCCTGGCTCGCACGGATGGAACGCGCCCGGTCCAACGGTCTTGCGTTCGGACTGTACTCGGCATGGGAGTGGGTGGGCAGCGACTCCAGCTTCGTCGCCACGCTGGGTAATGCGACCACAGCGGAGGCGACTCTGCCCCGGGGCGTGTGGTGGAACTACAACGCCTACAAGGAGATGACCGGCGACCTCGTGGGCGTCATCTCCGCTGCGGGGCTCGAAGCCTTCGGCTCGTCCGACCCGGCGACGCGTCGCGCGACCTTCCTCGTGGGCAATCAGGACTCTGCCTCCAAGAAGATCACGCTCAGTCTGAACAACCTGGACTCGGCTTCGTACCTGACGCGGGGCGGCAAGATCCATCTCACCGCCGAGGCGGTTTCGAACTCAGCGACGCTGACCGCGCCAGCCCAGGTGATCGACGCTGACTACACCGTCAAGGACAGCGCCCTCTCGGTGGATTTGCCTAGCCTGGCCGGGTACGGCGCCTACCGGATCTCTCTCTCCTCGGCCACCTCGGCCGCGCCGACATACAGTTACGAGGCCGAATCGCTCCCCGTCACCTCGACCGACGGCGTCACGTACCGGACCTTCACCGAGTCACAGGCCAGCGGCGGCGCGTCGACGTCCCTGGACGCGACAGCGCCAGGCCAGTTCGCGAAGTACACCATCAACGTGCCAAGTACCGGCGTGTACAACGTGGACGCGATTCTCAAGAAGGAGGCCAACCGCGGAATCTTCCAGTTGTACGTTAACGGAACGGCCTACGGTGAGCCTCGGGACGAGTACGGGTCGTTCCTGTACTACAGGGCCGGCTTCGGGAACATTCCCCTCGTCGCCGGGAGCAACGTCCTGGAACTGCGCAGTGTCGCGAAGAACCCCTCGTCCAGCGCCTACTGGATCGTCGTCGACAAGTTCCAACTCAAGAAACTCTGACCGGGGGGGTAGGAGGCTGTCTCCCCGACTCCTTGCCCATCACGATCCACGCTCCTGGGGATGGCGGGCAAGACACACTGATGAATCATCGACGATCGCGCCGCTGAACGACCGCCAAGGCCGTCGGCGCAGTAAGCCCCCCCCCCCAAGGGCGGGCGCCAGCAAAGATGGACCCAGATGCCGAAGTCACCGGGGACGGCTAACAAGCCGTCGACGATCCATGAGGTGGCCCGGCTGACCGGTGTTTCGCACCAGACCATGTCGCGTCATCTGCGGCAAGACCCGGGCATGCAGCCCGCGACGCTGGCGAAGATCGCGCGTCCGTGCCTACCTGAGCAAACGCGGCGCCTGACCGGGCATCCGAAGCCTGGGGACCCAGCGCCTACCCGGTCAAGACCGAGGAACCGAGCACAGGCTGCCCAAAAAGGGGCCGCCCGGCACCCCCAGGGCGGCTAGGACCAGGTAGACGCCGATGACAGCACGGCGGAGCCACCCGGGGGCTCAGCGCCCGCACGAAGGCACATCCGCTGCACAGGCTGGGCGCCCGGCGCCCAGATGTCCCTGCCCGGCCAAAGGTGGCGGTGACCGAGCCCTCAAGAGCGGCGCGAGCTGAGACGTGTTGAGGCCTCAGTAGCGCGAGGTGGGCCGCCAGGTGCGGACTTCGAGGTGGACGATCTGTGCGTCGGGGTGGATCCGGCCGGTCTCGACCAGCCACTGGTGGACGGCGGCGGTGACGCATCGCTTCCGGCTCCTCCCGCCTGCGCCCCCTGATCGCCGAAGCCGCACGCCGGGGCCTGCGCCTGGCCTTCACCGTCCGCCTCGCCAAGACCAGCTACCTGCACCCCTCCGGCAGCCGCACCGACTCACCCGGCATCCGCCTCGACGTCATCCAGCGCGCCGACCCCAGCCTTCCCAGGCCGGAAAGGCGTGAACGGTGATGAGGTCGGTCACAGTCCACCGTCGGCCCGAACCGGGCGCTACGGGTAGTCCATACAGGCAACGACAAATGGACCAAAACGCGCGGCATCGCCTTGCCCTGCGGATTCACGTAATCCCATCAGGCATTATCGGGCGATTTCTGCCTATCGCGGGCCGCTTTGCATGAAATGGCGATTGATATAAATATCCGACAAGTCCGGGCGCGCCGCGCCCGGACCGGAACGGAAGGCGAGGCGAGGCGAGCGCGATGAACGCCGAAGAGCGTCAGAGCCGGATTCTCGCGCTCGCCCGTCACCAGGGACGGGTCAAGGTCACCACCATGGCCGTCGATCTGGCCGTCGCGCCGGAGACCGTCCGCTGCCTCGCCGTCCGCTGCTCCGGGCCCGCTGGCGTCTTGGGAGCCTGAGGTGGCGGCACTGGTGGCCAAGGGCCTGAGCAACCGGCAGATCGCCTCCGCACTCAGGCTCTCGCCACGTACTGCCGACCGGCACATCGAGAACATCCTCGCCAAACCCAGCTTCGGCTGCCGCGCCCAGATCGCTTCGTGGTGGTGCGGCGAACTCAGTACCCACTGAGTGATAGCCCGATACCCACAGCCCAGCGTCCCGCTCCTTGGGTAGAAATGCGTATCGCGCAGGCAGCCGTCGCCAGCGATCCTCCTTGCATCGATATCCGCTCCGACGCCCTCGGACACTTCGCACAGCCCAGGCCTCAGCCACTGCCCAGGTATTGAGCCGGAACATGCCTGGAGTCAGGTGCGCACAATCCCGGACTCCAGCATGGCCGCCCGAAGCCGCAGCACCTCACGCGCGGCGGCACGGACGTCCCAGGACGTCGGACCACCCGGCTGTGCACCGGTGTGGAAGTTCCTCTGTGGGAGGAAAGCATGCGAAGAAGAAACGCGGCCCAGGCCGTGCGTGCGCGCATACGGACCGTCCTCGGGCGTGGCCTGGCCTCGCCGACCGCCTCGGCCGCTCCCAGCCCGGCGCGGTCGGGCGGCTCGTCACGCAGGCGGCGCGTTGTCGCCGGCGTTGCCGCCGCTCTGTCGGTGGTGGCAACGGCCGGTGGACTGGCGTTGACCGCCACCGTGCCGGCCCAGGCTGACGTCACCAACGGCCTGATCCTGGACTACCCGCTGAACGAGTTCGGCGGCAACGTGGCCTATGACTCCTCCGGCAACCACCGCGACGGCACTGTCAACGGCACCGTCAGCTGGGGCGGCAACGAGGGGCTGACATTCAACGGCTCCAACACCTACATCAAGATGCCCGACAACCTCATGTCCGGGCTCAGCTCGATCACCGTCGACTTCGATGTGTGGATCGACCCGACCATGGGCAAGCCGTACTTCCTGTATGGCCTGGGCAACTCCAGCAACGGCAACGGCAACGGCTACCTGTTCTCCACCGGCAACCAGTTTCGCACCGGCGTCACCCAAAGCGACTTCCATGCGGAGCAGCAGACTCGGCCGTCCACCTCATACCAGCTGGCGCGCGGCATGTGGAAGCACGTCACGTACACCCAGACCGGCAGTACCGGCATCCTGTACGAGAACGGCGTGGAGAAGGCCCGCAGCACCTCCGTCACCATCACCCCGGGCTCGATCGGCAGCGGAACCACGACCGCCGACTACATCGGCCGGTCGCTGTACTCCAGCGACCTTTACTTCAAGGGCCGGATGCGCGACTTCCGCATCTACAACCGGGCCCTGGCCGCGAACGAGGTGGCCGAGCGAGCCAACTGGCGTGACGTGCAGTGGGCGCAGCTGCAGGCCCTGGCTGACAACAACGGCGTCCTGGCCATGTGGCAGGCGGACACCGGGATCACCGGGGGCACCGGGGCATGGATGATCGTCCCTGCGGACTACCCAGCCGACAAGTACTGCAGCGACTGCCTGGTGGCCCCCACGGGATGGACCTCGGACTACGGGGTGGTGCCCACCGAGTGGCCCCAGCCGGATGTCCTGGTCCGCAGCCAGTTCACCCAGCAGCAGATCAATGACATCGAGGATGCGGTCGTCAACCAGGTGCAGCCCACCTCGGACACGATGGTCCCCGACACCACCTACCGGCTGAAGTACTTCTACGACGGTCCGAGCGACAAGGTCGTGGTGCAGACCGACGCTCCCACTTCGGTCACCGATCCGCTCAAGACGGCCTACCCCGGCGAGGTGACGATCCAGGCCCTCCCTGACGCCACCCCGGCGGACAGGTGCACCGATGACACCCGGACCGCGGGCCAGGTGTCGGTGCTCCCGGCCGCCCCGGTTGAAGGCATGGACAACGACCGTACGGATCTGGAGTGGCAGCAGGTGGAGGCCCTGCGCGACTACAACTGCGCCCTGGGCACGTACGACGACCCGACCACCGGGCCGGTCCTGGTCTTCCCCTCGGACAGCACCGACCTCAGCGTGGCCAACCCGTCGAACTGGACTTCCCCCTTCGGGCAGCAGCCGGCGGACTGGCCGAAGCCGACCGCCAAGAAGAGTGCCCAGTTCACCGTGGACCAGATCAAAGAGATCCAGGCCGCAGTCCTCAATCAGCTGTCGCCTGAACACGTCGACGACGGCAGCCCGTCGTACATCGTGTCGGTCTACTACGACGGCGCGTCCGACCGGGTGGTGGTGGAGACCGACGCACCGTCCTCGGCCACGGATCCACTGGTGACCGCCTACCCCAACCAGATCACCATCAAGCCGTACACGTCGCCCACCGCAGCCCCTGAGCCGACCGAACAGACCGTGAACTAGGGCCGGTCATCCCCACCGCAGGTCGATGCCGACAAGGACCATCCGTACCGCTTGACAGCGGTGCAGGAAAGGACAATCGATGAGACTTCGCCTGTTCAGGACGCGCTGCAGTACGCAGCACAGAAAGAGAAGAATACCCAGCATCATGGTTGTCGCCGCCATGATCGCCAGCACCCTCAGTGCGGTCCTCTTCTGGGGGGCGCAGCCAGCCTCCGCCCTGGTCGAGGACTTCAGGGCCGCCAACTGGAACATGCAGGGCGCCCAGAACCAGCAGGACAACAAGTGGCAGTCTGGTGTCCGCGCCCTGATCAACGCCGGTCACAACGTGATCGCCCTGCAGGAAGCTGGCCAGGTGCCGGCCTCGGCAGGAAGCTTCGACTCCTCGGGCCACTGGGTGTCGGGGCAGCCGGATCAGCATTGGACGTTCCTGACTGACCTGCGCAACGGTGCCGGCTATACGGTGTATGAGTATGAGTGGCGACCCAACGGAACCCGTGGCGATGTCTACTACATCTACTTCATGCAAACCGACTTCGGCGCGAACCGGGTCAACCTCGCCATCGTCACCCTCCAAAGGGCGAATGCAATCAACGTCGCCCGACCGTACATCAACGCCAACACTGGAACGACCGGCCGGCCGGCTTTGGGCATCAGAATCGACAACACGTACTTCTGGAGCGTTCACGCATCGGCCAGCCGCGGATACGACGCCACTACCCTGCTCCAAAACATCGATGCCGCTTCGAATCACCGCCCGTGGGCTGCGATGGGCGACTTCAACCGCGAGCCCAACACTCTGCAGACGTACGCCGACGGAAGCAACCTGTTCATCTACAACACCGGCCAGGCCACCCACTACGGCGGGAGCGGAACCAACCGCGAGCTCGACTACATGGTCACGAACGAACTGGTCCCGGGGTTCACCCCTGGCACCACCGACCTCGGCTCCGACCACCGCGCCGTCTTCTACTACACCCTGCGTGCCAACGCGGACGTGCAGATCAGGGTGCCCAGCTTCGACGACGCCACGCTCGCCGGCGATACATCCGAAGACGACCGGGTACGAGCCTGGGCCGAAGACACGTCTGGGTGGCCTGACGTGAACTGGCGTTACACCCAGGTCCAAGGCAGCGTGGTCACCATCAAGAACGACAGCACCGGACTGTGTCTGGACGCCTCCGACACAGTACTGAGAAGCAAGCCTTGCAACGGCACCACCGCGCAGCAGTTCTACGCCGATCTCTCGCAGAACGGGCTGCTCGAACTTCAGCCCTTCGTCAAGCCCAGCATGTGCGTTGCGCCAGTCAGTCGCCTTCTAGGGGGCCTCACGTCGACTTACATGTCGACCACAGCCAGCTGCAGCAGCGCTAGCGCTCACCTCAACACCCGGTACAACGGCGACCCCGGGGCCGGTGCGGCGCCCGCGATCTTCGGCCATCTACAGGTTCCGACCACGTTCACGGTCGCGCCTGACGGCTCTGCCCAGTACCGCACCGTGCAGGCCGCGATCAACGCCGTCCCCACGGATGGGAACCCACACACCATCGTCATCAGCAAGGGCACCTACAACGAGGTCATCAGCGTCCCGAGCAACCTGACCAATCTGACCATCAAGGGCGCCACCGGAAAACCCGAGGACGTCAACATCACCGCCGGCAACGCCCACGGCATGATCAACCCCGCGACAGGCCAGCAGTACGGCACCGAGGGCAGCGCCACCGCCACCTTCAAACCGACCAACCTGAGGGTCCAGGACCTCACGATCACCAACTCCTTCAACCCCACCCAGCACCCGGAGATCGACCAGTTCTCGACCCAAGCGGTAGCGCTGGTCGCCAGGGGCGACCGCCAGGTGTACACCAACGTCCGTCTCATCGGCCGCCAGGACACCGTGCTCGCCAAGTCACCGGTCGCCACCGACCAGACCCGTCAGTACTTCCGCAACGTCTTCATCTCGGGCTCGATCGACTTCATCTTCGGCAACGCCACCGCGGTGTTCGACCGGGCCAACATCCAGATGAACCCCTGGCCAGGCGGCACGATCACAGCGCCCAACACCGAGCAGGCGAAGCAGTACGGAATCCTCATCACCAACAGCAGCATCTCCTCCTCGGCCGGAGCGAACACCATGTACCTCGGCCGGCCCTGGCACAACACCACAACCGCCCAGCCCCAAGCCGTGATCCGGGACAGCTCGCTGCCCGCCGCAATCACCACCGCCCAACCCTGGACCAACATGGACACCACCTACACCTGGCAGCAAGCCCGGTTCTTCGAATACCACAACTCCGGCGCCGGAGCAGGAGTGAACTCCAACCGACCGCAGCTGACCGACGCCCAGGCCGGGAACTACACCGCCCAGAAGTACCTGGCCGGCACCGACGGCTGGAACCCGACCTGGTGACCCCAGCCGAGCCCGCCCTCACGGCGCGGTGAACCACAGCGGGGCCGGGACTGCACGAATCCTCCCGGCCCCGCCACTACGGCAGTCACCCACACCGACGACCAGACGTCGCATCGAACCAATCACCGCCGCCCCAACACAGTGACGCCCGACAGAGCAACCGCGCGCCGCACACTGCGGATCAGCATTGACGATCTATTCAGAAGCAACCTATGGGAGCCGACCGTGCCCCCTTACGGCTTCATGGCGGACGGGACACCCTTCATGGGCATACCCACGAAGGCGGCCGTTGTTGAGACCTTCCGATGTGTCCGCGACGGCTGAAAAGTGGTTCTGGGTCACATTTGGCGCCGGAGCCACGGAGGGGCACCAGCTCCGCGATCATGAACGGTCGTGACCCACGACCGGCCTCATGCCGTGTGAAGGACATACAACAAGATCAAGATGATCAAGCGCCGAATGTTCGGCCTCGCCAGCTTCGACCTGCTGCGCAAACGGTGACCCTCGACGGCGCCGGAGCTGTAGCGCAGGGTCAGCCCGGCGACGACGGCGTCGAGGTCCTGCAGGAGGCCAGTGGCGAACCTCTGCAGCGCGGGGTCCTGGTCCTGTTGGATGCGGGCGATCCAGTCTTTGAGCTGGTGGCCTCGGCGGTCGTTCATCAGCTCGGCGAAGGTCCTGACGTGCTCGGCGGTGCGGGCGCGCACCGGGGCGCGCGCGAGGATCTCCTTGAGCTGCAGAGCGTCGTCGGTCAGCTTCTCGGGGTGGTGGGTGATCCATCCGATCACGTCCCGAGCGGAGGGCTTGAGGCGAGGTGGATCCTGGTGCGGGAACGCCTCCCGCGGCTGCCGCACCCAGACGCGGACGATCTGCTCCTGGCCCGGGAACCCGCACTGCCGGATCTCCTCGAACAGCCGCCGAGCGAGGGTGAAGCCCTCGGCGTACCGCTGGTTGAGGTGGAGCCTTACGGCCCGAGGCGGGCTGAACGCACCGGCGTATGCGCGCGCCTGTGACGCCCGCGCCGCGCCGTCATTGAGGAGCACGGCTCATGCGCCGGGCCCCGGGGCGGTAGCTGGCCCCGGGGCCGTGGTGTGTCCGGGCGCGGTCCAGCGACTCGGTGGTGGCCTCTCCTCCGCGGCCGTCAGCCTCGCCGTGGCTCTGCCGGAAGGTGGCGACGTGTTCACCGAAGTACGGCTGGTGACCGGGGGTGTCAGCAGCGTGACGGTCGAGAAGGTCATTCCGCAGGCGACACTGCCGGTGACGGCTCAGGCTCCTGTGACGCTCCTGATCCAGGCGCGGTGGGAGGCGATGCTGCTGTACTCGCTCGGTCCGAACAGGACACCCACCTGCCTGCCCTTGTAGAAAGCGGGGCCGCCGGAGTCGCCAGGCTCGCTGTCACCGCTGATCTTCTTGGTCCAGATGGCCCGCCCGATGATGTCGTCGTGCTTGATCGCAGTCACACGGTTGGTGGCCGTCTGCAAGGGCTTGGGGTGCTTACCGAAACTGCCGTATCCGTAGATGCCAACGACCGCGCCCCTGCGCGGGTCGACATCCACGAGCTTGACGTGCGGCACCCTGACCGGCCTGTCCAGCCGGAACAGTGCCACGTCGTCCACACCGTCCGTCTCCAAGTGCCGGATCTTCGTCACATTTGCCTTGGCCCCGTGTCCGATCCTGACCGAGCCGACCCTCACGGACACCTTGCCCGGATGGTCGTCGTAGCAGTGGTAAGCGGTGAGCACCCACCGGTCGGTAAGCATGGTGCCCGTGCAGGTGAACCGTCCATTGTCATAAACCTGCACGGACCAGGGCGCGGACACGACAGCCCTGCCGCCGCTGATTGCGTGCGCGGAGGTGAGCGGCAGGGCCACCGTGACGGCAAGTCCGATTCCTGCAGCGATGGTGACTCGATGGTGGTGTCGCATGGCACTCCTTGCTGGTCGGGTGATCTGCGTCAACCCTCGCCGAGAGGAGGCCCGGTCGCCTCGGCCAATCGGCCAGAGATGACGAGAGCGAACGGCATCCATGCCGGATCACGTCGGCCTTTCGGCCGAGAAACCCGTAAACGGGCGCGGTCGACGATCGGCGCCGCCGACGCAATGACGACGAGGTGCCTTGCGACCGGCCAGAGGACGGACGGCTTCGACTCGCTCGCATCGTCGGACGCCGCCCTGTTCACCGGTGGGGCCTTGGTCCGGCCGCTGTCCGAAACACAGGCAGTCAGAAGCTGAGGTGTCCGATCCCCTCCTTGATCGTGATGCCGGTTCCGAACGGTTTCGAGAGTCGCTGCCAGCCGTTGGAGAATCCGGTCCTCGGCGGGGGGGCCGGGCGGAGGATGCCTCGGTCGGCGTCGCGCACACCGTCCCAGTGCAGTTCGACGACACGCAGGGTGTCGTGGCGGCTGATCGCGATGACGGACTCGTACCAGATGTGCTCGCCGAAGACGCCGTGTACACGTTTGCGTTCCAGTAACTCGGCGGGGTTGCGGAACAGCGACAGCGGCACGAGCAGGTCCTCGGCCCGTCCTCCACGGCCACGAACAGGACACCGGCAGCCAGGAACCCGGCGAACCGGCCCAGGTGCTAAGCGATCCCCAGCCGTGGTCGGTGTCGGCGGCGAAGAAGATCAGGCAAGGTCGTCATCGCTGAGATGAAGATGATCCCGACCCGGCCGATGCGCTTGGTGGACTTGTGGCTGGGCAGCTTCAGGCCGATGACGAGGGCGACGATGCCGATCGGGATGTTCAGCCAGAACGCACAGTTCCAGCCCAGGAGGTCGACGAAGAAGCCGCTCAGCAGGGGGTCCGCCGCCGAGGTCCTGGATGGCGCGGAAGACCACGAGCGCCCAGAAGTTGCCCGCCAGCGCCGCGCCGAGGGAGGCGGCGAATGAACAGGGCGACGGCGATCAGGAAAAGCACCGGCGGCCCATGACGTCGCCGAACTCACGAGGGCGGTCAGCAGGTAAGCGGTGGTCGACGCCGCCGAGCTGCCCGACGATGGCAGACAGAGCGGTGCAGACGATAGTCTGGTCCAGGCTCGCGAGGAAGCATCCCTGCGAGTGGCACGGCGAAGATGACGCCGCACGCGCTGCTTGGTCAGCAGCCTGGGCTCGGTGTCGGACTGGGGGCTCCTTCAAGGTGATCCGGGTCGCCCCAGCGCCGACTCGAGGCAGGAGGACGCGCCGGGCAGGGGTCAGACTTCGGGGATGGACAGGCCCATCCGCAGCGGGTCGAAGGAGTCCGGGTGCGGAACCCGGCGCCGCTCCGAGCTCAGCCCGTCGAGACGGGCGAGTTCGTCGGTGGTGAGCTGGAAGTCGAAGACGGCGAAGTTCTCGGCGATCCGCACCGGGTGCACGGACTTCGGGATGACTTGCCGGCCGTGCTGGAGGTGCCAGCGCAGCATCACCTGCGCCACCGACTTCCTGTGGACCTGGGCGATATCGGCGATCACCGAGTCCTGGAGGATCGTGCCGGTGCTGGTTCGGGCGCCGTAGAAGGTGATCCCGCCGATCGGGGACCACGCCTGGGTGAGGATGCCGTGTTCGGCGTCGGTGGCCTGCACCTCGGGCTGGGTGAAGTACGGGTGCAGCTCGACCTGGTTGACGGCCGGGACCACGTCGGTCTGCTCCAGCAGCGCGCGCAGGTGGTGCGGCAGGAAGTTCGACACTCCGATCGCCCGTACCCGTCCCTCGGCCAGCAGGGTCTCCAGCGCCCGATAGGCGGCCACGGTGCGCTCGAAGCGCTGCGGCATCGGCTGGTGCAGGATCAGCAAGTCCAGATAGTCGATGCCGGGCTTGGTCGCGGATTTCTCGAAGGCGTGCAGCGTCTCGTCGTAGCCGTAGTCGGAGACCCAGACCTTGGTCTGGATGAACACCTCGGAGCGGTCCAGCCCCGAGGCGCGGAGGCCGTCGCCGACCTGGCGCTCGTTGAAGTACGCCGCCGCGGTGTCCACATGCCGGTAGCCGACCTCAAGGGCCGCCTGAACGGCGGCAGCGGTCTCCGCCGGCGGGCTCTGGAACACGCCCAGCCCGACCGCCGGGATCACGACCCCGTTGTTCAGGATGAACGAGTCGAACGTGTCAGTGGCCATGTCAGGCTCCGGCGCCCGACTGCGGCAGGACCTGCTCGAAGGCATTCCGGTCGGTGTGCATCTGCCACAGCGCCTCGGCCAGCTCGTCCCCGCTTACCAGCCGGTAGGACTGGGCCGCCTCCAGCGACATGGCGCGCACCTGCTCCCACAGATCGCTGCCGTCGATCATGGCCGCCACGTACAGCGCTCCGACATACACGCCCGCCGGGGCGACCTCGGTGTGCAGGGACTGCAGCCAGTTACGTGTCGCGGCCAGCGCCGGGCCGACCGGCCCGGTCAGCCCCGGCGCGGTCTGGATCGCGATGACCGCGTTCCCGTACAGCACTGAGCCAGCCCCGGCAGCCAACATACCCGGCAGCACCGCCCGCACCGCCTCGATAGGTGCGAAGGTGTGCAGCACGGAGGCGGCTGCCACCTGCTCAGCGGTGACCTCCTGCGCCAGCGTGTGCGGCTCCTCGGCGGTCGCACCGAAGTACAGCACCTCCACCGGCCCGAGCCGGTCCTGGATCCGCGCGAGCAGCCCCGGGATCTCGGCCACCTGACGCAGGTCAGCCGGGAACGCCTCAGTTGTAACCCCGTCCGCCCGCAACTCGGCAACCATCGCCTCCAGCGCCTGCGCGTTACGCGCCACCAGTGCGACCTGATACCCCTCCGCGCCGAACCGACGGGCCACCGAGGCGCCCAGCCCGCGCCCGGCCCCGAGCACTGCGATCGTCTTGCTCATTGCCCCATGCCTTCCACAATCGCTAAACTGACCCTAGCGTCAGATTACGAGCATAGGCCATAAGTTGACTCGTGCGTCAACTTGGGAGGAGTGGCGGTGCTGCGGACATGAGCACGGTGCGGGCCGACGCGGCACGGAACGCCGCGCAAATCAGGCAAGTCGCTCTCACGGCGTTCGCCAGCAACGGCCTCGACGTGCCGCTGGAGGAGATCGCCGCCAAGGCCGGCGTCAGCAAGGCAACCGTCTACAATCGCTTCGGCGGTCGGGGCGGCCTCATCGACAGCGTCGTCGACGAACTCGTCGCGACCTACATGCTCGCCGTCGTCCAACGCGCCGACGCGCTCGCCGACCCGTGGCAGAAGCTCGAGCTCTTCATCACCGGCAACCGGGACTTGCTCTACCAGCACCGCGCTGCCATCGATGTGATCCTGAATCGCTACCCGGAATCCGAGCGGATCGCCGAGCTCTGCGACGCCTGCGCCGACGCCTGCCGCCGCATCGTCGCCCAGGGCCGCGCCGCCGGGGTGCTGCGCGAGGACTTCCACGTCAACGACCTCTACGACGCCTTCGTGACCACCGCCCTGGCCCTCAAGCACGGACCCCGCCCCGCCCGCGCCGACTTCCGGCGCCGCACCCGGTTCTTCATCGACGGCATCCGCGCCGCTGCACGCGCCGACGACAAGCCGAGCGAAGGGCGCTCTGGCTCCTTCTAGAGCAGGGGTGTGGGGGCGGCATGTTCACAAAGCAGCGTTGCTGCAGCACTCCGCCGAGGGGATGCGGGCGGCGATCTCCTTCGCCCAGCGACCAGCTTCTTCGGCGGTCTCGCCCTCTTGCTCCGCAACAGCCAACAGCGTCCGCAGTAGGCCATGCGCCTCGCCCAAAGTGAGCAGGGGCAGCCGTTCCATCTCGGCTTCGACAGGGGCGAAGTCGACATCGTCGAAGGGGGTGTTGTCGTCATGGTCCATGCCCTGGGCAACGCGCGCGCCCCGACCAGGTCACTGCACCTTTGGCACGTCCGCTACCGGGTAAGCCGCGGGAAACTCCCACCCAGCCCCCACCAACGGCCTCACAACCCGGTCGTTCGGCTGCCGGCCCGGCCAACCGCCGGGTCGTGGAAGATGCCGTAGTCGCGGGCGAACCGGCGGGCCTCTCCCGCCGCTCCGGTGACCTGGCGCAGCCACAGCGCGTACGCCACCGACTCCATCTGGGGCCGCGTCAGGCAAAGCCGCCACCGGCCCGCCACCCGGTCGCGGACAGCGTCGCGGACCTGCTCCGCGAGACCGTCCGCCGGCACCGTCTTCGTCTGCCCGGCCCGCACGAGGGCGAGGTACATCTGCACCACCATCATCTGTGACGGCAGCAGCTGAACCGGCCGCGCATCTGCGGGCGGTTTGGGCGGCGCCGGGTCGGGCAGCAGCCGGGCGAAGGCGAGCACGTCGTGGCTGGCCGCAGGCAAGCGGGCCGCCCACCGTACCGGCCGCTGCTCCCACGCCGACAGCTCGGCCCGCGTCTCCCCGGTCGGCCATCTCGACCAGACCTCGGCCCGCCAGGACCTGCACGTGATGATGCAGCGGAGCCAGCACCGCATCCACCGCCCAGCCGTACTCCGCAGCCTCCTGTCCCGCCCGCACCGCCCGCAGCACCTCAAGTGCCTTCTCCGCCCCCACTGCCGCCGCTCCCCTCCCCCCACCGCGCACCGGAGCCACGGCCGCGGACTGTGACGGCACCCGTTTTCCGAGCGCCTGGTACGAGAGTGGCCTACGCCCTCTTCCGCGCCGGGAAGTTTCGGGTGGTCTCCCTTCGATGGTGTGACTAGTTCGCCGTGTGGGTGAACCCGTCCCCAACCGGCGGTCGCCGTGCCGCCCGGGCCGCTACGAAGATCACAACCCTTGTTCGTGATCTTCGAAACGGAGACCGGCCGTGCGCCTCGCCTGTACCCGACGCACCCTGATCACCGCGCTGTTCGCACTACTCGCCCTGCTCGTCCCCGCCACCGCCCACGCCGCCGCGGCACCCCCACACCAACTCGCGCACCGTGCGCCGGGCGAGACCGTCACCCTGCCGGTGCGTGACGCGCTGGCCGCGCTGACCGTCGCGGACGAGAGCCGCGCCGGCTACTCCCGCGACAAGTTCAAGCACTGGACCGACGCGGACAAGAACGGCTGCAACACCCGCGCCGAAGTCCTCCTGGCCGAAGCCGTCAACGCCCCCGAGATCGGCCCCAAATGCGCCCTGACCGGCGGCAGCTGGTACAGCCCCTACGACGACCAGTACTTCAACAACGCCAGCAAACTCGACGTCGACCACCTCGTCCCGCTCGCCGAAGCCTGGGACTCCGGCGCCTTCGCCTGGACCCCGAAGGAACGCGAAGCCTACGCCAACGACCTCGACGACCCCCGTGCCCTGATCGCGGTCTCCGCGGCCTCCAACCGGTCCAAGGCCGACAAGGACCCCACCGAATGGCTCCCGCCCTACGCCCCCTACCGGTGCACGTATGTCACCGACTGGGTCGCCGACAAGACCCGCTACCAGCTGAGCATCGACCCCGCCGAACACAACGCGCTCGACGAGCGCCTCGCCGCCTGCCCCGACCAGCCCATCACCGTCACCCTCGCCCACTGAATCAGGCGTCTGGCCCGTCACCACGGCGGAAGAGTGGGTGACGGGCCAGACAAAGGGGGACTCTACGCGGCGGCGGCCGACGGTACGCCCCGGGACAGTGGCGCAGCGCCGACCGGGGGCGGTGCCGGGGCCGGGCTCGGGTCACCGGCAGCGCCGGCCGGGTCAGTGGCGGATGCCGTCGCCGTTGCGGTGCTCCCCGCGGTCGTCGCCGCGGTGGTGCCCCGAGGAGAACTCGTCGACCAGGCGGTCGCGGTCGTTGCGCAAGGTTGCAGTGTCCGCGTCGTTGTTCCACACGTAGCAGAGGCCGTCCGGTTCGCCATCGACGTGAACGAAGACCCCGAAGTTGTGAACCTCGGAGACCGTCCCGGCGACGACCTTCCCTTGTTCAAATGCGAGGAGGAAGGACCGCAAGGCCGGAATCTCGCGTGCCCTGGCGGACAGGTGAAGCTGACCTTCGCGCCAACGCCCGATCTCTTCGGCGTTGATCTCCTGGCCGATCTCGAACAGCTCGGATGGATGTTCCATCCGACGCATCGACGCCTCCTGTCGAGGAATCCGAGCGATCTCCGCTTCCTCACCTTCGACATCTACGAGCTGCACCAAGACGTCCGCTCCGTCGAACCCGGTGACCCTCACCGTTCTCACGGCCCCCGGCCGGAGCTGGTTGATCAAGGACTGTATGCGAGGGTCAGGGGCTGGATCGGACACGGGGTGAGCCTAGTCGGCGCCAGCCGCACTGATTCCAACTCTCGTGACCAGGCTGCAACTATCGTGTCACGGCTCAGTTGAAGGTGCAGTGTGGCGGCTTGGCTGTGTTGTCAGTAGTCGACGTCCAGGTAGTCGATGTCGGTGAACTCGACCAGCAGGCCGTGTGCGCGGCGTCCTCGGTCCTTGAAGTAGATGTCCTGGAGGCCTTCGGCCACGATGTCCATGAGCTGTTGCTCTGTCGCCCCAGCGGTGTGTGCGTCGAAGAGGCGCGCGGCATAGGCGGGAGGCAGTCCCTGGGTAATGGGGCGCATCCGTGGATCGTCGGTCGTACCTGGAGCCGCGGTGAATCCGAATCTGGCCCTGGTGTCGATGAAGATTCCGCCGGTGCTGGCGGCTTGCTTCCGTGCTCTGTCCCGGACACGGGGTTGCCATCGTTTGCGGACTTCGTCGGCGAGCCGTTGAGCGAGGTCCTGGCGGGGCTGTTTGAGCTGTCCTTTGACGTAGCGTTCGACGGTGCGCTGAGTGACGCCGAGGAGTTCGGCGGCGGCCCGAGTGCCTTTGGCCTGTCCGACGAGGTATTGCATCTGTTTCTGGGCTGACTTCGGCATGGGCCGGGTGAAATGCGCGGCGTCGGCCCGTTCCAGGCTGTCGGTGAGAATACCCATCGGCTGTCAGTCTTCCTCGCCGTAGGTGTCGACGGTGCCGGTCTTGATGTGGCGGGCGATGTTCACGTCCGGGCCGTGCTCTTCGTTGAGGCCTTCGGCCCATAGCACGCTCTGGGTGCCTTCGTGCTTGACCATGCCCGGGGAGACGCCGAGCCGGAAGCCGCCGGGCAGTGGCTTGCCATCCTTGTAGGGCAGGAAGTCGAGTGGGCTGGGGCCGCCGGAGGGGTACACGACGCAGTCGGAGAGTACGGCGAGTGGGTACAGGTCGGTGTGAGTGGCGAGTCTGACCATCTTGCGGTGCATATTGGTGCGGGCGTTAGCGATGACGGCGGCGCGGATGTCGGGGCGCCAGGTTGGGCGGGCGAGGGCGGGCCAGGGTTCGCCGGGGCGCCAGTTGCTGCCGCGGGGGCGTTCGCGGAGTTTGCCGATGCCGCCTTTGACGGTGGCCTTGATGGCGCCGAGGACGGCGACAGGGACGGGGCCGGCCTGCTGGCGGGTGGCCATCGCGGTCAGGAAGTGGTCTTCCGGCATGCCGGGGGTGACGCCGAGGTCGGCCATGGTAGCGAGGTAGGCGTCGCGTAGCCGGGTGTACCAGGCGTCCAGGTAGGGGCCGTGTTCGTAGCGCAGGTACGCCTCGATGGGGTGGACCTGGTGGCCGAGTTCGACGGCGTAGGCGATGGTCGGGGTCGCGTACCAGGCCGGGCCCTGAGGACGCTCGCCGGTGGGGGTGAAGGGACTGGGCAGGCGCTCGTCGAGGGTGATGTGGGACAGGTCGATCAGCCAGGAGCCGGGCAGTTTCGGGTCGAAGGCGGGGCGGTGGACGTGGACGGGGGCGGACAGTCCGACGGTGAGTCGGTTGGCGGCCGCGGCGAAGGCCATGTTGACGTCGATACCGACGACGTAGGGCTTGGTGCATTCGTCGTCGGTCAGCAGCCTCGACCACTGGTAGGCCTCTTCGTTGAGGATCTGGTCGGGGGTGCGCTGGTGGAAGCGCTGGTACAGGGCGGCGACGGCGGGGTGTCCGTCGGGGGCTTCCGGCGGGGCGCACTCGACCGGCTCGCTCAGGGCACCGGGCATCGGGCCGGAGGCCCAGTTGCCGGTGGCGGGGTCTTTGACTGCACGGGTGGGCGGGCGCAGGGCGGTCATCAGTTCCAGGCCGGTGACGGCGGTGGACCCGCAGGGGGTGATCACGCGCGTGGCGTAAGTACCGAGCAGGCGGGCGAGTTCGGCCGGCTCCATCTGGTCGGCCTGTCCCCAGGAGCGGGCATCGAGCGCCTGCCAGGGCAGGACGGCAAACTGGACGCAGTGCCGACGCGCGCCCTCGGCGGAGCGGTACACCCGCGCCCAGGGGCCGAAGCCGCGCTTGGTCAACTTCCAGTTCTGTGCGGCCAGGCGGCGTACGGCTGGGTGGCTGTCGGGCAGGCGCAGGCTGCGCCGGTCTTCCAACTCGGGTGGCAGCCCGAGGCGGTGGCAAGCACTGGCCGTCAGTACGACGAGAGGGTCGGTGTCCTTGCCAGAGCGGTGCAGGCGGGGGGCGCCCAGCTTGGCCTCCCCCAGCGTCCACTCGGCCAGCGCCGCGAGGTCGGTCAGCGGGCAGTCGAGAACCAGGCCGTCGAGGCCGTAGGCGCGGCCGTCGCCGTCGATGACAGCGAGGGGACCGTTGGAGAAACGGGGAGACGTTGACGTCGGCGCCATCGCGGCGTGTTGAGGGGATGGAACGGTGCGCGATGGACTCGCTGACGGTGTCACGGCCTCCGGGGCGGGTGCTGCCAGCCGGGGGGCCTGGGACTCGGGAGGCGGCGGTGCGGGGAACCGGTCGGCGAGGCCCTCCAGGAGCCGTGCGTATGCGGCGCGCTTGGGCGGGCGGGGCTCGCTACGGCCCGCTTCCCAGCCGGTGACCGTCTCGCGTCGCACGTTCAGTGCGTTGGCAACCTGGTCCTGGCTCAGGCCTGCGGCTTCGCGCAGCCGTTTGCGCTCGGCCGGGTTCGGCAGAGAGTCGACCGCCACCTGCCCCAACAGGGCGTCAACAGACGCGAAGAGCCCGTTCTGCTCATCGGACACAAGAGCCACCTCCGCACCCACCCTACCCGAATCACACATCGGATCACACATCAAACGCACATGACGTGTGCGTTGGTCGAGAGTCAGACGGAGGTGTACGCAAAGCCGCTGCCCCGTACCTCAAGCCCGGCCGACGGTGCACGGCAGGACCAGGAGGGACAGGGAGTGCTGGCGGTGGATTCCTGACCACGCTCGCGCAATGGGCAGGGACCGCCGGAATGCACTGACGCACAGGCACCAGCAGCCGGGATCAAGGAGAAGCTCAGCGCCTTGTAGGGGCGGGCCAAGGTGGAGGGGCAGCAGGTCCACACCGCAGACTATGGCCGCTGCGGCGGAAGCGAAGCCAGTACGAGCCCGGCTTCTGCGGCCCGTCAGTCAGCGTGCAGGCAGGGAGCGATGAGCCGGGAGGGCTGGCGCAAGGCCGTGTGCAGCACCTGCCGCAGCAGATGATTCACCCGCACACCCGTGATCATTTCGGACTCCTGGCGAATTGACCTGGCAACCAGTCAGTCGCGTCCGGATCTGGGAGCACCGGGCGTGCTGTGCTGAAGGGTCATCAGCAGTGCGCCGGCGACCAGCACGCTGCCGGCCAGGCAGACCAGTGCGCCGAGGACGCCTTGGACGGCGCCGCCCAAGGCAGTGAGCATCACGACTGCCAGTGCAGCGGCTTTGTTCCGGATGGACGCACTGAAGGCTCTCCGCGTGGCGAGTGCCCGGCCGCCACGCCGCCACGTTGCACTGTTGTGGGGTTGCTGGCGGGCACAGGTGACGGCTTCCATGACCTGTTCAGAGCAATGATTCAGGTCCTGTTCGTCAGCACGGATATCGAGCTTTAACCGTACGTAGCACCGATAGAGTCAGACTGTGACATCAGTTTCTTGTTGAATCATCGCTGCTCCCCCTCCACAGGTCCGCGAAGAACGACTTGAGCGTGTCCAGGCCTTTGTTCGCTTCCGCCAACCTAGGCGGCGGGGCGTGCTGCCTCGGCGACCCGCTGCCGGTGACACTGTGATCGAGGAACGGCTGTTGGGCGATGAACCCCCAGGCCCGCTGGCAGGCTGAAGGTAGGCGACGCGGGTGCGCGACGCATCAGCGATCGCCTCGAAGGCGTTGATCAGTTCGCCGATCTCTTCTCTCAGCAGCTGTCAGGGTTGCGCAGGAACAGGGCACCGGTGCAGATCCCTAGCCGTGCAGCGGGCCGGTCTGCCAGGAATTGCAGGGTGTGGTGCGGGAACGGCATGATTGAGGGCGGTACCTCTTTCTGGCTGTGTCCAATGGCTGGACTCAGGCTGGGAACCTGACTCTTAGAGAATCCAGCTCTTGAGAGTGGACGCGATCGCATAAATGTCGGCGCCTTCGGCGGCCCGACGCACGAGGTCTCGGACTTCTTCAGGGCTGGTGGTGATCTTCAGCCCGCATGCAGCCAGGTAGCCATAGGCGGCTGCCGCAGCGAACAGGGCGTTGCCGCGTTCCAGGGCCGGCACGTTGATGAGCTGCTGCAAGAGGGCCGCTGCCCGCTGTGGAGGGGTGTCGTACACGGGGATGCCGAAGATCTCTGCATGGACACGGCTCACGGCGGCCATCAGTGCTCCCCAGTCGCTGACGACGGGATCCCCGGGTGTGTTCTGCTCGGCGATCATGAGGAGCCAGGCAAGGTCGATGGTGGGCAGGCCCGCAACCGCGGGCGTGACTGCCGGTTCGGGGACTACCGCGGGCTCGGGTGGTGGAGTTGTCGCCGACTCGGGCTGGGCGAGTCCAAGGAGTTCCAGTACTCCTTGCAGTCGAGCCGAGTCGGCCGCAGTCATCTCAGGCTTGGCAGCTGCGGTCACGACGCCGGTCAGCGCGTCGAGGGCAGCGTCTGCTGCCTCTGGATAGACATCGGCGAACATCTGGCGCATGACCTGCTGCGCACTAGCCTTCTCCGTCATCGCTTCCACCGTGTTGTAGTGCTGGTTTCGGCATCAGGGCCTCGGTACCCGCAGTTCTCATGGGGCAACGCTCCTACGCTGTAATGCATGCCCAGCACTTTCCCGCCTGGGCCAGGGTCTTGCACAGGGCGAGTGCCAGTCGCTCGGCTTCCTGGCGTGCCTTGCTTTTCGGCAGCTTCTCCAGTTCTTGAACATTGTCTCCGAAGTGCTCAACGACGCGTGTCCAGTGGTCCTTGGCTGTCTCCCAGTTCCCCGAATGGGCGCGCTGGACGAACTCTTCCGCGAAGGTCCGGCGCTCGCCGCCGGCTGCATACATGTCGGTCAGAGACGTCACGGGGTGTCCCCGTCCGTCTGCTGCGGCGCAGTGATGCTGGCCTCTTCGAGCATGCGGCGGGTGACCTGCTCAGCCGACTCCTGCCGCCGCTGGTCAACTTGACGGTTCACCAGGTACCCGACGACCCCTCCCACGACTGCCGGGGTGACCAACCAGCCCACCAGCGACAGGACCCAGGCCAACATCCGGTGGGATGCTGCAGCCGGAGAGGTGATGCCCACCAGAATCTCATATGACACCGTCCAGCCCAGTACTGACCCGCAGGTCACGTACAGGGCTGCGAAGACCAGTGCCCCGGGCAGTCCCCTCTTCACGAGCCAGTATGCAGGCCGGTTCCATCCGGACAGGCCGCGATAGGAGTCCCGTATGCGCTCCGCCAGCGTGTCCCTCGGCGGAGGCGGTAGTGAGGGTTGCTGCTCCACCGTCAGAACATAACCCGGCACGGGAACCTGTGTGCTGCGCTTGTCCACGCCTGCCGCGTCCGGCCCGGTCACGTTGGCCTGGGCCGCTGGCGCGCAAGCGTCCCGCCGATGGGATGTTTTCGGCGTGGTCTTGGTCACCGCGGGACCGTGAGCGCGTCCAGGCTGACCGGCACCTGCCCGGGGGCTGTCGCATGGCCGTCTTCATCCGCCAGGGACGGAGTATTCCCTTCTCAAGCGCGGCCGTCTGTGCAGCTCCTGGCAGAACGTTCAGGTCCAGCGCATGTCGAGTGCTTCCAGCGCGTCGAGTTGTTCACGGGTCAGGCGGAAGGGTCGTAGCCGTTTTTCGGAGAGCCATTCCCCCAGTCGGAAGGGCTTGCCGCGCTCCCAGACGACCTTGTTGTAGGGGATGTTGAGATGCTGGTGGGAGCGCCAGTAGGCGTGGGCGTGGCGGAGGCCGTGGGCGAAGGCGCGTTCACTCTGGCTGCGGGGCGGGCGCAGCAGGAGGGCGAGGGGGTGGTCCAGGGACAGTGCTCCGAGGAGGTTGTGCTGGTCAGGGCTGAGGCTGGGCAGGACCTGGAGTTGTTTGTCGAGCCAGGACTCCAGGGGTGAGTCTTCGTCGTCGGGGGCGAGGTCGGGGAAGGCGAGGTCGCCGCGGCGGGCGGCTGCGAGGGCGCGCGCGTAGCTGCGTCGCCAGTGCCCGGGTTTGTCCCAGGAGGCATTCCACCACGGGCTGATCTCGTTGAGGGCGCGCTGGTAGCAGTAGGGGAGCTGTCCCCGGCGGACCTTGGTGCGGCATTTGTTCATCCAGCGGCCGATGTCGAGGCCGCCGAAGCGCTCACGGCTGACGGGGACGAGGTGGCCGTGCTGGGCCTGGTAGGCGCGGGCGATGTTCAGGTGGTGTTCGATGCTGGTGCGGGGGTGTTCCCAGATCATGCCCAGGGCGTCGAGGGCGTCGATGCGCTCAGGTTTGAGGCTGTGGTCCATGTGCAGGGAGCGTTGGTTGCCGAGCCACCAGCCGAGGTAGAAGCGGTCGGGTCCGCAGTAGCTGCTGGGTACCTTGAGGTGGCCATGCTGGTCGCGGTAGCGCTGGGCGCTTTGGAGGCCGAGTTCCCAGATGCTGTTGTGGGGGTCTTCGGCGTGGGGCCGGAGCAGGGGGATGAGTTCGTCGGCGCGTTCGGGGCGGGCGGCGGGGTGCAGGGGGTTGCTGATGGAGTGGCGTAGTTGGAAGACGCGGTGGAAGACGTGTTCGTCGTAGAGCGAGAGGGCGAACAGGACCTGGTAGAGGATGTGGAAGGGGGTGCCTTTGGCGGCTTCGGCGAGGTTTTGGTCGGGGGCCTTGTAGATGGGGACGATGATGTGGGCGACCTTGGCCTGGCCGGGCAGCGGGCGCAGGGCGCGGCCGACGGCCTGGACGATCTGGTAGGTGCTGGTCTTGGGGCTGGTGAACAGCACGGCGTCGATGGCGGGGACATCGACGCCTTCGGCGAAGATCATGCAGTTGGTCAGGACGGCCCGCAGCGGCTTCTTGTCGTTGGAGGTCAGGGACGCTTCTTTGAAGGCGTTGATTTGGGTGAGCCGTTCGTAGCGGTTCTGCTCGCTGTTGACGGTGCCGGCCTGGAGCGGGCCCTGCATCGATTTGGGCATCAGGGCAGCCGTCTCCGGAAGGGTTTCGGCAAAGATCTCGGCGACCTTGATGCGGGGGCAGAAGACCAGGACACGCCGTAGGTCGTGTTTGTGCATGGCGCGCAGGAGGGCGACCTGGGCGGCCGCCACGCGCAGGCCTTCGGAGTCGGCGGCGAGCAGCGGGTTGCGGTTGAGGATGGTGCGCAGGTCGGCGTCGTCGACGGCGACGATGCGGTAGTCGGCGAGCAGCCCCCGGTCGATGGCGTCGGCCAGGGAGAGGCGGAAGACAGGCGGCCCGTAGAGGTTGAGGTCGTCCATCGAGGCGACCTCGATGTCGACGGGGAGGTCCTGGCCCGGGACGGGCCGGAAATTGCGGGGGGTCGCGGTGGTGAAGAGCCGGTGGTGGGCGAAGATCCGGTTGGCGTCCAGCAGTTGGGCCCAGGGCTTTTTCAGGTTGCCTGCCGTGCGGTGGGCCTCGTCGCAGACGAGCACGTCCCAGGGCGGCATGTGGAAGAGCCGGTGGGCGTCGGCGATCTTTCCCAGCGAGTGGTAGGTCGCGAAGACGTTGACCGGGCCGTCGGCCTGGGAGATCTCGGCGGCCAGCGTAGCGGCGTCGGTGACGGCGGTCAGGATGCCGTGCAGGGCCGGGGTCCTGGGCAGGTGCCGTTCGCCGCTCAGCGCCAGGTAGCGGCCGGGGCGGCCTTCCTTGTGCCACTCCCCTGCGGTCTGCTCGAGCAGGTCCAGGGTGGGCACGACGACGACGGACGTGCCCGCGGGCGCCATGTGGTTGACGATGTGCAGGGCGATGAGGGTCTTGCCGCTGCCGGGGGGGCGCGTCGATGCGGCAGCGCGGTGCGCCGAGGACGAATTCGGTGACGCTGTTGTCGACGGCCTGTTGCTGGTAGGGGCGAAGTGCGGTGCGGAGCTGAGGCAGTTGGGCCAAAGCCGTATTCCTTTCGGCTTCGTCTGGGGGCAGCCAGGACCTGTTTCGAGGGTGGAAGGTCGGCGTGACTGTCTGTGATGCGTAGACGCGCATGTTTCACCCGAACGAGCGATGGGGGCTTGCGCTCGCACACGTCCGGACTGCGGTATGGAAGTTTCGTCGCGCGCTGCGTCCGGCCGTGTTGCGAGTACTGGAGCGAAAATGCGCAGGTGGCCTGGGTGGATGGCATGGGAGATGCGATGGCAGACCGGGCGGGCGTGTGGGGGCCGCAGCGGCGGCTGAGGAACTCCGTACCTCACCTGGCCGGCGAGTCGACCGGGTCGTTCGCCAATCGCCTGGCGCACGCGCACGGCCTGGAGCTGGGGGCGTTCCTGGACCGGGTGGGCACGGGCCGCCAGCCGGTCAATCCCCGGCTGCCGTCGCTGGCGGAGCTGTACGTCAACCGGGCGGCACTGGACAACCTGGCGGTGCTGTCCGGCCGGACGCCGCACCAGTTGCAGCTGGCCCTGCCCAACCTCCAGGAGCGTTTTCTGCTGTCGGGAGATGATGCGGCCCGCTGGCAGTGGCCGTTCGAGGCCCGGGAGGGGCACGTGGTGCGCTGTTGCGATCTGTGTGCCGGCGCGCGGGGCGTGGATGAGGCGGCGTGGCTGCTGTGGCCGGATCAGTGGCGGGTATGTCTGCGCCACCGGCGGTTCACCGACGATCACCGTGGCCAGGGTCCCTCCGTCATTCGGCTGGACGGGCTGGAGGAGGTGGTGCGGGCGCACACCGAGCGGCTGCGGCTGGAGCGCCGCTTCGGCACGGCGGGAACGGAGTTGTTCGCTGACGGCTTCCAGGTCGTGGCGCGCTGGTGGGCCCGCATGCCCAGCATGTGGAGCTGGACGCAGCGGGCCTGGCAGGTGGGCCTGGAGGCGCAGGAGCTGCGCACCGCCCCGCTGGTGATCTATCCGGAGGCTATCCAGCTGGCGCGGGAGATGCTGCGCTACGAGCAGCGTGCTGAGAACACGCGTGCGGTGCGGGCAGCATGGGTGGAAGAGGTGCAGCAGCTGATGGCCGGGTGGGGGCTGGAGGAGGTTGACGGCTGGAGCGAGCTGGTGCAGTGGCTGGATCACCACAGCAGCCCCGCTCCGGCTTCCTCTGCAGCGGGCCGGCGACGGCGACGGGAATTGGCCGTGGGGCACAGTCAGCTCGCCGGGCCGTCCGGTTCCCTGAGGGAACGGTCTTGCATGGAGTGACAACTGCCCACCTGATCAGGCCAGTTGATCCCGGAGGCCGGGAACAGCGCACGTCAAGGGGGATCCACTCTTTCGGGTGACAGCTTCTTCGTGCGCTGACGGCTGCAGCCGGATGGTAGCCAGGCTGGCTCCACGGGCGCGTAGGAGGGAGCTGCGGGTGCGAGACGTGATGGCGTGGCATCTCGACGGCAGCGGGCAGTTGGCGTGTGTGACGCCTAGAGCGCTGTGGGGGGGTGGCGTTGGAGGAGCGGCAACCGCCCACGGATCCGGTCGCCTATCACGGCCGGCAGGGCAAGCTCAACGACTGGTGGTCCTCGACGACGGGCGCGCTGGTGGTGTGTGGGTCCAAGCGGCGCACCTACGTGGCCGCCGACCTGCATCGGTCTGAGGTGGAGGCTGTTCGGCCAGGACGGCCAGCAGCACCTCGTGCCGGGCGGGTCCCAGCGCATCCGCGGGTACCCAGGCGCCGCGGACGGGAATACCGGCGAGTTCCGCGTCGAGTTCGGGGGCGGTGTCGTACAGCCGCTGTACCAGGCGGTTGGTCCGTGAGAGCGGGTCGGCCGTGGTCTGCGTGTCGGCTGCGGCGTGCACCGACATCCTGGTCTGCAGCGCGTCCGTGGTGGACGGCGGCTCAGGATCATCGGTCGGCATCTGCCCGAAGGGACCCTCTGGTGGTCTGCGCCGTCGGTCGCGCACGGGAAAGCGCCACTGATGGCCTTCGCTCTCCCGCTTCCAACGGACGTCCAGTGCGTCGTCCCAGCGTTTGTCCTGGGGAAGGAAGATGTCCACGGCGATGCCGGAGCGGCCGATCCAGACCCAGCTCATGAAGTAGGCGTGGTCGCGATGGGAAGCCGACCAGAGAGCGAGTTCCTGCAGCCGGCTCCTCTGCTCGGCAAGCGGCTGCTTCGGCAGGAGGGCCTTGGCGCGACGGTGCCGGCCCCGGGCCTCTCCCGCGACCCGGCCGCCGGGCAGATGGAACAGCAAGTCCGGTCGGACACCGCCGTTTGGGTAGTCCGTCAGCATGCGGCCGGGCAGCGCGTCGAAACTGTGCAGGGCGTGCGCTGTGTTGTCCCAGGCGAAGAGTGCTTCGCTCGCCGCTGTCAGCATGCCCAGTCCTGAGCTTTCGGTGACGAAGCTGCGGATGTGCCGCGAGCTCGCCACGAACGCCTGGTGATCGATCTGGAGCGGGGCACCGGCCCCGGGAGCATCGAGATAACTGGCCAGGAGGCGGACCTCAAGCTGCTTGGTCCGGTAGTCGACAACCCGGTTGAGGTCGCAGGCGAGCGCGTTGATGTGGATGAGGCGGGCCAGTCCCACTGGCAGCTCGCCCTGTCCGGCCTGGGTGGCGGTCACCACCGGCCCTTGCACCCGGAACTGCCAAACCCGGGCCCGTACGGTGCTCAACGTCGCATTCCCCCTATGCGGTGCGCCCGCGCCATGGCGTATCGCAAGCCGTCACGTCCGATTCTCCCTGCCCTGCAGCCACCCGGGTGTGACGCCGTCAGTCGCCCAGTCCCCGGCAGGTGAGTCCGCCCAGCTCGCTTTCGATGGTGTCCAGTCCTTGCCGAAGGTGGAACTGCTCGGTTCCCGTGGCGCACTGGCGGTACGTGCGGTCCAGGTACTCCTTCAACCGGCTGCGGGAGGTAGACAGCAGGGCCGTTCCCTCAGGAGAGTTCAGCCGGATGAAGGTGCGGCGTTCGCGGTCCGGGGTGTCCTCGGGAGAGCTCCAGACGACGACATCTCCCTCTCCCGTCCTGCGGTCGAGTCCCTCGGCCAGCAGATCGCGGGCGAAGGTCCACATCACTGGTTCGCCTGGCCCATCAGAGTAGAAGGACACTTCGATCGCATAGGGATCTCCGAGCCGGTAGGCCACTCTGGCCCAGAGTGCCTCTCCCTCGTCTCTTTCCTCCCGGTGGATCGCCATCTCCAGACGTGCCTGGAGCACCGTGCCGTCCGGGGCTTCGTCGATCCATGCCCTGGGTCCGCCCGGCACAACCAGAAGTCCGCTGTCTCCGTAGGGCTCTTCCCGGTCGCCGAAGGCACGGCGGCGCGCCGCGGGAATCTCCTTGTCGGAAAGCCCGGATGCCGTCGGCTCCGTCTCTGGCTGTGCCGGCAACCAGAGCTGGGGCACATGGCTGACGAGGAACAGGCCTCTCCCCCACGGCCGGTGGGAAACGGGCAGCGAAGGATGCCTGCCGGCGAAGGCGGACCCCATGCTGTGCAGCAGAGGTGTCCGAGAAGGGGCGGCCAGCCAGTGCACGGGCCCGGTGAGTGCCGGTGTTCCTTCGGGCAGCCCGGGCACGGGACCGCCGCGGCACTCTGCCAGCGGCCGCGCACCGCAGGCTGCTGGCTTTTCACCTAGTTCATTCTGCTCTATGCAGAATGGTACGAGCTGAAAAAAGGGCGAAGAAAAAAGTGTCCCTGTCCGCCCGCACGACGCACCCTGCAGCGGTCGGCCTGCCGTTGCCTTCGATCCGTCCCCGGCCAGCAGTGCCTGTTCTGAAGCAGGAGCCGTCTGTCGGGGATGAGGCCAGGCGAGCGAGGCCTGCTCACGGCTTCGCTCGGATGGGCAGCAGGCCGGCCACAGGGCCTTCACGTCCCGCAGCGTCACAGCCCGCGCGGAGAAAAGCAGTTCGGTCATCCAGCCCAGGCGAAGTCCGGGTACGCACAACGCGCTGGTCTGGTGTTCCGCCGCCTCGGCCCGTGTGCCGAACAGCATGCTCAGGCGGGCGGCGACTGCGGTTGCACGGGAGACGGACGTGCAGGTGTGCCCGTCGTCGGCGGCGATGCCATGCTCGCGCGCGAGGGCAGCGGCGGCGAACCCGTCCGTCAGGCATTCACGCAGTTGGACGATGTGACGCAGCGGCGGCCGCGCCGCCCAGTCGTCCCAGGAGGCAGACAGCAGTGTTGTGTCCGGGCAAGGATTACGCAGCAGATGGAGCACCTGCAGCATGCTGTAGGTCTTGCCGGAACTGGCAGAGCCCCATACGACGAGGGCGGTGCGCCCGCACTGCATCGTCTCCGTGAGGCGGTGCAGGCGGGACAGCAAGTCGTCGTAGATGTCGTCGCATACGTAGAGGGGAAGGCCGCTCTCGGCTGCGCAGCCGGACTTCCCCTGAACCGGCGGCTCGGCAAGCGGCCTTGCCGGGCTGCCTGCTGCCTGGGACAGGCGGCAGTAGACGTCGTCAGGAATGGGCTCGCTCTCGGCCAGGACGTGGGGGGCGCCGAGGCTGGAAGCATTGAGCAGCGCGTCGAAGTCGTCATCCTCGGTTGCCGTGACGTTGTCCATGCCCTTGCGGACGGTCATCGTGCTCCCCCTTCCCCGAGTTCGGGCTCATGCACGTAGGCGATCATGATCCTGGTGCGGGCTCGGCTGAGGCGGCGCTCCAGCGCCTTTTCCGTCAGGCCGCTCCGCACGGCGGCTTCGGCCTGTGTGTAGCCCAGGGCACGCCAGCCGAGTCCTTCGCGCACCTGCCGGTCAGTGATGTGGGGCAGGATCCGCGCGAGTTCGTCGTTGGTGGCTGCGGCGTAGTAGGGATCGGTGGCCCGCTGGTCCGGGATATCGCGCTGCGGCTCGTCACCCGCCCCTCGGGGGCCGGTGTCCAGCTCAGCTTGCCCTGTCCGATCGCTGCGGAACCATGCCATGTAGGCGGGCCGGAAGGAGCGGATGGAGGCTCCGACGGCGTAGGTGGTGAGGCTGGCGCCGCCCTGCGGATTCCACTGTCCCTGGACGAGTCCGCGCTCGCGGAACATTTCCATGCCTGCCATGACCGATTCGGTGGCCACCTGGTAGCGGTCGTCCTGGGTCCAGGTGGTGGTGATCATGCCGGGTGGAACGGGGCGTCCGGCCTGCCGGGCGCGGGCGAAGATCTCCCCGGTCCTCGTCCACTTGACCAAGATCCGCCAGCTGTAACTCCACCAGCCGGCAGCGGCTTTGTCGTAGCGGGGACCCTGGAATCCGTCGCGGCGCAGTATCTCGACGAGTCGCTGGTCGGCTTCCAGGCGTGAGATCCGCGCGACGGTGTTCTCCCGTATGCCTGCGGCGAGGGTGAGGGAGGTCTCCAGGCTCAGCAGATTCCGCGTGCTGAACTCCGCTTGCTCCGGGGTGTCTTCGTCGTGCCTGTCATGGTCGGGAGCGAACTCCCCTCTGGATTCGTCCGGCACATCCGCTCCCTCACATCACCATGACCCCGGCAGGGCCATCGAACTCGACGCCCAGGGTCTTAGGCGGGCAACGGAAATCTCCCCCCGCCTCTCCCCCGAACCCGAACCGTGATTCAGGTCACACGGGGGGAGGCGGCTGCCGTGCTGCTAGAGCATCCACGACACCGCTTCCGGCCGGCGCCGGCCACCGCCCCTTGCCCATCAGGGAGTTGACAGTGAACAACCCGAATCCGCAGCCGCTTCTCAGCCTGCGCACCGCGATCATCCTGCTGCTGGGCATCCTCACCGCCGTCGGTTCGGGCGCTTTGACCGTACTGGCCGGCGGCAGTCCCGCCGGTGCGGTACTCGCCGGTGGGGCCGCCTTCGCCGGTGCCGTCCTCTTCTTCCACGCGATCATCGCCTGACCGCCCTGCGCCTCCTGCCCCCTCTCCCGTCAGCGCCGCCTGCCGCAAGTGCCGCCGTCCCGGCCATGAGCCCGCGGTCCACGAAGGGATCGCCATCTTGCCGCGACTGCCGGGATCCGAGCGAGCAGCAGGTTCCCGGGCACGCCGGAGTGGGGCCGCCGCAGGCCCATTGCCGGCGCGCGTCGGCGTGCACTTGGGACACTCCGTGAGTTGCACACCGCCTTCGCACTCCCGCACTCCGATCACATGCAAAAGGCGGGCCGTTCGGGAACTCAGGCTCGCACCGTGACGTCGGACGAGGCGGACAGCCCGTGCAGACCCACAGGGCCCCTTCCCGGAGCTTGGCACTCCGCTCATCGGCTATTTGGTTCTGTGCGGTGCGGGGTACATGCGCGGCGAAGGAGCGACGATGACACATCGGGTTGAACCCAGCTTGAACCGGCGCAAGCTACGCCTCGCGCTGCGCCGGGCGCGTGAGCGTGCGAATCTGACTCAACAGGACGTGGCCGAACGGGTCGGGTGGTCCCCGTCCAAGCTGATCCGGATGGAAACCGGCACGGTCGGCATGTCGGTCAGTGATCTTCGGGCGCTGCTGACGCTGTACGAGGTGACCGATCCCGAACAGATAGAGGATCTGGAGCAGGCCGCGCAGGGCAGCAAGGGACCGAGCTGGTGGTCCGGCTATCACGAGGTCATCACTCCGCAGTTCGCCCAGTACCTCGGGTACGAAGGCGCAGCAGATTCTCTGCGCACTTATCACCCCGTCGTCGTGCCGGGGCACTTGCAGACCCGCGCCTACGCCGAGGCACTCCTCGCCCCCCGCGATCTGGAGGAGAGCAGGTTCCGGAGAGTCGTGGACCTGCGTATGGAACGGCAGCAGCGGATGTTCAACGACTCGGGCAGGCCAGCCTGTACGTTCGTGCTGGACGAGGCAGCCATACGACGCCAACTCGGAGACAAAAGGGTGCTCGAGGAACAGCTGGACCACTTGCTCTGCCTCGGGCATCGCCCCGAGGTCTCCGTGAGAGTGCTGCCCTTCGAGGCAGGAGCGCACTACAGCACCCTGGGCGGCTTTGCCCTGCTCGGCTTTCCCGACGATGACGATCTTCTCTATCGGGAGCACGCCGCTGGCAGCATGATCGGCAGCGAGGACCACAGCCTGCTGGACCGCTACCAGGAGTGCTTCCAGGCGATCACCGATATGGCACTCGACGAGCCAGAGTCGGCCGACCTGATCAGCCGTGTCCGGCAGAAACTCGGCGCCCGTCAGCAGCCGGGGTGACAAAGGGTGAGGTGAGGGCCAAAGAGGGAGAAGTCCGGCGGGATGTAGAGGGTGACAGACTCCTCGCCTTTGTGGCCTGCCCGTGCCACTGTATTCGATCCTGCAGGGCTTGGTGGCATGGGTCGGAACGGCCACCCGGCCGCATCTGATCCTGGGGGGAGCAGTGACGCGTCGGGCGCGGTGCTCGCCGCGTGCCGCGCTGGATGCCCCGCCTGGGCAGGCCGGCGTTGTCCGGTGTGTGGGGACTCTGTGCTGCCGGGCGTCAGTGCGGGGAGGAGCGCAGGTACATCGGCAGGACGCTGCGCATGAGCTGTTCACCTCGGGTAGTAATGGCCCCGAAGTGGGTGCGGGTCATGGCGGCGAAGTTGGTCGGGTAGGTGGCAACTGCACTGCGAGGGACGGAGTCGGCGGGCGGTGCGGGCAGGCGGTGGTCCTTCATGCCGAGGTAGGCCAGGGCGAAGCCGTCGATGCATCCGCTGGCGGCCCATTCGTGCACGCGCAGCAGACCTCCTGCTGCAACAGGCTGACCGCGCCGACGAGGCAGTGACATGGCTCGTGCCCCTGGCCCGGGCCGGATACCTGGGCGCGGAGCTGTGCGTGGCCGAAATCCTCGAAGAGTCAGGGCACCACGACGAAGCCATCGCCTGGTACTGGCAAGCCGCCGAATCCGGCTACCCCAGCGCCCGCAGCGCACTGACACGCCTGTCCGCCACCGGCACCCCATCAGCCCAGTGCCCCGGAGAAGAACAGCCGCCGATCGCACGCACCCGCAGGCTGCCCACCGACACTGCTTACCGGCAGAGGGCGATTCGTTACGGTGTACCCGACGCAGCCTGATCGAACTTGTGTCACCTCAGAGGGGTTGTTCCTAGCTTTGAAATGCGATAAAGAGCATAGCC